>CAYMXS010000045.1:0-17364 GCA_964394465.1 uncultured Thermoplasmata archaeon | reverse complement strand
TTTCTCGATAAATTTTTATACCATTTAATATTTACTTCTTAAGGTGATTAAAATGGAAGTCGGTTCAGATTCTTTATCGACTCAGATAGGTTTGCTTTTGGTGGTAGCAGGTCTGGGTGCGGGGATAGTCGCGCTATTTTTCTCTCTGATGATGGCTGGTACTTCTAGTATAGATATTATCTTTCCTGTTCTGATATTAGGTGGGATAAACCTTGAGATTGGAGGATTGGCGCTGATCCAGTATTAGCTGGTATGATACTCTTGTTATAACTATATAGATCAACAACTAGCAGTATTAAATAAGATGATATCTTTTGATATATCTCATAATATTGGCACAAGATCCTCATAAAGAAGGACCAGTAACCTACTCCTCTTCCAGCTCATCGGGCTGTTTGACCACTGGTATGAACACCTGTAACTCTGATTCCTCGAGGTTATCCACGCCCTTGAATTTCTCCTCGTGATAGCACTGAGCGTGGAACAACTTCCCGTTGAACATGCTCATCATGTAATCAGATTCTGGGAGCCATTCGTGCAGGATGTCGGTCTCCCAGTGTTTTATGTCCTCTCCTCTGACAGTTCCCACTGCATATCCACCGGCAGGTAGGACCTTACCGACCAGTTCCAGAGGTATATCATCCAGACTGTTGACTTCCATGCCCACGAAGACGTTGAGTTCTCCCTTCTCCTCAAGCTCGTCCTCGTTCCATATATGTACCTCATAAGACAGTTCTGGATTGACAACATGGGGCTCTATACTTCCCCAACTTTCCCTACAGAAATCGGCCAGTCTTTCCCACAGGTTTCCGACCTGATCCTCGATACTTTCATCATCATCCTCTAAAGAGATGGTACGTGTAAGCCCTACAAGGTTCATCTTTTCTCTTTCGCCTATATCGATATCCATGATCGTAACACCTTTGTTCTGAACTGGTTAATAGCTATTCTTAATTAAATATACCGCTCCTGTTATGATGGATATAACAGTGATAACAAGGAGTAATAGTCTCCAGGGTACACCCGCTGGATCCTCTGTCTTATCCGATCCTCCTGATCCAGCAGGTGCTGCATGGACTGTTTTTCTAGATACTTGCCAGTTTCCTTCAACATCTGTCACATTCAAAGAGATGTAGTAGTTACCCCCTTCTTTAATGGTGTAGTTGTATGATTCACCATGGACCTTGGACAGGATTATTCCATCCTTCGTGATCGTCCAGGTATAGTTAACGACCTTTGTATTATCATACGAGCAATCCCCGTTAAGAACTATCTCTCCACCTTCTGAATCGCATCCTATGACGGGAACGGGTTTATCGTTGTCCACGACACTTTCTTCCATAATGTTTGTAGATGCAGTGTTTCCTGAACCATCTTCCGCAGTTATCTGGTATCGTAACTTACCGGTGATGCTCGAGGGGAGAGTTATGTTCAATTTCCATACATGGGACCTAACCTGAGAGATAGATTCAGTTGTGACTGTCTCATCGACCCAATAACTTACCTTCATCGACTTCAAGCCCATGTTGTCCCGGCCTTCTATCCTCACCGTAAAAGTATCTCCGGTGGTGGCATCACTGGCTGATAAAAGCTTTATAAACGGGCGGTCGTCATCGATTATAGAAACATCACTCATCTCGGTGCTGTTCAGGCTCTCCTTGGAATCTATGGCATATACTCTATAGTGAAGTGTACTTTTATTCGGCGCTAGACTTATGTTGGTCATCCACCGATCCGATCTCTGGGTCATGTTAGCTCTAAACTCTCTTCCTGATCCATACCAATAAATTATATATGATTTAGAGATAGCGTTCTTCGCAGACACTCTCGCTTCGAAGGTGAATTTATCACCTGTTGTTCCGTTTTTGGAGGTCAAGTCCTCTATGAAGATGTAATCTCTTCTAGCTGTTTTGAACGAATACGGTTCGCTGCCGTTCAAAGACTCTGCCTCATTGCCATTCTCGTCGGTCGAAACCACCTTGAAGTGATAGATGGTGTTCGGTGTAAGGTTCGAAAGATCCACGAGATGTTCCTCTGTCAAGCTTGTATTCACGGCTGTATGATCCGATGATAAATCCCCCTCAAGAGAATATACCACCATGCCATCGCTGGGCTCGTCGGTCTTCCAAGACACAGTTGCAGACCTCTCACCTACGTCTTTCACCTGGACAGAGTATATCTCAGGCTCCTTAGAGTCCGGCATCGTGGTGAATTCATAATGGTTAGAATCGTTTGTTACAGTGGTACTCTCCCCCCAAATATCTGTTGATCCTACTTCGAAATGGTAGGTGGTGTTCACATCAAGATTGTTTAACTGGATGCGGTGTTCGTAGACCAGTTCGTCACTCTGCACCTTCGTTGAATTCTTCATATCTCCATACCTAGATATACATACTCGGGAATCGCTCAAATCGTCCGTTCTCCATCTGATAGTAGCGTTGGTCATACCGATCTGGTCCACTTTTATATCTTTGATCACAGGGGATTTTCCATCGAAGGGCTCCACTAAAGGATAACTGTCGCTTTTGTTACCGCCGATTATATCCTTTCTAGAATCGAAGAATCCGTCTCTTCCATCTATATCTTGACCCGACCCAGAGAACTCGTCTGCACCATCAAAACTCGACCAGTAGTTTCCACCTTGTGGGTATGCTTTGTTCCATAGGTTGCAGCCGTCGTCGAAGGCACCTTCCGTATTGTTGTAGAAGTTGTTGTGAAATATGGTATTGTTCGAAGAATTCTTTATCTGGATACCTCTCAGATTGCAGGAGAGCGAGTTGTTGTGGATGGAGGAATAGGTGGTGTCGTTCAAAGCCACGCCCAGACCATTCTCAAGTGTCTCTATATCTTTCTTCACCGCTTTAAGCTCCCCGTCATCGTTTCCCCCCCTATCGGTCATACCGGGCTCCTGGATATCTTTATCCAGGGAACCGTTTGTAACGTTCACATCCCTCCACTTCCCACCAAAGCCTGTCCAACTGGAAAGATCGAAGGTGTTCGAGCCGTTTGGCCATCCCCTCACCTTGTAAACGCTGACGGCGTCTTTCCAGTTCAAACTTTCATTGGCAACGCAGCGGTCCGGCGGAGAGTCCGCTTTCATGAAGTAAGCGTGATCCATATAATCCTCCCATCCAAATATCCTGCCTACTCCGGAACTGTTCACGCAGACGGCGGTACTCTCATCGCACGCTATGGCCCTGGTCTCTTCATAAACAGAATAGTTATCGACTATGTTCCGGGCCATGAACGCGATGGTCCTTCCGGACCTGTTCCTCTCGCTCCAGTGGGTATCCATCAGAGTATTTCCAGAGAAAGGTATATCGTCCAGAAAATCATCTCTTCTGGACTCCATGAACTCGTGATAGGGGTCGGAGAGGACCTCAGAGCTCCTTATACCCAGTTTTTCCGGTATGTAGTCGATCTCGCCCAGTATCGCCATACCCGCGGAGGTTCCTCCGACCGCTGCCCTTTTCTCGTTCGAAAGGTATTCTACAGCTCTTTCCAACCCAGTATCGTTCCACATCTGATAGTATTCTGTCTGATTGCCCCCGGCTATCCAGAGGACCTCCGCGTTCCTAACGACCTGTTCTACGAAGGAGGAGTTCGCATACTGCCTTTTGTCCACGACGAGTGTATGGCAGGAATCTACTCCTCCGATCTGGTTATAGATATAATCCTGGTAGCCCGAGGAGTCGTCGGTCCTGATGACGACGAAGTCACCTTCATCGCTCCTATCGGTCAGCCAGTGCATCGCCTCGTCTGGTTCCGCTCCCCCGCCCATGAACACAGTCCCAGACCTATGTCTAGTAGAAATCCACTTTTCGTTACCGTCAGAATATATCTTCATTCCAGAAGGAGGAGCCCCAGGAAAAGGTTCAGTGAGTTTATGACTGTTCCTGATAGAGTTGTTTCGTATCGTTAAATCCTTAGAGGATATCATATCTAAACCTCTTCCATTGTTCCATATGTCATTATTCACAATCGAGCCTTTACTCACGTTGAAGAGTGTGAGAGCCGTATTCTTAGAGCTTAGATTTCTCGAAGCGTGGTGCAGTGAACAGTTCTTCACGATGAAATCGTCAGTGGTGTTGCCGATATATATGCAGAGACCACTCTCACTCCCGTTGATGTCAAGACCTTCTATCACCCATGGATTTGACTCACTACCGTCCCCTTTCCATCCGTAAGAGGAAGCGAGCCCTTCGAACTCGGAGTCATTGTCTATCCTGAAGGGCTGTTGTACCTCTTTGTACAACTCTGATGTGCCGTCTCCAGTTAAGCCTTTAGATTGGGCAGTACCCAACTCTGAAGCCAGGCCGGACTGCAGATTAACAAAAAGGAGTAAAAGAAAAAGGAAAAAAGCTCTCCATCTGGAATGGATCAAAGGGTTCATATCTCTTCCAACATTCTCTCGAATCTTTCCTTCCAGAACTCCATGCCCATCTCTCTGCTCACTTCTAGCCCCTCGTTTAGGCATTCTTCTAATCGTTCTTTATCGTCCTTTTCTTCCTCTAGGACCGCGCGTTCGTACAGCAGCTTCGGAAGTTCTCGAGGGTCGCCTCTGCCTTCGATCATCTTCTCCGTGTTTTCGAAGCTCTTGCTTGCCTTATCCAGATCACCTTTTTCCCGGTTATATATACCTCTCACCAGTTCTCTTTTAGTAGCCACAGAGGGTTCGTGGACCTTCTCGATTATATCAGATACGATATCTAGATGCTCTGCACCCTTTTCTATCTCACCTACCTTTACCAACTCCTCGGCCAGCTCCAACCGGCTTAGAGCGACCTGTTCTTCACTGTTGGTCTTCTCTGCAAGCTCGACGGCTTCCTGAGAGAGCTCTACAGCTTTATCGAGCTTACCTTCCATCCTGTATATGGCCGCCTTGTTTCTTAAACTGCTCGATATCCTGTTCTTGTCTTCGATCTCCCTAGCTGTCTCTAGACTTTCTTCCAGCCTTTCTAACGCTTTATCCAAGTTGCCCAGGTCCCTTTGGACTATCCCCATATTATTGAAGACCAAGGAGAGGTTGGATCTGTTGTCGGTCCTGTCGGCGGACTCAAGGGCCATATTCTGATGATCTAAAGCTTTCTCCAACTCCCCTTTCTTCCTATAGGCCTCGCCTATGTTCGTCAAGCAGAGGGTCTCACCCGTTATATCATCGATCTCGCGGTGGATATCCAGCGATCTTTTCTTGTACTCCAAGGCCTTGTCCAGCTCACCTTTTTTCATCGAAACTATACCAAGGTTGTTCAAAGAGGAAGCTCTACCGTGTTCGTTGCCTATCTTCTTCTCGATCTCCAGACTCTCGTTGAACGCATCCAAGGCTTGGTCCAGCTCACCCTTATTCATGTGGACTATACCTATGTTGTTCAGAGATTGACCTATGCCTAGTTTGTTCCCGATCTCTTTCTCGATCTGGAGACTCTTATCATAGTAATGGAGAGCTCTGTCCAAGTCGCCCTGTTTAAGGTACACGATACCGAGGTTGTTCAGAGAATTGGCGAGCAACTTTCTGTGTTTCCCCTCCTCTTGAAGGTCGATGGCCTTTTGGAGCTTTTCCGCAGCTTCTTCGAAGGCTCCCCTTTGTAATGCGATGGTTCCAAGGTTATGTAGAGCTCTTTTCTCCTCCTTCAGTTCTTCAAGTCCGTAAGCTATATCCTTCTCCCTTGTAAATATATCTTCAGCCCTTTCGTAATCGCCTTTGATCATGTATATGCGGCCTTCTATGTGCAGCAACCGACAAAGCTCCTGGCTTTCTCCATCTAGAATAGAGAGCCCGTCCTGTATCAGTTCCAAGGCATCTTCGTATTCACCTCTGACCATCCGTTTTTCTCCTAGTCTCCGGTAGAGTTCACCCCTCTCTTTCTCATCAGGAGTCTCTTCTAGACCGTCTTTCAGATACTTGATCGATATATCGTAATCCCCCACGATGGAGTGTACCTCGGCCAGCCTTTTCAGTACGTCCAGGCGTTCAGCTTCAGGAGACTGCTCTGCCATCTCGAGGGCCTTTTCATACAGGTCTATTGCGTCGTCATGTGCGTACTTTTTCTCGGCCTGTCTTCCCGCCTTCATATAAAATTCGAGTGCAGGATCATAATATCCTGCTTCCCGATAATGTTTTGCCAGGATCGGATATCGCTCTTCCAATGAATCCGAGAACAGCTCTCTGATTTTGTTCGATACCTGTTTATGGAGGAATTTTCTCTTCGTGTTCCTCACGCTCTGGTATACCGTATCATGGATTATCGCGTGTTGAAAATGGAATCTCTCTTCCTCTGGATCTTCATACCAGAGCTTGTTCTCTAGGAGGGTATCTATATGATCAAGCAGATCCAGTTCGTTGACATCTAAGATCTCGACGAGCAATGAGAACGGGATATCTTCCCCTATGACACTGCCCGCCTCCAACACGTTCTTTGGGTCTTGGCCCAACCTCTCTATCCTTCTTTCTATGACCTGCTGTATCAGCTGGGGGACCTGTATCTCTTCGCTGTCAGGATAGATATTTTTAGCTGGCTTGACGGTCCCTTCCTCCAGCATCTGTCTCACGATCTCTTTGACGAACAGTGGATTCCCTCTAGTCTTCTGATAGACCAATTCTACATAATCCTCTGGAGGTTCATGATGTTCCAAGATGGAACTGATCAACCTTCTCGTTCCATTTTTTTCTAGGGGCCTCAAAACCAGACGTTCACAGCTGGGTTTTTGGGTTATCCTGTTCATGATATCTTGAAGTAGATGGTCCTCTCTCACTTCCTCTGGTCTGTAGGTGCATACAAGGAGAACAGGTGCATGTTCCAGCTTCTCCAATAGGTAATTCAAGATATCCAGGCTGGCTCTATCTGCCCAGTGCATATCGTCCAAGAATATTAAAAGTGGTAATTCGGAGGCGAGTCTCTTTATGTACTGGGTCGTCTCGTAAAAAGTAGCTTTCCTCTCGGCGTCGAACATCTTTTTGCTGTCTATCTCGGGGCCCTGAAGGGACCCTATGAATGCCAGTTTGGAGACCTCGTCCTTTTCTTCCATGTACTTACTGAAAGCATCTTTGAAAGGTAGATAAGGATCAGCTATTTCACTGTGACACGTTCCGGACAAAAAGTCAAAACCTTTCACGAGAGCGTGGGGCTTCAATCTAGATACCAGGCTCGTCTTCCCGACGCCAGCCTCCCCGGCTATGAAAACGGCTCTACATCCCTCTGTCTTGGTACTCTCGAGTTCCTGCTTCAGTCTGGCCAATTCTTCATCCCTACCGATGAATATCTCGCTCTCTTCTGCCCTGAATCTGGTCAGGTCAAGTTTACCCTCGTCATCGAGTCTCAGCAGGGCCTCTATCACTGGCCTTTCCGTATCTAGATACTCACCCATATTCCCCAGTTTTATCCTTTCTGTACCCTCTTCTTTTTTCACCTCTATTTTTTCATCGGACAGGCGTTCTAGTAAATCTCTCTCTTTTTCTACACCCTTGTCGGTAAGGAAGTAAGCTTTCCGGACGCGCTTCTTTCCTTCTACATATCGAGTGTCCTCCTCGACAAGCCCGTCTCTCTTTAACTCCTCTAGCTCCTCCCCTAGGTCAGGTTCATCTAGGCCTGTCAATGATCCTACGCCCTTTTTGGATATCTCGAAAGGAACGACCTCAGCATCTCGAAAGTCTTCTGACCCTTCGAGTTGGAGAAGTACTAGGTCCTTATCAGAATGATCGACCATCTTGTTTTACTATTAGAATTTACATATTAATAGATTATCGTGGGTCTCTATCGATATAAGCACGTTTCAATTCTCGAAATGGACTTAGATATTATGATAATTGATATAAGCACCCCTTATCTCATTACTTATGCTAGGAGATAGTAGCTATCATACCTCATATCTGACGATAATCACCCTCCCTCCTCTCTTTTTTTCTTTTGTGTTCACTTCCTATTCGATGAATTTGAGCGCCTTATCCAGGTAGGCTGGAAGATCTTCTGGGAACCAGTGTTGCATCCCATCTATCACCATGAACTTGTGTGGAAACCCCGATTCTTCGAACAGTTCTTTAAGTTCCATCTGTTTGGTGTAGACCTGGTCTTCAGTTCCCGTGATTATCACACCTCTTTTACCGTCCTTCACGGCCTGTTCTATGACCTCTTGAGTTATACTGTTCGGTACGGGCGGACAAACCGCTATGAATCCATCCACTGGTACGTGGTCCTCGTTCATGGCGAGATCGATGGATAGACCGCCGCCCTGAGAGAACCCGCCTATTATGCTCTTTTTATCGAACTGGCTGTGTTCTCCTTTTACGCCTTCGTAGATATCTTCGATCTCGTCGTAGGCGAGTTCTCTGTTGTCCCAGCAGCACATACCTGATCCTATCATCTGGGATGACTGCGGATAGATCCGTAGGTACTCTTCTTCGATCTTCTCAGAACTCCATTTCCAGCTAAAGAAGTCTGCGTTCTCGCCGCGGCCGTGCAGTCCGATGAATAGACCTTTTTCTTCTCGATCGGTTTCTGGCTCTTGGACGATATAGTTTCCTTCACTCTCCTTCTTTGCTTCTTCTTTCAGCCTCTTCCAACATTGTATTTTCTCTTCAAAATCCTCCCTCTCGAACACCTTTGGAAAATACCCTTTTGGGAACCAATACCCTTCTTCCAAGAGAGTAGTCAATACTTCTACCGCTTCATCCTCTTCGCCCACATCCTTATACATCAGAGCTAGGTCTACGCCCGTATTGCTCTTCCTCTCAGGGTATTCCTCTTGGAGTTTTTCAGCTATTTCTATTGCTTCTCTGGGCTTACCGTTCATGAAGAGCCGCGAGTATCTCTCTTCAAGCTCCCTAAAACGTTGGTGTCGGTCTGACATTCACATCTCCCTCATCTTTATATAATCCATAGGGGTACATAAATAATTTCCCGTCATATCTTCATGAACAAAGCCAAACCGAAGGAACGAGCCAAAGAGACACATTAAATTTAAATAGAGGATAGCTTAATCACACACGTTATATGACGATATTATAACCGGGAGGAAAAATACATGATACGTTTTGGTCCCAGTGGCATACCATTGTCCTGCAAAGGAAGAACTCTCGAAGACGGTATAAAAGACGTGCACAAATTGGGTCTGACGGCCTTGGAAGTTCAATTTCTGCGAACCAATATAAAAAGAAGACCCGTGGAGCAGGATGAGGTGGGACTGAAAGCTAGAGAGGTTCCCGACAAGTTCGTCATAGCTGTTAACAGAGACCCGAACAACGAAAAGGTGTTTCCTGAAGACCTGGATAAAGAACTTAGGGTCGGAGATATGATCCATACCATAACAGGTGGGGTGTCCAACGAGTTCCACAAGTTTCCACACCTGGACGTTCTGAGCAAGGAACTCGACGTGAAGATGTCCATCCACACTCCTTATTACATGAAGTTCACCGAGAAAGAAGGCGAACTGGTAGAGAGTTCGATGAACAGTTTCAAATATACAGCTATAATGGCTGATGCACTCGGAGCCGATAACATAGTCACTCATCTTGGCTTGAGGGAGGAAGACCATGAAGAAGAGGATATAGAGGACGCAGTGGTAGAGAACTTCCGCAGCCTGAGGGACTGGATGTGTGAGCACTGCGAGAACGAGATGAAGATAGGGATAGAGACCCAGACCGGAGAAGATGTGTTCGGCACGTTGGACCAGGTATTGGAGGTCTCAAGACAGATATCTGGAACCATACCCATATTGAACTTCGCCCACATGAAGGCCGAGGGCACCTACGAACTGGAAGAGAAGGAGGATTTTGCTAAAGTCTTCGACAAGTGTAAGAACTTCATACCCAACGAGTTCTATGTCAATTTCTCCGGTGTGGAGAGAAGGGGCCAGGATAAAACCAGGTTGACACCTATAAAGAGAGGCGACTTACAGTTCGAGGACTTCGCTGACTATCTCATAGAGTCAGATGACGATATAACGATCATCTCCACATCTCCGCTGAAGGAACACGATGCGATGTACATGAAGGTCATCTTCGAGAGACTGTTCACCCGGGAGATAGCGAAGGAGCTGAGACAGAGGCGAAAAGATGAGGAATAGATTTCACGAATCCTGGAATCACCTTTTGGACTCGATAGGTCATTCCATAGACGGGTTAGAACCGGGAAAGGTGGAAGAAGCGGTCTCGATGATAACCGACGCTGAAAACATATTCGTCTATGGGGCCGGCCGTTCCGGTCTGGTGGGAAGGACCTTCGCCATGAGGCTGATGCAGCTTGGTCTTAACGCCTTCTTCATAGGCGAGACGATAACTCCAGCGGTCAAAGACTCCGACTGTGTCTTCTTCGTCTCTAGAACGGGTGAAACCCAGACAGCTATACAGGCCGCGGAGATCGTATCGGAGAGGGTCGAGGCGCGCTCCATAGTTCTGACCGCTTCGCCGAACTCGACGCTCACTGAATATGCTGATCTAGTTCTAGATATCGGTAGGAAAGAAACCAAAAATGATGAGGAACTGGCACCACTGGGAACGATCTTCGAGGATACAGCGGTGATATTTTTGGACGCGATGATAGCAGTTTTGATGGAACAGTTGGGCGAATCCGAAGAGTGCATGAAGGACAGGCATCCAATACTTGTCTGATAGCTTTTTCATCACCTGATAGATCGTAAGAAAAATGCGGCCGGGGACCAAAACCTTTATAGACCAGACCTCTTTGAATGATAATACTACATAAACAGCAATTTAATAGGAGTTGAAAAAGTGCCGAACGGACTAAATGCTGCCCGAAAGCTGAAAAAGAACCGACAGAAGTTCCGATGGAGCGACATGGACTACAAGAGAAGAGAGCTCGAGATGAAGAAAAAGACCGATCCACTAGAGGGTGCTCCACAGGGAAAAGGTATCGTTCTCGAGAAGGTCGGTATAGAGGCTAAGCAGCCCAACTCAGCTATCAGAAAGTGTGTCAAGGTGCAGCTCATAAAGAATGGAAGACAGGTTACCGCCTTCGCCCCAGGTGAAGGTGCGATAAATTATATAGACGAACACGACGAAGTCCTGATCGAGGGTATAGGTGGGATGAGAGGAAAGGCTTACGGAGATATCCCCGGTGTCAGATACAAGGTCATAAAGGTCAACAGGGTCGCTTTGACCGAACTGATCGCAGGTAGGAAGGAAAAACCGTTGAGATGATAACCATGGCAGAGAAAGAAGAAAACAGCGAAGAAGAACAGTTATCTGAAAAACAGCGCAGGAGACAGAAGCTGTACGATCAATTGGACATGCCACTCCTCTTCGATAAGTACGATATGGAGGAGGTCGAAGTCCACGATCCAGGTCTTAAAAGATATCTCGATCTTTTTCCTATACTGGTACCTCACAGCGGCGGGTCTCATGCCAACAAGAGCTTCGGCAAGGAGGACGTCAGCATAATAGAGAGGCTGATAAACCGCTTGATGAGGACGGAGGAATTCACCGGTAAGAAGAACAGTACCTATAAGGTCGTCAAAGAGGCCATGGATATAATCCATGATAGGACGGAAGAGAACCCCGTCCAAGTCCTGGTCAACGCCATAGAGAATACCGCTCCTAGAGAAGAGACCACACGTATAACCTACGGCGGCATCTCAGTACCAAAAGCGGTTGACGTTTCTCCCTGCAGGAGATTATCGCACGCCCTGTCCAATATAACGAACGGTGCCGTCAAGGCTACTTACAAGAATGATAGAGGTGTAGCTTCTTGTCTGGCCGATGAGATAATCCAGGCCTCGAGAGCGGACAGGAACAGCTTTGCCATCTCGAAGAAGCAGGAGATAGAACGGATGGCACAATCAGCGAGATGATGATCATAATCGCATAGAAATTCAATTTTTAGGTGGAATTATGGGAAGAAAAGAAAAGAATATCCAGAAGGCACAGGTGCTGATGGATAAACCACGTCAGATCAGAAACATAGGAACCGCAGCTCATATCGATCACGGTAAGACTACGCTCAGCGATAATCTTATAGCTGGAGCCGGTATGATGTCCGAGGAACTGGCCGGCAAACAGTTGATGTTGGATTTCGATGAACAGGAGCAGGAAAGAGGCATCACTATAGACTCGGCCAACGTCTCGATGGTCCACAACTTCGAAGGAGATGAATACCTCATCAATCTTGTAGATACACCGGGCCACGTCGACTTCGGAGGCGACGTCACCAGGGCCATGAGAGCCGTGGACGGCGTCATAATCGTTGTATGCGCAGTGGAGGGTATCATGCCCCAGACCGAAACGGTCATACGACAGGCATTGAAGGAGAAAGTCGAACCCATCCTGTTCATCAATAAGGTCGACCGTCTCATCAAGGAGTTGAATGTTAGTCCTGAAGAAATGCAGCAGAGGTTCCACAAGATAATACGTGAAGCGGACGAGCTCATCAAGAACAACGCTCCAGAGGAGTTCAAGGACGATTGGAGATTGGACGTAGAGGAAGGCAGAGTGGCCTTCGGTTCCGCTCTTAACAACTGGGCTATCTCCGTTCCCTTCATGGAAACTAAAGGTATTACGTTCAAGGATATATACGAACATATAGACGCTGGAAAGGAGAAAGAACTGATCAAGAAGGCTCCACTCCACGAGGTACTGCTCAACCAGGTCATCCGGCATATGCCCGATCCTATAACGGCTCAGAAGTACAGGATACCTCATATATGGAGAGGCGACGAGGACTCTGAGCTGGGTAAGGCCATGATTAACTGCTCTGAAAACGGACCCACCGCGATGATGGTTACGAAGATACTGATGGACGAACATGCCGGTGAGATATCAGTCGGTAGACTGTTCAGCGGTAAGGTCAAGGACGGCATGGAACTACACATAGACGACCAGCCCAGGAAGAACAGGGTACAACAGGTATCGTTGAGCGTCGGAGCCGACAGGATAACGGTGGACGAGATCAAGGCCGGCAACGTCGTCGCTGTAGGAGGACTCAGAGACGCTATAGCTGGCTCGACGGTAAGTTCTGTGCCCGAGGTGACGCCCTTCGAGGAGATGAAACATTACACCGAAGCGGTCGTGACAAAGGCCATAGAGGCCAAGAACACCGCGGATCTTCCAAAGCTTGTGGAAGTATTACGTTCGGTAGCTAAGGCGGATCCGAGCGTAAAGATCGAGATCGATCAAGAGACTGGAGAACATCTCATATCCGGTATGGGCGAACTGCATCTTGAAGTCACCGAGCACCGTATAGAGGAAGAGCACGGCGTGCCCATAACTTCTTCTGAACCTATAGTGGTTTACAGAGAGACGATCAAGGGTGAAGGGGGCACATTCATGGCCGTCTCTCCGAACAGGCACAACAGGTTCTACTTCGATGTCGAGCCCCTTGAGGAAGACGTAGTCAACGCCATCGAACAGGGCGAGATTTCCGTCCACGGTAAGATAAAGAACAAGACGGATCTGTCCAAGGAACTCAGGGAACTGGGGATGGACAAGGATGAATCGAAGAACTTCGAGGAATTCATCGGCAGCAACGTCCTCTTGGACATGACGAAAGGGATCCAGTATCTCAACGAGACCATGGAACTCATAGAGGACGGCTTTGAAGAGGTCTGTGAGGAAGGACCGTTGGCTAGAGAACCACTGAAGGGCGTAAAAGTTAAGCTGGTGAACGCGAAACTGCACGAGGACACCATACATAGAGGACCGGCTCAGGTCATTCCGGCTGTTAAAGATGCTATATACGGTGCCATGTGCCAGGCCGGAAGAGCTTTACTCGAACCCAAACAGAAGGTGTTCATAGACGTACCTTCCGAGATCATGGGCAACGTGAGCGTGGAGATACAGCAGAGAAGAGGCGAAGTCCTGGACATGGACCAGGAAGGCAACAACTCGAAGATAGTCGCGAAGTGTCCTGTCTCGGAGATGTTCGGATTCTCCGGGGATATAAGGAGCGCCACCGGTGGAAAAGCCCTGTGGTCTACAGAACACGCCGGCTTTGAGCAAGTGCCCGAGAACCTATCGCCTGAGATAGTCGGCAAGATACGCGAAAGGAAGGGTCTCAATCCAGAGCCGTTCGACGAATCGCACTACTCGGACTGAGCTCTGACCAAACCTTTTAATACCTCTTTTAATCTTGGTTTTCCGATATGGCCGAAACTGAAGATGATGGACTAAGAAAATATATCAGTATATTCTACGCCTTCCTGTTCTCCCTAGGTGTAGCTATATACCTAGCTTGGGGGATAATGTTCGGTGTATGGGTGGATGTTGGACTCTACTCTGTAGTAGCTGTCCTCATGGGTTTCGGTTTCTTCGGTTTCCTGCTCTATTCCATAGAGGAAGAAGAATAGTTTAGTTTTTATTGGGTCTTAGTGGGTCTTGCAGAGATATACCACTTTTTGAGTGTCTTCACCGCAGACTATGCATTCTCCCTGGTAATCTTCACCATCTGCTTTCGAGCCGAGTATATCTCTATCCGTCGTTTCTTCGATGCGCTTTCCACAGTTCTTCTCGCCGCACCAGCCGATCCTATAGATCTTTTCCTCTGTGATCTTTGAAAGGTCGTCCACGTCTTCTATATTCTCCTGAAGGAACTCTTCGGCCTCTGCATACATGTCCTCTTCCATCTTCTCGAAGGTCTCTTTGACCGCTTGGACTGCATTCTCTCTTTCCACTTCCTTTTTCTCACCTGTATCCCTTCGAGCCACCGTAACTTTTTCCTCCTCGAACTCGTCGCTGCCTATGTCTAAACGGACCGGTATACCCTTCTGCTCGGACTCGTAGAACTTGCTCCCCGGCCTTTCGTCTTCACGGTCGTCCATGTCTACTCTGATCCCTTCTTCCTCAAGCTCCTCTTTCAGCTCTTCACAGTAATCCAGTATGTCTTGGCTCTCGCCGTAGACTATCGGTATGATCCTCACCTGTGTAGGTGCCACTGCTGGAGGTAGGCATAGACCTTTATCGTCTCCGTGTATGGCCACTACAGCTCCTACCAGACGTTCCGCCATGCCGTACGTGGTTTGATAGACGTTCTTGTGCTCGCCGTCCTCGTCTTCGTACGTTATATCGTATGCCTCTGAGAAGTTCGTCTTGTACTGGTGTATACCGGCCATCTGGAGCGTCCTCCCGGTGGGCATCAAGGCGTCGGCTCCGATAGTGTACTCGGCTCCCGGAAACTTGTCCCAATCCGTCCTTACCAGAGGTAGGTAGGGCATGCACAGTTTCTTCGACAGTTCTTCCATTATCTCCAGATCTTCGTCTATCTGTTCCTCGGCCCCTTCCTCCGTGGCGTGACACGTGTGTGCCTCGAAGAAATGGATCTCCCTCATCCTCATGAAGGAGCGCGTCTGTTTCGTCTCGTATCTAAAGACGTTCACCATCTGGAATATCTTCAACGGTAGATCTGCATGTGACCTGACCCAGAGATCGAATATGGGATACATGGCCGTTTCACTCGTGGGCCTCAAAAGGAGTGGTATGTCCAGTTCTCTCCTCCCCGCGTGTGTCACCCAGAAGACCTCGTCTTCGAACCCCTTTATATGGTCCGCTTCCTTCTTGAATTCCTTCTCCGGGATCAGGAGCGGGAACTTTACCTCTCTATGCCCGGTCTTTCTGACCAGTTTTCGTGTCTTCTTGTCTATCAGGGACATGAGTTCCCAGCCGTAGGGAGTCCATATGTTCATCCCTTTGACCGGGTACCTCTTGTCGGAGAGGTCGGCCTTCTTTATCGCTTCATTATACCACTCGTGGAAGTTCTCCTCTTTTTTTGTATCCATGATCTACACCTTAATTCACGGTCCGCACGCTACTTACTAACGTCGAGAAAACAATCTGAACCACAAATATATAGTTTATTCATAGTCAGATATCCTGGGTCAGGTGGCTGTATCCCCTTTTGAGTTCCTTGACCGTTCTTTTCTCATCAGCATTCAGATACCGATCGATCTTCTGATACTGCTCGGCCTTGTATACTGGTCGGTACTGGGTCATGATGTTGACCGTTGGATCCTTCAGGTTGGAGTCTATCCACTCCAGGATCGGTCTCGTGCAGCATTCTAGGTGTCCAGGAAGGACCAGATGCCGTATTAAAAGGTCGCCGGTCCTTTCGGCTATAAGGTGGTTCCTCCTGATCGTCTGAGTGTAGTTCTCCACCTTTGAGAGCCTCTCAGCGCATCTGTCGTTACCGTACTTGAAATCCGTCAGATAAACATCCATCACCTTTGAAAGTAATAACATCCCCTCTCTGGAGAGATACATGTTGGAGTTCCATATCTGCGGTTTACAGATGTTCAGATGTGAAAGCACTTTCAGTATGTAAGATATGTTGGGGGTGGGATCGCCGCCTACCCAGTTGATGTTCTTCCCTCCAGAACTGTTCAGTATCTTTGCCAACGTTTTAGGCTCCAGTTTTTCTCCCTGAACTCTTTGACTTATGTCCCAGTTCTGGCAGAAGACACACTCGAAGTTACATCCGCCGAAGAAGACGGTATGCGAAGGAACTAATGGTCTTTCCTCACCGAAGTGTAGGAACTCGGAGTTTATCTTCGTATTCAGTACTTCACAGCGCCCTTTCTCTCCCTCTTTTCTGTTCACACCGCACCTCCTTTCACAGAAGATGCAGTTCTCCAGCAGTCTGTCCGCTATCTCTTTTTTCAACTCAAGGGAAGGTACACCCACTTTTAACTGAGCTTCATGTTCTTCCCAGAGCTCTTCTAAGGTTTTACCAGAAAGGTCTTCTCCTTCTCTCTTCGCCTTAAGGTAGTATGGTTCTTCCTTCCCTTCCAGTATTCTATCATACCTTTCCAGCATATTTACACCTAAGCAGCCGCTTCTTCCATTGGTTCATCTACAGGTATATCGAAGTACTTGAACATCAGGCCCCAGAATAGAGCTATCCAGCCCATGAAGATGAAGACACCGGCGTTGTGGTGCGTCCACAGTAAAGCTTCCATGCCGTAGTAGTAACCCGAGACCATGATCAGTGTCATCCTGAGGACGTTGGCGACCCAGGAAAGAAATATACCCAGGAAAAGGAAGACGCTCAGATCCCGGGTCATCTCTGTAAAGTAGACCATCACGAAGCCCAAGAAGGCGGAGATGAAAGTGGTAACTGAATAAAGACCGGTGCACGACAGCCCGATGTGGACCAGCAGCTGTTCTCCCTTTAGAGACATCTCTTTTATGATCACGCTGGCCCCGGTCCTATAAGCGGTCGCGTCTATATTGAAGACGTTCAGAAGACCGGCCGTGGGCTGTGCCAGCAGATGGTAGATGACGGGTGAATTCGAATTTTCTGGCAATCCTCCATAGAAGTAGTATATCAGTGTGACGGGAACCACTAAGATCAGAACCATGAAAAATAGAAATATGAACACGAAATCCCTCTCGACGCTGTACGTTTTTGGTACACGATGATAGGTCAG
>CAYMXS010000044.1:0-17903 GCA_964394465.1 uncultured Thermoplasmata archaeon | reverse complement strand
AGGTCGGTTTTCTTTACCTCTCTGTCGAGGTTCTTCCAAAGCTGTATATCCCTCCTGATGAACTCTTCGTCATCGATCTTCCCTTTGAAGTAAAGCTCCAGAGACTCTTCGTTGCTCACGCCAAAATGGCTGTGGACCCAGTACCAAGAACTGGTTATATCGACCAACACACCGTCCATATCGAAGACTACCAGTTCGAAATCACTACTAGACTTGCCCATGGATATACCTTTCCTGAAAGATTATTTAGCCTTTTCGTATCTTATTGACTCTTATAAGTCTACATCCAATTTATCCATCTCTTCTCTGTACTCCTTCAGATGGTTCAGGCTCTTGGCTATCTCCCCACTGTCCTGTGAAAGGCTAGCCTGCTTCAACAGCTTCACCGGTCTGGAAACCTCGGCACCTCTTATCTTGGCCTTCTTCAGGTCATCCCTGGCTCCCTCTATCTCTTCCTGTAGAAAGCCTGGAAGACCGTCTTTTATAGTGTCCTCAGCATCTTTTATAAGGTCCTCAGCCGAATCCATGCTTCCACCTTTCGCTTTTTGCTTCCCCTTATCCAACAGTTCCTTAGCATCGCTGACTTCGAAGCCCACAGAAGATGCATCATCGATCAGGTCTTCCAACTGCTTTATACTCTCAGATAGATCATCCGGTATCTTCTGTTCTTTTGACTCCTCCTCAAATTCGTCGAAGAGGTCTGGTATATCCTCATACGTTCTTTCTGAGTAGGCCTCTTCTATCTCTGTTCTCAAGTCCGTAAGGTTCTCTTTCCTTTCCTCGCTTTCAGTACTATCTATCGCTTCCTCTAGATCCTCTAATTCTTCCTCGATCTGCTCGTTCAACTGTCCTTTCAATAGACTCTCACTCTCCTTCACCGAGGAGAACGCCATCTTGTATTTCTTCATCTTAAGACTTTCGATGGCCTCGTCTATTATCTCCCTAGATTCTTGTGCATCTATCTCCAGGTAGGATGCGATATCAAGAAGTTCCTGCAGGTCGGCAACCTTACCCCTGATCTTCTTTACCAGTTCTTGCTCGGGTATCTTCTCGATATCCTCTTTTTTCAGCTCTTCTTCCTTCTCATCTACTTCCTCCCTTCCCTCTTCTTCTTCTTCGCCTTCACCAGCTAATTTATCTTCTATGTCTTCGAGCGTCTGCTCTATCTGATCCTTTGATTCATCGAATTTTCCTTCGTCGGCCTTAGACTTCGCCTCTTTTAATTCATCCAGAAGGGGTCCATAGTCCATATCTGCCTGCTTCATCTCTTTTATCTTCGATTTACCCTCCTCGAGATGGCCAGCTATCTCTAGAATCTTTTCTGAGCCTCGGATCGCACTCTCTAGATTTCCTATCGCCTCTTCCATATCACCCTTCTTTTTCAATTTAAGAGCGTTTCTGAGCTTGTCTTTCACTGGTTCGCTCCCTACGCGGCTCTCTCTTACCTCCGATATCTTTGCCCTAGCATTTTCAACCTTCTCGTCGAAACTATCCTCTAGTTCTCTCTGCCTCTCACTCTCCTCAAATAATTCTTGAGCCCTATCAATGGCATCTTTTATCTTTTCTAGTGCCTCCTCGTAATCTCCCTTTTCACAGTGGTCATGTACGTCCTGGACTTCTCTTTCGATCTGATCGACATCTTCGTCTCTAAGCTGCTCTTCTAGATCCTCTATCTCGCCCAAAACTTCTTCTATCTCTCTTATATGATGGATGTCTTTTTCAAGGCCCTCGATTATCTCTTTACATCCCTCTATATTCTGATCCTCGAAAGCAGTCTCTAGTTCTTCCAATCCATCCTCCAGGGGCTCTATATCTATCACTGTCTCTCCAAGTTCCTCTATATGATCTTCTATCTGATCTATACTTTCCCTGTGTTTTTTCATCTCCTCTTCCCTTTGGCGTTCTCGTTCTTCCAATCTTAGGTCCAGAGTGTCCAAGAGGTGCTTTACGTCTTCAAAAGCCTGCTCGTATTCCCCTGATCCCGCTCGGTCTCTAGCCTCTTTGAGTTCCTTCAGACTTTCTTCATAGGGCAGACCCTCTGATCTCATCTGCTTTATCTTCTTCTGGCCCATGGTTAGTGATTCGGACAGTTCTAAGGCCTTCTCAGACTTTTCTAGGGCAGCATCCAAATCCTCTATGGCTTCATCGATTTCTCCTTTATTTCTTTCTTCTTCAGCGCTTTCCTGGATCTCCTCTATCGGAGTTACCTCTATATTTCCGTCTTTGAGGCTAGATATTTTATCTTTGAGCTCTTTTAACTTAGGTTGAAAGTCTTCGTTCATTTCCAACATTCTAGAAAGTTTATTGTTGAGCTCTCTAGCGTCGCCGAGGGCAAAATTATATTCCCCAACTTCACATTCAGCTAGTACGTTCTCCTTTTCGACCTCGAAGGTTGATGTATCCATGAATTCAGACAGTTCTTCTTCTTTTCCCCTAAGATCTGTCCAGACCTCGTTCAGGGAGGCGATATCTTGCAAATCAGATCTTAGAGATTTATGGATATTCTGGATCCTTTCTAAGTCCGCTTCGTCCATCGCATCTTCAAGTTCATGCTTCTCCTCTACAAAGAATTCAAGGTCTATCTCGCTGTCCTCTAATTCATCGATCTGAGAATCAGTCTTTTCCAAGGTCTTTTGTAACTCCTCCTTCTCTTCCTCCCCTAGTCCCTCTGCAGCCTCCTCAGCTTCCTTAACTTCCTCACTCTCCTCGGCCTTCTCTTCTTCTCTCTCAACCTCTTCGGACTCTCTGAGTTCTTCTTCGATAGCGGACAGTGTAGTATCTAAAATCAGCTCGGCACCATCGTACTCCCCCTGATCAGCCTTCTTTTTGCCTTCCTTCAGGTCCTCGAGATAATCTTCGAATTCAAGGTTTTCATCTCTCATCTCTTTAATCCTCTCTTTACCCTCAGAGATGGCATCGGCTATCTCAAGAACTCTCGCCGCTTTATCAAGGACTCTATCCGCCTTTTCAATACCATCCATGACTTCTCCATCCTTCCTGGTCTTTACAACGGTTTGGATGTCGTCCTTTAGGGGGCTGGGGTCTAGACTGGTATCCCTTATCTCTGAGAGTTTATTCCTAGCCTCACTGAGCTTGTCATCGAGTTTCTTCTTCATCTCCTCTACTTTACCCTCCAGGCCCTCTTTCTTTTCTTCTACATCTTCTTGAATCTCCTCTGTTTTCTTCAGAGCGTCGCTGTACATCCCCATCTCGGATTGGGCTATAGCTTCCTCTTTATCTTCTTGTATATCAGAAATATCTATCAAGTCAGAATTCTCTTCCAAAAAGGCGTCTATCTCTTCCAGGTTATCTTTTATCTGGAGGATCTTTTCCATCTCCTCTTCGGCCGGTTCTAAAACTTCTTTTGCTTTCTCATATTTCTCCTCGTTGTATGCTTTCTCCAACTGTACGAAATCATCCTTCCAGAAATTTATATCTATGGGGGTTCCTTCCAGCTCTTCCATGTTTTCCTCAAGACCTTCTATCGCCTGTTCTATCTCGCTTTTAAGAGTTGATTCCTCCTCCTCTTCTTCGACTTCCTCGGTTTTTTTCTCCTCTTCTTCGGGCTCGGTCTCTTCCTTCACCTCTTCCTCTTCTTCTATCTCCTTAGCTTCTCCTACTTCTTCTTTCTCCACCTCGAGAGTTGCTCCCAACTCTAGCTCTCCTCTCATCTCATCAACAGTTATCTCGAGGGTCCTCATAGCATCATCATAGTTCCCTTGATCGGCTTTTTCTTTACCCTCTTTAAGTTGGTCCAAGAACTCTTCGAAATCTATACCCTCTTCTCTCATCTCTTTGATCAAATCCTTTCCTTCGTCGATCTTGTCATACACATCTAAAATCTGATTGGACATCTCTATAGCCCTATCGATCTTATCCAATCCTTCCTCGTACTCATCGTTACCCTTGGCTTTCACTGCTGCTCTTATATCCTGTTTGATATCTTCTGATTCAATGTTGGTCTCCCTGACCTGAGAAAAGATTTCTTTTGCCTCCTCTATCTTATCATTTAATTCATCTATCGCTCCTCTCTTTTCCTCGATCTGGTCCGTGAGTCTTCCGATATCTTCTTTGAGCTGATACAACTCCATGGCACTATCTCTATAGAGGCCTTCCTTTCCATCGGAAACGGCCTCATCCAATCTGTCCCTTAGATCAGAAACATCGGTATATCCAGATATATCATCTAGATCCTCTCTTATCTCTTCAATCATGTCCAGGATATCACTTATATCGTCGAGCTGGACCTCGAGCATGGAGTGTATCGTTCTAGCTTCCTTATACCTACCCTTGGAAAATATTTTATCTAAATAATCAGAGCCCTTCTCCATGAGTGCTAAAGATATCTCCTCAGCACGCAATTCCTTTATTCTCTCTTGGGTTTCTTCGATACTTTCCTCTAACTGCTTGCGTTTTTCTTCATGTTCCTCTTCTTCACCGAATATGGCACCGCAGTGGGGACACCGATCAGCTTCTTCGGATACTTCCCCCTCACAAACGGGACACTCTAATACTGTCATCTCCTCCTCTTCTTCCAGGCCTTCAATCTTCTCTATCTTCTGAGGTGCTTCCTCCTCTTCCCCTTCAAGGGTCTCTTCAAATTCAGAATAGTCGATCTCATCATCAGAGGAGCCAAGGGCCTTTATCTGGCTTATTATATCATCTTCGCCCTCCTCTTCTTCACCCGCAAGGTCTCTCAGATAGTCCGGCTCTCCTGGAGCCTCTTCACTCTCTTCCTTTTCACCCGCCTTTTCCTCCTCCTTCTTCTCCTCTTGTTCCAGGTTGAAGAGGTCGAGATCGACTCCACATTCTGGGCATTTATCAGATTCTAGCGGAATTTTTGAACCACAAACAGGACAATCTATTTGAGAATTCTTCGGCAAATGAAACACCTCAAGTAAGTATGAGTTAAATGAGGGGTCAACTTATAAATGTTTTACGTAGATATCACGTTTTTTTAGGACATCTAAAATGAGTCCTAGTCATCATCTATCCAAAATGTTTTAAGGGAGATGAGTTCATGAACTGCTTTGATGACCCTCATAGAAGAGTGTGAAAAGGGCGTTTCGCCCATCGTTGAAAAGGCCGCAGAGGAAGAACCTGTAAGACCTGAGAGATTGTGTGAACTGGTCAAAAAGGGGAAAGCAGTCATACCTTACAATCCGATACATGAGCCTGAACCAACGCCTATAGGCGAGGAGTTGAAGGTGAAGGTTAACGTCAATCTTGGAACATCGAAGGACCACAGCGATCTGGAGAATGAACTAAAGAAGGTGAGAACAGCGGAAAAATATGGGAGCGACACGGTGATGGACCTTTCCACCGGGGGAAACATAGACAAGATCAGGAGCACGATAGTAGAGGAGACGGACCTTCCCATAGGTACCGTCCCCATCTATCAATGCGGCTTGGAGAAGGCCAGAGAAAGCGCTGTAGTAGATATGACTTCAGACGATATATTCAACAGTATAAGAAAACATGCTGAGGACGGCGTGGATTTCGTTACAGTCCACTGTGGAGTGACCCAGAAAGCCGTGGAAAGCCTCAAAGAGAGTGGACGGCTAACGGACGTGGTGAGTCGAGGAGGTTCCTTTTTAACGGCGTGGATGCTTCACCACGGGGAGGAAAATCCCCTCTATTCAGAGTTCGATTATCTTTTAGAGATAGCTAGAGAGTATAACATAACTCTAAGTCTGGGCGACGGTTTCAGGCCAGGTTCTGTAGAAGACGCCACTGACAGACCGCAGATCCAGGAACTGATAACTCTGGGAGAACTGGTAGACCGCTCTAGAGAGGAAAAGGTACAGGCCATGGTGGAAGGACCTGGACACGTTCCGATAGAACAGGTCTCAACGAACGTGAAGATAGAGAAAGAGTTGTGCAACGACGCACCTTTCTACGTTCTAGGCCCCCTAGTAACTGACATCGCTCCGGGCTACGATCATATATCAGGCGCCATAGGCGGTGCTCTGGCCGCATACAAGGGTGCGGATTTCCTGTGTTACGTCACCCCGGCGGAACACCTTGGGTTGCCCGATGTGGACGACGTTAGAAGAGGGACCATCGCTTCGAAGATAGCGGCTCATGCAGCGGACATATCCAGGGGGATAGAGAAAGAGAAGGACTACGCGGTTTCCAAGGCCAGAAAAGAGCTGAACTGGGAGACGATGTTCGACGAAGTCTTGGACCCTGAAAAAGCTAAGGAGTTCAGAGATAAAAAGAATCCAAGTGAAGAGGACGCCTGTTCCATGTGCGGCGACGTGTGCGCCATAAAGATGGTCGACAAGTACTTTAATAAGGATGAGGAATGACCAATACGTTTAAGTATGGCTGGTATACCTAACGGCTGATGGTACTTATGGAGGCAAAAGTCCTAGAAAAGACGGATAGATCACTGAAGATAAAGGTCCTCGACGCCGACGCGACTGTCATGTATCCCCTGCTGGAGCAGCTTCTACAGGAAGAGAGGGTCGTCAATGCCAACTACTCGGTAGAACATCAGGAGCTGGACGATCCCGTTCTTGAGGTGGAGGTCGCAGAGGGTGAAGATCCCAAAGAACTGCTGATCGAGATCTCGGAAAATTTCAAAAACCAATTCTCTGAGATACATTCCAGGTTATTCGAAGAGGACGAGGAATAGAGAAAGGTGGAATCCGAATGGAAAACAAAGTGGGGTTGGACATCTTTTATACGGACACCCCAGGGGTCGGTGGGAGACTGAAGAAATATCCTGAAGATTTTATAGTCGATGAGAGAGGGATCGATCTTCAAGAGAGCGAGGGGGACTACACCATAGCCAAGGTATGGGCGAGGAACTGGGAGACGAACCGGCTGATAGACGAGTTCTCAAGGAAACTAGAGATAAATAGGGACGCCATCTCCTTCTCTGGAACGAAGGATAAAAGGGCCATAACCACCCAGTGGATATCCTTCGAGGTAAAACCAGAGAGATTAGAGGAGTTATCCATACCGGATGTAGAGATAAAGGAGTATTTTACCTCTCACCGTTCACTCTATAGGGGTGCCCATAAAGGAAACTCCTTCGAGGTGATAGTACGAGACATGGACGAGGAAGATATAGAAGAAAGGATAGACGAGATCGGCAGCCAGTTGAAAGATATAGGTGGATTTCCCAACTGGTTCGGCGTCCAGAGATTCGGGACCTTGAGGCCTATAACCCATACCGTGGGAAAGTGCCTCATAATGAACGATTTCGAAGAGGCGGTGAGGACCTACGTGGCCAACCCCATGGAAGGAGAAGAGGAATCCTGTTACAGGGCTAGAGAGTTTTTGGAGGAGACATGGGACTTCGAAGAGGCTCTGAACCGTTATCCAGATGTGTTAACATTCGAGAGGAAGATGTTGATGCATCTAGCTGAAAACCCCAGGGACTACATCGGTGCACTTCGAAGACTGCCTCACAACCTCTTGATGATGTTCGTACATGCTTACCAATCATATCTCTTCAACAGGATGATCACAGAAAGGCTGGAGGAGGGACTACAGCTCAAAGACGTACAGGTGGGGGACTTCTTACTCCCGGCGGACGAGGACGGTCTGCCGGTAAAATCGAACCTCGTCGAGGTGGAAGAAAGGAACCTTGAGAAGGCCTCGTCGATGGTGAAAAACGGCAAGGCCTATGTTAGTGCGCCTCTCTTCGGTCACAAATCGGAGTTCTCTAAAGGTAAACAAGGTGAGATAGAACGCGAGATAATAGAGAGCGAGGATATCGAGCGTGAAGATTTCATCATACCCAGGATTTCCTCCATCTCTTCGACCGGCACTAGAAGAGAGATCTTCGCGCCGGCCGGAGACCTTCAGTGGGAGCTTAAGAACGGAGGTTTGTACCTCAGTTTCTATCTGAACAAGGGCAGCTATGCGACTACACTTTTAAGAGAGTTCATGAAGCTGCCCCCAGAAAAGATAAAAAAATACAGTTGATTTTTGATTTTTACAGGAGATTCTTTATCTTCAAGAGATCTGTGAAAGAGGCATCTATCTTGACCTTCTTCCTGGCATAGGCCTCCATGGGGCTTATATCGCCATCTAAAAGACCTTCTAAGGTATCGGTATCCGTACTCAGTACGATGTCCGCATCGTCCAACGGTCCTTCTTGAACCTCGCTCAATCCCCCATTTTTCAACGAAAAGTTGAATCTCTCATCGTTGTCGAACTCGACCATGATATCTCTATCGAAGTCCTCCGCTTCTTCAGCCAGGTCCTCGTCTTCCTCCAACTTGTTACGCATCTCTTGTGTCAATCTCTCCATCAGGGCTCTAGATTCTTGTTCTTCCGCCATTGTTATTCCTCTGTTTTGGTGAATGAGGGGATAGAAAAAAACTTTTCGTTGCTAGAACTCGTCCAAGGTTTTCGTTTGCGCCATACTCAAAAGGTCCTTGGCGGTCTGCCAGCTCCTCCTCGTGTACGGAGGAAGGTCGTCATTTTCAGAGACCCATTCGGATAAAAACTCCTTTGTCCGGACGTCTGAGGGATAACCGCTGCCTATATCCACCCCTAGTTCTTCAGATATTTTCTCAACGTTCTTATCCCTTTCGACCTTAGCCAGTATCGAAGCCGCTGAGACAACAGGATAGTTCTCGTCGGCTTTATGTTCTGAAACAATATCTAGGTCTTTCTTTTCCTCCATCCTATGCCTTATCTCCTTTTTGAACCAACCTTCATCGGTAGAAGCGGAGTCCACATAAACTGTGTCGGAATCATCGCAGAGGTCTTCCACAACAGAAGAGAAAACGTTCGCCTCCAGCTCGTTCAGGCTCATGTCTTCTCTCAAGGCATCTATATCCTCCGCGGATACCACACGATAGGAGAATTCGGCCATGTCTTTTATCTTCTCGGCCAACTCCTCTCTCTTTTTAGAACTCAACTGCTTGGAGTCTTTAACACCTAACTCTATCAGCTTTCCGTCGTCGTTCACCTTCACTCCGGCCACGACCATGGGCCCTATAACGGGGCCTCTGCCCGCCTCGTCTATACCACAGATCATCGCATATAAGGATGCGAAGTTTAATAAAAATGTTTTGATTTAATGAGTCAGCAGAACTCGTCTAAAGAGGGCGTAGATACATTATCGTTCTCGAATAGTGATTCGATCTGGTCCTCCAGCTGTTTCACCCTTTGGTACAGATACTCTGGCACCTCGAAATTCTCCACCATCTCTAAAGAGTAGTTGAGATACTTCTTGACGCTGCCCTCGTGTATCGTGAGCGTTAGATTGCCTCCGCAGTCGCACTCCCCGCTCAACGGCATCCTCCTGTACTTTGTGTTGCATTTCGTGCACCTGATGGTCTGGACCCCGAACTTGTTCAGGTTGCCTATAAGATCAGGGATGAAATGATCACTTATGACCCTGCTGACAACGTCGGATGTGTCGACCGCTCGTATCGTATCGGCAACCTTTATCTGGGCCTCCATCTTCTTCGTCATCTTTCCGAGCCTGGTGTATCTGCTTTTCGTCGGTCCTTCCGATATATCCGAGGTCTCATGAGTGTAGCCAAAATCTTCGTACTGGTTCTCCTGCCCAAGTCTGTCCTCCACCGTTTCGATCAGATCGGCAACCTCCTTCGGCCCCGGGTAGTCAAAAGATTTCTCGTAGAACTCTAGAGGGTACTCCCAGACCGTATCGACGTTGTGCGCCTCGCTGTCTATCTCCGCCGGGTCTATCCTCGTAGTCAAAACAAGGGGGGCGTCCATCAGCCCTCCTCTCTTCTCAGGGAGGAAATGCTCGGAGAAATTCAAAAGCCCGTCCAGAAGCAGCATGACACAGTCCTCGTCGCCGTCACAGTTCCTCCTTTTTGCCGCATGGAAATACGGATGGGCGTAACCGGCCCTCCCATCGTGATAGCCTATCAGACGGCCGACAACCCCGCCTGAGGTATGAGGTGCCAGACCCACGACTATCTCGCCTACCAGGTCCTTCCTCCTCTCCGCTTCGTAATAACTGTCCATATCGTAATATTTCTCTAGTAGGTCGTCCACGAATTGAGATACCTTCACAAGATAATCTCCTGCCTTCTTGGAGGCGATGATATCCTGAGCCTTCAACTCTAGGACCTGTTCTTCATCTATCAGTTCATCTCCATGTATGTCCTTCTCGTAGCCGAGTTCTTTAGCCTTTTTAACGGATATACCTATCTCCTTCGGCTTGAAATGCGTTAGTGGAAGGTCGGTCATGTCGTAACGAGACGTGCCATCTTTGAAGACCCAGACGTCGTGTTTGGCTCTCAGGATGCCCTTTTCCAAGGCTTCAGGTGTCTTCGTCTCGGTTATAAGGCCCTTGACACCCTTCACCTTTTCTACATTACCTCCCTCTCCCAAGGTGCTAAGGGCCTGCCTGTAGAGCGTCTTCATGGGTATCTTCTGTTCCTTCGGATCGTCTATTATCTCCGCACGGCCGCCGCATGAGCACCTTATGACGGCGTTGCTCTTGCCGCACTCCTTGCATCTTCTAGCGCTTATGGTAACGTCTATGATGTCCTCATCCACCGCCTTACTTATCAGCCTCTCTGAGCCGCCAGCCTCTCCCACCGGGAAGAGACCGTGAACCGGGGGACTCATCTTCCTTTCTTTCGCTTTCTCGGGCCTAGCCATCCTGGAGCCTATAGTCGTTGGAGCTTTGCTTCTTATGGGAACACCGGCCAGGTCGGTAAGATAATCCAGGACGGGATCCGCGTCGCTCTCCCTTCTCTTCTCGAAGGTTTCTTCGTCCAGTCCAAGTGTGAACACGAAGGGTCGATGTTCATGGATGATTATCTTGTCCTCGTTAACTTCGTGTGGGATACCCACACTCTCCAAGACCGCTTTCATATCCTCATCTTCTTTTAGTAGCATACGGTCATCATCTTTCTCCGCTTCCTCACTCACCCAGTCCCTCAGGGCCTCAATATCCTCCTTCTCCACGTAGTCCCAGAAGTAGACGTATTTAGGATGCAGTGGATAGTCCTCATCTTTTGACAATTCAACGGCTTTCTCAGCATCGATCTCATCCTCTTCCAGTTCAGACTCAACTTCTTTGGACCACCACTCGTGGCAGTAGGCCGCGGGAACCAGGGGATGATTGTTCTCTCTGAACTCCCCGTAGGGTATCAGTATCTCTCCCAGGTCTATTATCTCATCCAACCTTCTCTGCAGACCTATGGCCTCTTCTGTATCGTTCACCTGCCTGACCGTCCCGTCCTTCAAAAGAACCGTGGGGCCCTCTATACTATCCACAGGGGTAACGGCCCCGGCCTTCCCTGGACGTTCGGTCTTCAGCTGAGTGCCTAGGGCCATGAACTCCTCGCTGAGGTACATCGTTGCGGGATTGACCGCTATAGAGGCCAAGCCGCCGGTCCTAGCCCTTCCGTATCGCAGTCGGAATCCGCCCTTTTTACTGGGGTGTCCGAAGACCGGCCTTCCCGCGATGGTCTCCTTTATATACTTGAAGCTGGGTGATATGCCCTCCTGTTCTTCATCATCAGAAGAAGAATCACTCTTATCTGATGCATGTCTATCTATGTACTCGTCGATGAATTCCCAGCCCTCGATATCCAGCTTATCCACGTATTTCTTCAATTTCTTAGCCTTCAGGCACATGCCTTCAGCGATGACCAGACAAGCGCCTCCTCTCACTCTATTGGTCTCGACCCTGGGCAGGTCACGGTTTCCGGAGACCTCCTTGTCCGTGCCTTCTCCACTTATGCTGATAGGACAGCCGTCGACTATCAAAGAGATCTCGTCGGATGGAGGCGTGTACTGAAGACCCAGAGACTTCTTGTACATCGGGATCTCCTCCTTGAAGCGCTGTATCTCGGCCTTCGTCGCTTCGAACTCACCTATGTCGAGTTCCCTTCTAACCACGTCCGCTATGAGGACGCTCATGGCCTGTCCCGTGCCTCCGGCCGAACGTATCGGGCCGGCAAAGGATAACTCCACATAGTCCGTACCGTCGTGGTTGTCCCGTATGTTTACCCCTTCGATACCTTCAAGAGGAGCTACAAGGATACCTTCAGTAAGAACGGCTAGACCTATCCTCACAGCGTCTTCCAACCTCTCGGCCTTGCTGCCGCCCTCCCTTGAAGCCACCTCTTTAGCTATCCGTATAGAGACCTCCTCTCTATCGTATTCCTCGCTCAATTCCCTT
Source organism: uncultured Thermoplasmata archaeon (assembly GCA_964394465.1). Classification (GTDB taxonomy): domain Archaea; phylum Thermoplasmatota; class Thermoplasmata; order Halarchaeoplasmatales; family Halarchaeoplasmataceae; genus CAYMXS01. Next base: position 5,764 of record CAYMXS010000044.1, on the reverse strand, counting down.
ATCTTTTCGGCGGTGTTCTCGACGCTTGTCAATTCCTGAGCCCTCTTTGCCAGATCATCCGCCCTGGGTATCTCCACGTCAGTCTCTGGATCGTAGCCTTTGGCCCTCGCTTTCTCACCTATATCGTAGCAGGCTTCAGTCTTCTTATCCAGTTCTTCAAAATAGTCTCCCATCTCTTCAGAGTAGGCTAATTCCGACGTGTCTATACCTCCTTTCACCGCAACTTTTCGCTTTTGTTTCTCATGATAGAAGTCCTAATTAAGATTACTGGTGCCGCTTTTTTAGACGGGGTAGAAGATAAATATAGGATGATAATTTCCATATGTATGGACTGTCCCGAGAACGTTAAAAGAACGATCAACGATACAGAGAAAGGGGCCGCGGAACTGACCCGAGAATTGGCCGATAAAGTGAGCGAACTGACTCAGAAAGAAACGAAGGAGTGCATGGAGACCGCATTGAAAGCCCGATACAACATGACTCCAGTAGTAAATCTGGTCAACGAGTTCTTCTTGAGTCTAGAGAAAGGAGAAGACTGCAGAGAGCGGTTAAAGGAATACAGTAGAAGTATCCACAGGAACAGAGAAAGAACCGCTAGAGCCGTGCAGAGGATCATAGAGAGGAAAGGATACCCCCATATCTTAACGTTGAGCTACAGTTCCACGGTGATAGAGGCACTGGAAAAGACAGAAAAGGTAACGGTCTTGGAGTCCTCTCCCCGGAAGGAAGGGAGAAAAACAGGGGAACTGCTTTTCGAGGAAGGGGGTGCTGTACAATACTGGGTCGATGCCGCCATGTACAAAGCACTGGAAGGGATCGACGCCGTTGTGATAGGGGCCGACACGGTGACCTCTGAAGGATTCTTGAACAAGATAGGGAGTGCTCCACTGACACTGAGCGCCGAGGAAAAGGGGGTCCCGGTCTATGCAGCAGCTGACAGTTCAAAGATACTACCGGAATATCTTCCAATTCCAGAAGGCGAAGAACATCCCGCAGAGGAGGTCTGGAGCACCGATATAGACATAGATGTACACAACGATTACTTCGAGTTCTCACCGTGGAGACACGCACAACTGGTCACGGAAGAGGGATTGCAGTGTAGAGAGAAGATAAAACAGAAAGAAGAAAAAAGGATCGCAGAACAGGTGGAAAATATCCACCCGTTGTTGTGAAATATTTTCCAGCTACCTAAGTATCTAAGGGGAGATCGGTCCTTCTTCTTGCTTGCCCGACGGTTTTTTATGCTTGGAGGCCTCCAGCTCCTCCTTTATCACCTTTCCGAGCTTCTTTATGCCCTTCTTTATATTCTCTTTAGTGGAATGGGTGAAGTTCAGTCTCATGGTGTTGTGACCGTCGTCTTCGACGAAGAAGGCATCGCCAACGACATAAGCCACATTCTCTTCCACTGCCTTATCCAGCATCTCTCTTGTATCTATAGATTCAGGGAGTTCAGCCCATATGAACATACCACCGTTCGGCCTGGTCCACGTGGCCTCCTCAGGGAAGTGTTCCTCCATGGCGTCAAGCATGGTCAGCCTTTTCTTGTTGTATAGGTCCTTTATCTCTTCAAGATGATCATCCATTATGCCCTGGGATAGGTATTCATAAGCGACGAACTGACCGAAGGGATTCGTACAAAGGTCTGTAGCCTGCTTGGCGATCACCATCTTCTCTATGAGTTCTTCTGGACCGGTGGCCCATGCTATCCTGAAGCCCGGTGCCAGTATCTTAGAGAAGGTCTCCAACCTCAAGACATGGTCGTCATCATCGATGGACATCAGATGTGGTTTTTTCTCTCCCTCGTATCTGAGGTACGAGTAGGGGGAGTCCTCCACAATCAAAAGGTCATACTCCGATGCTATCTCTAGAAGTTCATGTCTCTTTTCGGCGGACATCGTGGCCCCGGAAGGATTCTGGAAGGTCAAAACAACGTAGATGAACTTCGGTTTGTCTCCTTCGCTTATGAGCTCCTCTATCTTCTGTCTTAATAGGTCCAGGTCCATGCCGTCCTCTCGGACCTTCACGGACTCCATGTCGGCCTCGAAGGCCCTGAAGGCACCCGTAGCTCCCAGGTAGGTGGGGGAGCCCACGATTATAGTGTCGTCTGGATCCAGCAGTACCTTGCTCAACAGGTCCAGGGCCTGCTGCGATCCGTGGGTTATGAGTATGTCGTCTCTTTCCACGTCCATACCCCTCTCGGACATCCTCTTAGCCAGCTCGTCCCTTAATGGGTTCAAACCCTCGGTAGAGCCGTATTGAAGGACCTTCTCTCCGCTTTCATCCAAGAGTTGATTGATTATCTTACGTGTGGATTCCACAGGGAACGCCTGTGGGTTGGGTAGTCCACCGGCAAATGAGATTATCTCGGGCTTTTGTATGAGTTTCAGCAACTCCCTTATCTCCGACCTCTTCATCTTGTTTGCTCTTTGAGAGAACAAACGATTAAAGTTCATCATATTATCAGCAATAGTTAGATTTAACGGTATATCATATTTTTTTCGGTTAGAAAAAGCTGTAAGACACCTAAACTTTTTACGTGATTAGAGAGATATCAATGATATATGTTTGGAGGGGTCATATATGAAAGAGATGGGCACCTGTCATATCTGCGGTAGGCCTTCCACCCAATCATGCAGGATGTGTGGTCTGATCACGTGCGAAAAACATCTGAAGGATGGGGTCTGTTCGGAATGCAGGCAGGGCAGTTTTATGGAAAAAGAGGAGAGGGAGAATAAAGGACCGTATGGACTGGATGAGGACGACGTGTACAGCTGATCTATATCTATTTCTCCACCAGGATCAGGGTTTCATCTACATTCAAGCTCTCGACCTCTTCACCTGCGTGGACCTTCACAGGCCTTATCTCGAGGTCCTCCTCCTTTATCTGGACTTCCTCACCGCTTTCGAGTTCAATGGTATAGCTTCCTTCTCTGACCTCTGAAGCTACTTCCTCAGGCTCCGCTTTTTCAAGATGATCGAATATCTCTTTCGCTCTTTCACCGTACTTTGGACCCAGCTTGGAATGATCCGGCAGTATCTCCCCCGCTCTTTCCTCCACCTCTTCCTCTTGGATCAGTTTTAGACCTGTGGCACGGACCGTTTCTATGATATCCCTTTCACAACCCTCTATCTTCTCAGGAGACATAACGAGCTTGAGTGTTCCTATCTCTTCGTTCAACGGTATGCCTTTGTCAGATTTCCACTTCCGTACCTCCGCCACGATATCCTTTGCGAATTCACCCCTCTCTTCCGCCTTTTTATCGGTTAGGTCCGAAGGTATATCTGGCCAATCTGAAACGTGTATGCTTTTCTCCTGCTCTATATCCTTGAACAGGTCGTTGTAGATCTCCTCCGTGACGTACGGGATGATAGGGGAGAAGACCTTGAGTATGGAGAGCAGCGATCTATGTACTGTATAGAGTGCCGCCTGTTTGTCCTCTTTGGAGATTTCTTCTTCATACAGTCGGTACTTTATCAGTTCCAGATAGTTGTCACAGAACTTATGCTTGAAGAAGTTGGTCACGATCTCTCTGACCTTGCTTATATCATAGTTCCTGTAGAGGGCTTCACATTCCTCAACTATCTTTTTGGTATTGGATAGGATCCACCTATCGATGGTGGTCAGTTCTGGCTCCTTTTCTTCATAGTCCTCCAAGTGCATCTTGACGAGACGGGACGCGTTCCATAACTTCGTGAGTATCTTCTGGCCCCTTATAACGTCCTTCTCCCTGTATATTATATCCTCACCGATGCCAGCACCGGCGGCCCAGTAACGGAGGCAGTCAGCCCCGTATTCATCGATTATCTTCTGTGGGCTGACCCCAGTTCCTTTACTGCTGCTCATCCCGACGCCTTCTTCGGTGTAAACGTATCCAGAAACCATTATGTCCTCCCAGGGTATAGAGTCATGATGGAAGTTCGATTTTAAAATCGTGTAGAAGGCCCAGGTCCTGATTATATCGTGAGATTGAGGCCTCATGCTCATGGGGAAATGCTCTTTGAAGAACTCCTCGTCGTTCACCCAGTTCAATCCTATCTGAGGTGTTAAGGAAGAGGTCATCCAGGTGTCCATGACGTCCATCTCCGGTTTTAACGAGGAAGAGCCGCAGTTTTCACAACTATATCCTATTTCGTCCCTTCTCGGGTCTACCGGAAGGTCTTCCTGATCGGCCAGTCTTACCTCGCCGCACTCCTCGCAGTACCAGAGTGGAAAGGGAACCCCATAGTATCTCTGTCTGGATATGCACCAGTCCCATTTTAAGTTCTTTACCCAGTCCTCGTAACGATGTTTGTAGTAATCTGGATACCAGTCTAGAGAGTCTCCCAGTTCCAGAAGTTTGTCCTTGTACTGGAGCGTCTTGACGAACCACTGCTTCGTTGGTATGAACTCTACCGGCGTATCACATCTCCAGCAGGCCCCGACTTTCTGCTCTATCTCCTCCTGCTTGAAGATGATCTCTTTCTCTATAAGATCCTCTATTATGCGTTCCTGGGCCTCTTTTATCTCTAATCCTTCGTATTCATCAGCTTCTTCTTTCATCCGACCTTCCTTGTCTATGGAGACCCTCAGAGGAAGATCGTACTTCTTCCACATCTCTACGTCGGTGTTGTCACCAAAGGTACAGACCATGACCATGCCGGAACCGAAATCTGGATCGACTTCTTCACCCTCGATTATCGATACTTCCTGGCCGAACAGAGGGACTTCAGCTTTCTTGCCTATCAGATCCTGGTACCTCTCGTCTTTGGGGTGAACGAAAACGGCCACACAGGAAGGCAGTAGTTCCGGTCTGGTGGTAGCTATCTCTATCTTTTTCCCGTCTTTCAGTTGGAAATGAAGGTAGTTCAGTTTTGTCTTTCTTTCGATCTCCTCCACTTCCGCCTGAGCTAAAGCCGTATTATGATAAGGGCACCAGATGGTCGGCTCCTTGTCCCTGTATAGCTCTCCGTCTTCGTATAGTTCCAGGAAGGACCTTTGAGCGGTCTTGACTGAACGATCGTCTATGGTTCTATATAACGTGGACCAGTCCCATGACATGCCAATACGCTTGAAGACTTCAGTCATCTGGTCCTCCAGTTCCTCAGAGGCTTCTCTACATCTTTCTATGAACTCGACTCTATCTAGCTCTCTCTTGCTCAGGCCTAGCTCTTCCTCTACAAACTTTTCCGTAGGTAAACCATTATCATCATATCCGACTGGAAAATAAACGTTGTAACCAAGCAGCCTCCTAGACCGGGCGATCATCTCGAATTCGAGATAGTTCTTCGCATGGCCCATGTGAAGATAGCCAGAAGCGTATCTAGGAGGGGTATCGATGGAGTAAACAGGTCTGTCAGAATCCCTATCGAATCTGTAAAGTCCCATCTCCTCCCATCTATCCATCCACTTCTCTTCTACATCCTTGAAATCGTAGTTATCATCTAAAGTCATGATGAATAGAGCCAAAAAGATAGATTACTATTAAATTTTCGGAACTTGGTTTTTCATATGATGTAGGAACTCATTTATTTTAGGACAAAAGAGGACGAGGGAAAGGGTTTAATCCGTTCCTTCGATAGCTATCTCTTCCCCTTCTCTGTCTCCTCGTTTCCACTTTCCTCCGCCTCTTTTCCTTTAGACCCTTCTGCATCTTTTCCTTGCCCTCTGTTCCTCTGAGTTAACATCAACAGAACGAGTATTACCACAAAGATGATCAACGCCAGATAGGCCCTTAAATCAGAACCCGTCTTTTCCTCAGCTGGGTAGCTTTCAGAGTCTTTTGGG
>CAYMXS010000043.1:0-18142 GCA_964394465.1 uncultured Thermoplasmata archaeon | reverse complement strand
CCGAGGTGGGCCACACGTTATGTTCCCTGGACGAGGGGATGATCGAGGGCATATACGAAGAGAGACTGGGTAAAGAAATTACAGTGCGGGAAATAGAGTGCTTCGGAACGGGAGAAAGGCACTGCAGGTTCAAGATAGACTAGGGGAATCCCCTGAAGACAACGAAGGCCAGTATCATGAAACAGATACCATAGACCATAGCGGCGGTGAAATATATCGGTCGGACCTCCTGAACATCCTTCACTCTCACAGCGTGGATATTAAACGTTTGCGAGATATCATAATGCCGATTGAAAGAAGTCTTTATCAGGACCTTATCACCCACACTCAGTTCGTCGGTCATATTTTTTCTATAAAGATATGTTATATTTTTCTCGGTGTCAGATTTTAGTTGGATCCGAGTGAATTTACCCCAGTCGCCATATCCCCCTTGCATTATAAAGGTGAGATGATAATGTTTGTATCCGATCTCTTCGATCTCACCGTAAACCGTTTTATTTTCACCACCGAAGATAAGCTCTTTTTTGTGGTTGAAGTAATACGTGTTCGCCTCCTCCGGCTCCATGGACCTAGACACGTTGTATCCATAGATATACAGGGAGGATAGAAGAAGATATATGGCTATGCCCACGAGGATCATGATGAACTTCCTCTTGTCGGAGTATTCATTTATCACCTTGTGGTTGATCAGGATAAATCCCCCGAACAGCAGGCCCATGGCTATGGCGAACATGACCCCGGGGAGGAACATCAAGAGGAAATAGATCACAAAAAGACTCCATAATGGTTTTTTCAATCTAAAATTGCTGAAGAAGATACCAAAAGCCAGTGTTATAACACCCATCCAAATAAGTACTTCCGAGATAGACAAGCCTAGATGGAACATACCTAGACCTATCGGTATGAGGACATACCCCAAATCCATATCGGATTTATACGCATATCGTAATCCCCTCTTGATCCATGAACCTCCAACCAAGACTTTCACCGAAGGCCGTTTTCCTCTTCTAGATAAAGGCATAATGAACTGCTTAATAAAATTTTCAAGTCTACGGTTTAAAAAACATCTAAAGAGGAGGACTTAAATATTAAATAAAAGGACCACACTTTTGATAGTCCTGACAAAAGAAAGTAGGGCCGTTCTGGAGGATCTTCTGTGCAAAGAAACGAAACTCTTTATGAGTCGGAGGCTGAGTTCGCTATACTGGACGAGGGAGATAAACTGGAGGATAAAGGGTGGAAGGAGACAGATATAGATATAACTAAGGACGAACTGATCTACAAGAACGGCGAGGAGCAGGGCAGGATATTTCTGTATTCCATTTCCAATCTGAACAAGGACCCATCGGAGATGAACATACAGGACGACGTGCTCAGCTTCAACTTCGAGGATATGGAGGAAAAGAGCCACCTCTGTTTGATAAAAACGGAGTCCCCCAGGGAGCTAAAGGAGGCAATAATCTCTGCCACGATATCCGATGTGGATATACGTTTCATCTCTCCATACCAGGAGGACGGTAGGGTCTTCATAGAGAAGCAGTGGAGAGAAGGCCAAATCGTTTTCAACGGCGATTCCATAAGGATATTCGATGAAGAGGAAAACCAGGTGAACAAGATACCGAACGAAGAGATATTCAAGGTAGAGACCCAGGATTCGAAGGTGAAGGTCTTCTACGAGAGAGGGGAGAAAGAATACGCTGATATGCTCTTTTCACCCGGTGAATCCATTTCGCTCCTGAAGGAGTATTACAGCGGAGAAGAAGAGATGAGGGAGGAGTTAAGCCTAAACCCAAAAGAGGAGAAGATACTCATGGCCATCTCATCCGGGGTTGCCATACCCAGCAATATAGAGATGTTCACCGGTCAGGAGAGACCCTCGATAGAGGAAACTCTTCAAAACCTAGAAAAGGTTGGAATAATAGAGGTAGTAGATGTCGAGAAAAGGTACGGTCTCACCTTCGACGGGATGAAACTCATCACGGATATCATGAAGAAGTGAACTACTCAGGGTTGAGCACTTTCTCCACCGTGTCCAGCAGTCTCTTTTTCTTGTAAGGCTTGACTATATAGGCGTTCGCTCCCCCAGAAACCGCTTCCCTGATCTTATCGTGGTCGTCCACGCCAGTACATAATATAACTCTCTGGGATTCATCAATCTCCTTGATCTTCTCCAAGGTCTCGAAACCGTCCATGTTCGGCATCTTGACGTCCAATATCACCAGGTCGGGTCTGTTTTCTTTGTACATCTCTAGGGCCTCCTCCCCGTCCTTAGCTGCTCCCACTATGTTGTATTTCATCGACAATATCGTTCTCAATAGCTTCCTCATTATCTGCTCATCGTCAGCTATCAAAATATCCTCTGACATGGTCTAACTAAATAGAAGGCATTATAATAAGATTATCCTGAAGCGCCATAATTATTTATATCCATAAACCCATGTCTTTACTCCTATGGACGTGTGCTTTTATGGGGAAATGTAGCATACCTGATAAACTCTCTACAACCGTGGCATCCATCCGCATCTTGAAGGGAGACGGGAAAAAAGGGCTGTTCTACGCTCTTTTCACTTTCACCCTTGTATTCCTCTTCGTTGTCCAGGGGATACGAACGGTTATAAGTTCGATATATTTTTTCAACATGGAGAGTATGGGATTCAGTCTAGCTCTTCTCTTCATAGGCAGCTTTTTCACTCCTCTTATCTACTTCCTGGGGGTTCTCAAGAAGGAGTCACATGCCTTCTCTTTCCTTATGACTGGCTTTATAATAATCGTGGGGAGAGCACTGATGTGCTTCCATCTGAACATACTCTTCACGACCATAGCTAGCGCCTTCACACTGGGAGCTACTCTTTTCTTCATTCCCCTCTTCTGCAACGCCATATTCACCTACGTTAAGCAGGATATAGAAGAGAAAAAAGTTCTAGACAGCAGCATGGTCAGTCTTAAAGGACCTCTCGTCCTCTCTACAGGGGTGGGGCTCACTCTCATTATAGACTACCTGTTTAGAGCCGCAGGTTACTGGTTCGACATCAGTGTTTACGGGCTCTATCTAGAGGGTAAACTCCTCATCCACCCGTTCCTTATCACTCTTCCTCTCCTCCTTTCCTTCTTGTATTCCCTGGTTAATTCACATACCATACTTTACAGAGAATACGAACCAAGTATATCCTCTGAGTGCACTTCATCCCGGCTATCCCTCCTGGACCGTAATCTGTTTCTACCGTTGAGTATCGGACTCATATCCGCCTTCTTGACCGGTTTTATGATCCATCCCAACACACTCATCCGCTGGATGCCCCAGAGCAGATACACGTTGAGCGGCGTGAACCCCATGCCACTCTTCCTTTTGGCCGTTTCGGCTGTAGCTCTATTCCTGGTGCTGCTTCCCCACATGACCGTGAGGCTGGGTAGAAAACAGTACCTGGGACTACTATCGTCCCTCAACCTGCTCTTCCTGTTCAGCCTCATCGGATGGAGCCACACCGACCTTCTGATCTTCTCCTATATGACCGGGATATCCATCTTCGTCCTTCTCCTAGACTTCTCCGTGGTCTTGAACGACTTCTGGATGTACTTCTCCAAGGCAGCGGATTTTGGTTCAGTGATATTCAAGGGGTTCATATTCTATTTTATATGGATCTTTATTTACATACTCTCTATCATATATGGACAGCTCTCAGTCGTCAGTTTTCTAGAGGGAATGTTGGAGGAGACGATCCTATTCAGCGGGCTACTCTTGGCTGTTCTGACGGTGATAAACGGCTGGAGATTCAAAAGTGGCTTGGAAGAAAGAAGCGAGGATGCAAGCTTTAGATATTTACCGAAGCGGTCGAGAAAGGGGGAGAAACGTTCTTCAGTCCTGCAGTTGCTCATCACCACACTCTTGGTCACGGCGCTCCTTATCTCAGTCGTTTATCATCCCAACGTAAAGGATGAAGATAGAGGACCGAAGGAAGAACTGACCGTTATGACGTACAACATCTTCCAGGGTTACAACGTGGATGGAGGCAGCTCCCCAGAGGAGCTTTACAGGGTCATAGAGAGGACGGACCCTGATATCCTATTACTCCAGGAATCCGAGACAAACAGACTGACCAGCGGGCAGACCGGCCTGATCTACTGGCTGTCCCATCATCTTGAGTATGAGCACCATTACTTCGGACCGCCCACGAGGGAACAGATCTACGGCGTCTCTATAATGTCCAGATACCCGATGCAGAACTGCAGCGTTACATATCTACCTTCACCCAAAGACCAGAGAGTAGCGGTCAGAGCAGAGGTGAATATCCACACCCCTCAGGGTAGAAGAGGGGTATCGGTCTATTCGGTGCATCTTGGACTTGAGAAAGGCGAGCGAAGGGTTCAAACGGACGCCCTGATGAAAAATCTAGAGAAGGAAAAGAACGACAGACCGATGATAATCGGCGGGGATTTCAACAGCCGGCCGGATACCAGGACCATACAGATATTCCAATCCAATTTCACCGATACTTGGACCGAAAGAAAGGAGAACAGCAGCGGCTACACGTACAGCTCCAAGAGGCCGAGGGAACGTATAGATTACGTGTTTGCCACCGAACAAGATTTCGAGGTCGAGAGAACGTGGATCGTGGACGATGCTAGGGCCTCAGACCACCTACCCGTTGTCACCAGATTACGTTTTAACAGTTCAGGATAGCTCGAAGGCGATTCTTTAATTATATATATGAGAGCGCAGTATTTTTGAACGGACCTTAAGGGAAGAACGACCGATCGTCAATAAAAACTAAGCCCCTGCCTCTGAGAAAAGAGATACGTGTGATCGCCGATGACTTCACTCAACTCAGTATTCGTGTTCGTATTGATCGCCATCGCGTTCGCAGTTTACTTCGTAGCCATCTTCATGTGGATCAGAAGCAAGGCTAGCGAGACAGCTTCTTTCATCCTTCTAGCCTTTTTAAGTGGCACCTGGTCGATACTATATGCTTTAGAACTGGGGTTCAGGGAGTTAGGACCGACTGTGGTTTGTTTCATGTCTAAATTCCCCCTGATAGTGTTGAGCACGACGGTCTGGTTACTCTTCACACTTGATTATTCAGGCAAGGAGAGGTGGATAAATAAGGGCTCTCTTTCCATCCTAATGGCAGCGCCTCTCTTTCTTTTAGCCGGGATACTTACCAACCCAGAGCTTCATCTCTTCGTCGAAGACTATTCTTTACAAAGGGTCGGATATATCCGAGTGCTGGAAAAAGAGGCAAACTGGGGTTACTGGGTGACCGTAGGTTATTCCTACATCCTCACCATCGTGGGGGCCTTCATATTCATAAGGGAACTCCTTTTCACGCACAAACTGTACTCCAGACAGGCAATCTTCGTGACCCTGGGTATCTTAGGGGCCCTGATAGGTAACGTATTAGGTTACTCCCCTTGGAACCCAGTGCCCGGTCTAGACTGGACTCCTATCTGCTTTCCGATATCCATATTATTTATAGGGTATGCGCTCGTTAACCTCAAATTGTTCGATGTGGTCCCAGTGGCAAGAGAAACCGTGTTCAAGAATATGAAGGACCCCGTTTTCGTACTTGATGAAGAGAACAGGGTCATCGACTTCAATCAAGCTGCCTTAGATCTGCCCGGCGTTGATGAATCAGATATGATGGGCCAGGAGGCAAAGAAGGCCCTCTCTTTTCTTTCCAAAAAGGAGGAAGTCCTGGAGGGTCTTGAGGAAATGCACGATATGGAGAGCGAGATCGTTGTACAGAAGAAGGACGAAGAGCTCTGCTTCCACGTCAGGATCACCTCCCTATATGACAAGAACGGCGAGCTAAGCGGACGTGTCATAGTTTTAAGGGATATAACCGCTAGAAAGAAAGCGGAAGAAAGAGAGGAGTTCCTTCATTCCATACTGAGGCACGACCTTGGAAATAAACTCCAGGTTATACAGGGCTACCTGGAACTGCTGAAGGACACAGCAGAGATTGAAGAACAGAAAGAGTATCTGGAGGACGCTCTTTCTGGAACTGAACAGGGGATAGACCTGATAGAGAACGTCAGAACACTGAACAGGATAGACCTGGAGGAAGAGAAGGAACCAGTTCCCCTGGGAAAGATGATCTCAGAAAGCGTGGAGAGCCATCTCAACCTTGCCGAGGATGAAGGGATCAGCATCGAGAACGGCGTGGAAGAAGATATCGACGTCATCGGAGGGTCTTTACTGAAAGAGCTTTTCTCCAACCTGATCGAGAACGCTGTATCTCATTCAGAGGGGTCAAAGATCAGGATATCCTCTGAGTTAGAGGGGTCAAGGGTCAGGGTAACCGTGGAGGACGACGGTATAGGCATAGCCGATGATGTAAAGGATGACGTATTGAACAGGGGATTCAAGGGAGAAGGTTCGTCCGGGTCTGGACTGGGGATGTTCCTGGTGAAGGAGATCGTTGATACCTACAACGGAGACATAGAGATAAAGGATTCCGAGCTGGGTGGAGCACGGTTCGACGTGATCCTCGATCAAGCATAGGATCCTGAACTAGATTTCTTCAGGTATAGAAAACGAAGGGCAAAACAGAGACGGCTAGCGTTATACCAGCAAAGGTCAACACCTTGTATTTTATCTCCTCGTATAGAGGCTTATGGATGAAGTAGGTTATAACGAGCTTGTTGAGCATCGCTAGAGCGACCGATATAACGATCACCATCGATACCAAGGGTATGGTCCCTATCCCCGTGGCGAACTGCCGTGAGACCGAGGCCGCCACGGCCGAGGATGAAACGATACCACCGATGGATATGCTGAGAAGGCCGAAGTCTCCGAAGGCCTCGGTCAGTAAAGTCACCAGGGCGGAGATGATGGCGAAGACGCCTGCGAATTTAGCCGCTGGACGTACCGCAAAGGGTGATGACAGATCCATCTTGAATACCTTCTTTTTCTTTCCCCTCTCTAACTCCAAGAAGGCGAAAAGAACGATTATCCCTATCAGTATGGCGAAAACACCGCCCAGGACGCTCAGGAACGAGAAAATAGGCGCAACTACAGCGCACAGTATCAGGTTCCTGCCCATCAGGGAGATCATACTCATGTAGATACCGACCTTACCAGGATTGAGCAGTTCCTCGTCCTCTTTGACGGCATTGGCCAGAGCGGCCGTAGCAACCTCGGAACTGACGAAACCGCCGGCCAGACCCATGAACAGAAGACCTCTCTGGCCCCCGTACATACGGATTATCAAGAAGGAAACAAAAGAGATGATGGAGACGAAGATGACTATACTCAGTATCCAGATCGGATCTATTATCAGACCGGGTCCGATTATCTCGTATTCAGTCACCGAACCCTCTATGGACAAGGCTAGGGGCAAGATCACTAAAAGAACCAGAACGAATTCCGCTGCACTTATTATCTCGTCCGAGGATAGGCTCTCGGCCATGCTGTGGATACGTCTCTTCTCCAGGAGGAAGTAAGTAGTTACAACACCAGCGAACACACCGATGACGGTATAGAGGTTGAGGATGTTATCTCCAATGCCCACTAGGACACCTATTATGTAAACTATGATGAACGCCATGGATGACGTGAGACCATAATGACCCTCCCTGAACCTCATGTATATCATCATCAATGCTAGGACGGAAACGACGATGAGGCCAACATGGATAAGATAGAGATAAGGCGCCTTGTAATCACTGTACCAGGAGAGGATACTGACTATGAAACCGAAGAGCGAGACCAGTGGATAGGTTCGAGCGCCTGCTATGACAAAAGCGTCTTCGCTGTGGTGCTCTCTTTCTAGACCAACTAGTGCACCTATGCCGATGGCGATCAGTGCCTTGACCACTATTGGGTAGATGAGTTCCATCCTAACTCCATAATGGTAAATGAATATAAAAGAGTTTTCTAACTATCCCGTGAAAAAGGCATCATGATCGTTAAAAAAGAAAGAAAAGGTTTTTTTTACGGTGAGTAGGTGCCCGTTAACAGTGTCTTGTCTATGACGTGGCCCTTCATGGCCTCGCGAAGATCCTTCTTGGTCGAGGAAGTCGGTATATTCAGTGTCGTATCGAGTGCGTAGAGCTTGAACCTGTACGTGTGCTGCTTGTCCGGTGGATTGGGACCGCCGTAGCCCCTTTTACCGTAATCCGTCTGTCCCTCGACGGCTCCCGGAGGCTTCTCGTCCTCTGGTATACTGGTCGTGTTGGGTTCTATGTTCCAAACAACCCAGTGGTCCCATATCTTGCCGGCGGGCTCTCTAGCGTCTGGATCGTCCACAACCAAGGCCAAGGACTCCGCATCTTCCGGGGCACCTCTTATCTCAAGAGGAGGGTTAACGTTCTCCTCCTTGTAGCCGTACTTCCTCGGGATAGGCTCACCATCGTTAAAAGCTGGACTCGTAAGTTTCAGATTTCCCATTCTATCTTCCTCCTTTGTAACAAGAGAGGGATAGTAGACGATTCATAAAAACCTTTCTTTTCATCCTTAGAGCTACCTACCCATGTCCCCTAGCACTCTCTGTAAGAGCATCTCTGCCTGCTTCACCGCTTTACTGTCGCCTCTGCTCTCACCCCCCTCTCTGACACTCTCCAGGAGCTTTTTCGCTCTTTCATACTTGCCCAGGTCTCTGTAAACCCTAGCTTCTTCCAGCTCGATGGCCGTCACGCCCTTCTCTATCCCTAGGGAGTCCAAGGTCCTTTTTACATCATCAAGCTCTTGAAGCGCCTCTTTTAACAATCCCTCCTCGTGAAGGTCGAAGGCCAACTTGAGACGTGAACGGGCCGCGGATTCCTTTTCTCCCCTCCTCTCTTGGGCCTTGATAACCTCCCTTCTGTTGGTAAAGCTGGATTCTCCAGTCAATAGATCCGCCAGTCTATCCCTCAGCCTGATCTCCACATCACTGATCTTTCTACTCCTGCGGAGAGGCCAGAAAGAAGAACTCTTCTTTCTCTTCTTCTCCAGCTCAAGGGCCTCTTTCAGTCTCTCAACGGCCTTATCTTCTCGGCCCAATTCTTCATGATGAGCGGCACACTTGATGTATAATTCAATGGCCTTTTTGAGTTCACCCTTCTTCTCATAGCTGTCTATCGCATCCTTCAGGTATCTGTTCGCCTCTTCCAGATCCTTCATCCTCTGGTATAGAAGAGCAAGGTTCTCATACACGACCCCCTTGGTATCACTGGTCTTGAGTGCTTTCTGAAAGTTCTCTTTTGCTTCGTTATAGCTCTCTTTTTGAAGGTGGAGCATCCCGTAGTTGTTATAAAGCGGTCCCTGGACATCTATATCCGCCTCTTCGATGAGATGCTTCACCTTGTCGTAATGCTCCTCCGCCTTTTCCAGCTCTCCCTTCCTCCTGTACACTCTGCCAAGAGAAAGATATTCCCTTGCTAGACCCTGTGGGTCCCCTTTTTTCTTATAGAGTTCTAATGCCTTTTTATGAGAACGAACGGTGTTCTCCCACTCCTCGAGTTCCATCTGGGCCTCTCCCAGTTTCTCCCTCAAAAGGGTCGTGTCCTCGCCCATCTCTACGACTTTCTTATAGTTCAAGGCGGCACTTCCCCAATCCTCCGCTTCTAGGTAGATATCACCGGCCATTTCATGATATCTAGACTTCGATTCACCACTGGAGAGCTCTTGGACTGAGAAGCCTTCCAGGAGCTCCTTCCTCACCTGCTCACCTACCCTTCCAAGCATCTTTATGGAATCCTCCATACTGTCTAGGGCCTTCTCCCATAATCCGCCTCTCTCGTAGTGATAGATCATCTCTAGTTTCCTGCTCTCATCCTTCTCTTCTATCTCATCCAACATCTCGGCTATCTGTTTATGGATCTCCTTCCTTCTGTCACTAGATATGTGCTCGTGGAAGAAATCCCTGAGTATGGAATGCAGACCTATCTTGCCGTCCTGGGTCTCCTCGATCAGGTGGTTCTTCTTCAGCTGTATGACGCGGTCGGGCTCGTCCCCTTTCAGGGCTACTTCACTTTCGATGGGGTCCCAGAAAAGAGACAGTCTTTTGAGGATCTCTTTGTCCTCGGCATCCAAGCTTGAATAGATCTCGTCCTGGATGAAGTCCTTCATCTTCTGGCCCCGTCCTGAGTATCTGTTGTAAAGCTCGACGTAGAGCGGGTGCCCCTTCGTCCTCTGGTAGATCTCCTCGACGTCTCCGCTCACCATCTGCTTCACGGCCCCGATGTCTAGTGGTTCCAGCTCTATCTCCAAGACCAGATCGTTCATGAGGTCCCTGACATCATAAAAGTCGAACTGTTCACGGCCGATGAGGACCGCGCAGAAGTCGGCTCCTCTCTTCTTCTGTACCAGCAGTAGTTCAAACAGGTTCTTCATCTCTTTTGGCACCTTCTCACAGTTGTCCAAGAATATGACCGGTTTTAAGTCTGAAGTGCTGTTGAAGAGATCGAACACGGCCTCGGACAGGCTGGATTCCACATCTAGAGTGGGTTTTCCCGCCTTCTTGAGGAACTGGTTAAAAGCGTCTATAAGACCGCTCTTGTTCTCCCACCTGTGAAAGGTATACCAGAAAATATCCTTATCCCCCCGGATCTTCTCCAAGACTTTCGCGGCCAAACTGCTCTTCCCGACACCGGCTAGGCCCGTCACGACGACGATAGGGGGAGATCCCTTCCCCAAGTTCTCTTTCAGCTCCGATACTTCTTCTTCTCTGCCGTACAGTTCTTCTATGGTAGGCACAGTAACGACCCTCTCAACACGGGTTCTTTCCTTATCTTTCTCTGCGAAAGACGGTAGGTGGAATTCGTCCATGTCCAAAACGTCCTTCTTCCTCATCCATTCCTCGACGTAGAAAAGCGAGATGTTAGGGGATACCTTTCTTAATCTCTGGGTAGCATCGTTTAAAGTCACATCCTCCGGCCTTTTTCCGGAGTCCTTGAGCGGGACCTTCTCTTTCTTGAGTTCACCCTTGATATCCTCCACGGCTTTTTCACCGTCCTCAGTAAGATGATACGTCTTCCTCCTCCTGTCCTTGTTCTTCACGCGGCTCAGTTCTTCACCTACAAGACCCTCCTCCTTCAATTTCGAAAGTTCTCTACTCACGTTGTTCTTCAGCATATCGAGAGCTTCGCTCATCCCGTCCTGGCAGAGCTGATAGGGGACGACATATCCTCTTTCAGAGCTGTCAAACTGAGAGAGCAGTAAAAGGATCCTCTCTCTCTGTGTAAGGTACCTATTCTTACCGCTCATCCTTTTACTCAAGGGTAACTAATTATTTATTTACAACGGAGAACTTCTCTAGATAAAAGGGGTTGATAGAAGTGCTGATAGATGATATATCTAGTGATAGAATTGGATTTTACCTTTATATCTAAGAAAGGACAAGTACTAGGTGTGATAAGATGAAAGTAATCATGACGAAGGTTTTGACCGCCCTGATGATCACCGCCCTGTTACTCGGCGCCATGCCGTTGATAGGCGTAGGATCCGCTCAGGGTGAAGATGGGAACTGGCACGTCGAGATAGAGGAAGACACGACGGATGCCCTCGGCGGAGGAAAATACAGGATGTTCCGCTTCGCTAGAAACGATACCGGCGTAGATGCTCGTTTCGGAGTCCTGTGGGGAACGAACGAGAACCCGAACTCCATCGCACTGTTGACCACCCAGAGCAGGTATCTGGGAAAAGCTTCTGTATACAACGAGACCGGGGACATGGTGAAAGAGAACGACACCATAAAGACCCAGAGTCTTCTAGCGACGAAGATATACCGCATCTTCGAGTACAATGACACCAACGGGAACGGTATATGCGGCTTCGTCTTCGACCAGGAGGGCAATATAGACGGTTTCGAAGAGATGTACAAGTACGTGGACCTCACGAATGCGACCTGGGAAGCCACCGACCTAGAAGAGACAGAAGAGGGGCAGAATACATCCTGGACATTCACCTTGAGCGCTCAGGACCTGTCCTACTACGATCCAGGAGCCTTACCGGAAAAAGTGCGGTACTCAGGCATGGAGAACGAACAACTGGAATACGTCAACTTCACCTTCCACCTGACGGCTGGAGTTAAAGAAGTGGACAACGTGACTCTGCCCCATTTCAGAGTGGATATCAAGGCCATAACTATGCCCATAGGGAACAGAGAGATCACCGTGGTGGAAAACGCGGAGAAGGATGGAACCTACGACGTCTCTGGTGTAGTAGGCACCTACGATATGAAATGGGACCACAACATAACCGGTTGGGACTTCCAACCCGAGAATCAGAATAAAAAACTGGTGATGGGCTTCCGGAACATATACGGTTCCAAACTGGGAAAGCACAGAGAGGAATGGATGGGTCTGGGCTTCCTCAGGCAGATAGGCGAAGACGTGAAGGCACACTTCAGAGACGAGGACGGCAATCATAGGTCGAACATGACCGGCCCGCAGAACAGGCCGAGAAAGCTGATCCAGAACAGGATAGATTACGGCGGCGAATGGTCTAGAGTCGGCAGATTCAACTGGGTCTCCAATGTAACGGTAGACGGCGAAGCGAAGGAGATGAAGACGCAGCTCATGAACGGCTTCAGGATGTCCTTCCACGGTCTGAGAAGACAGGCTGGTAAATACTTCGGATTCTATATCCACGGAGGATTGAACTACCCCGGTGGTAACAACATCTACCACGACCCAGGCCTGTCAGGAAACACCTATCTAGATATAGGAGAAACGGCAATTTCAACCCCAAACGAGGGAAGAGGACTGAGAGGACTCTTCTTTATGGGTATGATAGCCGGCACAGCCCTAGTTATCGTAGTGGGTCTGCTCTATACCCAGGCCGGCAAGGAGAAGGACAACAAAAGGCATTACGACAGAGAACGCCCAAAGCAGGAGGAAGACTGGTCAGACTACTACGACCGGGGTGACTGAAAACCCTCTTTTTTCCTTTTTTAATCTCTTTTTTTCAAGTATTTAAAGATCAGTATAAACTATTCCTATACATATAAATAATAGAATAGCACTATCTATTAAAGCAAAGGGGTGATAAATTGCATATAAAGCAGAAGAGAGTCTTATCTATAGTGATAGCGATAGGGATAACAATCACGGCTATATCCCTCTCTGGCTGTACGGAGGAAGAGGAGAAGATAATCGTTGGAACTTCGGCGGATTTTCCACCTTTCGAGGACACGGAGAACGGAAAGATAGTCGGGTTCGATATCGACCTAATCAAATCTATACTGAAGGACCAGGGATACAAGGTCGAGGTGAGGGATATCAAATTCGACTCCTTGATCCCGAATCTAGAGGCGAAGAAGATAGACGTGATAGCAGCGGCGATGTCCATAACCGAGGAGAGAGAACAGCAGGTCTCCTTTTCTGACCCCTATTACGACGCGGATCAATCGATAATAGTGAGGGACAACTCCAACATACAGCTGGATAGTCCACAGGACTTGCAGAACTATACTGTAGGTGCTCAGCAGGGAACGACTGGCTCCATATGGGTCGAAGAGAACCTCATAGACAACGGTACGTTAGATAGCAGTGATTTCAACGAGTACGATACCTATACTGAAGCGCTGCTCGACCTGAACAACGAGAATATAGATGCGATAGTACTGGATAAGCCAGTTGCAGCCGCTTATGAAAGCGATAAGAACGTCAAGATAATCGCGACCATCGATACAGGAGAACAGTACGGTTTTGCGGTCAGAAAAGGGAGCGATAAGCTTTTAGAGGACATAAACGATGGATTAGCCGATATCAAGGGAACGGACGAATGGAACGATATGGTCGATAAATGGTTCGGGTAGATAGAAAGCCATAACGGGTGATCTCGTTGTCAGCTCTATCTACCATCCTGAGCCAGCTGCCGCAGTTACTTGACGGTCTGAAATATACCGTGAGCCTGACCTTAGCCAGCGTGTTTTTGGGATCTGTATTGGGTCTGATGATGGCCTTCGGAAGGTCCTACGGTAAGTTCCCGATCTCGACTTTCGTGTACGTCTACGAGAAAGTATTCAGAGGCATACCGCTCCTAGTCATCTTCTTTTTGGTATACTTCGGTCTTGCCCAGGTCGGTCTCAACCTCGTAGCCTTTCCAGCTGCGGTCATCGGTCTAGCATTGAGGAGTACCGCCTACCAGGCTCAGATATTCCGGAGCTCCATCAATTCCATACCAAGGGGGCAGATGACCGCCGCTTTGTCCATAGGCATGTCGAAACTAAAGGCGATAAGACATATCATACTCCCACAGGTCCTCAGAGGCTCAGTCCCAGGATGGTCCAACGAATTCACCATAATACTCAAGGATACGTCCATAGCGTTCAGTATCGGCGTAATCGAGATAATGAGGCAGGCCCGATACATCTACACGGAGTCCTATCAACTGGCTTTACCGACATTGTTATTTGTAGCTTTTATCTATTTCATTATCGTTTTCTCTGTGAACAAGGGTATGAGCCACCTGGAGAAGAAGTACAGGATGCACGGTTTCGAGGTGGAGGTGGAGAGGTGATATAGATGCATATGCTTAAGGTCGAGAACATACACAAATCCTATGGAAAAACGGAGGTTCTAAAGGGCGTGAGTTTCGTTCTAGATAAGGGCGAAACGAAGGTCATAATCGGTCCAAGCGGGACTGGAAAGAGCACTCTATTGAGGTGCATAAACCAGCTGTCACCGCCGGACAAGGGAAAGGTTTGGTTGGACGGTGAACTGGTAACGGACCCGGAGAAGGATATCAACAGGATAAGGCAGGAGATCGGTTTCGTCTTCCAGGACTTCAATCTCTTCAACCATCTTACGGCACTCAGGAACGTGAGTATAGGCCTGGAGAAGGTCAAGGGGCGGGAGAAGAAGAAGGCCAGGAATCGGGCCATGGAGGAACTCGTTAGAGTCGGCTTGAAGGAACAGGCGAAACAGTATCCCGCACAGCTCTCCGGTGGACAGAAACAGAGGGTCGGCATAGCCAGAGCCTTGGCCATGGACCCCAAGATAATCCTATTCGATGAGCCCACCTCGGCTCTAGACCCTGAGCTCATCGGCGAAGTTCTGGAAGTGATGAAGGGTCTAGCTGGCAAGGTCAGCATGTTGTGTGTGACCCACGAGATGGGTTTCGCCGGCAGCGTCTCCAACGAGATAATATTCATGGAAGGGGGCGTGATAGTTGAAGCTGGACCACCAAAGAAGATGTTCCAGAACCCCGAGGTTGAGAGGACAAAGGAGTTCCTCGGAAAGATCGCAACCCTGTATGGGGAGGAATAGGTGATAAAGATGAGCAGCTTCTTCGACCTATTCATAGACATCCTCCCTGAGCTCTGGGGGGGTTTACAGGTCACATTATTTCTAACTCTGATATCCATAATCATAGGTTTCATAATCGGCGTGAGCCTAGCTCTGGGCAAGGTGTATGGTAATTTCTTCGTAGCCGGGGCCTGCAGTGGCTACATCGAGGTGTTTCGAGGCACGCCAATGCTGGTCCAGATATTCATCCTGTACTACGGACTCCCGAATGTAAACATAAATCTAGAGCCCATAACCGCCGGTCTTTTAGCTCTCTCATTGAACAGCGCTGCATACCAGGCAGAGTACCTGCGAGGATCCATTCAATCCATCGAGTCCGGTCAGATGATAGCCGCCAGGACCATGGGCATGAGCAAACTGCAGGCTATAGGTAACATCATACTTCCCCAGAGCCTGAGACTTTCCATACCAGCCTGGTCGAACGAGCTTGTCTATCTGATAAAGTACTCCACGCTGGTTTACTTGATAACGGTACGAGAGCTGTTCTACGTCGCGAACAACATCGCATCCCAGAACTTTCGCTACTTGGAGATCTTCGGTATACTAGCGATAATCTACCTCGTCCTAACGATCATCTTCACCGAGATCGTGGACCAGTTCGAGAAGAAGGTCAGGATACCAGGTCTGGGTTATAGGGAAGAGGAAGGTGTCCAGAGAGGTGCCTTGTGACCCTTGAGGGAAGCAGGTCAATCTTGTAAAGACTTAAATATCAATCAGTCGTACTTCACATCCTGACCAGTGGTCGAGATGGAAGAGGATTGGTTCAAGGACGAAGTATTCTGGGACGATTTCCAGAACATACTACACAACGAGGGAAGGCTCTCTCAGACGAAAGAGCAGGTGGAAAGGTTCGTAGAACTGCTGGAATTGGAAAAGGGAGCGAAGGTCTTGGACCTATGCTGCGGTATAGGCAGGCACTCCCTAGAATTGGCTAGAAGGGGTTACGACGTAACAGGTGTGGATCTAACAGAGAAGTACATAGAGAAAGCTAGGAGAAACGCTGAAGAGGAGGGTTTAGATGTGGAGTTCGTTCGTGGGGATATGAGGAACTTCAAGAGAGGGAAAACCTATGACGGCGCGATCAACTTCTTCACTTCGTTCGGATACTTCAAGGACGAGAAGGACAACATGAAGGTTTTGGAGAACGTCCATTCCTCCCTGAAAGAAGATGGTATGTTCCTCCTAGACGTGATGGGTAGAGAGATCTGGAAAAGGATATACAGCGAGAAGGACTGGGCGAGATTGGACGATGGCTACTTTTTAGAAAGACGCATCATCGAGGGGGATTGGGACCTGCTGAAGAGTGAATGGATATTGATAAAGGGTGGAAATGTTAGAGAAGGTACATTCTATTCCAAGCTTTATTCTGACGTTGAGTTGAAGAACATGCTGGAGAGAGCCGGTTTTTCCAGGGTCGATATATATGGAGATCTGCACGGGTCGAAATACAACAGGATGGCCGACAGGTTGATAGCCGTGGCGGAGAAGTGAGAGATATTCCACAGACACATAAGCACCAACTATTTAAATAGTTAAAGGTCTCTTAAAACATTATTGAAGAAAGGAGAGGGACTGAAATGGTATCCATAAAAGTGCTCTTCGTAGACGACGATGAAGGGGCTCTAGACCAGGCCCGCATTTTTCTAGATAGGATCAATGAGGATATATCGATCGATACGGTTACAGATGCAAATGAGGCCCTAGGGAGATTGGATTCTGAAGACTATGACGTCATAATCTCGGACTACAAGATGCCCGAGATGGATGGTCTAGAGTTCTTAGAGAATATAAGAAAAGAGAGAAACGAGGATATCCCCTTCATAATGTTCACCGGCAAGGGCCGGGAGGAAGTGGCCATGAAGGCCTTAAACTTGGGGGCAGATAGATACGTCCAGAAGGGTGGAGAACCGAAGGCCCAATTCGAAATGTTAGCTCATGCTATAGAGCAGGAGTCAAGACACTATAGAACCGAGAAATCTCTGAGTAAAAGGAACAAGCTTATCAGGAATATATTCGATGAGGCTAAAGAGGGTTTTTACATCCAGGATATGTCAGGGAAAATAAAATTCATAAATCAATCGTTCGCCGACATCTCTGGATTTGAAAAAAGAGAACTGTTAGGTATGGACTTTAGAGAATTACTTGCCGAGGAGTGCAGGGAGGAGGTACAAGATATCGATTTTATGGAACTTTCGGGAAACATCGACCTGGAGATCAGGACCAAAGAAGGGCATATAAAAAATATTAAAAATATAATAATCCCCTTGAAGGACGAAACAGGGGCTATAGAAGAGTATCTCGGCATATCTCATGACGTCACCGACGTAAAAGAGAAAGAGAGGAAGCTGAAGAGCAAAGAAAGGCTCTTTCAGTCCATCTTCAACGACCCTGACGTATTCCTAGGTATTCTTGAGCCAGATGGTACGCTTATCTCCGCTAACGAGCCATCTTTAGAGTTCATAGGGGTAGAGGAATGGGAGGTCGAAGGGAAAAAGTTCTGGAACACCCCTTGGTGGGATCACTCCGAGGAAATGCAGGAACATCTGAAGGAAGCTATCTCTAGAGCGGCTGAAGGTGAATACTTGGATTACGAGGCCACTCACGTGAGTAAGGAAGGGGAGGTCCTGTCCATCGATTTTTCTCTAAGACCGGTGAAGAATGAAGAAGGCGAAGTGGTTTCTCTCCTGGCGGAGGGTAAACATATCACAGGAAAAGAAGATCTCGGTGATTACCTATCGTCTGAAGAGTGACGGCACAGTGAAAGATAGCATGGTCGGGAGATAAGACGAGAGCATAGACGACAAATGATGTCTAAACATACTTCTTGCTCGCTAAAACACGGATCTGTAAGCGGGCGCTAAAGAACTCTGAGGAGTTCTTATCGCCCGTTAATTTTCAGAGAAAATATAGCGGG
>CAYMXS010000042.1:0-18484 GCA_964394465.1 uncultured Thermoplasmata archaeon | reverse complement strand
CCTATCCACATGAGCAGAGCCAACACGAGCCGTCCATACAATGGTACTGTTCTAAAATTTCTTGTCGGTCCAACCAATCCCAATCCTGGACCGACGTTTCCCAATGTGGTAGCAACCGCAGATATACCAGTTATCATGTCCAAACCCATGCCGACCATTATAAGAGTACCGATAGCGAAGATCAATATATAGGCGATAAAGAACATCGATATAGTGTTCAGTGTTTTCTCGTCGACCACTTTGTCACCGAACCTTACGACAGATATACGCCTGGGGTTTACGAATTCGCTGAACTTCCTACCGACCATCTTGAATATCAGGACTATCCTCATCACCTTCATGCCTCCCCCCGTTGAACCAGCGGAGCCGCCGATGAACATGAGCATCAAGAGGACCATCCTGACGACCTCAGGCCATGTATCGAAATTAACCGTCGCGTAACCTGTGGTTGTCATCAAGGCCACCACCTGAAAGAGTCCATCCCTGAAGGTTGAGATCATCGGCATGTCCTTACCGGCGATGATGAGGGTAACAAAGATGGAGGCTGAAAATATTATCAATAGGTACGTTCTGAACTCAGAGTTCTTCAGGGCCTTCTTTATGTTGCCTTCAAAGAACTGGTAGTGCAGAGAGAAGTTCACACCGGCTAGGATCATGAAGAATATGATTATCCAATGGACCGCCGAGGAGAATTGTGCTATGCTAGCCGTATAGGGGGAAAAACCTCCAGTCGCTAGGGTCGTGAAGGAATGATAAGCGGCGTCGTAAGGGGTCAAACCGGCTCCCAGAAGAAGCAAGGCCTCACAGAGAGTGAGGAGTCCATAGATATACCAGAGTATCTTGGCCGTCTCCTTTATCTTTGGCTTTATCCTGGTTATGGTGGGTCCCGGTGATTCCGCCTCTAAGAGGGATAAACCGCCGCTGCTCAATTTGGTAAGTATTGCGACCGATAGAACGATTACGCCCATGCCGCCCAACCACTGCAGAAAGCCTCTCCACAGGAGGACGCTCTTTGCATGCTGTTCAAGTGGGTAAGGAAAGACCGTTGCCCCAGTAGTCGTCATGCCGGACATGGCCTCGAAGAAGGCATCTATGGGTGAGGAAAGGGTTCCAGAAAGGAGGAACGGCAGAGAAGATACCAGGGCCAAAACTATCCATGTTAAACTGACTATGACAACTGCTTCGTTATGATAGAAGTCCTGAGAACGGCCGAATTTCTCCATTGGATAGCCTATCGTTATGGTAAAGGACGTCATGAAGACGAAGACCAGTGCGTTGTAAGGCAGAATATCCAGTACAAGGGGGTCCTCAAAAAACCATAGAGCTGGTATTATCGGGACGATGAAGGCGAGACCGAATATCTTTAGGATCGATCCAAGATTCCCTAGAACTACCTTCCAACGCATATCAGAAGAAATCCTCCACGTTCTTTATCTCCTCTTTCAAGACGAATATCAAAACTTCGTCTTCTTCCTGGAATGTTTCATCACCGTGGGGTATTATGGTTTTACCCTCTCTCAAGATGGCACCTATGATGCTCTCTTCGGGTAAGTTACATTCCTCTAGTGTCTTTCCCTTTATCGGTGAATCCTCCTCGACGTTCATCTCCAAAACGTAAAGATCGCCGCCATGGATAGGTATAGCCCGTAAGGGGTTCAGATCTCTAGCCAACCTGAGCATGGTTTTAGCCGTCTGAAGTTCGGGCGAAGCCGCTAGATCGATACCAACGGTCTCTATAAGGGATTTGAGACCCAACTCTCGAACCACGGCTACTGTCTTGTCAACCCCATAGACCTTAGCTAGAAGAGACACCAAAACGTTGAACTCCTCCGAGCTTCCAGTGGAAGCTAGAGCGTCCGTTCTCAAGATACCCTCCTCAATCAGGAGACTTTTGTCTCTAGCATCCCCTTCTATTACCTCCACTTTCTTCAGTTTTTCCGCCGCCCTTCTCCCTCTTTTATGGGATTGATCGATTATCTTTACCTTTATACCTCTATTCTCTAGTTTACGCGCCACGTTAATACCTATATCTGTTGCGCCGACGATCAATACGTTGTTCACCTTGGTCTTTTTCTTTCCAAGCAACTTGAGCATCTGTTTCTCGGCTTTCTTGCCCTCTAGCATGACTATCAATGTGTCGTCCTCCTTCAAGACGTCGTCACCATGTGGTACTAGAACGCTGTTACCCCTGATGATTGCGCCGAGATTAACTTTAGGTGGAAATTTTATGTTCTTTATCTTTTTGTCCTTTACCTTCGATGTAGACAGTACTTTGAACTCTATTATGCTTATCTTCCCACCCATGGATATGTTCTTGTCTATGGCTGAAGGAACGCTGATGATGTTCGCTATCTTATCCGCTATGATCATCTCAGGAGAGACTGCATAATCAACGCCAATAGAAGAAAAACGGTTGGAAACGGGTCTAGATATATATTCAAGACCGTTCACCCTAGCGATGGTCTTACAGCCGGCGGACTTTGCCTCCGAACAGGCTACGAGATTAGTTTCGTTGTCGTTGGTGACGGCGAAGAAGTGATTGGCATTCTTTATATCTAAAGACTGTAAAAGTTCAGGTTTCGCCCCGTTGCCCTTCACCACCTTAACGTCTAAGGTTCTAGCTTTCTCACAGGCCTCTTCAGATTTATCAACTATGATCACGTCATGGCCTTTCCTTCTGATTGACTCTGCGAGTTCATAGCCGACCTCACCGGCTCCGATTATTACTACTTTCATCCTTACCTAGAAGAGAAATGAACATTTACTATAATAATTTGTTTAAGAGACCTTCATGCTTCCTTATATGAACTAGATCTCCCTCTTCAACGCTCAATTTACTCCTGTCCTCTACCCTTATCTTTATCTTGTCTTTTTCAATCAGGTCATCACAGTATATATTAACGAGTATGTCTTTGGCGGGGGCACTAACCACCACTAAAGAGCCCTCTTGCAGACCCAGTTCTTTCAGAGATTCCTCGTTCACCCTCACCCGACCCGAGGTCCTTACTGGGCTCTCTTCGACCTCTAGATCTATCTCGCTCACCATGGATTAAAACATTGCTTTACTCTGTTAAATTATTTTTCCTGATATAAAGAGGGTGAGAAACAGAGGTTCTTCTTAGATCTTTTCGAGGTCTTCTACGGCCTCATGCATCTCCGTGTGCCACCTATCGATGCATTGCTTGGCCTCCTCTTTTACCTTATCCATAGCCCGGATAGAATATACGAAGTAATAGCCGCCGTTCCTGATAGTCTTCTTCTCCTTGTAGATCAACCCACATTTAGAGAGTTTCTGGAGGGAACGATACGCAGTGCTTTGATCCTTATCCAATTCCTCAGCTATCTTAGAGGACCTGTACTCTCCTCCCTCTGACAGAAGCGAGAGGATGTCTCTGTCCAGTTCCGAAAGGTTGTAAAGGCACTCCAATACGTTCTCACAGTCGACCTCTTCAACGTCGAAATCAGGCAACATGTTGTGTCAAATAAATGCACAATCATACTTAACTGTTTTCTAATCTCATATATCTAGTGATTCATCAACTGTTGTAAGAAGGGCCAGGATGGAACCGAGCGTGCCTATCAAGCCCGAAATGGCTCCGACGACCCCCCCTAAAGCGATCAATACCAAAGAAAAGATGATGGATAGAACGGCCCATCTTTTGAGGTCCTTTGATATCATGTGGTTACCCAATAGAAGTCCAAAACCAAATGAGATATTCACAATAAAATGGAATACAGTTATAGGGTCGACCTCAGTTATTATCATCACAACAAAATGGAAGAATCCAAGGCCCATAGCCAGGTAGCCTCCCAAGATCAGTAAAACCTTGTAAAGTGGCAGAGTCTCGACTTCATCGAACGATTTAGGGCTTTCTTTCAACACGTCTTCGAGTATCTCGTACTCCATATTCAAGAGTGAAAAGTGGGGAACTTATAAATCATTTTTCCAAATAAAAATTTAAGATTCCGATAGGAGAATGGAACTAAAGAATTATTTAGGCCCTGCTATAATCAAAGTATATGCATGTAGAATGCAAATGTATGCTCAAGGAAGATGATAAGTTTATACTGGGAGAGGGAAGAGCCCATCTTCTGGAGCTGATAGATGAACTCGGCTCTATCTCGAAGGCCGCTGAGAACATGGGCATGTCATACAGGTATGCCTGGGGCGTGGTGAAAGATATAGAGAGTTCATACGGGAAGAGCGTTATCGAGACAAAGCGTGGTGGGGAGAAAAGAGGGGGGTCCTCTCTTACGAAGGAGGGCAAAAAACTACTTTCCACCTACGACGAGCTGTGTTCAGAACACGAACAGAAGGTCCATAGAAAACCTGCTTTGACTGTGGACGGCATAATTAGCACTAAAAAAGATGATGATATATCGATAGTCCTCATAGAGAGAAAGAACCCACCCTACGAAGGTCAATATGCACTGCCAGGAGGTTTCGTCGAGTACAACGAAAAGCTGGAAAACGCTGTGATAAGAGAGATACAGGAGGAGACCGGCCTCCAGACTAAAATAGATGAACTTGTAGGCGTTTATTCTGACCCGGAAAGGGATCCAAGGGGCCATACCGTTTCCGCCGTATTTTCATTGGATGTAGAAGGGGGGAAACTTAGAGGGGCCACCGATGCAGTTTCCGCGGAGTATGTGAAGATCAAAAAAGAGGGAGAACCCGCTGATCTGCCGGAGCTAGCCTTCGACCACGATAAGATAATTAAGGATTTTCTAGACCTTTCTGGTCACTAACCTGTAGCGGACCCTAGTACCTTTCAAGGCCTTGAAGACCTCTTCCAATATCTCCCCATACTCGGAGGCGTCTTCGTATTCGATAACGAAATCGTACTTGCCGAAGACTGGTTTGAATCCCAATTTCTCCATCCTCTTCATGACGGTCATCGGTTTAGCTCCAGCACTGCTGAGATATAATTCAACGTAAAGTTTCATGAACACTCCTCTTTGTATAATTTAAGAGTTTATAACCTCATTATCTTATAAAACTGTTATGGTGACTTTACCATCGTTGAATAGTGAAAATATTTAAATATTTTTATCAAATTTAGTCCTGTGACTAAAATGGTGGATATATGGGCCAAGCTCTTCAAGTAAAACAGCTTCACAAGACCTATCCTCAGTGGAGGGGAGAATCCACCCGAGCCGTGGAGGAGGTATCGTTCTCTATAAGTGAAGGCGAAGTGGTAGGTTTTCTTGGACCGAACGGAGCAGGAAAGACGACCACGATAAAGTCCATCTGTGGTCTGATTGAACCTACTTCTGGTGAAATCAGTATCTACGATATAGATGCTATAGAGGATACAAGAAAAGCAGTGGAAAGAACTAGTGCCGTTCTAGAGGGGAATAGAAACGTGTACTGGAGACTTACCGCCAAGGAGAACCTTGAGTTCTTTGCTGGACTGCAGGGAAGAAGCTCTGACAAGACAAAAAAGGAGATAAACGCTATCCTCCAGAGATTCGACCTTGTCAGGAAAGAGGATACACCGGCTCGAAAGCTTTCCAGAGGGATGCAGCAGAAACTAGCCCTCGGCTGCGCACTCGTCCGGGGCACCGATCTTTTACTACTGGATGAACCCACCTTGGGTCTAGACGTTCAAACGTCGCTGGAGCTTAGGAGATTCATAAAGAAACTTGCCAATAAAAAAGGTAAGACCATACTCTTGAGCAGCCACGATATGAACGTAGTGGAGGACGTCTGCGAAAGGGTCATCATAATAAACGAAGGAAGATTGGTCACAGACGACAAGGTGAGCAATCTGAAAGACCTGTTCAACGTGAGGGTCTATGAGATAGAATTGAGAGGGAGACCAGACCTGAGTGGTCTTAAAGAAATAGCACCTGATTCTGAAGTCAAAAGACAAGATAATCGGACAACCTTACATGTTCGGCTAGAAAACCCCCAAGCTTTCTACGATATAATCAACTTCTTACAGAAAAAGAAGGCAGAACTGGACGAGGTAAAGAACATGGGTGCAGGCCTCGAAGACATATTCATGGAGATCCTTGAAGGTGGTCTGAGATGAAGGACCATATCATCTTCTGGGCCGTTTTCAAAAAATACATGATAGAACTAAGGAGGTACATCTTCAACACGATCGCTGCGGTCGGAGGCCTATTGATCCTTTTCGTCATGGTCTTCTTCGGTATGAAGAGCTTTGGTGTTGGCACTGAGACATTACAGGGAACCATAATCGGATTCGCTCTATGGCTCTTCTCTATCTCGGCCTATCAGGAGATGTCCTACTCGCTGCTCAGAGAGGCGAGAGACGGCACCCTAGAACAGCTCTATCTTTCGCCAGTTTCATTCAAAAGGATAACAGCTTACAGGGTGATGTCATCATTCATATTCAATCTATCCCTTTTCTTTGCCTTTTTAGGCCTCATGATGTTCATATCTGGCCAGTACCTAGTATTCAGACCGGGCGTGCTCCTGCTCCTTTTTTTGACCGTTATGTCGGTCTATGGCCTGGGTTACATCATGGGCGGTCTAGCCTTGATCTTCAAGAAAGTACAAGCGGTGAACCAAATATTCACCTTCCTTTTCATACTCCTGCTGGTGCTTCCGAACATAACCGACAGTCCGATAATCTACATCGTACCGATAAGCTGGGGTAACTGGCTCATCGGCAGCATGATGATACACGGAGAAACCTTGGTCGGTATGAGTGGAATCGACGTCCTGGTGCTTGTGGCTAATAGTCTGGGTTACGTGGTGATGGGGATGGCAATATTCTCGGTCCTGGAAAATATAGCAAAAGACAGAGGACTTCTAGGGCACTACTGAATAATGGAAAAGAAGAAGTTTTGACTGGTTCACCGTTCAACCACGTTTAGGTCTTTCCATTTCTCGTCTTGGGCGCCGCCTGCTTCTCTTTTTTTCTCTACCTTTATCTTGAATTCACCGTCTTCGAAGACTATCTGTACGTTCTTCAGGGTTGCTTCATAGACACTTACTCTTTTACCTTCCTGAGTGAGGACCCTGTCCGCTTCCTCCAAAAAACCGACTTCCTCAAGTTTGTGGATGCGTCGGTAACATATAGCGATAGGTATCCCGTATTCTTTGCTCAGTTCTACAGCACTTTTTGGCTTTCTATAGGTCGCTGCCAGGATCTTGGCCGCATATTCGTCCATGAGAAGTTGAGTTTTTTCTAGAGGATCCATCATATAACCCCTGATAGAGCAACTTTATCGATTATTGTTATAGATAATGAGAATAACTATACTTATAGATGCAGGTCTAATTATCAATGAAGATAACTCCAATCCCCGTTGATTATCTTAAGGTCTAAAATTCACCGACGATCTCTTCTTCATCGAGTACCAATTTAATCGCAAATTTTCCTTCTTCGAAGGTCAAAACCGCCTTCTCTAGAGAAGTCCTGTATCTAGAAGCCCTTTTTCCGCCGTTCTTGGAATCCTCAACTTCCTTGACAAGGTCCGCTTCTTTCAGATCCTTCAATCGTCGGTAGGTGGCCGCAATAGGGATATTGAATTCCCAGCTTATCTCTTGAGCCGTCATGGAGTCTTCATAACACCCTACCAAGATACTCTTAGCATAGGGATCGGTGAGTAATTGAACCCTTTCCGATATGTCCTCTTCTTCCGACATCGATTAAACAATGTAGGTATTAATTTAAGGGCTTTTGCTTACGATTATCAAACCAGATAAGAAAAACTATTATCCTATTATTGTCAGACGAAATCTATTACATTTAACGACGTTTTCTGTTAATAAACGGTATGAGAATGGAAGATTAAATCTTAAAATAAAAATATATTTGGCTTAGCCAGATGATATATTATATACATAATTTGTATTGAATATATAATTAAATATTCCATAAGATGAATGAAGGAAAAGTATAAATAAACCATCTTGCAAAGTTGTTAGCTATGCTTGAGAGAATCGATAAGAAGGAGGCTATCGAGCTGTTAAGCGATGAATACATCCCAAAGATTCTCTCGTTCACACACCTAAAACCGAAAAGTGCCAAAGAGATAGCTACAAAGAAGGATATCCCTATAGCGGTCTGCTATAGGAGGCTGAACAAACTCGTGGATGTAGGACTACTAGAGAAAGAGGAAAGGGCGTTGACACAAGAGGGTAAACGGGTCTGGCTATACAAGTCCAACTTAGAAAGTGCAAGCATCTCCTACGAGGAAGGAAAGCTGAAGGCAAGATTCGAACTCAGTAACGGCGAGGTAGAAAACTTCGAAGAGGAACAAAAAGTGAAAGCGGTGAGCCGCTGAATAAAACACTCTTCTTTTTATCCGTTGTCTTTTCTACTTTCTCTATAACCAAAAAAATCGACCCGACCAAAACCGGCTATCCAAAAGTTTAAACCCTTGTAGTCCTTTTCGCTTTTCCCGTGTAATAATGACCAAATTCATTATCGTCACGGGCGGAGTGATGTCAGGTTTAGGGAAGGGAGTCGTCACCTCCTCACTCGGAAAACTGCTGAAGGCTAAGGGCTTTTCTGTCACGGCTATAAAGATCGATCCATACCTCAACTGCGATGCCGGTACAATGAATCCCTTCGAGCACGGAGAGGTCTTCGTTTTGAGGGATGGTACTGAAGTCGACCTCGACCTGGGGAATTACGAACGTTTTCTTGACACGGACCTCTGTGGAGACGACAACATCACCACTGGAAAAGTATACCGGAGCGTTATCGAGAAGGAGAGAGCGGGGGAGTATCTTGGTAAAACTGTCCAGATAATTCCACACATTACGGACGAGATAAACAGGAGGATATGGAAGGTAGCGGACGATACTGGAGCCGATGTAGTCCTGGTCGAGATGGGAGGGACAGTAGGCGACATAGAGAGCATGCCTTTTTTAGAGGCCGCGAGACAACTCCATATGGAGGTGGGTGAAGACAGCAATAACGCCATATTTATACATACGACTTTAGTGCCAGTTCTTGAAGTCGTCGGAGAACAGAAGACGAAGCCGACCCAGCATTCTGTAAAAGCGCTCAGAGAGATAGGTATCGAACCGGATATTGTAGTAGGACGGTCCAAAAACAAGTTGGAGGATTCCACAAGAAAGAAGATATCTCTATTCTGCGACGTTCCTAAAGATGCTGTTATATCTTCACCCAACGCCAGCAACATATACAGGGTTCCACTGATACTAGACGATGACGGTCTGACCGAATGCGTGATGGACCGATTAGAACTGCAAGAACTGCTGAAAAAGAAGGAGGATACCAGCGTGGAGAAGGGCTTGAGGATGGACGACTGGAAGGATTTCCTCGAACGGTTCGAGAATCCAACCTCTGAGATCACCATTGCTCTAGTAGGAAAATACTGTGATCTTGAAGATGCATACGTCAGTCACGAGCAAGCCCTGAACCACTGTAGAGCCGAGACCGAGACGAAGATCAATATAAAATACGTAGAATCAGAGGAACTAGAAGAGGAAAACGCGCCCCAGGAGATCCTAGGGGATGTCGACGGGATCTTGATACCAGGGGGGTTCGGCAGTAGGGGAATCGAAGGAAAGATAAACGCCGTGCACTACGCCAGAGTGAACGAGATACCCATCCTCAGTATATGCTTGGGTTTCCAGCTCGCAGTGGTGGAATTCACTAGGAACGCCCTGGGATATGAGGACGCTCACAGCTTCGAATTCGATGATAAAACGGAGAATCCAGTTATCGATCTACTACCGATGCAGAGGGGGATAGACAAGATGGGAGGTACCATGAGATTGGGGGCGGAAGAGATAATGATAAAAGAGGGAACGAAGGCGCATGAAATATACGAAAAAGAGACGATAAAAGAAAGGCACCGACACCGCTACGAAGTGAATCTAGACTATAAAGAGGAGATAGAGGAGAACGGCATGACCTTCAGTGGACATTCACCCAACGAGAAGAGGATGGAGCTTCTAGAGATAAAGGACCATCCGTTCTTCATAGGGTGTCAGTTCCATCCAGAGTTCCAATCCAGACCCATGAAACCGGCCCCCCTCTTCCTTGAGTTCGTCGAGTCGATGTTGGCGCAAAAACAATAGAGATAGAAATGGAGGAATATACGATGAGAGTTGACGTGATAGATAATGGCGGACAGTGGACCCACCGAGAGTGGAGAGTGCTTCAGTACCTGGATATCGAATCCGAGATAATATCAAATGATACCCCCGTAGAGGACATAGAGGCCGACGGTGTCGTACTGTCCGGCGGGGCACCCAGGATATCCAACGATGCCCTCGAGCTGGGGAAGACCGCGGATTATCTAGAAGAATTGGACATGCCTATCCTGGGCATATGCGTGGGAGCACAGTTCATAGCTAGATACTATGGAAGCGAGACCGGAAGTGCAGAGACCCCTGAGTACGGTAAGACTGAAGTCACGGTGAAAAGAAAAAACGATCTGTTCATAGATATACCCGAAAAATTCGTGGTCTGGGAATCTCACAACGACGAGATAAAGGAACTCGGAGACGAGTTAGAGCTTCTAGCCACCTCGGAGTCATGCCCGGTCCAGGCCTTCAAGCAATCTGAAAGAAAGATATATGGGCTACAGTTCCATCCCGAGGTGGAACATACTGAGAACGGCGTCGAGATCTTCAAGAACTTCTTGAAAGTATGCGAGCAGTAGACAGTCAGACTATCTTTTTCAGGAAGTATATATGTACTCTTAAATCATGGGTCAACTCAGGGTGAAAGGAAAGAGCTAGAAAATTATCCTGTTCAGCCCCCACGATTACATCCTCTATGGTAGCTAAGGGTTCACATCCTTCCCAGCACTCATCTATAGCTGGAGCCCTGATGAAGACCGCGGGAAAATCATCACCTATATTGTTTATGTCCAATTCACACTCGAAGGAGTATCTCTGCCTGCCGAAGGCGTTCCTAGAGACCTTCATATCCATCAGTTCTAGAAGTCTGGTGTCTGAACGGTCCACTGCTTCATCACCCTCTTTGGCCAGTAATATCGAGCCCGCACAGGTGCCCATTATATGCATACCATCTTTAACTTCCTGTGATATGGTCTCTCTCAACCCGGATTCTATCAGACGTGAGATAGTACTGCTCTCTCCACCGGGTATCGTCAGACCGTCTAGACCCTCTATCTGCTCTTCTTCATCTATCTTCACGACCTGACCGTCCATACCCAACTTTTCAAGAGACTTCTCAAAGGAAGAAACATGCTCGGAGACCGCGCCCTGGACACCAAGAACTCCTATCCGCATCGCCTTTCTATAGTTGCCGAGTGTTTAAACTTAACCCCCTTAGATAATCTTGAGACGAGGGAAAACCTACGATAAATTTAAGACCCCCCTTCATTATGGATTCCTATAACGGTTAAAGTCAAACGTTGGTATTGATATGTGTGGCATAGTTGGAGTTCTCGGCGCGAGCAAGGCTTCCTCCGAGCTTTACAACGGCCTCTTCGCGATACAGCACAGGGGTCAGGACGGCTCCGGGATGTATGTAGCGGATGGTAACGACACCCAACTCGTCAAAGGAGGGGGTATGGTCGACTCGGTCTTCGATAAAGAGACCCTCAACGGACTGAAAGGAGGATGGGGCATAGGACACGTGAGGTATCCGACCATCGGTGCCGACGCCGAAAGAGACGCCCAGCCCTTCAAGGTGGATGATCCCATCGAGATAGGGATGGTCCACAACGGGAACATAGTCAACGTCCATGAACTGGTGGAGGAGTACGAACTAGAACCTACATCGACCTGTGATCTCGAAGTTATCTTGAAGGTCTTCGCGGCGGAATTGAAAAAGGAAGACGAGATAAACGAGAAGACGATATTTTCTACCGTGAACCGTGTTATGGACAAGCTCAATGGAGGTTATTCCGTTATAGCTTTAATCCCCGAGTTCGGTCTTCTTCTATTCAGGGACCCACAGGGTATAAGACCCTTCGTTTACGGTAAAAAGGTCACGTTAGATGGTATCAGTCTAGCCGCCGCCTCGGAGAACACCGTCTTAGACATCCTAGGATATGACGTCCTGAGAGACGTAGTACCTGGAGAGGCGATCCTGATAAAGAATGACAAGTCCTACGAGGCCCATCAGCTCAAAAACCAGTCCTCTGCGCACTGTATGTTCGAATGGGTCTACTTCGCAAGAACGGACTCCACCATAGAAAAAACGAACGTTTATGAGTCCAGATTGAGACTGGGCAAGCAGCTCGGTAAGGAATGGAAGAGGAACGGTGACGAGTTAGACGTTGTTGTACCAGTACCGGACACCGCTAGGACCCACGCCTTGGCCTTCGCGGAGGAAGTCGGCGTACCATACAGGGAAGGTCTACTGAGAAACAGGTACGTCGGTAGGACCTTCATAATGCCTGACCAGACCTCGAGAGAGACCGCCGTAAGGAGTAAGCTGAACCCGATAATAGAGGAACTCAAGGGTAAAAAAGTGGGCCTGGTAGATGACAGCATCGTGAGAGGAACTACGTCCAAAAAACTGGTCGAACTGGTAAAGAACGTCGGGGCCGAAGAAGTGCACTTCTTGGTCGGGTGTCCACCTATCGTTTCTCCATGTTATTACGGTATAGATATACCGACCAAAAAAGAACTAAAGGCCGCTAACAACACCGTAGAGAACATAAAGGACGAGATAGAGGCCGATTCACTCACCTATCTCAGCGTCGAAGGCTTGGTCCAGGGACTTGGATTCGACCGTGACGATCTATGTCTGGCTTGTCTGACCGAGGAGTATCCTACAAAGGTCAAAAAGGATATAAGAGAGTACTTCAAGAAGAAGAGAAGAGAAGCCAGGGATAAGATAGCTGAGGATGAGGACGAAAATCCCAAGGCCTGATCCTCTTTTCCTTTTGATCCTATCTTTCAGCCTCTATCGTCTGTGTCCGTTTTGGGCCGATCGAAACGAGATCGACCGGACAGCCAGTATCTTTTTCTATGAACTTCAGATATTCTTTCATCTCGCTGGGTAACGAGCTGAATCCTTTCTCGGCAAGTTCATCCCAGTCTCTTTCTTCCCATCCCTTGAATGTCTTATAGACCGGTTCGTATTCATACAGGTCTTCTATCTGCGCCGGGAAATGTTCTATCTTTTCTCCCTTGTACTCGTAGTGGGTACATACCTTCACCTCGTCCAAACCGGCTAAAACATCCAATTTCGTAACGGCCAATCCAGTTAGGGAATTGACCCTGGCAGAATAACGGACCATGACCATGTCGAGCCAGCCACACCTTCTCGGTCTTCCCGTTGTCGTACCGTACTCGTCTCCTTTATCCCTTATGTGTTCGCCGGTCTCGTCTTCGAGCTCGGCCGGGAAGGGCCCCGTTCCAACTCTAGAAGTGTAGGCCTTCACTACACCGATCACATCTTTTATCCTTCTCGGACCTAAACCGGTCCCTATGGAGGCGCCCCCAGCCACGGTATGAGATGAAGTGGTATAAGGATAAACACCGTGGTCGATATCTAAGTGGGTACCTTGAGCCCCTTCGAAAAGTACTGATCTGCCTTCTTCCAAGGCATCATTAAGCACAACTGAAGTATCATCTATGTATTCAGATAACTTTTCTCCGTACTCCAAATACTCCTCGTGGAGCTCATCTACATCGAATTCATAATCTGTATCCAAAGAAGAGAATATCTTGTTCTTTACTTTCACGGTAGTTTCGAGTTTTTTCTTCAGAACCTCTGGTTTTAATATGTCTGCAACCCTTATCCCGAACCTGCCTACCTTGTCCGAGTAGCAGGGACCTATACCCCTCTTCGTGGTCCCGGCTTTAAGATTTCCTTTGAGTTTCTCCTCCACCTCGTCCATCGTTCTATGGTAAGGCATTATTAGATTTGCCCTATCAGAGAGTATCAGATCGCTCGTATCTACACCCCTCTCTTCCAGACCTTCTATCTCGTCTAGAAGTACCCCTGGATCGACCACGACTCCGTTCCCGATGACGGCTTTCTTACCCTCCCTGAATATACCGGAAGGGACGACGTGAAGTTTGAATTCTTCGTCTCCCAAAACGATAGTATGACCGGCATTATTTCCGCCCTGGAACCGCACTATATAATCTGCATCTCTGGAGAAAAAATCCGTTACCTTTCCTTTACCTTCGTCGCCCCATTGAGTACCTACGATCACGAGCGAATCCATCTTATCAGCCGATGGTAAGAATATTTGTTACTATTTAAGTTATTTGACCCGCTCTTTTCTTCCTCTTCCACAACATTTATTATACTTCTACCTTTTTCTGCCCTTGATTCTCTATGAAAAAGTGGATGACTGTCCTGGTGATAATAATAGTCGTCGGTGCCTCTACTGGGGGCATCATCGCAGCGAACCGTCTGTACTTCAAGCCTATGTACAGCGACTCGTTACCGGAAACGCCTACAGCCGAATCGGGAGATCAAGTAACAGCACACTACATGGGCTGGCTCAGGGATCATCGTCTTTATGACAAATACATGTTCAATTTGAGCAGCGAAAACGACCAGTATCTTCAGAATGGAGAGATCGACTCTGCACTGAGACAGAGTATAAACCAGAAAGGAGGAGAAGATCACAGAGTCTCCAGCGAGGCGAAACTAGTACAGAAGGACACAGATACTTGGGTCATCAAGAATAAAGACGGTCAACAGGAGTACAAGATAGTAGCGATGGAGAATGAATTGAAAGTCTATTACCTCGAAAAGAGAGTATTCGATGCTTCACGCTCCGCCATATCAGGTAAAACGACACTAACTTTCAGAGAAAGGGAGAGAGGAAATCCTTACAACTTTACAGTAGGCCAAGGAGTCATCGAAGGGTGGAGCGAGAACGTAGAAAGCATGAAAGAAGGAGAAACGAAGATATTTACGATCCCGCCAAGAAAGGCATATGGACAGGCATCCGAAGACCTGATATTTGAAGTGGACAAAAGAGAAAGTATAACTCTCTATGAGGACATGGATCGATCGGATTTCGTAAATACCTACGAGGTCGAACCTTCCGCGAACATGATCGTCCAGGATAAGTTCTGGGGCTGGAACCAGACCGTTACCTCTGTAGAGGGAGATAAAGTCCACCTCAGAAATCAGCCAGACCTGGGAGAGGAATACAACGCTTACAACAAACCCAAGTCAGGTAAAGTCTGGTCCTCGGAAGTCATCTCCATCGATTCGAACGCCAATCAAGGCGAAGGCAAGATAGTCATAGAGAACCATCCTAAGAAAGGAGCGCTTGTGGACGCGTCTCATCTTACCAGACATGACGAACGTTTCGGGAACGTCTCGAGTATAAAAAGCAATCTCGGTCAGGGCTCATCTACTGTTGGTATCGTGGTCGAGACAGACGATGGGATAGTCATCGACTTCAACGAAGAAGTTGCCGGAAAACACCTGACCTTCAAGATCGAGGTATTGAACATAAACAAGAAAGAGTGAATCCTGAAGCGAGGATAAGAATCCCCTTTCGCAAATTTCACTCGCATACGCTCACTACAACTTGCGAGTCCGGAGGAATTATAAATTCCTCCTTACTCTCGATTTCTCGCTGACACTCAAAATGCGAGGGTAGCCGGGGAATAAAATATTCCTCATACCCCCTCGTTTATTCACTCGCACGACTCGTTCATAAAGCGAGGGTAGCCAAGCATGGCCAACGGCGCTAGATTCAGGGTCTAGTCCTGTAGAGGTCCGAGGGTTCGAATCCCTTCCCTCGCATTTTCAACCTTCTGAACGATGGTGAAGAAGTTGATAAAAGAGGGAGGGTTTGTATACAAATTAGCGTTAGTTTCCCCTCCCTCACATACATAGAAAGGCGATAGCCTTTCGAAGCAGAGGGAGGACATTAGGCCCCCGCATCAATTTTTTTCTGATTTTCCTGAAAAAATTGAGAGTGAGAATCTTTGATTCTTATTGCATACTTTACTTTTCTAGAGC
This sequence comes from uncultured Thermoplasmata archaeon, assembly GCA_964394465.1. GTDB lineage: Archaea > Thermoplasmatota > Thermoplasmata > Halarchaeoplasmatales > Halarchaeoplasmataceae > CAYMXS01. The sequence continues at coordinate 2,600 of CAYMXS010000042.1, read as the reverse complement.
AGGGCGGAAGAAAATGAAGTATAAGAGGGATCTCTGATTCCTATCGCATCATTATATTTTATCTCAAATTTATCTTTGAGAAAATGGAAGAGTATATATATCAAATTTGCATTAATTATGTTATTATACGAGGGTAAAGATGAAGATTGTAAAGATTTTTTCGGCAATGGTTTTGGTATTACTGGTGGCTAGCTCTTTGTCTGTTGTGGTAGGACATCCTGAACACCCCCAAGATATGGGTGATACAGATGATAGCAGGCGAGCCGATCCTCAAAAAACTGGAGATCTCGCCTCTAGTCCCTGGCTTGATGGATCCTGGCAATTCAGAAAACCTATCAACATCTCTAACCCGGTAAGCGGTTACCAGATGAAACTGAACGTTTCCTACGATGGAGGAGGAAACGTCAGTTGTGAGGGACATTGTAATGAAGATTTCAGTGACCTGAGATTCACTGCCGCAGATGGTACCTCGACAAGAGCATACTGGATAGAAAAAAGAGTGAACGGAAGTTATGCAGAGGTCTGGGTGAACACGTCCGGCGAGAGCGAGATGTATATGTACTATGGAAATGAAGAAGGGGTTAGTTTATCAAATGGGAGTGCGACCTTCCCCTTCTTTGAAGATTTTGAGGGGCAAAGTGATGGAGAGACCCCAGAGGGATGGGTAGAAGTGAACGATGCCGATGAATGGGGCATAGATACAGCTCGTTCCTATCATGGAAATGCTAGTCTAAAATGTGATGGATCTGATTCTAGTAGTCTGCAGGCGGAAGGATATTATTCATTTCCCAATGAAACTAGATTTTCTGAGATGCACTGCTTTGCATATGTAGGGCTTGAAACAAAATCGGGAACTGCTGGTCATCCTATTGCTCTACAAAATGAAACTGGCTCATCGGTTTCAAGGGTGGCTTTTGCAACTGAGGACGGTGATAATGATCTAGACCCAGTATTCAATAATGACGACCGACATAAGGATGTTCTCACGACCCAACAATGGGTTGAGGCTGAAGTAAGCGATATGGATTTTTCGAATCATACTTCAGATTGTAATTTAAATGCATCTGGATATACTCCTACTCAGTGGGATGATGTTCCCTTTCCTACAAATGATTCTATAAGCCGAATCTACACCCAATCAAAGGGTTGGGATGCCTGTGCTGTTTGGTTCGATCTGATCTTCACAATTAAATACAGTACAGTAAAATCTTACTGGAGTAGCTTTGGAAACGAAGAGGTCACACCATATCTATATGTCACCTCTAGCACCCCATCAAATAATGATAAGGAGGTGCCTAAGGATAAAAACGTTAATGTGTTTTTTTCTCATTCGATGAATACCTCTATTACCCCCTCTTTGACTCAAACCAACGGAACAGTCCCCGGGGGATGCGTATTCGAGGGCTGGTCTTCTACCTATTTAGAGAACGATACGGCAACTTGGTCACATGATGATTGGATATGTGGTGAAAATGTGACTTTGAATGTCAGTGGATACGAAGATAGCTCCGGTAATGATACTGGATCCTACGAATGGAGTTTCACTATTGAGCCACCTTATGAAGTAAATCTTTCACCTAACAGTACAAATATGTTTGGAGGAGCGGGAGAGACCATAAAATACAGTTTTTCCGTAGAGAATAGTGGAGGCTACAACGATTCCTACAATATCTCAATAGAAGACAATAACTGGACAACGAAGATATATGATTCCACCAGTACAAACCAGATAAGCGAACTGAGTGTAAATAATGAATCTACTAAAGGATTCATAGTAAAGGTTCAAATTCCTTCAACTGTTTCACCTTATGAAACTGAAACTAGTAATGTAACAGTAAGATCCCAAAATGAAACGACAGTAGTTGAAACAAGTTCTATAACTACAAATGTAGCACCCACTTTAGCTAACAGCTCATGGCCGATGTATAAGCATGATTTAAGACATACTGGTAGGAGTACATACAATACTTCTAATACAGAGGATTCAGCTCTATGGCAATTTTCAGTTTCTGATCGGGTTTATAGAAGTCAAGCTATAGGACCAAACCGGACAATATATATGGGTACTAGAGATGATCATACTCTCTATGCTTTAACTCCCAATGGCACTCAAAAATGGAGCTTCTATGCTGGAAACAGGATCAACTGCGTTCCTGCAGTAGGAGAAAACGGGACGATCTATTTCGGACAGAATGCGATAGATGTATTAAGAGCTTTGAATTCGGATGGTAGCCAAAAATGGACATTAGATTTGGATTCTGGCATACCCTCTTCTCCATCGATTGGAAGGAACGGGACGATTTATTTCGGAACATGGCATGGAACCCTATACGCAGTACATCCTAACGGTACGGAAAAATGGAGTTTTCAACCAAACAATACGAATTCAATAGTTACATCTCCGGCGATAGCTGATGATGGAAGTATCTACTATGGTTCACAAGATAATAAACTCTATGCTCTGAACCCTAACGGTACCAAACGTTGGAATTACACCACTAGTAAGGACGTAGGTTCGTCGCCCTCAATCGCTCAGGATGGAACTATATATTTCGGGTCCAACGATAACAAACTGTATGCACTTTACCCAAATGGTACAG
>CAYMXS010000041.1:0-18761 GCA_964394465.1 uncultured Thermoplasmata archaeon | reverse complement strand
AAATGGACTTCAAGCTATAATTTTAAGAAATCCCGAAGAAATTAACAAGTCTCGTCGCAACAAGCAACAAAGATCATGATGATGCTCACCCATCTTGCATCAAAACGAATTCAGAAACATTAATAACCGACTGAATCTCTAACAGACCCATGAAAACATTGGTAACCCCGATAGGCTCCAGTAAAGATGAGTTCATATCTTTCCTGGTTAAAGAGGGGATCAGCCCCGAAGACACGATAGTCATCCTCGCACTTGAGGACGGTTTGGACGGAGGAACAGATGAGATATTGAAGGATGCCATGGACCTATTGGGGAGCGTTTCAGAGGAGATGGATTTCGATGAGAAACTACTGGAGGACTGCAGTTTTGAAGGCCTGACAGAGGATATCTCTGAACTGGTTAAAGGGGCCCGGGGCGAGATCGTGATAAACATATCTTCACCCTTGGATTCGATGACAGCTGCTCTGACCGCCGTCTCGATATTTCACAGTGATATCATAGCTAGGGCCTACGTGAAAGATCGATCTTCTGATGGGATCAAAAGGGTGGACCTACCATGTGCCTTTTTAGAGGCCACTGAGAACGAAAAGAGGTTGTTGAAGACCGTCGTTGAGGATGGCCCGTTACTATACAAGGAATTGACTGATAGATTAGAGCTCTCTAAGAGTACTGTATCCAGGCTGGGTAAGAAGCTGGAAGAGAGGGGCTGGATACAGCTGAATGAGAGGGGTAAGAAGATAGAAGCTAGCGCCGGTCTGACCGGAAAGTTAGTACACGACATCCTTAAGTGATCCTCTCTGTTCTTTCAAACTAAGACAGCTTCTGAGCCAAGCCCTTCAATTTCTTCTCGTGATCGCCACTATCGACTTCTTTTTTCTTGAGGGGCAAGACCGTCATAGGATCTTTCTTGCAGATGTTCTTCATCTCCTTGAAGGTCTTCTCGGCCCCAGAGCCTCCGAGGGTACATAAGAAAACCAGTTTTTTATCCTTCAGAACCTCTCTATGATGGTATAGAAAAGTCCTCACGGGCGAAGAGGGGCCCTGTGCCCAGACGGGGGTCCCTATGACGATGATATCGTATTCTTCCACATCTTCATCCATGTCCTCTATCTCGGGTCTTTTCTCCCTGAAGGCCTCCCAGCCGGATTTTAAGTATCCTATGGGCCCGGAACGGTCTCTATTATCCTCTATCTTCTCTACGTCGAAGCCAACCATCTGTCCGAGGGCTCTAGCGACCCTTTCAGTGGTTCCGCTCCTAGAGTAGTACACGATCAAGCCGTTCATCCTTTCACCGTTCTATGGTTATCATTTTAATCTATAATATCATCTCCTTATTTAAGGATGATTGGGCTGGTCGAAATTGTGTGATCCAACGACCTGAAAACCCCTCTTTTTACTGCGTACTGATAAAACAAAAAATATAAGAACAGACTCCGTATATTCTCTTTCGGAGAAATAGTGGATGCCTGAGAAGGATTATTACAAGATGACGGTGAAGGAGACCCTACAAGAATTAGATACTTCAGAGGAGGGTCTCTCGAAAGCGGAGGCGGAGGAAAGGTTGGACAAATACGGGAGAAATGAACTCAGAGGCAAGGCCCAGACACCTAAATTATTACTTTTCTTGTCACAGTTCAAAGATCTTCTAGTTATGGTCTTGATAGTGGCAGGCTTCATCTCACTCTTTTTGGGCTTCTACAAAGATGACCCGGCGAGTTTGAAAAGCGCCGCGGCCATGTTCATCATCGTCTTCATCAATGCTGTCATAGGCTTCGTACAGAAATATAAGGCCAAACAGATCATCCAGAAATTGAAATCATTGATCAAATCTCCCGCCCAAGTCAAGCAGGATGGAGGATGGAAGGAGATAGACCAGGCCGAGATAGTCCCTGGAGACATATTGAAGATAGAGGAGGGCGACAAGATACCCGCCGATATGAGGGTCATAAAGTCGTTCAATCTGAAGACAAACGATTTCTCTCTCACCGGGGAATCCATGCCCCAGGAGAAACAAACGAACGCCATAGATGAAGAGGTTACACTGGCGGATAGAGACAACATGGCTTATGTAGGCACTACAGTAGCTACTGGAAACGCGACTGGAGTCGTTGTATCCACGGGCATGGACACCGAGATGGGTAAGATAGCCGATATGACCGAAGAAGCGGGAGAGTTGAAATCACCATTACAGCAAGAACTGGACCTTCTCGCGAAGCACCTGACTTCCATAGTGGTGGTGATCAGTACAGCGCTGTTCTTCGTTGCGATGTGGCAGGGCCTTGGTCTTACGATCAGTCTGATATACGCTGTCGGTATATCGGTATCTTCGGTACCACAGGCTTTACCGGCTCAGGTGACCGTAGCTCTTTCTACTGGAAGTAACAGGTTGGCGGAAGAAAACGCTGTAGTCAAGAACCTATCCTCCGTGGAGACCTTGGGTTCTACAACGGTCATCTGCACTGATAAGACAGGTACATTGACCAAGAACGAGATGACAGTGAAGAATATCTGGTTCGACGGGGACGAATACAGTTTGACCGGCCTGGGTTACGAGCCAGAAGGTACCATAGAAGATGAAGATGGGACCGAACTATCCCAGGAACAGATAGACGAGCTAGAGATCTTTATGGATGCGGCTACGATGTCCTCTACGGCTGAAATCCATGAGCCAGACGATGAACACGACAGTTGGTATGCTGTAGGAGACCCGACAGAAGCAGCCCTGATAACGATGTCCACGAAGTTGGGTACCCGACATGAAAGAGAAGACGAAGAGAACCCTGAGATAGTTGAATTTCCCTTCGATTCAGAGAGAAAGCGGATGAGTTCTGTAAGAGATCTCGGGGAGCCCTACGAGGACGATAAGGTTGCGAGGGCGTTAGAAGGCGATACAGAAGGGATGAGGGTCCTTGCCATGAAGGGCGCTACTGACAGTGTGCTTTCCATTAGTAAATACATATACAGGGACGGGGAAGTTGAGAAGATAACTGAGGAAGATAAAGAGAGGATAAGAAAACTGAACGAAAAATATTCTGAAAAGGCCATGAGAGTCTTAGCCATGGCCTACCGGCCCTTGGAGAAAAAAGGTGAAGATTATACGGAGGAAGAGGTCGAGAAGGACGTGATCTTTTTGGGCCTAGCCGGTATGATCGATCCTCCGAAGGAAGGGGTAAAAGAAGCAGTCGGGAGCTGTCACGATGCTCATATCCGGACATTCATAATGACCGGTGATCACGCCATAACGGCCAGAGCGGTGGGAGATGAGATAGGTCTCTTCAAAGATGAAGAGCCTCAAGTTTTGACAGGTAAAGAGATGAAGGATATAGGGGATGAAGAGCTCAAAGAGCTGATGGAAGAAAAGAACTCTATGATCTTTTCTAGAGTGGATCCAGAAGATAAACTCAGGATAGTCAAGTTGCTCGAAGAAGAGGACGAGATAGTGGCGGTGACAGGCGACGGCGTCAATGACGCTCCGGCTCTGAAAAGGGCTCACATAGGCGTCGCCATGGGTCAGAAAGGGACCGACGTGGCTAAAGAGGCGTCGGAACTCGTGCTTTTAGACGACAGCTTTCCAACTTTGGTAGAGGCTGTTAGGGAGGGCAGGACCATATACAACAACCTCAGGAAAACCGTGTTAGCCTCCATGACCACTAACGGTGCTGAATTGACCACCGTTTTAGCCGGACTGGCGGCTATCGGACTTTTGGGGTGGGGGACCTGGGCCATACCTATCTTGGTCATCCAGATCCTAGCTATAGACCTTTTAGCGGAGATAATGCCGCTCACTTTCTTGACCTACGATCCTCCAACGGAGGCTATGATGCGTTCGCCCCCTAGGGACAGGGATGAACACATACTCAACAGGTTCACGTCCACCGAGGTGGTCTTCTTCGCCCTGCTGATAGGCGCCTTGGCCGTAGGGAACTTCTGGTACTACCTCCACAGCAACGATGTCTCACTTCTGGGCTCGGAGCCCGGTATAGCTTACGCTAAAGCTACCACCATAAGCTATCTCACCATAGCGTACTGCCAGTTCATGAACATCATGTCGAGAAGGTACGAATACGAGACGATATTCAGCAGGAATTTCTTCTCCAACAAGATAATAGTCTATTCCATACTGGCTTCCATGGGTCTTGTATTCCTGGGCGTTTATGGTCCCTACATAAGCGACTTCCTGGAGTTCGCCTCCATAGGTTTACAGGGATGGATTCAAGTGCTGGTAGGAGCGGGCATATTCCTCTCTGGTCATGAGATACTGAAGCTGCTCAAAAGGTGGAAGAGGAAGCACAAACAGTAGAAGATTTGCAAAAATATGTTATAGTGGTCCTTTTATCTCCTGAATCAGATGCATGAATACTCCGTGATGAAGCAGTTGGTTTCCGCTCTTCTCGACGAGTTAGAGGGCCGGGATATAGACAGGGTCAAAGAGGTCCGGGTCGAAGTAGGAGATCTCACGTTTTTAGGGGAGCAGCAGTTGAAATTCGCATATGAAGCCCTGAGTAAAGAGACGATATTGGAAGGCTCGGAACTGAACGTCGAGAAGAAGGAAGCCAAGGTAAGATGTGGAGAATGCGGTTATGAAGGAGGCGTGGAATACGCCGACGATGCGGCGTTCCATTTCAACGTACCCGTCATATCCTGCCCGGAATGTGGAGAACAACCCGAGATAATCCAAGGTAAGGAGACGAAGATAATGGGCGTCACGGCCGTAGATGAAGGGAGCGATGAAGATGGTTGATGTAGATCAGTTCAAGTTTCGCGATAAGGAGAAAGCCGAAGAGATCATACAGGAGATAAAGAGAGCAGAGGGCGAATACACCTTCATGCACGTCTGCGGGACCCACCAGGATACCCTGGTGAAACACGGTCTAGCTCCCATGCTAAGAGACGTTGGAGTCGAGATCAAGCAGGGGCCCGGCTGTCCTGTCTGCGTGACCACTCCAAAGGAGATAGAGGAGATGATCACTCTGGCTAGAGAAGGGATGACCGTAACGGCCTTTGGAGACATGATCGACGTGCCTGGCGATACATCTTCTCTTGCAAAAGCTAGGAGTCAGGGTGCAGATGTAAGAGTCGTCTACAGTATAGACGACGCGATTGAGATGGCTGAGGAGACCGAAGACGAGGTGGTCTTCATGTCCGTCGGTTTTGAGACCACGGTGCCTTCGACTGCCAACGTCATCTCAAAGGAGCCGCCGGAGAACTTCAGCATCCTTTCCTGCAACAGGGTGATCCCGCCGGCCTTGAAGGCCATACTGGACATGGGAGAGGTCCAACTGGACGGCCTTATAGAGCCGGGCCATGTCAGCACCATCATAGGTACACATCCCTACGAGCCTCTATCTGAGAAGTACTCCATACCTCAAGTCGTGGCCGGCTTCGAGCCCTTGGACTTGTTACTGACCGTTCTGATGCTCATAAGACAGATGGAAGAAGGAAGGAGCGAGGTCGAAAACGAATACGACAGGGTGGTCAGGCCAGAGGGAAATCCCGCCGCGATAAAGGTCATCGATGAAGTCTTTACAGAGAGGGATGTAAAATGGAGGGGCTTTCCAGTTATACCGGAGTCCGGATTGAGGCTGAAGGATAGATACAAAAAATACTCGGCTAGAGACCGCTTCTCCGATATATTGGAGCCGCTGAAAGACAGAGAATTTAAAGAACCCGAAGGGTGTCTCTGCGGGGAGGTCCTGAGAGGCGTCGTAGAGTCCGAAGAATGTCCACTCTTCGGTGAGGAATGTACTCCCTCGACTCCCGTGGGACCGTGTATGGTCTCCAGGGAGGGAAGCTGTAACATAGAGTACAGGTACGGTTAATAAGGCAACACTTTTTTATTTGTTCCACAGTTCAACCATCACAGATACAGAAAGGGTAACCATGGGCAAGACGCGGCAGGAACAGATTGAGAAGGAGATAGAGGAGATAGAGGAGGAGATCAGAGAGACTCCCTACAACAAGTCCACGGAGCAGCATATAGGTAGATTGAAGGCTAAGCTCTCCAAGCTGAAGGAGGAGCTGGAGAGTTACGAGGAATCGAAGGGTGGGGGCGGAGGCTACGGTATAAAGAGCGAAGGGGATGCTACCATCGGTCTAGTCGGTCTCCCATCGGTGGGAAAGAGCACCCTTTTGAACAACCTCACCGATGCGAAAAGTGAAGTCGCCGGTTATCATTTTACGACCTTGGAAGTGATCCCAGGGATTATGAAGTACAACAACGCGGAGTTCCAGATCTTAGACCTGCCTGGACTTATAGAAGGTGCCTCCTCCGGGAAGGGCAGGGGAAAAGAGATATTGTCCGTGGTGAGGAACGTAGATCTAGTTATCCTCCTGGCGGATATCTACAGGCAGGACATATCCACGGCTGGAGAAGAACTGGAGAGTCAGGGCATACGATTGAACAAGGAACCGCCTGAGATCGTCATAACGGAGAGAGACAAGGGCGGTATCGACGTCAACAGTACGGTTGAACTGACCCGTATAGACGAGGATACTATAAGAGAGATACTGAGGGAATACGGATATATAAACGCAAACATAGTCATACGGGACGATATAGGTACAAAAGAACTGATAGACCATCTCAGTGATAACAGGGTTTACATGTCCGCCTTCTCCATCATGAACAAAGTGGACCTACTGAGCGATGAGGAGAGAGAGGAACTGAAGAACAAAGACTGGGGTGACTGGTCGCCCACCTTCGTCTCCGCCAAAGAGGGTGAAGGGCTAGAGGAGATAAAGGAACGTATCTTTGAAAAGCTGGAACTTGTCAGGATATTCCTGAAGCCCAAGGGGGAGAAGGCCGATAACGAACCGATGATCATCAAGAAGGGCTCCACGATAGAGGACGTCTGCAAGAAACTCCACAGTGATTTCATCGAGAAATTCAGATATGCCCGTATTTGGGGCCCCACGGCCAAGTTCCCGAAGCAGAGAGTGGGCTTGGACCACGAGCTGGAGGAAGGCGACACGGTTCGGATAATAACCAGGTAGAAAATCAGAGGAGTTCTCTCAAGGTTTTGGCGTTCTCGAACATCTCGTAGTTGTTGAACATGCAGTACACTTTTTCTTTTTTCTTGGCTAAAGAACGGAGTTTCTCAGCCAGTCTCTTCAACTCTTCCTTCGAGTAGTCATAATTGTAGTCATACTCCGATTCGTTCAGACCGTGCAGTCTTATGTAACTAATGGGATGGTCTGAAACGGGTTCCCTTCTCATGATGTCCCCGACATGTATGAGGTCTAGATCGTCGCATATCTTTTTTACTCTATCTGGATTCTCTTTCCAGTCACCTCTAGGCTCCCACGCTATGTTTATGCCCTTCCTTTCGATCTCAGTGAAAAGCTCTCTCAGGTTCTCCTCGTTTTGTTCGGTGCACCCGAAGCTGCCGGGTGTCTGGACCACACATATATCCGCGTTTAGAGCTTCGGCACGCTTCCTCGTCTCCCGCCAGGCCTCTTTCACCTCTTCGTTCGGTCGAAGGTAGCCGAAGTTTTCTTTCTGTTCTTTTGTTAAACTGTCCTTCTTGTTCCTCCACGTTGGACTACTGGTGGGATGTGTCAAGGCCTGCCACGCTTTCATGGTGAATTCGAAATCATCGTAGGCGTTCCTCCTCCATTTTTCAGCCGTCTTGGTCATGGGCAATTTGTAGAACGTCCTGTTTATCTCTCCCGTCTCGAACTCGTCGCTGTACGCTTGAAGTTTACTCTTGTACTTCTCCTTCCAGCCTTCTCTAGGTTTATAGTAACCGTATCCACAGGTACCTATCTTTATAACCGACATATTTTACCTCCTCTCGACCATTTTTTACGCGCTTTCCAAATATTCCTGAGGTGGATTCAATAGTCTGCCTTGGTTAGCTTTATCTCGAAACATGCTCCACCCATCTCCGAGTCTTTAACTTCTATATCTCCGTCGTAGGTTTCTATTATCCGTTTCACCAGGTAAAGACCTAACCCGCTGCCTGCATTCTCTCCATGCTTGAAGTTCTTGTCGAATATTTTATCCTGCTTCTCCTCAGGGATACCCTTTCCGTCGTCCTGGACCTTTACTATGCACATACCATCTTCATCCTCGATAGAGAACTTTATTTCATCACATTCTGCATGCTTTATCGAGTTCTCGATTATGTTTGAGAACAGCTCCTTCAGTAGAGGGCCTCCTTCCACGATAAATTTGTTTTCTCTGTTTATGTCTAAAGTTAGGTCTATGCCTTTCTCCTCTGCTAGCGAACTTTTTTCATCGATAGCGGTATCCAGTGAGGCCATGACCGAAATAGCTTTTTTCTCCTCCGTGTTGACCTCGGTCAGGGTCCTTACCTTTTGGATCAGGTTTGAGCAGTCGTCCGTCACTTTTCGGGTTCGGTTATAAAATTTCTCTTTGGATATGGAGGATTTCTCCCACAGGTCCAGATAACCCTCGATGATCTTTATCTTGTTCTTCACATCGTGTCTCAACAGGGAGTGGAGGAATCTCTCCCTCTGCTTCGCTATCTTTCTCTCCGTTATATCGGTTATGAAGCCCTCTAAAGCTTTTATGTTGCCTTTTTCATCCCTAACGCCCCGTCCCTGTTCCCATATCCACTTCGTTTCGTCGGAAGCGGTTATGATCCGATATGTCAGTTCATAGGGTTCATCTTCTTCCAGTGCATCTTGGACCTCTTCCCAGACTATACCTTTGTCATCTGGATGTATGAGTTCACCGTAAGCTAACTCGTCGCTGTTCTCAAGTTCCTCGGGTTTATAGCCAGTGAGTTCCTCACACCCCTCACTAATAAATTCCATCGGCCAGCTCGCTTCGTTTTTACATCGGTAAACTATGCCAGGCAGGTTGCTCAACAGGGTCGAAAATCTTCTTTTACTCTCCCTGAGGGCGTCCTCCATCTCCTTCCTTTTGCTGATATCTTCTACAGTCCCTTCATAATACTTGACATCACCGTCATCGTCAGTCACGGCTACGGCGCTCTCTCTCACATAGAGGTTGGAACCGTCCTTTCTTTTCCACACGGATTCCAAACCAGTTATACTTCCTTCCTCTCTTAGACGACGTTTGAACTTCTCTCTGGGATAACCAGGCCCAAAATTGCCGTTCTCCTCAAGATTATACCCCGATAGTTCTTCAAAGGACTCGTATCCAAGCATATCCAGGATCGCGGGATTCGCCTTCAATATATCTCCATCTGGCGTCGTTCTATAGATACCGATCAGGGAGTTCTCGAACAACGTTCTATAACTCTCCTTCTGTTCCTGCAATTCTTTTTTGGCCATCTCCCTTTCGGTTACGTCCCGTGCAACGTTTATAACCCCTCTAAAAACGTCACCGATACCCTTCAGGGGGATAGAGTTGACCTCAAGGAGGATCTCTTTGTCTCCCTTTGGGTATCTGATCATGTATGGAGAGACATCTTTCCCCTCCTCATGCATATCTATGTTCTTCAAAACCTTCTTTTCCGAGTCCCTTGGAAAATGTTTTAAGAACTCTTCGATGTCATTATCCAAGATTTCATCTTTGTCCATCTCGAGATGGTCACATAACTTCTCGTTCACTTCCCTCACTACTCGGTCCTGGTCTATGAACATCGCCCAATCAGGTATACTTTCGAAGAGCCGCTGGAACCTTTTCTCAGCCTGCTTCCGTTCGGTTATGTCCCTGAATATGGCCATAACGGAACGTTCACCTTCGAAGTCTATGGCGGAGCCGGTCACCTCTACGTCTATTATCTCTCCATCGTCCATCCGTATGAACTTCTCCTCATGGAGGGGGGTCCATACGCCTTCGTCCTCCTGATCCATGGCTTGATCCGTTACCATCTGGCGATAATCGGGGTGCACTACATCCACTATCGAGTCACCCATATACTCTTCGGGGTCGTCCATACCGAGTATTTCGGCACCGGCTGGATTGATGAACTTCAGTCCGTTTTTATTATAGACCACTATGCCGTATGGAGTCCCTTCCACAACGGACTTATACCTATCCTGGTTTTTCTTCAGTTCTTCCTCCACCTTCTTTCTCTCAGTTATATCTTCAAAGACGACCTGTATGGCTTTCTCCCCCTCATAGGTTACACGGGCCGCAGCCACCTCTACATCTATCGGTTCGCCATCCCCTATCCTTATAAATTTCTCTTCGGTACTCGGGCAGATGTCTCCCTTCTCTCTCATCTTGTCCATTCTTTCCTTGACTAGATCTCTATAATCATCATGTACAACATCCATTATCGAGGCACCTATCGCCTCGTCCGGTGAGTCTAGTCCCAGGATATCGGCCCCTACCTTGTTTAAAAATACACATCTTCCATCTTTGTGTACAGCTATGCCTAAGGGCGAGTATTCCACCAGCTTTCTGTACCTTTCCTCACTTTCACGCAGCTCTTCCTCCGTCCTTTTCCGTTCAGTTATATCTCTTCCAACTACTAGTTCTCCCCTTGGCTCACCAGAATCCATTATCAGGGTTGATATAGCCTCTACAGAGAAGGTCGTACCGTCCTTTCTCTTTATATCACATTCTAGACGGTTATCCGAGAGGTCCCCGTTTCTCCTTGCTATCTCTAGTTCCTTGATCTTGTTCTTGTCTTCTTCGGGAATCAAGTCATAAACGTTCAGATCGGTCAGTTCCTCCGTGGAGTAACCTGTCTTATCGGCCGCAGAGGGGTTCGCGTAGGTTATATTGCCTTCCAGATCATGTCTGAATATAAGCTCTTGAGCTGTTTCCACAACCTCTTCGAACTTCTTCTGGCTCTTTTCCATCTCCTTTTTGGCCCTCTTCCGTTCGGTCACGTCTCTACCCACGACGATGAAGCCCTGTATCTCGCCGTCTTCCTCCACTTTTCTCACGTTCAGCTCGGCCCAGATATCTTCTCCATCTTTGGACATTGCATGGACCGTATATGGTGATACATCTTCTCCCTGCCTCCTTTTCTTGAAATTTTCTAGTATCTTCTTCTGGCTCTCATCACTCAAGAACTCGATTTCTCTGATATTCTGACCCGTGATCTTTTCTCTATCATAACCCAGCCTTTCTTCGTAAGCCTGGTTCACGTTTATTATCCTAGCATCATCATCTAGGAAACAGATCGGGTCGGGTGAGGTTTCAAAAAGAGTTTTGAACTTCCTCTCTATCTTTTTCCTCTTGGTTATATCTTCTATCGTTCCTTCGTAAAATTTTTCATCGTCATCTTCGCCTCTAACAACAACAGCGTTCTCTAAAGCGTAAAGATTGGTACCGTCTTTTCTCTCCCAAATGCTCTCTAGGTTGTTCACTCTACCGTTTTCCTCTATCCTCTCCCTGAATCTCGATCGATCCTTTCTAGGATGACCCACATCTTCACTTCGTGCTGCGAGTTCATCAAAAGAAGGGAATCCTAACATATCTACTATGGTAGAGTTGGCCATCTCTATTCTACCATCAGGGGTCGTACGGTAGATGCCCACGGGAGAATTTTCAAAGAGATTTCTGTATCTCTTCTCCTTTTCTTCCAATTCCTGGCGGACCTTTTTCCTCTTTGTTATATCTTGAGCAGTCAATAAGATAGCCTCTTTACCTTTGTAGTTGATCCTTTCAGGCCTCAGGATCGCCCATCTTATCTGATTCTTCTTGGTCAAGACCTTGATCTCATATTCATCTGGAGGATTCTTCCCTTCCAATCGTTTGAATGCTCTTCTCTTCACTTTATCTTCATGATCAGGGTGAACTGGATCCCAGAAATTCATATCCAATAACTCCGATCTTGAGTATCCAAGGATGTCCTCTGCGGCAGGGTTAGCATAGACGAATTTGTCACCTTGAGCTATAACCGTGACTACAGGGGTCTGTTCAGTGAAAGTTCTAAATTTCTCCTCGCTCTCCTTGAGCTGCTTCTGGGTCCTATTATGCTTGACCTCTTGTTTTATAGCCTTAGCGAGTACCTCATACTGTGATTCTACATCGCCTTTTTTCTGGATGTATCTGTCAGCACCGAGGTTGAGGGCGTCGATAGCCACTTCCTTTCTACCCTTGCTGGTGAATATTATGAACGGGATATCGTCTCCTCTGTTACGGAGTTCCCTCAGAAACTGGATACCGTTCATCTCCGGCATCCTATAATCAGAAACAACAGCATCAAATTTTCTCTCAACTAAAAGTTCCAAAGCATCCCTGGCTGAAAAAGAGGTCTCTAGGTTGATATCATCGTCGATCTGCTCCAGATATATATCAGCTTGGTCCAAGGCATCCCTTTCGTCATCGACAAGCAAAACCTTCATTCTACCGTTTCCTTAAGGATAGATGCGTAAATTGACTAAATAACTTTTTTGTAGAACCATCAGGACATGAAGGGATAACTCAAAGAAGCATGAGGCAACTTCTTTTCAATTCATTTAATTACCACTACTATCAGCACGATGATAGCTACTATCACCACGATGGCGAGTACAACGGCTACCAGGCAGAACATCGAGATCTTATCGAAGAACTCCTCCACGTCCTCGCTCATTATATCAGTATAACTGTAATCTACCGTGGCCGTTTTATTATCATCGTTATGTAAAACCAGGTTGTAGGTTTGGTCGTCCGGTTTCGTCCAGTTCTTGTCCAAAGTTTTAACGTCCTCCCCTGTGAAAACGGCGTTTGAAAAATTTGATTCTGACGGCTCTGTAGAGTTATAATTTTCTTCAGATATCACGTATACATCTATGGGTATATCGGACCTTACCCGTATGTCCAACTCGTCTCCTTTTTTGGCGAACAGCACCTCGTCTTTATAACCACCCGGTGCAATAGCTACGTCCTTCTTTTCTATCCTCTCCGCACTGGATAGAAAAGGTACGAAGGAGAGTGTCAATAGGGACAAAAGGACAACTATAGATAGATATTTTCTCAACTTTGGGCACCTCCGAGCTTTATCTTCGATGATCAGATAGAATCCATGCATTCTTTAAAAAGGTTACCTTGTTGGAAAAAAGGAAGCGAAAAGAATAAAGTTACCCTGAACCTTGAACGGCCGATGCCGGAATTCTGCGAGGTCTGTGGCACCCTCCTGAAGGGGAAGAGTTACTGCCCGAACTGCGGGGAGAATAGAGAAGGAGGATCAGGGCGGGGCTTCCAAGGCTCTGTAGAGGATTCTGCCTCTTTGGAGAGCAAGAACACCGGTCTGTTTCCATTTCAAAAGATAAGGTCCGGCCAGGAAGAATTCATGGAGGATTCCGAAACTGCTTTTAAAAACGGCTCCTCCCTCATAGCCCATGCACCCACTGGTATAGGGAAAACCGCGGCAGTTCTACCGGCTGCTGTCAAAGCCAAGGAGGAAGACGAGAAGGTTTTCTTTCTCACTAGCAAGCAGTCCCAGCACCGTATAGCTATAGAGACGATAAAGAAGATGCCCTCATCCGTTACCGCTATCGATGTGATATCAAAGAGGCACATGTGTCCTAGGGAGGAGTCCCGTCTGCCCTATCCAGTCTTTGAAAAGTTCTGCAGTGAGAACGGTCAGAATCAATGTAATCTATTCAACAAGCAGATGGCTAGGGTCGTTAACAAGTTAGCGGGTTCGACAAGACACGTGCATCAGATAATCGAGCTGTGCGAGCAAAATAACGTCTGCCCCCACAAGGCGGCCCTGTCCGCGGGTAAACATGCGGACGTGATCGTCTGCGATTACAACTACATCTTCTCCGATATAAGGGAGAGGATCTTCGACCTTCTGGAATTGGACCTTCAGAACGCTATAGTGATAGTTGACGAGGCCCACAACCTACCGGACAGGATAAGGAGCAACCTGCGTGAGAGCATATCTCTTACTGGGTTACACGATTCCTTTAAACTTTTACAGGGCTATTCATCCTCTTTAGCCAGTTTCGTTAAAAGACTGGCCTCTGAAGTAAGAAATATAGATAGAAAAGAAGGACGCATAAGCAAGGGATTCCTCGATAAAAAGATAGAGAAGGCCATGAAGGGCGGTCTTACACAGTACGATTCACTAGAAGACCTTCTAGGCCAGCTGGAGAACGTCGCCCGAGATATAATGGAGAACAATTCTTCCTCAACCGCTCCCATGCACCTCTGCTCTTTCCTGTCTGACTGGAAGACCGAAGGAAAGGAAGTCTTCAGGGCCTATGAACCGGACCCGCCCAAGTTCAGGGTCGGCCTGTTAGACCCGGCCAAGATGAGCCAGGACGTTTTCAAAGAGATAAAAGCTTCCGTCCTCATGTCTGGGACGTTACATCCGGGTGAGATGTACGCCGATCTTCTAGGTATAGATGACGTGACAATAGAGACCTATGAATCGCCTTTCCCGGACGAGAACAGGAGGATCGTTTCGGTGGGACACGTCACAACATCGTACAAAGAAAGGGGCCTGAAGATGTTCCAGGCCTACGCCAACTCCATAGCGGACGTGGTGAACAATACTCCCGGAAACGTTGCGGCGTTCTTTCCATCGTATGATCTCATGAACAAAGTTCTGGATAGACTGACGATGGTACATCTGGAGAAGGAGATTGTCGCCGAGGAGAGGGAATACACTAAAAGGGATAAAGAGAAGATGGTGGATTCCTTGAGGCGGTTCAACGACCGGTTGCTTCTAGGTGTCCAGGGGGGCAGTCTTTCCGAGGGTGTGGACTACGCAAACAATATACTGTCCTCTGTCATCATAGTCGGTATACCCTTTCCGCCTCCCTCTTTGAAGATGGAGGCTTTGCAGGAATACTACACGGAGAAATTCGAAGAGAAAAGAGGGTATGAATACACGAGGGTTTACCCGGCCATGAACCGTGTTCTTCAGGCCGCGGGCCGCTGTATAAGGAGCAAGACCGATAAAGGTCTGATCGTTTTGATGGATAAGCGGTTCAACTATAAACGCTACAAAAAAGCGATCCCTGACGACTTCGACTACAGGAAGACGAACAGTCTGGTCAAGGAGTGCGAGGACTTCTTCGACTGATTGATTATCTCATATCTCAGTCCTTCTCTTCCTTCAGATACTCCATCTCGTCCCAGATTATCTCGTGAGGTAGGTCGTTCTCCTCGAGCAGTCCGCTTATCTCGGAGACTACGTCCTCTATCTCGGATTCTTCCTCCGGGATCCTGGGATAGATGAAGAACTCCACCCTTTCTCTATCCACGGGAAATATCATCCTGTAACGGGCCTCTCTGTTGTAGCCCATGGGCTTCCTGTTGTTCTTCAGATCCTTTAAGTTCTGTCGTATCAGCATCTCCACGAACTCTTCGCCCTCCTCCTCGGGGTACTGATCGGAGACGTCCAGGAAATGACGCAATAGTTCTGGAAAGATATCGACCAGGTCCTTATAATCCACGTCTTCATCGAAACGGAACAGGCTGTTCCTCTTGGTGGTCACTATCTCTATCTCTTCTTCGGCTACCATATTTTCTATCCTCCATAGGAGTCATTCGATTTGTATTTAATGGACCGTAATGGACAGCTTCACTCAGGGTCCAAAGGCTCGTTTTCCGAGTCCTCTATAGGGTCTACCCAGATCGTGATCCTGTTACCTTCAATCTCCCAGTCCTTTTCCAGTCCTTTACCGGTCTCTTCATTCAAGGTTCTAGAGAGTGTCTCGTTCCTCACGTAATCACTCATCTCCTCTACGGCTTCCGCTATGCGCTCATCGCCTTCATAGGATGTATGTATCTTCTGGGTGTACCCCAGTTCTAGTTCCTTCCTCATGGTCTGTATCCTTCTGACAACGTCTCTAGCTAGACCTTCAGTCTTCAATTCTTCCGTTATATCCGTATCTACGAACACCCTCAGGCCTTTCTCTTGGCTGGCCTTGTAGTTCTCCTTGACCTCTTCGTATATCTCGACGTCCTCTTCGCTTATAGTGAAATCGTCGATGCCCATCTTTTCCTTCTCTGCAAGTTCTTCCTTTATAACTGAGGGCTCCTTCTTCTCTATCGATCTAGCCACTTTGTCTGCTTCACCTTTAAATTTCGGTCCTAGAGAGGAGTAATCCGGTTCGACCCTCGTTTCGGTTAACTCGCTCTCGTCCTCTAAGACCCTAAGACCTTTTATGTTCAGCTCGTCCATCAATATGCTGTTGAACAGTTCCACGGCCTCTTTGTCTCTTTCGTTCCTTTTCACTACGATCGCTTCTTTCAAGGGTTGCCTCAGCTTGATGTTCTCCTTCTGCCTAGCGTTCCTGCCGAGCTCCGCTATCTTCATAACGGTGGACATGTTCTCCTCGAGCTCTTCATCCACTTCTTCCTCGTCCACTTCCGGGTACGACAGGAGGTGGACGGACTCTTCACCTTTCTCTATGGGAAGAACGGTATTCCTGTATATCCTTTCGGCCAGGAATGGAGTGAAGGGCGCCATGAGCTTTACCAGGGTCTTTATGGATATATACAGAGTGTTGTAGGCGCTCTCCTTCTCATCCTCTGTACCTTCCCAGAAGCGCCTCCTGCTCCTTCGGAGGTACCAGTTGGAAACGTCGTCGATAAACCTATCTATAGCGTTCATGGCCTTGTGCGCTTCCAGATTATCAAGACCACCTCTCACTTCCTCTATCAGAGAGTTCAACCTGGAGAGTAACCAGCGGTCTATCTCGTCGTTTACTTCGTAAGTGCTCGGTTCAAAGTCATCTATGTTAGCGTTGTTGGTGAAGAAAGATACCACGTTGAAGAGCGTGTTTATCGTCTTGTTTATCTTCTCCGTCGCCAGTTCCTCGCTGAACCGGGACGATTTCCACACGGGGGAGTCCCAGAAGCAGAGCCTGGTCGCGTCCGAACCCACGTTGTCCAGCATATCGTTCGGTTCTACTACATTCCCTTTGCTCTTGCTCATCTTCTCCCCGTCGGAGTCCAGTATAAGCCCGGTCGTCAAGCAGCTTTTATAGGCCGGCTTATCGTGGAGTAAAGAGCTTATGGCGAGAAGGCTGTAAAACCATCCTCTTGTTTGGTCCAAAGCCTCGGCGATGAAGCTCATCGGGAACGCCTCTTCGAACTTATCTTCATTCTCAAAGGGGTAATGGAACTGTGCAAATGGAGCGCTGCCGCTGTCGTACCAGCAGTCTATGACGTAGGGCACACGTTCCATCTCTTCCTCACATTCTGGACAGTCCAGCTTGACCCTGTCAACATAGGGTCGATGGAACTCGAAATCTTCTGGTAAACCGTCTATGGACATGTCTTCCAGCTCTTCCTTACTTCCGACGCAGTGTTCGTGTCCGTTTTCACATGTCCAAACAGGTAAAGGAGTCCCCCAGAACCGGTTCCTGCTAAGAGACCAGTCCTTGAGTTCATCCAAGAAATTACCGAAACGGCCGTGCTTGAGATGTTCCGGCTTCCAGAACACTTCGTTATTGTTATCTATCAGTTTTTGTTTTTCTCTTGAGGTGCGTATGAACCAGCTCTCTAGAGCGTAATAAAGTAAAGGCGATTCACACCTCCAGCAGAACGGGTAAGTATGGGTCACGGAACCTCTCTGTAATAGATCTCCCCTCTCCTTCAAGGTTTGCATTATGTCCTCATCTGCATCTTTAACGAACTGCCCCTCGTAATCCGGAACCTTCTCCGTGAACTTACCGCTTTCATCTACTGGGTTAACCAAGTCAACGCCTTCTCCATTGCACAGGTCGTAATCGTCTTCACCGAAGGCCGGCGCTATGTGGACTATCCCGGTACCCTCTTCAAGCGAGACGAAGTCCGCGGAGGTTATGTAATGACTCTTGCTTTTTGAATCAACGTAGTCGAACATGGGCTCGTATTCCTTGCCAAGCAGGTCTTCGCCCTTCATGGTCTTTATTATCTCAGCATCTTCAAATATCTCGGATACAAGTTCCTCTGCCAGGTAGTACCTCTCTCCTTCGTGCTCTATCAATGCGTAATCCAGGTCCTTTCCGACCGCCAGCAGTAGGTTGGATATGAGGGTCCAGGGTGTAGTCGTCCATGCTAAGAAATAGGCGTCTTCCTCTTTCACCTCGAACCTGATGTATATGGACGGGTCCTCCGTCTGATCGTATCCTTGGGCTACCTCATGGCTCGATAGAGGCGTACCGCACCTGGGACAGTAGGGAACGACCATGTGCCCCTGTTCCAGCAGGCCGTTCTTCCAGTGCTGTTTGAGACTCCACCAGACAGATTCGATGTAGTCGTCCTCCATCGTTATATAGGCATTATCATAGTCGATCCAGAATCCGAGCCGTTCGCTCATACCACGCCATTCTTTTTCATACTCAAAGACGCTCTCCTTGCACATCTCGTTGAACTTTTCCAACCCGTATTCCTCTATCTCGTCCTTGGAGTCTATACCTAGTTTTTTCTCGACTTCTATCTCGACCGGTAAACCGTGGGTGTCCCAGCCCGCTATGTTCGGGACGACCTGATAGCCGTCCATGGTCTTGTACCGTAGGAAGGTATCCTTCACCACTCGCGTCAGGACATGACCGATGTGAGGAAGACCGTTAGCCGTAGGAGGTCCCTCGGTGAAGCCGAATTTTTTATCCCTCTCTCTACTCCTAGACCTTTCTGGAATGTCCTTCTCCTCCCAAAACTCTATTATCTCTTCCTCCTTCTCAGGAAGCGGTGCGTCCTTGTCTATTGGTTTGAATCTGTCATTCTTTTCATCCATAATATCCAGCCCCAAAAAATACACAAAAAACCTCACGCTGGGCGGTGGATGGTCTATTCACCGATAATAATTATGTTCTTGTCCGATTTAGTCGCGGCCCAGCGCATCATAGAGAAGTAGAATTGCTTTATATATAAAAGTTATCATCTCGCAGAGGTTTGGTGTTTGAAAAAGAAAAGTAATTATTGAAAGGGTTTACCC
>CAYMXS010000040.1:0-19259 GCA_964394465.1 uncultured Thermoplasmata archaeon | reverse complement strand
GCCTTTGCACTTTTGGAGACTACGGAGGATCTGAAAGAAGAGATGGTCTCAGGGAAGGAGAAGGGAGTGAATGAGGAGGAAGATAAGCTTCAAAGCTTGCGATCGGATCTGGCTGAGAGGGAGAAGCGCCTAGACGTGAGAGAAGAAGAGCTGGAAGAGCGGGAGTCTCAACTTGAAGAGCTAGAGTCCAGTCTCGAAGATAAAAAGAAAAGTCTTAAGAATAAGATACAGAGCGTAGAAGAGAGAGAAGCAGAATTGGAAGAGCGGGAGTCAGAACTCCAGGTGAAAAGAGAGGAACTGGACTCGAAGAAGTCAGAATTGGAAGAGAAAGAGGGAGTGTTGGATCAGAAGGAAAGTGACTTACAGAGAAAACTGGATGAGATCGAACAGCAGAAGGAAGGCCTTCCAGATGGAGCAGAACTCGATTCTCTAAATCAAAAAGAAGACGAGTTGAAGAAGAAAGAAAGGGAGCTAGAACAGGAGAGAGAAGATTTTGAGGATAGAAAGTCCAAGATACACGGTCTAGAGGAAAAGTTGAACCAGCGAGAGAATGAACTTAAGGAAAAAGAGGGTGAGCTAGAAGACCTGAAGGAAGAACTTCAAGATAAGGAAGCAAACCTTGAGGAGAAGGAATCAGAGTTAGAAAGCAGACTTGCTAAGTTGGACGAAAAGAAAGGAATGGAAAAACAAAGAGAAGGCTCATCGAAAGACATCCATGAGATGCAGGAAAGATTAAAGAAGATGAGGAAAAGAAATGAAAAACTAAAAGAGCGGATAAAAACGATCAGAGAAAAGGAGGAAAGCTCATCTACCGCTAGTCCTAAAGAGCTGAGAGAGAAACTCAGAAATAAAAACGAAAAACTATCTAAAAAATTGGAAAGAGTGAAACAGAGGAACAAAAAACTCGCAGAGAAAGAGGAAAAGTTGGAAGAGATGAAAAGTTCTATCGAAAAGGATAGAGATGAACTAGAGGAAAAAAGGAAGAGACTCGAACAGAAGGAGAACGATCTAGAAGAATGGCAGGAAGAGCTACATGAAAAGGAGAAGGACGTTATCTACCAGAAGCAGGGTAGCAAGATATCCTCCGGGATAAAGGACGTTAGTCGCGAAAAATAGTTTTTTAAACGGAAACGTTAAGTAATCTTCCTCTGATAGATATATCCCTAAGAGATGGAGGAGGAAGATATATGCCGACATATGTGATACTATCCGAATTGACTGACCAGGGAAGGACGACCATAAAGAACAAGCCAGAGAGGATAAAAGAGGTCAACGAAGAGATCGAAGAGAAGGGAGCTAAGATAATAGACCAGTACGCTCTGTTCGGTGAGTACGATTTTATAACGGTCGTTGAGGCACCGACGAAGGAAAAGATACTGAAGATAGTCATGGAGATGGGCTCTAGAGGCACGATAGACACGACGACCCTTTCTGCAATGACTATAGACGATTTTGTAGACGGTTTGAAAGAGTAGTTTTCCCTGAACAACGGTATAAAAACCTTTTCTTTTTATTTCCGAAAGCTATTTTACTTAGAGCTCTATTATACGGATAGCCGGAGAGGTGATAAGAATGATCGTAGAATTCACAATAGTACCGTTAGATAAGGGAGAGAGCCTGAGTGAGTCCGTCGCAGGAGTCCTAGACATAGTCGATAGGAGCGATCTTGATTACAGATTGACCCCTATGGGCACCATAGTCGAAGGCGAATGGGACGAAGTGATGGATCTGATAAAGAAATGCCACATGGAGATGAGAGAGGAATCTAACAGGGTGGAAACTTCTATCACTATAGATGATAGAGAGGACGCTGAAGACCGTATAACGGAAAAAGTGAAATCTGTGGAGGATAAATTGAGCAGAAGGTTGAGGAAATAACCCCTTAAAAATCGCTCAGGGATACCTGTGTAGAACTCTCTTCCCTTTCATTTCTCTCTTTGTCTACTTTTTTATCCCTTTTCTCCCCCTCTTCTGTTATCTTCTTTGCCAATTTTCTACCGAGGCCGGAAAGGTCCTCTATCTCTTTTTCCGCCGCGGCTCTCACATCGTCCGTGGTCTTATAGCCCGCGTTGAACAGAGTGCGGGCCCTGACCCTTCCTATCTGTTCCATCTCCATGAGGGGCATGAGTTCCTCTTTTATGCCGTGTTTCACTCTAGCGGTCAACTTCCTGAGTTTCTCTTCCTTCCTGACATCGAACATCTCCGCTATCTCAGCCGCTGAATGAAGCAGCCATTCCGATGTTTCGACCTTGTTGTAGATGTCTCCCGGACCCACCCCGTACTTCTCGTTCAGTTCTTTCTCGCTCACTTCGTTAATCCAGTCCTGAAGCATCAGAGCGGTCTTGAAGGCCGCTAGAAAGGCCTCCTTCTCTCCTCTGTCGTGGGGAACACTTTCAAAGAGGTCCGCCCTTACAGAATCCAGCCTCCTCTCGTACTTTGAGAGTTCTTCCTTCTTTATGAAGAGTGTGTACATGTCCGGTGTCTGACAGATGGTGTGTAGATACGACAGGTTTATACCCATCTTGCCGCTCTGGACCGCGTCCCTGATGTTTATCGCGGAGAGGGGATCGATATAAAGGTTTGAAACCCGTTTACCGAACCGCGTAGCCGTCAATATATCATCTTCTCTCTCGACGAGTTCTTCTTTCTCTAGAAGGTCTAAGGTCTTCCTGACTCTGTCCTTTATACTCCATATCTCGCTGTGCTGTACGAAGAAGGTCTGGTTCATGAACTCGTAGATCTCCTCTTCGGACTCGCAGTGGGTCGTGGCTATCAAGGCCAAGAGATGTGCCCTCAGGGCCGGCTCGCTCGCCATCCTGGATACGATAGCCTCGCTCTGTCCCAAAAGGTATTCCTCGAAGAGACGTTCCGAGTCCCTTTTTTTCTTCGCTACCAGTATCGCTTCACCCAGGTCGTCGTATCCGGGCCTCCCGGCCCTACCGCACATCTGCTTTATCTCCATGACCGGTATCGGAGCGTTGTAGCCCAGTAAACCGTCGTACCTTCTAGTATCTCTGACGACTACCTTTCTAGCCGGCATGTTTATCCCAGCCGCTAGAGTGGGCGTTGCGGAGATCAACTTGATGAGCCGCTTTTTAAAGGCGGATTCGATGACCTTTCTCTGATGGTTACTCAGCCCGGCGTTATGGAAAGCTGTGCCTTTTTTAACAGATTCCGCTAGACGTTCGCCTATGGATGTTTGGCTCCGTTCCAAAAGATCCTCAGAGATACTCTCTAGTTCTTCTCTCTCTTCCTCGGAAAGGTATTTTTTGACCTTTGAAGACATCCTTTGACTAACGGCTTGACTGGACCTCCGGCTTTTGACGAAAACCAGGCATTGGTCTCCCTCTTCGATGGTCGGTAAACAGAGCGAAGGTATCGGTTCTCCGTCCTCTATCGTTTCCTCGTCTCCGTCAACGTATCTTATCGAGCCATTATAGTAAACACCTTCTTTCAGCTCGACGGGTCTCCAGTCGCTTTTATGATGCTCCGCATCCAACCACTCGGCTATGCTCCACGAATTCTGTATGGTGGCGGATAAAGCCACTATCTGAGCATCCGGGTTCGCCTGTTTCAGCTTGGACAGGGTTATCTCTAACGTTGCCCCTCTTTCCCTATCGTTCACCAGGTGTACCTCGTCGGCTATGACCGCGTTGAGACGGTGGACCCAGTCCAGGTTATGTCTCAGCAGAGAATCAGCTTTCTCGGAGGTGGCTATTATCACGTCGTTGTCCTTGAGACTTGGATCTGGATCGTCATAATCTCCCATAGATATACCGACTTTTAGACCCAGTTCCTCGAAGCGCTTCAGGTCTTCTACCTTTTCAGAGGCTAAAGCTCTTAACGGCACTATATAGAGCGCCTTACCGCCTTCCTCCACCACTTTCTTTATTATAGAGAGGTAAGCCAGAAGAGATTTACCGCTGGCCGTTGGGAAGGCGAAGACGCAGTTCTTACTGGCTAGAACGTCCTCTACCCCTTCTTCCTGAGGTGGATACAGTTCCTGGATGCCCTCTTCCTTGATGATGTCTTTTGCTCTGTCCGGTATATCTAGGTCGTCCACTTTCATGATTATATTATTTGGATATGAGCCTGGAACCTATACAAATAGTTAGTGTTTTTTGTTTTGAATAGATGTGATTCCCAAAGGCTAAATAAGGAACGTTAGATGATAGGGCGATGGAATTCAGAAGAAGACATAGGATAAAGTCCAAGAAGGTTGAAGAATACTCCAAGGCGATAAAAGAGAAACTGGGAGATTCTCCCTTCGAAGAGGACATGCCAGTGGATACAGCGGACACGGACGAAGGCTCCGTTCTACTCCTGAAAGAAAAAGCCATCGCAGCCTTCTTCGATGAAGAGGTATTTCCTACCGTTAACGGTCTTCTTCAGTGTGAACCCACTAAGTCTTACGTCACTGTTGACATGGGAGCCGTCTCATATCTGTACAACGGCGCGGACGTCATGGCCCCAGGCATAGTCGATGCAGATGAAGATATAGAGAAAGGAGATCTGGTCTGGGTTAGAGACGTAGAGCATAAGAAACCCTTGGCCGTTGGAAGGGCTAAGACCGACGGAAAAGACATGGTAAAATCCGAGGAAGGAAAGGTGGTCAAGTCCCTGCACCACGTCGGAGACGGCCGTTTCGATTAGTTATATCGGTTATAGCCTTGACTTAAGCTGATCTATTATCTTCACTGGATACGGGTCTCTCTCGTGCAGAAGAGCCAGGTATATGCTTATATAATCGCCAAGATAGAGCAGTGTCAATATACGGGTCAGCTGCGTTTCACCCTTGGACCACACCTCGATGACGTCCTCGGTTACAGGTTCTAGCACCATCTCTTTTGTCAGCTCTATCCTGTCGTTTATCCTATCGGAT
This sequence comes from uncultured Thermoplasmata archaeon, assembly GCA_964394465.1. Taxonomy (GTDB): domain Archaea; phylum Thermoplasmatota; class Thermoplasmata; order Halarchaeoplasmatales; family Halarchaeoplasmataceae; genus CAYMXS01. The sequence goes on along the minus strand of CAYMXS010000040.1, from coordinate 14,377 downwards.
TCCTTCTCGTCTCTCAACAGGATAGGAATGAACGATTCACTGTTGGGATCTCCCTTCCATCCGACCACTTCGTTGTGATTCATCTCGGGGAAATCTCCGAACCAGGAGAGCACCTCGGCGTTCTCGTTGAACTGGGTATGCCATCTGTTCGCCACGGCGTTATATATAGAATGCCCGTAAACGATGGGTATCTTACCTTTGATCCTCTCGGCCAATCTTTTGGCCTGATTTTTTTCTGTAGGGACGTCCTTTTTGAGTCCATCTCGGAGCTCTTTCAGTTCTGAGACCGCGTCCAATATAGCAACGTCGGAATCATAGATGAGCAGTTCCGACAGCAGTTTTAAGACCGGGATGAACATGAAGGCTATGGCCGCTCTGGGAGCGTATCCCTTAGGTACTTCTATATGGATCACACCCTTCTCCTCGCATATCTTCTCTAGTTCACCATCGGATGTGATGCAGACCACCTTCGCCTTCTTCTTCAATGCCTTTCTAGCCGCGCTGATGGTTTCTTCAGTGTTTCCGGAGTAGGAAACCGCAAAGACCAGGCTGTTCTTATCCACGAAGGACGGGAGCGTGTAGTCTCTGTTCACGTGTATCGGTATGGAGATGCGGTTGGAGAGGAAGCTCTTCAAGAGGTCCCCGACGATGGCTGAGCCCCCCATCCCCGTTACGACGATCTCCTCTGGCTGGAACGGCAATAGATTGAGTTCCAATCCCTTGATCGCTTCCTCGATCTGCTCTGGGAACTCCTCTAATGTGTCTAACATCCCTTGGCTGTCTAGTTCCTCCATCTTCTCCGGGTCGTCTAACATCGTCTCACGCCACTGTTAGGACCCTTTTAAATAAATAAATTATGCTTTTTGATGGTATATATGGTCTTAAAAAAACCTCAACCAAAAGTCTATTATAAATCCCTTCAATGATATAGTCGATGAATAAAGACATAGACTCGGTTCTCGCGCATCTGGAGAAGGGCGGCTTTCTGATGGTGTACGATTCCGACGGGAGGGAAGATGAGACTGACTTGGTAACGCCGTCCATAAAGATAACGCCTTCAAAGATCGAGAGGCTGAGAAGGGATGCCGGCGGTCTGATCTGTGTAACAGTGCCTCCAGAGACCTGGAAAGTTTTGGATCTACCTTTACTGCACGATATATTCGATCACTCCGTAGAGGAGTATCCCGTTCTACGGTCCATGGAAGCCGATGATATACCCTACGATGAGAAATCCACTTTTTCGTTAACGGTCAACCATCGAGATACGTTCACGGGCATAACGGACATGGATAGAGCCTTGACCATCAAAAGGATGGCCGAGATGTCTGTGGAGATAGAACAGGAAGGACTGGAAGAAGAAGAAGAAGCGAGGGAACGATTCGGCGCCGAGTTCAGGACTCCCGGTCACGTCTTCCTACTCAACGCGACGGAAGGACTGGTTGAGAACAGACAGGGTCACACGGAACTGACCACTGCTCTACTCACCATGACAGACCTTTATCCCAGTATGACCATATGTGAGATGTTGTCGAGTGACGGAGGAAGTCTCAGCGAGGAGGAGGCTAGAGAGTACGGTGAGAAGCACGACATACCGCTGATTGAGGGGAAGCGGATAAAGGAAGAATGGGAAGAATTGGAAGAATAGGAGAGAGCACACTAACATGAGCGAAGAGAAGACGAGGATCATGGCGGCGGGCACCTTCGACCTGCTTCATCTCGGACATCTTCACTACCTGAGAGAAGCTAAAGGTTTGGGTGACGAACTGGTCGTTGTGGTCGCATGCGACGAGACGGTAAGGGAGAGGAAACACGAGCCCCTAATGACCGACGAAGTCAGGGCCGAGATGGTCTCAGCTTTGAAGCCCGTCGATGAAGCTATAATAGGTCATGAAGGCGATCCCTACAAAACCGTAGAAGAGATAGACCCGGATATCATAGCCATAGGATACGACCAGCGGCACGACGAGGAGAGGATAAATCGTGAACTGGACGAGAGGGGGATGGATGCCGAGGTCAAAAGACTGGAGCATTACGATCACGATCTCGACGGCACTAGGAAGATAATCAGGAAGATAATCGACTGGTACGGCATGAAAAAGGAACTAGATAAGGTGGAAAAACCATGAAGAAGATAGGCGTCGCGGACACGACCTTCGCTCGTTTCGACATGTATAAGAGCGTGGAGGACGAGCTTGCCCAGACGGGCACTGGCTACACCTTAGAGAGGTACACGGTTCCCGGCATAAAGGACCTAGCTATAGCCGTACAGAGATTGATCGGGTCCGGCTGCGATATCGTCATGGCTTTGGGGATGCCGGGCCCGGAGCCGATAGATAAACAGTGCGCCGACCAGGCCTCTAGAGCTTTGTTGGACGTCGAGATCAAACATGACGTTCACGTGATAGAGGTCTTCGTTCATGAGGACGAAGCCAAAGACGAAAAAGAATTAGCGGACCTGGCCGATAAGAGGGCCAGGGAACACGCAGTTAACGTTTACGACCTTCTGTTCCGCCCGGAAAGGCTTGAGACAATGGCCGGTACCGGCGAGAGAGAAGGTCATGAAGATGCAGGACCATTAAGGAGATGATAAGATGGAAACGGATATGAAGATAGGGATAGTGGTATCGGAGTTCAATTACGATATAACGCAGATGATGCTTGAGAGGGCGAAGGAACACGCCAAGTTTTTGGGCGCCGAGATATCTGAGGTTATGCATGTACCTGGGGTGTTCGACATGCCCCTGGCTATAAAGAACCTGCTGGAGAAGAACGATGTGGACGGGGTCGTCACACTCGGAGCCGTTATAAAGGGCGAGACCGAACACGACGAAACGGTCATATCACATGCTGCAAGAAAGATAACCGACCTCTCTCTAGAATACGATAAGCCCGTCAGCTTAGGGATAACCGGTCCAGGCATGACCAGGATGCAGGCCGAAGAGAGAATAGAGCGCGCTCGGAACGCCGTAGAATCCGCGGTCAAGATGTATGAAAGGACGGGCTGATAGGTAAAGTTAATTAGGAAACGTTCTTATACGTCTTCGATGCCCTACTCCATCCCCAGTGACGAGGAGATAGTTGAAGCTCTGAGATACGTCATGAGGAGGGTAAGGGGTGTAGATTCACTGACAGAGTTGAAGAAGCTGGTTCTCAAGCAGTTAAAGAACATGGACCCTGATTATACCGTGGGGCATGAACGTCTACGAAGATTAGCGGTGAGAGCGCCTTTCATAAAGACCACTATATACGCTACCGAAGGAAAGGAGAAAAGATCTCTCTCGGGTAGATGCCCCGTGTGCGGCGCTAAGTTGGAGAAAACCAAGAACGAGACCGTTTTCGGTGGAACTGTGACCTTGGGCTACAAATGTAAGGAGTGTCCTTACTGGACAACTTTGAAAAGACGGAGACCGGTTAGATACGATTTTGAGTACAAGAAAGAGAACGATAAGAAGAAAGATCCCAACAATGGATCACTGGATATCTTTGGGGAGGTGGACGAAGAGGATGGAGATTGATTACAAGAGCGGTATAAGAGTAAAGGAGGGAGAAAAGGAGATCAAACTGGATCCCACCAGGCAGACCGATATTGGGGTCGTGACCCACGCACATCTCGACCATCTGGTGAAGGATGCGCATATGACTCCCCCCACTCTCGATATACTGGAAGTGAGAAAGGGAGAAAAACGCGGGCAGGATATAATATATGGTACTCCAAAGGATATAGGCGGATTCGAAGTAACGTTATATCCCGCAGGGCACGTCTTCGGCTCAGCCATGGTAAAGGTGAGAGATGTACTCTACACCGGAGATTTCAATCCTCAGGGTGGGCGAACCTGTAAGAGAGCGGCCTCCGTGGACTGTAAAACCCTGATAATCGAGACCACCTACGGTGAAGAGAGATACAGCCTTCCACCCAAAGAGGACGTGACCGAAGACCTGATGGTCTGGAGCCGGGATCAGATGGAGGAAGGCCCCTTGGTCTTGGGAGGGTACCCCTTCGGTAAGGCCCAGGAGATCATAGCTCTATTGAACGAACTGGGAGAGGTCCCATATACCACGGAAGGGATAGCCGAGATAACAAAGGTCTACAACGACTACGATATGGAACTCAAGTACGAGGTATGGGACGATGGTTTAGAGGGAAATTACACCACGGTAGTACCGCCCAGCCAATTGAAGAAGCCCGCGGGAGAGATCATAAAGAAGACAAAGAACGAGAACGGCTCTGCAGCTTATCTTTCTGGCTGGTGTGAGTTCTACTCATTCTTCAACTCCATGGAGATAGACGCACAGTTTCCTTTTTCCGATCACGCCGGTTTTTCAGAACTTCTAGATTTCGTGGAAAAGTGTGATCCCGAAGAGGTACTGACGGTACACGGTAGTTCTTCTGAGTTCGCCGAGGCCGTTGAGGATAAATTAGGTATAGAAGCTAGTCCTCTACATTGATGTATTTCAGGGTAAATTGAAAAACGGCTCGATAGCCAACTATTTTTGTCACTGTGAACAGCAGAATTCAGGACTCCTTTATCTCTACTCTGGCGGTTCCTCACCCACGTATTCGAATTCGACCACCCAGACGAGTTTATCCGGGTCCCATTCCTCGTTGTACCTCTCCTCCCACGCTTCTTTATATTCCTCCAGAGATTCATGGCCTTCTCTTACAGCGTCCCACGGCCTCATGTTGCCCAACCTTTCCCTGAAAAGTCCCTTGACTTTTATGAAGCAGTCGCAGTCATCCTTCTTCATGGTTGGGTCTGATGTGGCCATGTACACTCTTCCTTTCCTTACCTGGGGTTCTTCGCCCCATCGCTTCCGGGTGACGTCCATATAGACTTTTTCTCCTTCATACGTCCACCCTTCCTTGATCAACTCGATCTCTCTCTCGGGGAAATACATCGTTAGTCTCCTATGCAATTCATTCTATACAATAAGGTTTTCGGATGGATAAAGCCTAAAAATATAAACCTTTACTTTCTCTTCAAGATGTGATAAAATGGAATACGAGATAGAGGATAAGGTCGTGGTGGCCAAGTTGGACCATGGTACCGATTTTTTTGGATCCCTCAGGACCATGATGGATGACTTGGGCAAAGAGAGCGGCACTCTTTTAACTGCGATAGGCATGCTCAAGGACTTCGACCTGGGATACTACAACTATGAGAAGGGTTCCTACCAATTTGAGCACTTTGAAGAGCCCATGGAACTCGTTTCCGTCAATGGGAGTATAACCCGAGAAGACATGCACTTCCATGCAGAACTGGCAGGTGAAAATCATAAGGTCATAGGAGGCCATCTTCAGGGTGGTGAAGTCTTCAACGTCTGTGAGGTCAACATCCTGGTTTTCGACGACATCGAACTGGGAAGAGAGCTGGACGAACAGGTGGGCTCAGAGCTGTTGTCCGTACGGTGATCCTTTGTCCTTTGAACTCATCGATCATACCGCGGATATAGGTATACAGGCCGAGGGAGAAGATCTTGAAGAAGCCTTTGAGGAAGCTGGACGGGCCATGTTCAGCATCATCACCGATCTGGAAGGTATCGATCAGGAGGAGAGCTACGACATAGAGGTGACCGGCACAGAAAACGAGTCACTGTTGGTGAATTTTCTTTCTGAACTCATCTACATATTCGAGGTGGAAAGACTGCTATTCTCCGACTTCGAGCTTGAGATAGAAGAGAACAAAGGGTTAAAACTTACTGGAAAGGGAAAGGGCGAAAGGATAGACCTGGATAAACATGAACTAGATACCGCTGTAAAGGCCGTATCCTATCACGAGATAATGGTGGATCCAGCGGGGAAGGTCCGGGTTATATTGGACCTCTAGATAAAGGACACCACTTTCACTCCCCTCTCCGAAGAAAGCTTAATAAGTAGTAATGCCGTAGGGGACCCGATAAGATGAGCGAACAGAAGATGAAAAAGTTGCCAGGAGTAGGACCCGCAACTGCCGAAAAGCTCATTGACGCAGGATATGATGATCTGATGGCTGTCGCCGTCGAATCACCGCGCGTACTCTCAGATGTCGCAGATATAGGGGAGGCCAACGCAGGTAAGATCATTCAGGCCGCTAAAGATGAGGCAGATATTGGAGGGTTCGAAACAGGTGACCAACTGTTAGAGAAGAGAAAAGATATCGGGATGTTGAGTACTGGAGCCGAAAGTTTTAATGACCTGTTGGGTGGGGGTATCGAGACCCGCTCCATAACCGAGTTCTTCGGCGAATTCGGTTCTGGAAAGACTCAACTGGTTCATCAACTCGCCGTTAATGCTACGCTCCCTGAAGAGGAGGGTGGACTTGACGGTGAGGTCGTGATAATAGACACGGAGAACAGCTTCAGACCGGAAAGGGTAACCCAGATAGCGGAGGGCGGTGGATACGATCCGGAAGATGTGTTGAAAAGGACCCAGGTAGCTAGGGCGTTCAACACGCACCACCAGATGCTATTAGCTGATAAGGCCTTAGAGTTGGGGAAAGACAGTGATATCAAGTTGCTGGTGGTTGATTCCCTCACCGCACACTTCAGAGCGGAATACGTGGGTAGAGGTTCTCTGGCGGAAAGGCAGCAGACCCTTAACAAGCACCTGCACAAGCTCTTGAAGTTCGCAGATAGGAACAACGCGGCTATAGTCGTGACAAATCAGGTGACGGCCAATCCGGACCAGTTCTTCGGAGATCCAACGAAGCCCATAGGGGGCCATATACTAGGTCATACCGCAACGTTCAGAGTCTATCTGCGGAAGAGCAAAGGCGACAAGCGGATAGCTAGACTCGTAGATTCTCCCAACATGCCCGAAGGCGAAGCGGTCTTTAGGATAGACGAGGAAGGTGTGGTCGAATAGGATAAATCTTTAAAGAGAAGTTCAAAAACCCTTTCTTATCTTTCATCATTCTTAAAAAACGTCATACAGAGTAGAATGGAAAACCGACCTTTCATTTTACTATATAAGGTTATCTTCTCTATACTAATCAACCTTTATAAAAGGCACCGCAATCTTTAAATTAGTGAAGTAAACATATTAGTATCGGGGTTATTCGGGGCTAGTTATAGGTTAGAGTGCATCCCATCCCACCATCCTGACAACCTCAAACTAGCCCCTTCCCTTTTTTCAACAATTCAACTGAAGTATTGAGTGTATACTATACCTCCAACTAGTAGTGCAAGCAGAGATATCCAGATGAGGATAGCATGCCTTTTCATCCTTTTTGCCTTGTCGGCCTCCCACCATGTACTGGGCTCAAAACCCTGAAATATGAAGGTCAAAACACCGGAAAGGTTGATACAGATCAAATTTATGAGGAACAGAAGCATGGCGTTGAAGCCTAGCAACAGATGGCCAGAACCGAACAACAGACCCGAGGTGGCTAAGGCCGGAACCAGGGCAAGTGAAACCATGACGCCTATGAGTGCAGAGGATAAACCCTTCGTGTAGGCCAAGGCTCCGGCACTTCCGGCCGCCAGCGCTAATGCAACGTTCAACAGGCCAACTTCGGTTCTGATGCTGAGTTGAGTGGTCTGAGGGTCCACCGCTAGGAGCATCCCGAGTCCAGTAGAAACGGCTAGGGAAAGCAGGATGCCCGTAGTGCTTGTTATGGAAGCCTCCTTGGCCAACTTGGAGTCCGCTAGAGTAGTAGCTAAAGATAGACCGACGTTTGGTCCTAGCATGGGAGCTATCACCATCGCCCCTATTATAACGGCAACGTCGTTCCTGACGATCCCTATGGACGCCACTATCGAAGATAGAGCTATTAGCAGCACGTACACACTGGTCAGCCTACTCTGGTCCTTCACATCTGTATATATCTCTTCTCTAGATACACCTCTAGTCTCACCATCTTCCTCTTCTTCCGTTCCCTCCTTTTCTTCTTCCTTTCGTTCCTCCTCCAGGGGAACGGCGCCCTCCACCGGGAAGATGAGCAGTCTGAATGTATCATAATGACTGAAGTTGTCCTTCAGCTTGTCTATGACCGTCTGGCTCTTTTCCGCGTCCACCAAGATCTTGAACAGTATCTTCTCTTCCTGTACCTGTTCACACCAGTGCTCGAGGACCTTACTGTCGTCCTTGAGAAGGACCTTTGCATCTTCCTTTTTCCCTTCCGGGATTAACATCTCTATCAGTCGTAGCAATTTTCTGGGCACCTCACTGTCCCTTGGTCTTCTAAAAAGGAAATGTATCGATTACTTATAACTTCTACGACTCATCTGATTCTACATCTGATGCTATCAAGGCCTGACCCAATGGGACGCCCATGTCTCCGTTCGGGATATCGTTGTGAACCAGTAGATCATAACCTCTCTCATCCAGGTACTCCTCTATAGTCCTAACTATAGGACGGTTGTAGGAGACACCTCCAGAGATACCGATCTTCGATGTGTTTTTCTCCTCCCCCGCTCGTACAGCGGACTCGGCCAAAGCCCTGGATACCGATGAAACATAGGATGCTGCTCTGTCTTTCCTGGATAGGTCGTCCCCATGCATCTCTATGAACGAATCCAAAGTCTTTATCTGCCCGTTTTCGATAGGAACATCGTACTGCTTCTTCTTATCTTTCTCGAACAGTGATCGTTCAAGTTTCATGGCCGGCTCACCCTCGTAGGTCCTGTTGCAGCAGACGTCAAGAGAGCAGGATACCGCGTCCAACAGTCTGCCGAAACTGCTCGTCTGTACAGAATCCTCTATCAATTTATCAAAGATCGATGCCTTTTCACCTTCGAAGAACTCTCCTTCTTTGCCCTTCACTCTCTGGATCGCGTAGACCGATCGGCGCGGGTCTTTGACAGCCTGGTCTCCCCCTATCAATGGAAAGTTCTCAAGGTGATACATCCTTTCGTAACCCTTTCTCGTGCAGTGGAGTACCTCACCGCCCCAGCTGTTGCCGTCTTCTCCGTAGCCTGTACCGTCGATAGCTATACAGACTATCTCGTCCAAGTCGTGCTCTAGAAGTAAGGATGCACCGTGTGCCCAGTGGTGCTGTACCTCGACTGTTTCAGCTTCAAATTCTTTCGCATATTCGAGGCCGAGCTTCCGGCTTTGATAACCCGGATGAAGGTCAACGGCGACGGTCTCGACCGAACCTATACCGAGTATAGACCTGAGATATCTCACTGTGTCCTTATAGAACATCTTGGCACCGTAGGAACCCAGATCTCCGAGGTACTGGCTCGGGTACAATCTTCCGTCCTTGGAAAAAGCTATGCAGCCGCTCTGGTCCGCTCCCGCCGCCATGACGTTCTTTTCTTTGAAATCGAAGTACTCGGGTACGAAACCCCTAGACCTCCTGATGATCTCCGTGTTTTCCCCATGGGTCCTTATGAGCGAATCGTCTATCCTGTTGGCTATCTCTCTATCGTGAAGAAGAAAATAATCCAGGTTCAGGTCGAAGGCGTCTTCGTTTTTGACCACCATTGGCTCACCCGGCGGGTTCGCGCTCGTCATGACCAGAGCATCTAAGTCTATCTTGTCGAAGATGAGATGGTGCAGTCCGGTATAGGGCAGCATCATCCCAACGGTTGGTAGGCCTGGAGCCGCAAGGTCCAGCAGGTCTTCTTTATATCCCTTCTTCTCGTAAACCATGATCGGTCTCCTTGGCCCCGTGAAGATATCCTTTCTCTCTATATGAGCGTATTTTGAAGCGGTCTCCATGTCGGGCATCATCAGTGCAAAGGGCTTCTCTTCTCGACCGTGTTTCTCTCTCAGTTCCGGTATACTTTCAAGTCTGCAGGCTATATGCATACCGCCCCAGCTCTTTGCAACGGAGATCTTTCCGGCCTTCATCAATCTACAGAATTCGTCGATACCCCCGATCTCCTCTTTATTTTTATCATACAGGGTATAAGAAGGCCCGCACTTTGGACAGGATGTAGTTTGGGCGTGGAACCTTCTGTCCATGGGTTCTTCGTACTCCTTTCTACATTCATCGCACATCGGGAACTTGTCCATGGTAGTTTTCTCTCTATCATAAGGTAGTTCTCTTATGGCGGAATATCTGGCTCCACAGTTGGTGCAGTTCGTGAAGGCGTAGCCGTGTCTTCGGTCTTCTGGTGTGAACATCTCCTCTAGACAATCTGAACAGAGCGCGGTATCCACGGGGATCGTTGAAGATTCTCTCTTACCTTCTGAACTCCTTACTATTTTGAAACCTTCTTCTTGGACCTCCTTTTCGTATCTCTCCACACTGGCTATTTCCGCTAGAGGCGGCAGTTCCTCTTTCAACCTCTTCAAAAATTCATCCCCCCCTCTATCGATCAAGACTTCTACTTCGCCGCCCTTGTTTTTTACGTGACCGTTGAGTCCTAAGGATCTAGCGACTCGATAGACCGTGGGCCGGAAGCCGACGCCCTGGACCGTCCCCATCAGAACCAGGCGCATAGCCCTCTAACCAACAAAGTAGTTATTAAAATGTTCCTTTTTGGTTCAGGATTTAGTAAGAAGAGAGCTTTGTCTGGTCGAACTTGATCTTATCGATACCCTCTTCTATCTTCTCCAGCCCGGATTCGACCCTGGATTCCGAGAAGTCCCTCTCATCACATAAGAATCGCTTTATGCCCTCCATGTCCGGCTCTTCGAAATCCAGCGAGTAATCCTCTATGACCTCTGGCTGGAGAAAAAGCTGTTTTATCTCCTCGAAGTTGTTGACCTCTTTGTCTTTCTCTTCCAGCACCGTTTCTAGGTCTCCGTACTTCTTGACGTATTTCAGACCTCGCTTGGGCCCTATGCCCTTCACCCCGTCGTTATAGTCGGTGCCACACAGGATCCCTATATCAATCAACTGTTCTCTGGTGATCTCCAACTCATCTAGAGCCTTTTCTAGTTCGAGCAATTCCGGCCGTATCTCTTTGTATTCGTTCCTACCGGGCAGTTTTCTTTTACCCGTTATCGTCAGATTCCTCACCAGGCGTGGGGAGCCGAAAAGCAGTGAATCGAAGTCCTGGCCGCCCACGGCCCATGCGTCGCCTTCTTGTACCATGAAAGCCGCCTGGCATTCACCTTCTGCCGGGGCCTGCACAACGGGTATACCCATCAGGTTCAAAAGTCTCTTACCGCTCTTCTCTATATCTTCGTCGATCCTGGACGTCTGTTGAGCCTTCTTCCTAGCCTCTTTCAGGTCTCCTTTTTCTAGAGCCTTTTTGTATTCTTTCTCGGCCTTCTGCTTCCTATCCTTCCTCTTCTCAAGGGTGCCTTCCTTCATTATGTCCGGCTTTCCATCGAAGACATAGGCGAGTTTTATTCCGTTCTGGACCAGGTTGGCGTTCCTGTAGAGCAGGCCGGAAAGGTGTGAAGTGACTCTACCTTCAGAGTCCCTGAGCGGCGTTCCATCTCTCTGTCGTATGCTGGAAAGGAACTGGTATATGATGTTGTAGGCGTCCATGGCTATGACTTTACCTTCCATGTCCTCGAAACCGATCTCCTCCCTCTCCAAGATGTCTTTTATATCTACACCCATGATCTCACCGGTTCAGAATATAGCACCCTCGGTCTGGACCTCTATGCCTTTGTCCGTTATCAGGTAGGGTTTGATCTTTCTTGAATGCTCGATCCTCCTCATCTTTATTATCTGGATGCTCAGCTGGACCTCCTGCATATCGTCCTGATCATAACGTAAAAGCACGACGCCGTCAGTGGTGTACTCTACAAGACCGTCCCTGGAACTCCTGGGATTGTCCGCCTTCACCTCGGCCGTGAGTAGTGCCGTAGCCCCGGTATCCTTTATCATCTGGCACAGGTTGAACAGCCTTTCTCTCTTCTCCTTTGGTTCGTCTGACACCATGTTGAGCAGTGAAACTGAATCTATGGCTATCCTCTCGGCGTTGAAGTTCTCGATGAACTGCGGCAGTTCACTTTTTATCTTGTTGATCGTCGCGTCAGCATCGGCCGGCTTCAGCTTTTCTACGGCCAGTTCGTTGTCCTCTATATAGGGCTCGAAATCCCAGCCATAGGACCTGCCGGTCTCTATCATCGCATCTCTATCCTCCTCAAGGGATATGAATATGCCAGATTGACCCTGCTGCAGACCTTCCCAGAGATACTGGAGTGACATCGTTGTCTTTCCCGTCCCGAACTGTCCCATGACGGTGAAAACGTGTCCCTTCGGAAAACCTCCCTTCAACATCTCGTCCAAACCGTCTATTCCGCTCTTTATCCTTTCCATATCTTTCTCACCCATACTATCACCTTATCTTCTCATAGTTGATGACGGTATAACCGTCCGTATCTTTGACCTCGGCCGTGAAACGAGCGATCTTCTCCCTCTTTAGATGAGGCAAGACGCTCATGAATTTGTCTACCAGAAGATACCTCTGCCTCCTCGATGAACGTCTGTTCTTCGACCATTCGAAGGAGAAGACCCCGTCCACGCTGTCGACCATGAGATATTCAGTACTCTTTTCAACGATCCCTTTCGTAAGAAGGAGATAGATGACTCCGCCCCACTTTTTGGAGGCCCTCCTCATGCCCTTGATGATGGTGACCAATTTCTCGTTGTCTATGGAGGAGTTAGTCAATAGGTCTGTGAGAGAGTCTATGATGATCACGTTGTTCTCGGCGTTCTCCTCCAGGAAGTCCACCAGTTTTTCTAAAAGGTCTGTATCTGAGTCGTCGGAGAAGAGGCTCTCTCCTGGCTCCTGGTCGTCGGTCCAACTCGGAGGCACCATTGTCTGCTGGAAATACGAACTGGAAAGGTCTTCAACTTTCAGGTCATTCTCTAGCACCTCGTAATAATCACGGTTGAAAGAGGCCTTGACCTGATCGAACAGATCCTCTTTGTCCTTCGAAAAGGTCACATAATGGACGTCGTTTGGAAGGACCGATCCTTCGCATTCGTCCCCCAGTATAAGATGAAGGTCATCTGGATTATTCCTAGCTCTCAAAAGTTTCGCCGCTGATGTATAAGTGAACTCCACGCCGCCGGCCCCCACTTCGGTGGAGAGGATAACGACGGAACCCGTGGGGAGACCGCCCTTTATTATCGCATCTAGATCGCTGACACCGGATGGTATTTTTCTCATATATGAAGCACCTTTGGACCGGAAGAGAGGGTCTTCACCGGCTACATATGAAGTTACACTTATAGCTTTTTTTATCCAATCCGCTGCCTCGACGTAGTTAGATTCTTCTTTCTCCTCCGTAGCCCGTCTCAGATAACGGATCATCTTTTCTTTACCATTGCCTTTCAACTGATCCACGACGTCTTCGATCCTCCTGCCTAGAACTTTCTGGCCCAACTGTTCTGCGTGCTCTAAGACCTGGAGGGCTTCGTCTACTTTTCCCTCTTTTGAGAATGAATGAGCCAAAGAGATGGCTCCTTTTATCTCGTCCAGTGAAGCTTTCAGTTCTTTAGCCGCTTCCAACACCTCGTTCAGATTATCCTTCAAACTGCATATCTTGTTCTTTTTGCCCGCCTTTTTCTTCTCTTTCTCCTTCCACTGCTCGACGTTCTCTTTGACATCTTCGAGATGTGAGATACCTTCCAGGATCTTTCCTCTTTCAACATGACGTTTCGAGTTCTCTAACTCTCTCTCAAATCTAGCCTGGTCGATCTTCAACTCTGAGACTTTACTCCATACATTATCCAACTTATCTTGAAAATCGTTCAGTCGTTGACATCTCTTGATGACTTCGATGGTCTTCTGGAGACCCTCTTCATACTCCCCAAGTTCTGCATGATCTCTGGCCTCCTCCATCTTCTGTTCTAAAAAAAGGGTCGAGTCTCCTTTTAAAGATACATCTTCGCTCCTCCGTTTTGCCTCCTCTATAAGATGCCGGAATTCACTTTTAAGTTGGTCTTCAGTTTCTTCTTCGAAGACCACGTTACAGTTGTAGCACCGGTTTGCATCCCTGGGTATAGAAGATCCACAGTTACCACATTCATAGACCAGATCTATACCATTTTTTTTCAGAGAATCAGGTCCTTGCGGTGTCATATCTATGTCTTTCTCGACCCCGAAGACACTCTCATATATGTTCAGACCGATCTCATCTCTCAATTCGTTCTGCAGCTTCTGGCTTATCTGCTGATCCAGTTCCTCAAGAAGTTCATCGACGTCCTCCTCTTTCTTCTCTATCTGATCTCCCACTCTATCGATGATAGAATGGTCCAAACCACAACCTGGACATCTATCCACACCATGGGTCAATTCGGCCCCACAAAGGGGACAATTCGATCGATCCTTCTCTGACGTATTGTCTGACAGATTCATCACCGCTTTGGTCAACCAAATTACCACCTTTTGTGTATAAATAGTTACTGGTAAATCGTGATTTTGATAAATTGGAAAATTCTTTGCGTCCGACGAATATCTATTGAAACCTAAATAAGGCGAAATAGTCAGACAATGATCATTTCATTCTTTTGGACCCTGCACCATGAAGGAAGGAACC
>CAYMXS010000039.1:13058-20093 GCA_964394465.1 uncultured Thermoplasmata archaeon | reverse complement strand
CGGGTACCGGCGTCCCGAACGCCGAAGGATCGACCAAGCTACCCCACGGGCCCGTATGAAGTAGCCATAGCAATAGCCGATAAGATAAAAATGTTACCTTTCTATACTTCAAATTCAGAGATGTTAGGATACCTTTCTATCTCGCTAAGTAGATCCTCTAGGTCATGACCATGATAGAACAGATGAGAGATACAGTTACAGTCACTGCAGCCGAAATCCTCTATAGCTTCGGAAAACCCATCTATAAAATCGGCCATCTTACATTCCTCTTCCTTTTCTCCCCGATGAGTAAAGACCTGTATGATCTCAGCATTCTCAAGAATATAGTCGATATGCCAGTGTTTCTTTTTTTCTTCTCTGATGTGTCTTTCCACTCTGCTCTCTACACCCTTCTGGGCCGATCCTACATAGGTATAATACCCACTTGAGAAGTCGATTCGTCCAAGGGCGCCGACCTCGATGGTCGCATCTTTGTCAAGCTCGATGACCAGTACGTAGACCCCTTTCATGCTACCAACAGGCTACCTTTCCGTCCGCCCTGGGCTCGGTCCCTCCTACTAAAGCATCATCTTCTTTCCAGATGATCTGCCCTCTACCGAAGCCTCCCTTGTTCAGGGTCGATTCTATCCGGTGTCCTTTCCTTCTCAGTGCTCTAGCCGTGTTGCCCGAAAACTCGTTCTCCACCTTGATCTTTTTTCCGTCTATCCATCTCCAGCGTGGAGAATCTAGAGCAGACTGCGGGTTGTGGTCGAAATCGATGGTGTTAGTCAAGACTTGAAGATGTCCCTGGGGCTGCATGTATCCCCCCATGACTCCGAAGGGTCCTATCGGTTTTTCGTCTTTCGTCAGGAAGCCCGGTATTATGGTGTGATAGGATCTCTTTTCTGGCCCCAGTGAATTCGCTTCGGACCTATCCAGCGAGAACATCTGCCCCCTGTTCTGGAGAGCGATGCCGGTCCCCGGAACGACGACGCCGGAACCGAACCCCATGTAGTTGCTCTGGATGAAGGAGACCATGTTTCCCTCTCCGTCTGCCGTGGCCAGGTACACTGTATCGGAGCTCTTTTCATCTATTCTTCCTGGGTCTATGGCCGTTTCATCGATCATTCTTCTCTTTTCGCTCGCCCAGTCCTCTGAAAGCAGTTCTTCTGGTTCTACATCCATGTACTCCGGGTCTGTTATGTGCTTCTTACCTTCGACGAAGGCGAGCTTCAGCGCCTCTATCTGCCTGTGATATGACTCTATGGACTCCTTCGATTTCAGCTCGAACCCCTTCAGTATGTTGAGGGCCATCAGAGTTATGATGCCCTGACCGTTGGGCGGCAGCTCCCAGACGTCGTATCCTCTGTACTGGGTGGAGAGAGGTTCGACCCACTCGGGCTCGAATTCAACCAAGTCCTTTTTTCGGATGAAACCGTCGTTCTCTTTGGAGAATTCCGATATCTTCTCAGCCAGTTCACCTCTGTAGAACGATCTAGCCTTCGACCTAGCTATCTTCTCTAAAGATTCTGCATGGTCTTTCGATCTCCAGGTCTCTCCTATCTCTGGAGCCTTCCCATCGGGGGCAAAACAGTCGAACCAGTGCTTCAGGATGTCCTTCTCCTCTTTTTTGTAGGCTTTATAGGCCCTTCTCCATCCACTGCCTACGGTCGGTGAGACCGGATAGCCCTCTCTCGCGTACTCTATGGCCGGTTCGAGCACCTCTTCAAAGGGTAACTCACCGAATCTATCGGATAGTTCCGCCCAGGCCCCTGGAGCCCCCGGGACCGTGACCGGTTCCAGACCCAGTCTTGGCATCTCTTCGTAGCCTCTTTCCTTTATCCCATCTATCGATATATCCCTGGGTGAAGGCCCGCTGGAGTTCAGACCGTGAAGTTCATCGTTGATTCTGACAATGGCGAAGGAGTCGCTCCCTAAACCGTTGGAGGTCGGCTCTACAACGGTCAGACAGGAAGCCGCTGCTACCGCTGCGTCCACTGCGTTACCACCTTTCTGAAGCGTCCTCAGACCGGCTTGGGCCGCTAGGGGCTGTGAAGTAGCTACCATGCCCCTCTTTGAATAGTTCACTTTTCTGGAAGAATCGTGCGGGTAGTCTAATGGGTCGTATCTCATCTCTCTCACTCAGACGTAGATAGACACGGAGGTCATTAAGTTTACCCTTTTTTATCACGGCATCTTCAACGATGGATAAAGGTAAATCATTATATGCCCCTCTTCCCTTACAAATGGACATGAAGCGGCTGGTGGTCCCGGTACTGATGCTCTTGGCCGGATTGGCCTCTATAATTTATGCCGTATCTATCGGCCAGGCGGAGGTCGCTCTTTTCATAATATTCCCAGTTATCTATGGAGGGAGCCTGTTCATGATCTTCGGCGTTCTGTTGATATTCCTTTCGTTTTTCCTCTTCTTCGCCATGCCGTTTTTTGGGACTAAAAAAGAAGGAAAAGGGGAGTGGCAGAGTGTTTACAAAGAGCCGCAGGCTGAACAAAAGAAGGAAGTCAAGAAGGAGTCCAGTTTCGGCGGTGTCGTTTTCATAGGACCGATACCGATAGTGTTCGGGAAGGACAAGAAGATGACCAAAGGCATGCTTTACCTAGGACTTCTTATAGCCATTATCATGATCGTTTTCTACTCACTGGTGTTTTTGACCTAAAAACGTTTAGACAAAAAGGAGCTGGATCAAGATGCGAGAATTTATAGAGGAAAATCTGCGAGAGATGGTCGAGATAAACAGTAGGAGTAAAGGCCCAATGGACGAGATAGTGGAACATACCGTTTCCCTTCTAGAAGACATAGGCTTGGAACCTAGAGTCATCGAGGGAGAGGGTTTCAATCCCGTGATACTCGCCTCTCATGGAGAAGGCGGTGTCTGTTTCTCCGGTCATCTGGACACCGTTCCCATCGGAGACGGGTGGGAACACGAGCAGGCCGAGGTTGTAGAGGACAAGATGTATGGCAGAGGAACACTAGACATGAAGGGTCCCTGCGTTTCCATAATCGCGGCCGTCAAAGAACTGGTTGACGAAGACGTTCCCTTCTCCGTCGTGTTTACAACCGACGAGGAGATCACCATGAACGGCGCCGAGAGGGCTGCCGAAGAACCGGAAGTGAGTGATGCTTTCGTGGTTCTTGTAGCTGAACCCACTGGCATGTTGGTGGTCACGCAGCAGAAAGGTGTCTATCAGTTTGAAATAAAGACTAAAGGAAAAAATGCTCATGCCAGCATGCCCGAGAAGGGAGAGAACGCCATAGTGAAGATGCTCCCTCTTTTGAAGAAGTTGAACATGAAGAACAATATACCGGCTAAAAAGGATGAGTTAACCTGCTGCATAGACGTTATAGAAGGCGGTGAGACGACCAACGTTATACCAAAAAAATGTAGAGCGGAAGTAGATGTAAGGTTTCCGCCCCAGTTCAACCGTGAGATACTGGAGAAGTATCTTTTCGATCCTCTAGACGGGGAATTCGAGAAGGAGGAGATACAGTTCTTGGAGTCCGTCGAGCTGTCCGAGGACCAGGACTGCATACAGAAGATGCTAGATGTAGCGGAAACGGACATCTGGGCCGTTCCCTATGGTACCGAGATGGTGAAGTTCAAAACTACGAACGATAAGACGTTCATCTTTGGACCTGGAAAGGTCGATCTAGCTCACAAGCCCGACGAGTATATCGAACTGCCGGAGCTGGTCGAAGCGGCCGAGGTCTATACGGAATACGCGAAGGCTATGGCTGGTAGCGGTTAGGCGTCCTCGGGAACGCGACAGCGTCCCTTATATGGTCCAGGTTGCAGAGCCACATGATGACACGTTCTACACCGAGGCCGTAACCGGCGTGTGGAACGGAGCCGTATCTTCTGGTATCCAGGAACCATTCGTATATCTCTGGATCTTCTCCTTCTTCCTCCAGTCTTTCTTCCAATGAGTCTATATCGGTCTCTCTGACGCTGGCCCCTATCAGCTCGCCGACGTGTGGGACCATCAGGTCGTATCCTAAAACTTTGGACGGGTCTTCTTCGTCTCTCTTCATGTAGAACGCCTTGATCTCCTTTGGATAGTGCGTGACGAAGACCGGTTTGTCGAATAGAGACGTCAATGTCTTCTCCTCTGGGACCCCGAAATCGTCACCATAAGAAACGTCCATGCCTTCCTCCTGTAACATGTCTACAGCTTCTTCATATGTTATCCGGGGGAACGGTTTATCTAGATTCTCCAGGTACTCTATATCGGCATCCAGGTTCTCGAGTTCCTTTCTGTTCTCTTCCAGCACCTTTTTCACGAGATGTACGATCAGGCCTTCGCCCAGTTCTATGAGGCCCTCATGGTCCAACCAAAGACCTTCAACCTCGGCATGCCAGTATTCCGTTAGGTGTCTGGGCGTCCTAGACTTCTCGGCCCTGAAGCTCGGGGCTATGGTGTATATATCACCCAGGCCAAAGATGGCCGCTTCCGCGTACAACTGCCAGCTCTGAGTCAGATACACTTCGTCGTCGAAGTAATCTACCGGGAACAGAGTGGAGCCCCCTTCGCAGGCGTTGGGAGTTATGATCGGCGACTGGAACTCCTTGTAACCTTCGTTTCTAAAGAACTCGTGGATGGCTCCGAATACGGTTGATCTCACGGTCAAGATATCTCTCATCCGGGTGGATCTCAGCCATAGATGTCGATTATCCAGGAGATGCTCCACGCTCTGGTCCTCGTGTATGGGAAAATCCTTGGAGGCGTGTACTATCTCTATGTTTTTGGCCCGGATCTCGTAGCCGCCGGGAGCCCTTTCGTCCTCGGCCACTTCACCGTAAGCTTTCAAAGAGGATTCTACCAGCAGCGATTTTATCTTATCGAATTTCTCGTCTTCGAAGTTGTCCTTGGCTACGGTGACCTGTACTATACCAGTGGGATCACGAAGATTAAGGAAGACCATATTGCCGATGTCTCTTTCACGGTGCACCCAACCTCTTATGCTGACTTCGTCTCCCGTGTGCTGGCCTTCCAGTATCTCCTCGATGGGGGTCCATTCTTCGTCCATACTAACTCACACTTTCCGTGAGGAAAGTTTTTAGATAAAAGGATTTTGGAGAGTTTAAGCCATAGGTGTTTTTTCAACCCGCAGGTTGAACTACTTCACGCATGTTTTGTACTTATCTATTTTTATTTTCAAGCTAAATATAAATATTCCCGGGTCCATGTAGTATCGATGAGAAAGATGAGGCAAAACGAAAGAAGCAGAAGGGTAAGATATATCTTCCCGAGCTATGAAACAGGTCTGATGAAGATCTTGACGGGTAAATGACGGAAAAGGTCTGAGGCCTTCGTCAAATCTTTTTTAGTCTTTTACAATGTTGAGATGCTTTCAGACACACCTTTAGCATAAAATATTAATATTTAATGCGGTTAGATAGAACCGGAGGCAGAAGAGTGAGTAGTAAGGCTTCCAAGAAGATCGAGATCCAAAACCTAACGAAGGTATTCAAGTCTAGGTCTGACAATGTCAAAGCAGTCGATAATGTTAGCTTTGACGTCGAAGAGGGAGATGTATTTGGGTTCCTTGGGCCCAACGGAGCAGGAAAAACCACAACCATAAAGATGCTTTGTGGTGCTTTAGACCCTACTAGTGGCTCGGCCAAGATATCAGAACACGATATAACTGAAGAGCCTTTGAAAGTAAAAGAGAATATAGGGGTCATGCCGGAAGAACCGGGCTTTTATGGGAACATGACAGGAAGGAAACATCTAGAGTTCTATGCAGAGTTCTACGACTCAGGGGATTATAGGGATAATATATGTGATGTTGTGGATAAGACGAGCATCGATGAATACGTAGATAGGGAAGTGAAGGGATACTCCCACGGGATGAAGAAGAGGTTGGCTCTCGCCCAGTCACTTGTCCATGATCCAGATGTATTGATTCTAGATGAGCCCACAGGGGGCCTAGATCCTCAAGGCACTCATTTTTTTAGAAATTTTATCGAGAAACTGAATGGAGAGGGCAAGACCATCTTTTTATCCTCTCACATTTTATCAGAGGTTCAGGAGGTTTGTAATCGAATTGGGATCATCAATGAAGGGAAAATTCTAGAGGTTGATCTGATAGAGAATCTTTCTAAAGATATCGCAGAGGGAAAGGGAGAGTATAAGATAAAAGTCGAAGCGGAAGGTATAGGAGAGGAAATGATCGATAAAATAGAAGATATAGATGGAATTCTCTCCATTCGAAGGACCGATATAGGTTTGACTGCGAAGGTAAATGATGATGATCTGTCTACAAAGATAAACTCAAAATTGATGGAAAATGGAATAAATGTAAAGTCTATCAATATAGAGAAGCCAGATCTAGAAGAGGTCTTCTTGAAGATCACGGAGGGAGGATCATGAAAAAGATCTGGAATCTAGGGAAAAAAGAATTTTTGACCAATATAAAAAGTATCAGGATGCTGATCATCGTTTTCATCTTGGCTGTGATTGTGATAGCTTCGGCATATGGATTCTCTATGGGTCAATCCCGCGAAAAGGATACTCCTGATTTAGTTTTCACTCATTCAGTCGATCTAGATGATGACGGATGGAAAGATGATATGGTTGTCTATTTGACGGATTATTGGGGCAAACCCAAGAGCCACAAAACGGTTTCTCTTTATCATAACGATACAGCGGTTAGTTTCAAGGAAACCAATCAAGATGGGAGGGTAGTTTTTAAAAACACTCAAAAATATATTAGTAAATATAATGATAGCGATAAAGGTGAAACTTACTATCACTATTCATTAAAAATAAAGTTTGAAAATAAATTCGACTCTGAACTAAGAGGTAGGACAGATATCGGCGGTATCGGTACAGTTAGAAATATAAAAGAAAATAAGACATTGTTTAATAGAATTATTGACGCAAGAAGAATCTTAACAATAGAAAGAGATTTGGAAAGCAAGGACTCATCTAATGATCTCATATACCATGTTATAACTCCTAAAGGAGCTCCTTCTAAAAATGCAAAGTTGATAGTTAACGGAACAAAAAAGGCAGAAGCGGATGATGCTGGTTTTA
>CAYMXS010000039.1:0-12958 GCA_964394465.1 uncultured Thermoplasmata archaeon | reverse complement strand
GCAAAGTTGATAGTTAACGGAACAAAAAAGGCAGAAGCGGATGATGCTGGTTTTATCGAGCATGAATTCTCATCTGGACCTAAGAATATAACGGTCAAAGATGAATATGGTAATATGACTCAAAAAAAGGATTTTAGAGAGGAAAGAAGAGCCCCTCTTTATGGAGGACCTGATGATATCCTTATTGATATTACATACATGATGATCTTTGTGGTTCCCTTTATGACTATAGCACTGGCTTATGACAGCATATCTAAAGAAATAGAGACTAATTCACTATTTTTTCTGGTAAGTCGTCCTATCCAAAAATGGAAGATTTTGATCGGTAAGTTGTTCGGGAATTTTGTCTCTCTAGCGATCCCGAGCACCATAATCAACCTTATAGGTGTATTGTGGATCTGGAATCTTTCTGGTATTTCACCGAGTTCAAAACTGACAGTTATATTTTTATTGAGTTCTTTAGGTACTATCTTGGTCTATCTTTCACTTCAAATGTTGGTATCTACTGTATCAAATAGCTCAGGAACTGCGGTGTTAGGAGGGGCTGGGATATGGCTGTTCTTTAATCTCTTTTATTTCATGATAATCCATTCGATTCCTACCTTGTTTGGCCTTGAGGAAGGTAGCTTCGCTTATACGAAGACGGAAAACATACTGGGATTATTCAATCCCAACCTTGTGTTTAGAAATACCATAGAGATAATCTATCAAGAATACAACTTTCAATATCTGACCGGTGTTCCAAATTATGGTATATTTTTGGCCTTGATCCTATGGGTAATTATCCCGACTTTGATAGTGACCTATGTTTTCCAGAGAACGATCACTAAATGAGATTCCAGTTGGTCACCAACCATCAGGTACTTTTCCACCTTTCTCCAGCGATCTAATTATATCGTCTTTCATGTCTAAGGCCGCTTTACGAGACGCCTCGACATACTCTTCAAGCCCGAATTCGTCCTTATAGGGTTCTTTTTCATATGCAAAATCAATACCCCTAGAAGAGTTCACTATCGCTCCATAACCGTCGTCGTTGAAGCACGGGATCACATCGTCCGCGGTACCTCCCTGGGCGCCGTAGCCCGGTACGAGTAAAAGGTTGTCAGACATCATTTTTCTGAGTTTTTTAGCTTCCTCGGGATACGTTGCTCCTACCACCGCTCCTACGGAAGAATAACCTCTTTCGCCCTTCAAATCATCTCCCCATCCTTTGACAAGACGGGCCATCTCCTCGTAGACCGTTCCGCCTCCCTCGAGGGTCTTATCCTGCAGTTCTCCGGAAGAGGGATTGGACGTCTTGTTCAGTATGAATATGCCTTTGCCGTAGTCCTTACAGTCCTCTATGAACGGCTCCACACCATCGCTCCCGAGATAGGCGTTGACCGTTACCATATCTCCATCGAAGGATCTCTGGGTGGAACTATCGCAGAGTTTCACTTCGCCTAGATGACCGTTAGAATAAGCGCCTGCCGTACTACCAATATCGTTCCTCTTCACGTCCTCTATGACGATAAGGCCCTCATCCTTCGCGTAATCGATCGTTTCCTTGAAAGCCCTGATACCTTCGACGCCATACTGCTCGTAGAAAGCGACCTGGGGCTTGACCGCCGGGACGATCTCATGAACGGCTTCTATCAGACCTCTGTTGAACTCTGTTATGGCTCGGCCAACGGCCTCGAGAGGTCCGTCAGTTTCTTCCACGGCCTTCTCTTTTATATGCATGGGGATCCTCTCGATGCGTGGATCCAGTCCCACAACAGAAGGGTTCTTCTTCTGGTCTATAGAATCCAAGAGTCTGTCGGCGAGATTTTGCTCCTTCATACTAGGCACCAATCAGATGGGTATCGGAACAAGGCCTATAAGGCTTACTCTTTTCTCGATTAAAAGTAAAGTATCAGTTTTTGATCGACGTGGATAAATATGGTACAATTTTAAATAATATGGATCGAGGTGTTATATACTATATGTTCTTGTCCTCTCCCCCAAAGTCCGAAGCCAGGAAGGAACTCCTAGGCGAACCGGAGTGCCGCCAGGTGCTAAAGAACTGTTTTAACGAGCCCAAGGATGTGAAGGAACTCACCGAGGTATGTGATCTGGATGTCGAAGAATGTTCACGGATGATACAGGGGCTGGAATCTGCTGGTTTGATCAGGTCTGTCAATCAGGTCTACGAAGACGGTGAACGGTTCAGTTATCTGCCACAGAGGTTTATAGTTAATAGATGGGTCATAGAAGAGGGACCTTTACCGGTGGATTTCTCTTCACTGGAGTGATATCAAAAGAAGAAAGACCCGTAAATTTTAATATAACAAAATATATCCCTCTTCTGATGGAAGGAATAAGAATAACTGGGCAAAATCTATTCTCTCAGGAGAGTATAGATAGCGCCAAAAATAAGGTACAATCTCTCATCCATTCCAAAGGGATGGATCTAAAGGGAGGACCAGAGGGTGGCTATGGAGGTCAACAGGCCCCGTCCCAGGCCCCCCCACAGGGACCGGGACCACAGCCCCAGAGCGTGATCGAAGCCGACAGCACCTTTAACTCAATAGAGGTACGTTTCCAGCCTTACCAGGGAGGTACCAGGATGGAGGTGGATCACGGTATAACGACCGTTGGGTTGATCCTGGGCATCATAGGGCTATTCTTCTTTGCCCTGGGAGCGATAGTTTTCATCCTGTGGTTCTTGAAATACAACGAGACAAAGGATGATCTGAACAGGACGTTCCCAGCATACATGCCGCCCGCTCAGGGAGGACAGCCTCCTAACCAACCTCAGCAGGCTCCACCACAACAGGGCGGACCTCAATAGATACATTAGAGGCCATCCCGAGGGATAAACGAAGGGTGAAAAATAACTTCCCTGTTATTTTTACTCTATAAAGAGTGTATACTATCCAGAGACACATCGGAAATATTTTAGTAAGTCCCTTTCTTAGCCCCTTACACCAAAACAAACAGGTGAGACTTCATGAGTTATATATATCTGGACGAGGCCGCCACAACAAGGGTTGATGAAAGGGTAAAAGAAGCTATGGATATCTTCTTTACCGACAAATACGGAAATCCATCTAGTCTTCACAAGAAAGGCAGGGAAGCCGGAGAAGCGATGGAGGAAGCAAGGAAAAGGACAGCCGATCTCATAGGTGCCGATAAGGAAGAGATAATATTCACATCAGGAGGAACCGAAGCTGACAATCTAGCCATCGAAGGCGCTCTCAGGCACCTCGATGATGAAAAGGATCATATTATAACGACTCAGATAGAACATCCCGCTGTTTTCAACACATGTAGATACCTGGAAGGGAACGGCTATGAGGTAACTTATCTACCTGTAGACGAGGAAGGCCTGGTAGACCCGCAAGATTTCGAATGCGCTATAAAAGAAAGTACTGCTCTAGCCAGCATCATGTACGCCAACAACGAGATAGGTACTGTAGAACCGATCGAGGAACTAGCAGCTATAGCAAGAAAGAAGGACGTCCTTTTTCACACCGACGCGGTCCAGGCCGTGGGTAAGATACCATTGGATGTAAAAGAAGAGAAGATCGATCTGCTTTCACTGTCCGCACATAAGCTCCACGGTCCGAAGGGTGTAGGCGCGCTTTACAAGGATAAAGATGTAGAGATCGAACCGCTCCAGCACGGTGGCGGTCATGAAGAAGGACTCAGATCTGGCACTGAAAACGTGCCTGGTATTGTTGGTCTAGGAAAGGCATGTGAGATAGCTCAGGAAGAGATGGATGATTACCTTCCAAAGATGGAGGAGCTGCGCAATGAGTTAGTTGGAGGTGTCTTAGAGAGTATCCCCGCCTCTTATCTCAACGGCCATTACGAGAAAAGACTGCCTCACAACGCCAACTTCTATTTCGAAGGCATAGAGGGGGAGGCCATCGTTTTAAAACTAGATACCAAAGGCATCGCGGCTTCTACCGGTTCCGCATGCTCATCCCAGGACATAGAAGGTTCACGCATACTAGTGGCTATAGGGAATGAAAAGCACGCTAATTCCTCCCTTCGGTTGACCCTCAGCCGTTATACTGAGGAAGAAGAGATAAACGAAGTCTTGGACGTTCTACCGGACATGATCAAAAAACTGAGGGAGATGTCACCCCTCTGGGAAGGTAAGTAGCTCATGTTCGAGATGAAGCATAGAGACGGTCTCGCGCGCATCTGCGAATTCCAAACGGCTCATGGAACAGTGGAAACACCGGCCATGATGCCCGTCATAAATCCAAACCTCGACCTGATATCTCCAGAAAGGCTTGAGAAGGAGTTCGGTGCCCAGATGCTGATAACGAATTCATACGTGATCTACACGAAGGACGAACTGAAGGAAGAGGCCTTAGAAAAGGGACTCCACGAGATGCTGAACTTCTCAAAACCCATAATGACGGACTCCGGTACCTTTCAGTCACACGTTTACGGCGAAGTGGAACTGAGCAATGAAGAGATCGTACAGTTTCAACACGATATAGGTTCGGATATAATAACGGTATTGGACAGGTTCACCGAGCCCGACGACCCCCTTGAACTGGTGGAGGAGAAGGTGGATGATACGGTCTCTAGGGCGGAGGAAGCCGTAAAATTGGCTGGAAAAAGCGAAAGGCACGTAGCACTCCCCATCCAGGGCTCTATATATCCCGAACTGAGAGAGGGTTGTGCGGAAAGCCTATCCAAGATGGACAGCCTCTTCTATCCCATAGGAGGTGTAGTCCCACTCATGGAGGATTACCGCTTTACAGACCTGGTGAGGATCATAATGGCCGCTAAAAAGGGTCTTAACGGCAAAGGAGCGGTACACCTCTTCGGTGCCGGTCATCCCATGCTCTACTCTCTAGCCGCTTTACTGGGCTGTGATTTCTTCGATTCCAGCTCCTACGCCAAATACGCGGTACGAGAGGACATGATGTATCCCTCGGGGACCAGGAATTTAGAGGGCCTGGAGGAGACGGACTGCCTATGCCCGGTTTGTCGGACCCACGGCGTGGATGGATTAAAAAGACTGGAAGAGGAGAAAAGAAAGAGGCTGATTGCCGAACACAACCTGTGGGTGAGCTTCAACGAGCTGAAGAGAGTGAAGCAGGCCATAAAGGACGGCAGTCTGTGGGAACTGGTCGAGCGGAGAGTTAGAGCCCATCCGAAGCTCCTAGAGGCCCTCAAGGCCGTAAAAGAGGGATGGAAATACCTAGAAAGGTACGAGCCCAGAAGCAGGCACAGAGCTATCTTTTACACGGGTAGCGAGACTCTGTGGCGCCCTTCCATAAAGAGGATGATCGATTGGATAGTCAACGATCATGAGCCCGCTGTAGAGGGCCCGGCCGTACTTTTTGACGTGGACGTTGATAAAAAGCCCTACAACAGGTTCCTCAGAGAGGAGTTGTCCCTGCTTTCGGATTATCCGGTAAACCTTTTGGTGTCTTCGCCCATAGGTCCTATACCTCTGGAGTTGGACCAGACCTATCCCATCGCTCAGTCTATCTTTCCCAGTGAAACTGAAAAACTGATCGGGTTAGATGATTATAGAGAAAAGGATCCGGTAGAGGACATCTTGAGATGGGAGGGAGAAGAGACACTAGAGAGCCTGATCAAAGGCGAAAAGATATCACTGGACGAGATGAAAGTCAAGACGATCTCGGAGTACCAGTTCGGAGAGAGAGCCGGAAGTTTACTCACCGACGGTGAACTCAAGTACGTGAAGAACAACAAAGGTCGCATAAAGAACGTTCATCTGGACGAAGAACATATCCTCTCGTTAAGGCACTACGACGGCTTCTTCACACTCAAGGAAGCCGGGGCTAGGATCCTGAAGGGAAATTCAGATCGTATCGAGATGAGAGTCACGGAGGACAGCGCCGAGTATAACGCCCAGGGCAAGAACGTATTCGCCAAGTTCGTGACTCATTGCTCTCAAGAACTCAGGCCAGGCGACGAGACCATAGTTTTAGACCCCGAGGACAGACTAGTCGCCACGGCTAGGACCTTCATGACTTCACAGGAGATGGACCATTTCGAGAGGGGTCTAGCGGCGAGGGTCAGAGAGGGCTTTGAACCCGAGTAGTTCCATCAATATAAAATAACACCACTTCTAATCCACTGCCATGAGAATCGCGGTGCTGATAAAGGACAAGTGCCAGCCGGAAAGATGCAACTACGAGTGCATAAAGTACTGCCCCAGGGTCAGGACCGGCGACGAGACCATAGTCAAGACCGAAGACGCGGTGAGGATATCAGAAGAGCTCTGTGCCGGATGCGGTATCTGTGTTGACAAATGCCCCTTTGACGCCATCAAGATAATCAATCTGGCAGAGGAGCTGGATACTGACCTGGTACACCAGTTCGACGAGAACAGTTTCAGGCTTTACAGGCTGCCCATACCCAAGGAGGGTAAAGTCACCGGACTTCTCGGAGCCAACGGTATCGGAAAAACGACCGCGATAAAGATACTCTCCGGCGATATAATCCCGAACCTTGGAAACTTCGAAGAAGAGGGTGAAAAGACAGAGGGGGAGAGATGGGAAGACGTACTCGATCATTATTCTGGGACCGCTTTAGGAGAGTACTTCAAACCTCTAGCCAAGGGAGAGATAAGGACCTCGACGAAACCTCAGTACGTGGATAATATCCCCGCCAGGTTCAGCGGTAAAGTCGAGGATATGCTCTCCCAGGTCAGCGATGACTACATGAAGTGGGTGGAGAAGCTGGGTATCAAGAGCACCTTGGACTCCAAGACGGGCAACCTTTCCGGTGGCGAACTCCAGAGGGTCGCTATAGCTGCTGCAGCCGCGAAGGAAGCGGACATATACTTCTTCGACGAGCCCTCCTCTTATCTGGACATGAAGGAACGCCTCAACGTGGCCAAGGTCATCAGGGAGAAGAGCAGAGATTCTCACGTCATGGTGATCGAGCACGACCTGGCCGTTCTGGACTTCCTGGCCGAATCCGTTCATATATTGTACGGTTCCAGAGGAGCATACGGTGTGGTGACCCATCCTCAGGGGGTTAGAAAGGCGATAAACAGCTACCTTCACGGCTTTCTGGACGAGGAGAACGTCAGGTTCAGGGAGAGGGATATAACCTTCCAGAAGCACGCCCCCGGTTCTGAGTGGCACTCCAAGAGCCTGATAGAGTACGATAAACTTGTGAAGGAGTGGGACGGTTTCACCCTTGAAACGGAGGCGGGCAGCATACCCGAGGGGGAAGTCATAGGCATCGTTGGACCGAACGCAACGGGTAAAACGACCTTCGTCAAGATGCTCGCCGATGTTATAGACCCCACAGAAGGGAAGATAGAGAAGGACATAAGGGTGAGCTACAAACCGCAGTACATCAAGCCAGATTTCCAGGGTAGGGTAAAGGATCTTTACAACATGGAGATAATGGAGAGTTTCGGTAGCAGTTTCTTCCAGTCCGAGGTCGCAGATCCACTTGACTTAGAGGATCTTCTGGAAAGGCAGGTCATGAACCTGAGCGGTGGAGAGCTTCAGAGGGCCGTCACCGCGCTGTGCCTGGGTAGAGAAGCGGATCTCTATCTCATAGACGAGCCCAGCGCCTATCTAGACGCATCTAGAAGGATGGACGCCGCCAAGGTCATAAGGAGGTTCATGGAGAAGACCGATAGGGCCGGCATGATAGTGGACCACGACGTCTATTTCATAGATTACGTTTCAGACCTGATAATGAACTTCTCTGGAGAGCCTGGAATACACGGGAAGGGAGAAGGACCCTACGAGATGAGAAAGGGCATGAACAGATTCCTCAAGGAGTTGGAGATAACGTTCAGGAGGGACGAGGACACGTTCAGGCCCAGGGTGAACAAGTACAACTCCCGGCTGGATAAAAAGCAGAAGAAAAAAGGAGAATACTACTACGACTAGTGATTTTTTTATAGCGTCACCATGTTCTCCACGGTCATCTCGTTTTCCTCTTCGGCCAGTTTGACCAGCCCACCTTCTCTCTCTTCCAGAGGCACGAGGTTCTCAACCAGTATGTCGCCTTCAGGATACTCCAGCTGTTTAACCTTAATCTTGTTCTGCTTGTGTAGGAAAAGTATGGACGTCATGGCTGTGACTATATCGCTCAAACGGCCGTCGTGTATCATGTCGAAGGTTATGACCTTCTGCTCGTAGCAGCAGATACGGTCCCACACCTTCGATATGTCGTGATACAGGTCCTCTTCGTGGGACCTGGTATCGTACTCTTCGTCCCTTAATCTTTCCTCCTCTTCTCTTTCTTTCTTCTTTTCCTTCCTGAGGCGCTCCATCTTCTCCTTGTACTTGGCTTCTTTCTTCGCCTCCTCGAAGGCGTTCACCAGCTGGATCAATGAAACAGCCTTTTTCTCCTCTCTCCTGACGGCTTTGTTTATCGGTACCTTGTCCTTTTCTACGACCTCTTCCTCGTAATCTATATCCTCTGGCTCATCGTACATGTCGTAATCTCGGACGTCCCAATCGTTGAAGAATTGAGCTTCCTCTTCCATCTGGTCTTCTTCCTTTTCCTCTTCGGCGGAATCGAGGACTACCTCACACTGCAACTTCAGTATGGACCAGGCCATGCTCACCAACTTACCGGCAACTAGGAAGTCTATCTGCTCCTTGGATTTAGCTTCCTGGATGTACATGTTGGTGAACGAGACTAGGTCGATCTCCCAGGGGTCCATCTTCTCTTCGATCACCAATTTGAACACAGATGATATAGCGGACTCGAAGGGATCGTTAGAGATCTTCTCGTCCTCTTCCATCTGGTTCACCATATCGATGTAGTGGTTTATCCTCTCGTTCGACCTGCCCTCGTCTATCAAAGATTTATGGAAGGTAAGATGTTGTAACACTTCGCTGGTCGTGTCGTCATCTAAAGCCAATCCGCTCTGCTGTTTTTCTGTCTCACAGACCATCTAATCCACCTCCGGCTTTAGCTTGCTGACTTCAGACAGTTCCGGGATGTCTTTCTTCTTCTCGTCCGGTATGTTGACCTTCATTATCACGTCGGATATACCGTTCTCGTGGATCGTCACGCCGATTATGTGGTCTGACTTCTTCAGGGTGACTTTTCGGAGCGAGACCTGTAAGAACTGTGCGGACTGCGAATTACGACTGATCATATCCGCAACGTTCTCAGCGTTCACACCATCTAGGTTCTGATCTATCTCGTCCAGGAGGTAGAACGGTGAGGGATCGTATTTCTGGATGGCGAAGATGAACGCCATGGAAACCAGGCTCTTCTCTCCTCCAGATAGAGCGTCTATCCTGTGTACTTTCTTTCCGGGGGGCCTCGCCTTCACTACCAAGCCGCCTTCGAAGGGCTTCTCTTGATCTTCAAGTTCTAGATGGGCCTCGCCCCCGTCTGACAGTTCTTCATATACCTTCTTGAAGTTCTCGTTTATCTCCCCTTTGACTTCCATCAATCCCTCTTTCTTCTTCTTGTCCATCTCGTCGATCAGTTTCTCCAGTTCCTCCTTGTTATTCTGAAGGTCGGTATATTCCTCCTGCAGCTTCTCCTTTCTCTCCTTCTTCTTCTTGTAATCTTCTAGGGCTCTCATGTTCACCGGCTGGAGCTCCTCCATCTTGTTCTCACACCGTCTTATGGTGTTATTCAGCTCCTTCATGGGAGGCACTTCTTCGTCGGAGAAATCGATATCGTCGTCCAGTTCCTCTTTTAGTTCTTCCATGCTTTCCTGCTTCGATTTTTGTTTCTGCTTCAGCGTAATTATGTACTCCCTTGCGGACTCTATCTTCGTGTCGAGCTGGTCTATCGCCGTGTTTTTCTTCCGTTTCTCCTCTTTCTTATCGTCTATCTCGTTCCTCAGTTCATCTAATTCGTCGTCCATCTGGTCCTGTTCCTTTTTCAGCTCCTTTCTCTCTTCCTTCTTCTCTTTGATCTTGCTCTCTTTCTTCTTTATAGTGGATCTTTTCTCGTCTATCTCTTCCTTCAGTTCTTTTCTCTCTTCTTTTATCTCGTCTATCTGTTCTTCCAGGTATTCCTTCCGATTATTTTTCTTGTCCAGTTCGGACTCAAGTTTGTTCATTTTCTTGGTGAGCTCTACTTCCCTGTCTTTTTTCTTCCTGAGGCGCTTTGTCAGCTCCTCCGGACTTATCTCGTTGATATCCTTGTCTATCTCCTTTCTTTTCTTTTTAAGCTCGTCAACCTTCTCTTCGAGATATTCGATCGAATCCTCTATCTTCCCAAGTTCTTCTTTCAGGTCTTCTTTCTTCTCTTCTCTCCCGTCAAGGACCTCTTGCTTTTTCTCTATTTTCTTGTCCAAACGCTCGATCCTGGATTCGAGTTCCTTCTGCTCCTGCTGGCTTCCCTGGTTCTGCAGTTCCTGTATCTGGTCCTGCAGCTCTTGAACATTATCTTCCACGGTGCTCAGTTCGTTCTCCACCTGCTTCAGGTTGTCTCGGCTCTGCTGCAGCTCCTTGCTGACCCTGTCCAGTTTTCCTCTGTCCGGGGCGCTGAACCCGATCATGTTCTTCCTGAGAGTTCCGCCCTTCATGGCCCCGCTCTTCTCTATCTTCTCACCGTCCAGCGTTACCATGCGGACGCCGCCCATCTGTTCTCTAGCCGAATCGATATCCTTCATGACGACGGTGTCGCCGAAGACGTACCAGAACACGTTTTCATAATCATCGTCATAGTCGACCAGTTCTATGGCGAAGTCAACCGCGGAGTCCTTCTTTACGACCCGGAGCGCTTTTCCTCTTGGCCTCCCGCTTCTCATCTTGTTCAGCGGTAAAAAGGTGGCTCTTCCGGCTTCCTTCTTCTTCAGGTGCTTTATGGCTCTAGACGCGACTTTATCGTTCTCCACGACTATGGACTGCATCCGTCCTCCGGCCGCCACCTTCAAAGCAGTTTCGTACTTATCCTCTACCTCGGCCAGTTCCGCTATGGTGCCGTGGACTCCCTCTAAACTGCCTTTGTCTCTCGCCTCGAGTATAGTCGAGACGGCCCTATTGTAGCCCTTCTTGACGGATTTCGCCGCCTTCTCCTCGGCTTTCAACTGGTTGTATTTCCTCGTGAGTCTATCCACCCTCTCTTCAAGGTCCTTCTTGTCTTCCCTCAACCTCTTCTCCTTTCTCTTCTCGGAGTGGAACTCGTCCTGCAATTCTTCCAATTTATCGGAGTGCTCTTCATTAGCCTCTTTTATCTGGTCCAGGTCCCATTTAGCGTCCTTCTTCTCGAACTCCAGACTCTCTATCTCTTCTTCTATATCCGAGATGTCCTCCATCAAACGCTCTATCTTGTCCTCTTTTCTGTCCCTCTCCAATTTTTTGCTCTTAAGTTTGTCCGTCTTTTTATCCAGTTTCTTCTTTACTTTCACACCCTCCTTCCTCAGTTCCTTTATCCTCTCGTCGGAATCGGACTGTTTGTCCTCGATATCGTCTATCTCTTCTTTAAGCTCTTCTAGTTCATCTCCCTTCTCTTCTTTCTCCTGGCTTTTCTCTGTTATTGTTTTATTTATATCCGATAATTCATCCTTCTCTTCTTTGAGCTCGTCCTTCAATCTCTTCCTTTTTTCCTTGTTCTTTTCTATGACCTGTTCCGCGCTTTCCTTCCTGTCCTCAGCCCGGCCTATGTCTAGTGTCAATTCGTTTATATCCTCACGGAGAGCTTTGCTCTTCTTGCCGCCCTTATCGTTCAGTTTTTCTTCCAGCTGTTTTATCTCTCTCGAGATGTCCTCGATCTCGTCCTCTAGCTCTTTCTTCTTCTCCTTGTAGTTCTCTATATCCTTTTTGTTGTCCTCGATATCCTGCTCAACGGAAGATATATCTTTCTTCATGTTCTGTATGGTCTTCCAGTCCTTCATCTCCTTGGCTTCAGAGGATTTGTCTGACAGTTCCTGGTATTTCAGCGCTTTTTTCCTATCGTCTTCGAGTTCTTCGACCTGAGTCTTTATCTCGTCCAGCATTATGCTTATCCTATCCAGGTCGTCCATGACCTCTTCTTTCTTCTCTTCGGCCTCCTCTATCTTACCGTCGTACTCGCTTATCCCTGATATATCGTCCAGTATTCTCCTCCTGTCAACGTCACTCATCTCCACTATCCTGGCTATGTCTCCCTGCTGCACTATGTTGTATCCTTCCGGAGATATCCTCGCATGGGCTAACAGATCCTGGAACTCCGTGAGGGTAGAACTCCTTCCGTTCACATAGAAATAGGAATTATAGCCCTGCTGGTTATCCGATCTTTTCACTTTTCTCGTGAAGGTGACTTCGTCCTCGTCTATGGGTATGGTCCTTTCTTCGTTTTCGAAGATCAGGCTGACTCTGCATTTATCGGCCGGTTCCCCCTCTTTGCCGCCGTTGAATATAAGATCTGTCAGACGGCCCGCTCTTATCTCTTTTGAACTTTTAGGTCCCAGAACAAAAAGTATCGCGTCGCCGATATTCGACTTTCCTGACCCGTTGGGGCCCGTGATATTAGTATAACCGGGTTCAAGCGGTATCTCCATCTCCTTTCCAAAGGATTTAAAATTCTCCATCCTGACTTTCTTCAAATACAAAATACACACCTCAAACGGAACTTGGGGTAGTTGGGTTCCAACTCATCTTGGCTAGAGTGCATAAATGATCCCATCCCGGGGAATTCATATATGTCCGACGAATTTACGTCATACGTCCGACGTATAGATTATGTGACCGTAGCTATTAAAACATTACGGTGGTTTTCTCGTAATATTATGCCGATTTTACAGCTTTAGTCATACAATCTATGGTTTGTTAAGGGAATACCTAATAAAAACAAGATATAAAAACATTCGGAACCCAAGTGTTCAAAGAGATATATAGTGAAAAGTAGGAAAAAGAGAAGAAGAGATTTTATTACGCGTAGACCAATCTGTCTTCGGGTGAGTATGCCTCTATAGCCCCTACGTCAGCGCTCTGCTGTGTCGTGTCGCTCGTAGTACCACTGGTGACCGTCACTTCTAAAGTAGCGGTCAGATGTGCCGTTACGTCCACGC
>CAYMXS010000038.1:0-20190 GCA_964394465.1 uncultured Thermoplasmata archaeon | reverse complement strand
TCCCAGCTATTACTACACTCCGTAAACCAATCTCCAGCCCGAGGAAATCGCTCACCGAAGTATACATAGCATCCTGGACCCACCCGAATATCTCGCCTATAGCTCCGCCGAACTCACTGTCGATATCCTCGGTCCGCACAAGCTCGTTGCCGTTGACATCCTTTATGGTCACTTTCAGCTCCCAGCCATCCGTCATATAGTCGCACCAGTAACGTATGTCCAGATCCGCCTCGAACTC
This sequence comes from uncultured Thermoplasmata archaeon, assembly GCA_964394465.1. Lineage (GTDB taxonomy): Archaea > Thermoplasmatota > Thermoplasmata > Halarchaeoplasmatales > Halarchaeoplasmataceae > CAYMXS01. The sequence goes on along the minus strand of CAYMXS010000038.1, from coordinate 19,952 downwards.
GTAGACACCGGGCTCATCGTCCAGCTCTTCACCGTCAGAGGAGTAGAGCGTCACGTCCTCGTTGTTGTCCTTGTTCTCCAGGATTATCTTGTCTATCCCAGCCGTGTCGTTCACGTGCAGCGTTATCTCGGCCCACGCTTCCCTGGTCGAGGCGTAGGGCTTCCCCGTCCATCCCGACTCCGTCTCGACGTCCAGCTTCTCCAGGCCGGGCTTGAACGGTTCCACTGTTCTGGGGTTGAACTGCTGCTTTTTATACTCTTTTCTATGCTTTTCTTGTTGCTCAACCTCCTCTTGGTCTGGATGAGGGAAGAAAGAATCTATGTGTGAATCGATAAAATCATCTGAGTCATCAAAAAACGCTTTGGAGTACAGCTCTTTTTTTCCTGCAGTACTCAAGCCACTTCCTCCTGCTCTTCTTATCGTATAAGGGTTAGTCGATAAAAAACTTTTGGAAAATCGTCGATATGCCGTACATCTCTTTTCCCTGAGACCGAAATATTGATAAATAATAGCAATAATGATTAACATATGCCAAGCAAGAGCATCTCCATCAGCCTTCCCGAGCTGATGAACAACGAGATAGACGCCCTTGTAAAGTCTGGTGAATACAGCTCTAGAAGTGATGTTATACGCGACGCATTCAGAACTTTCATGAGAAAAAATCGTGAGAAAAAGATACGGGTGGCTATCGAGCTCTACAAAGAAGAAAAGATATCGTTGATGAGAGGGGCCGAGATAGCTGAGATGGACTCCGAGAGTTTCAAACAGGAACTGAAGGACAGAGGTATAGCGGTCAAGACTTACTACGAAGAAGAATAGGAGATATCAACGTGTATGAAACACTGTAGATACCGATGTAGCATCTGTTCTGGCGAAGGCTGGACTTGTGGATGAAATCCTGCAGCTGTGTTCAGATATCGTTATAACGCCAAAGGTCGAGAGCGAGGTGATTGAGGCATCAAACTTAATTATGGGTCGATACTCATGGTAAACAAATAACTTCCTCCTTTTTCTAAACTCTATACTGCTTCACAAATAAAATAAATTTGGAAGAAAAAAAGGGCCCTCATCTGCAGCCGATGATAGATGATTTTCATATCTCTTTATAGGCATTGGACCTGTGTCTTATAGATAGGATATATACATTACCTTCTCCTCTATCCACATCATAAAATACGCGATAATCACCTACTCTCAGTCTCCAGTAGTCAGTACCTCTGATCCTTTTGATGTCACCCTTGCCTCCAGGTAGTGGATCTTCTTTCAAGATATCCTTTATCTTGCTTTTTATCCTATTTTTAATCTCTTGAGGTAGGGACTTCAACTCTTTAACAGCCTTTTCTTCGATTAGGATGTTATAAGTCATTCAACAGCCTCGTCGAAATCAAGGAATTCCCCATCTTCCCGCCTTTCTTTCAACATCTTTAGGAACTTTTTTCTTCGATAGGCTTCTGCCATCTCATTCAGTAACTCATCGTAGGTCTGGCCCTTATAGCCTAACTTCTTTATCTTCTCTAAAGTCTCTTCCGTAACCGGGATTCTCTTAGTTGCTTTCGTCATCATATATTGTAAAAGGTTTACAATACTTGTAAGTTTCGGTCGATGACCAATACTGTATCCTAAATCTACGTGGGACTCGATGAAGTCATCTGTATTGTCTAGAAATGGAGTTGTTGCGTCGCTCTTTTCGAGGCCTCTACCAATCTTCCGCCTCCGAAGTCATATTGATATAGTAAAACGGTTTCGGGAGGAAGGAAACGATTGTCAAGGACGGTTGTTTTCGTTATGAAGGATGGTTGAGGAATCCTTCCTCATACCCTTCAAATGATGAAAGATCATTATGAAGGATGGCAGTTTTGATTATGAGAATAACAAAGGGAGCATTCTCAATTAGATAGATAAAAAACGACCTCTTCAAAGAATGATTCAGCTTATTCTTAATGAAACGTAAATAGACATTTGTTCTTTAAGGGCAGGGTAGATAAATCCAGGACAACCATTAAATAGTAAGGAAATCTTACATTTAGCAGAAAGATGACCAAAGTTATCAAGGTCACGAGCAAGGGGCAGGTCACACTGCCTGCCGATATAAGAGAGAAACTGGATATAGATAAGGACAGCTACCTATCCGTAGATTCCATTGGAGACTATGTGATACTAAAAAAAGTGGGCTTAAAACTGAAAGAAATAAGCGATTCGATAAATAAAGAGGCCGAGTATATAACCAAAAAGGACATAGAGAAAGCTATCGAGGAATCTAGAGAAGAGGTCTGGACCGAATGAACCAGCTTTTTATCGACACAAATGTTCTATCCCAACTGTCGTCTTTGATAAGAATGAATTAGAACCCATGATCAAAAGTTTAGAGAACTACGACCAAGTCTACATCTTAGAACATGGATGTAGAGTTTTCATGAAAGAATTTCCCGAGTACCTAGATATGTTCGAGAAATTCATAGAGTTATCCAATATCAAAATAGTGGAAAAGTCTGAATATAAAGATACTATCGCGAAGTTTGACGACATCAGAGACAAGTACGACGCACATGTAGTTGCATGCGCCGAAGCCAAGGATTGTGACTATATCATCTCAGGTGATAGAGACCTACTAGAATACGAGAACTGCGATATAGATACCCTAAGAGCTCCCGAATATTTAGACGAAATTTACGGGGATTGATGAAATATTGAGGTGAAAAGCACCTATTGTCTAATGTAATAGACAGCTTTAAATACTAAGTTTGTTTTGTCTATTATGGTAGACATGGACTTCGAAGAACATATAGAGGTAGCCGAGCAGTACTTCCAGAGTGCTTATGACGATATGGACAAAGACCGACACCCAGTCGTGGCTGATAACTGTACTAAAGTCGTAGGACAGTTATTGGAAGCCGACACGAGCAGAAAAGAAGGATCAGATTTAAGGAGCCATCGGAAGGAATTCAATTACGCCAAGGCGAACCATCCGAAGGTATATGACTTGTACGATAAGATCTTTAACATCTATAACTCCCTTGGATACGAAGGAAGCAATGGCGAAGGGGCTGAGACGGCTTTACGATTGATGGAAGAAGTTATCGAACACTTTGAGGAAGATTGGGATATGAAATTATGGAGGGAAAAGGATGGATGAGAAGTATACCCTGAAGAGCGGGGAGGAGATCCCGACCTCCTTGGTATCGAAGCTTCAAGAAATAGATGGGCTGATCGCCTCTATAATCTATGGCTCTTTCGCCAGAGGTGATATCTCTAGAGACTCTGATATCGATATTTTGAACGTTTACAAGGATGAAGAGAGCCTCGAAGATGGAGGTAAACGAACAACAGGACTGGGACGAAAGATAGATACCGACAGAATACTCCAATTTAACGATATCACCCTTCAAGATATCAAGGAAGATGAAGGAAGGAGTATCCTCACTTCAGCTTTGCATGAAGGAGAGATCCTTTTCATGAAAAAACCTCTCGGTATCTCCGCATCTGAGTTACCTCCAAAGGACCCTTACCAAATAATAGTCTACGATACCTCCAACTGTTCCAATAAAAAGGCATCCAAATTACACTATCAGCTCTATGGAAAAAAAGGAAGAAAGAAGAATGGCATCGTAGGTGGATCAAACACATGCTGGAAGTTATCAGATTCCACTCTATTGGTCGATAAAAGTTCGGCAGAGGATATCGAAAAAGTGTTGGAGGATGTTGAGGCAGAATATAAGACCTGGGATGTCTGGCTTTAGAACATTCTTCTTTAGATCCTATTGTCTTCCTTCTTGATCTAATATTTTTCCGGCGCTGTGTTCATCTCCCTAATTCTATCGCCTCAGATGTCAAATGTCGGTATAAATAAAACAGTTTTGGAGATGTAGTCGCTAAAACTTCATCGCGTTCTTGAGTCAGACGCCACAACTAAAGTCAAGCTGTGTTTTTTGCCAGTACTCCTTCCTTTCATCGTGATCCAAATCCTCTCATCATATCTTCTAGAGAATACAGTTGAAGTTGGTCGGAGTTAGAGTACTCCTCCCTCAGATCATCGGTGAAACCCGATCTGGAGAATAAAACGTATTCCTCCTCTCTATCCTTCTTTTTCCACCGAACCCTTTTTGATTTGCTCTGTAGGTCATGTAGCAGTGAAGAACCGACTTTGCTGTTAGTCCACTTGCATTCTCCCAGTAAAATTCTGTCTTCTCTTTCGTTCAAACCCACGATATCTATCTCATGCTCCTTATACCACCATCTGCCCAAAGTTGGATAGGACCCTACTGATCTCAAGTACTGTCTGCATACCTGCTCGAAGATGCTGCCGAGATAATGATCGAATTCCCTTTCGAATTCTTTAACCGCCTTTTCTGGTTGCCAGTTCTCTATCTCTGCAAAATTTGGAGAGACGAATCTGAACCAAAAATTAAAGAAATTATCTTTGATCCTATACAGCCCTCTCTTCCTCTTCTTGCTCAAGATGGATTTCTCCTTTTTAACAAAGCCAAGGTCTCTGAGTATAGAGAGATAGGATGACATATTTTTGGCTTCCATATAGCTGTGATTGGCGATATCCGTCGTTCGAGTGTGCCCAAGCGATATCGCTTCCAGGATCTGATAATAGGTCTCAGGCTCTCTCAGTTCTTCCTCCAAGAGGAGTTTAGGTTCCCTAAATAAGAAGGCATCTGGACTGAACAGGTTTTGCTTTATCTCTTCCATGACCTTTTCCCCTTCAAAGAACTCTAGGTACTTCGGTATGCCGTCACAGACACCGAATATCTTTATGATATCTTCCATATCCGCTCCTTCAAACCATTCGAGTAATTCTGAGAACCTGAAGGGCTGGATGTTCAACTGAGAAGTGGTCCTTCCATAGAGTGGGGAGCTTCTGCCCAACACCCGTTTTTTCATCATAGAAACAGCGGAGCCAGAGAGGATCAGTGTTATGTCCTTATCTTTCAAGACCTCGTCCACTATGCCCTGAAACTCTCCCAGTATTTCGTTTTCTTTCATAAGATATGAAAACTCGTCTATCACGATGATCAGGTCTTCTTCTCTCTCAGCGATGAATTCGAAACATCCCCTAAAGGAATCAAAATTAGGTGAAGGCATATCGAAGAAATCAGCGATGGCTTGATTGAAGTTATCAAGGTTGTACTCCCATTTTCTTTCCTCGCACATGAGGAAGATGACCTTTTTTCCTTCGGAAAATTCCTGCAGCAGCCTTGTTTTCCCCACTCTCCTTCTACCGGTGATGACGATGAACTCGAACCCTTCCTTGGACTGCCTGGTCCGGAGTGAAGACAGTTCGTTTGCCCGGTTTATGAAGGTTTTTCGAATCATGATTATATAATTACGATTCGAATTCTTAAAGGTTTCGGTGGTTTTTCGGAAAACAGTTTTGGAATATGAGATAGGTTTTCCCTATGTAAGTGAAGACTTCAATCTTGAACAGAGGAGTTCAAACTCCTACCAAAACTCAAAGGACTTGCCCCTCTATCGTCGCACCAACTTATCACAACACAGTCAGGATAACTCAAATCGTTTTCGGAATCTGTAAACTCCTTCCAGGAAGACCAGAATATATCTAAATTCCCTGTTCTGACGTCCACATGAGGCAGATCTAGCAGGGCTTCGCCTGCCTCAACAGCTTCCTTTTTGCCTTGCCGGTATTGGATCAAAGAAACGGTCTCCGACCATATCTCCTGAGGTATTACAATGGGATCTGTCTCCTCGAAAGATTTCATCGCCTCTTCATGATGTTCGTCATCCTCACTGAAGAGGGCATAAAGTGCAGAGGTATCAGCGATCCTCACTTTTGTCACGTCCATAAAGATGTCTATCGTGGTGTTCACTCGCTTTCTCGTCCTCATCGTGAAAGGTGGGAAGGCCTGATAAATCTATATTTTCCCTGTTAATCTTTTTTATCTCCACTTTCACCTCGTCCCCTTTCTCAAGTCCCAACTCCTCCAGATCTTTCTTGGTCAATCGGATAGCGTAGCTGTTGCCCCATTTTTTGACTTTAGCTTTCATTGTATATACATATTGTAGATACTCACTTATGAAGTTACCTATCTGTTTTCTCTATCTTTTCTTTAAAAGCTCTTTTTCGGAGGCACTACCCTGCTATATCTCTGGCAAAATCAATGTCGTGCCCCTCCGCTTCCAGTCTGATCTTAACAGGGTGAAGGTTAAAAAAATGAAGAAAACTATAAATGATATAAATGTTATAACTATTATAAGTGATATAGATGGGGAAAACAACAGTAGCAGTATCTCATGAAACTAAAGAAATTCTCCGAAAACTAGGGGAAAAAGGAGAAAGCTATGATTCTATAATCCGTTCTCTTATCAGTGAAGCGCAGATAGAAGAGCTGGACAATAGGTGGAACAAGATCCTCAAGGAGGATGACTTCATACCTCTGGAGGAATTATGAGCTATCAAATCCTTGTTTCTACTACCTTCAAAAAAGAACTTGAATCATTGGAGAATGAGGTCCAGGAAAGGATTAAATCTTCACTCGAAAACCTAGAGAGTGATCCCTATCGCCCTCGATCTGGAGCGGATATAAAAAAATTATCAGGTACTACTCCCACCAAATATAGGTTGAGAGTGGGAGACTATAGGGTGATCTACACGGTCGAAAAACAAGACAAAACGGTTAAGGTCATTGAGGTCTTTACACGGGGAAGAGGGTATAGAGATTAGATGAGTCTTTTTACTTGACTCGCTCGATCAAGCGGGTGTTTTTCATCGTACCAAAGGATTAACCCAAAGTAAGTATCATACTTGGTAGAGTGATGAAAAATATACCCCTACCGTAGGAGCCCGTAAACCCGCCGCTCCACTTTTGACACACATTCTTAGCTTCTTCGCCTTCCCCCTCTAAGGAGAGGACTTGCATATCTGGACTATCACCGCAAACAACTGAGTTCCTCCAGGCAAATTTAGATATTAAAAAATAAAATACTTTGGGGAAAAAGAGATCAACTTGAATACGCACTGTATTTTCATACCCTTTTAAAATCAACAATTGGGATAAAGTTGGGATATTAGGTGAAAGTATATTCCGTTCCCTTTTTGGCTTCAGCTTTCTTTATGATCCCAGGGTTAATCTTAAATATGACTATTTCATATTATATAATACTAAATATGGCAAGAAAAAAAACAACTATATCGTTGGCACCTGCTGAATCTGAAAAAGTGGAGGGACTCATCGAAGAGGGTAGATTCACCAGCAAGAGCGACGTTTTCAGAAGTTCATTCAGGTTTATGCTAGAAGAGAAACCGGAGTTCAAGATAGACGTAGCTGTGTATCTATACAGGACCGGAAAGGTATCTATAGGAAGGGCTGTAGAGATGTCAGGAGTGAGCAGAGAAGAATTTAACGACATACTTGAACGAAGAGGCGTAAAGAAAGAGATCGAGAAGAAAGACGATGAAGACAGGAAGGTCAAAGAACTGAGGGAGAATATTGAGGGATAAAGTTCTTTGTGACACAGATATAATGTCAGCTCTGGCTAAAGCAGACGCTCTAGAATTATTAGCCTTGATATTCCCAGAAAGAAAATTCTTGATCACTGAGTATGTGCGTGATGAACTCGATGTATCTAAGCAGGAATGTTTTGATTTCCCCAAAAAGATATTTGACTTCTGCGAAACGATAACCATGGATGAAAACGAATTAGAGATCTATAAAACGATAGATTCCTTAGAGATTTCAAAGACTGATCTGAAGAATCTTATAATAGCTAAATATCGAGATATACCATTACTCACCAACGATTCTAAACTTTATAATGCGGGATCTAAAAGAGATGTAAAGGTTTATGATCTGAGGCAGATTTTAAAAGCCATCTATGAAGAAGAATCGGTCTCAGAAAAAGAGCTTAAGGAAGTTATAGAAAAAATTGAAGAAAGGGATAACACCTACATCAAAAAGAAAAGAGATATATTCAAAAAATAAACCACTTCTTCTACTATCCTTTCTCTTCATTTCTCAAAGGCATATGTGTAAATGTTAGAATGTGAAGGAATTGCTAAACCAGTAATGGATGAGGGAAGTATAACTGTCGGTCTGGTTTGTCGAATCATAGATAGTCTATACAGTTAGAAAAAAGATCTCTCCGCCGAAGGAACCAGTGAATCCACCACTCCCCTTACCGCACATACCAAGCTTCCTAGCTTTGATCCTGCGTGGAGCGGACCTGTATATCTGGATGGTCACCGCGAACAAACGAGTTCCTCTACCCCTCTGGTAACTCCCGCAGAGCCTTCTCGGCCTTCCTTATCAGGTCGTCGGAGGCGCCTATCTTCTCGTACATCTCCTTGGCGTTTTCGAAATGTTCTCGGGCCCCCTCGTGATCTTTTTTCTCCTTCAGTACCTCTCCCATGCGCATCTCGGTCTCGGCCACGTTGTAAGGTATATCCAGTTCCTTGTTGAGTTCCAGCGATTTCTCGTAGTACTTGACCGCCTGACCAAGACGACCTTTTTTGTGATTGACGAATCCCTTGTTCCTGTAGACAGCGGCTAAACCGACCCTGTCGTTCTCCGCCTTCATTATATCTTCCGTACCTCGAAGATATCTAGTAGCTTCCTGAAGGCGGCCCATGTTCGTGCAGGCCTCGGCGGCATTGAAGGAGCCCCAGCCGACGAACCGATCGTCGTTCGCCTCTTTAGCATACTCGATACATCTATCGAAATACTCAAGAGCCTTCTCCCACTCCTCGTTCTTCAAGTACCTGTCGCCTATATTGTTGTGAGCCCTGGCCAGTTGGACTCTGGCATTCTGACTCGTCTCCTTTTCCTTCTCCAGCAGCGGTATACTCTTCTCATAGTTCTTTATGGCTTTCTCGGGATGGCCTTTGTGGGAAAAGATGTTACCCAGCCCTATATAGCACATCGCTAGTGACTCATTGTCTCCCACGTCTTTGGCAGCTTCTACCCCTTTTCTATAGCATCTCTCTCCTTTCTCGAGATTTCCTCTTCTGAAACCTGCTTTACCCAGTCCTATGTAACATTCCATCTTGCCCTCTACATCGTTTAGGTCTTCAGATATCTCCAAGGCCTGTTCTAGATACTCTTCCGCCTTCTCGAACTTGCCGGTCTTCTTATAAACGGAACCGAGACGTCTCAGGCCCTTGGCTTCCAGTTCTCTATCGTTCTTCTTCCTGCCCTCCTCTATCATTTCGATATAAACTTCTTCGTACTGTTCCAACACATTTGAAAGCTCTTTCGATATGTTGGAGAGGTTCTTCGCCGAGCCCAAAAGCTCTTCCGAAAGTGATTTCTGCTCCTCGGATATGTCCTTACAGGACTCCGCCAGTTCAGCGTTCTGCTCGCTTATCTCCGTCACGTTCGTGACCTGCATGGAGAAGTCGGTATCCAATACCTCAAGAAGATTGCTTGTGGTCACGGAGACAGATCTTATGGCCTCCTTCACGGAATCCATCTTCTCGTTTATCCCGGCTATGGACTCCTTGCTGTCTTCTGAAAGGTCGTCCACTGTATCTGTTATCTCCTTCAGGTCCTCTATCTTCTCGGCTATGGTATCCGCGCAGTCCTGAGTCTCCTCGATGGTCTCTTTGACGTCCTCTGTCTCCTTCTGGGTGTCCTCGGCCAGCTCTCTAACTGAATCCGCAACTACCGCGAAGGCTTCGCCTTCCTCGCCAGCCCTTGCCGCTTCGATCGAGGCGTTCAGGGCCAGTAAGTTGGTCTGCTCCGCTATGTCCGATATAACGTCGATGACCTCGCCTATCTCCTCGGACCTCTCCTCCAGTCTCTTTCCTTCAGAGGCGGTTTCATCCAGTATCTCTTTCAACCTTCCGACGCTCTGGCTCACCTGTTCAGCCTCTTCCTTGCCCTTCTCCGTTCGTTCTGAAGTCTCCTCCGTTATGTCCACTATATCTTTTATATCCGAGGATGTATCATCAATCTTATCGATCTGGGCCTCTATCTGCTCGGAGATGCTCTTGTTCTTCCTGGCTATCTCCTGTCCCCCGGTAGAGATGTCCTCGATGTTATTATAGAGGTCGTCCGCCATCTCGGTCAGTTCACTCGAGGTCTCCTTCGTCTTCTGGGAGGATTCACCGAGTTCCGTGGAGACGGTTTGAAGTGTTCGTAAAGTACTCTCCAGACTGCTGGCCATCTTGTTGATGTTCACCCCCAGTTCCATAAGGTAAGACTGGTCCCCTTCCTCGAATCTGGTGGTGTCTATCCTTTCGCTCAGATCTCCTTCGGTTATCCTCTCGACCACTTCCTCCATGCTCTTTATATCCTCGTTCAGTTCCTCCGTCTCCTGAGCCATCTTCTTCTGGAGCCTCTCGTTCTCCTCTTCGGTCTTATCCATCTCTTCCTTCAAGTCTTCTAACTCTTCCACCCTCTCCTTCAATCTGTTCCTCAGTTCAGTTCTGAGGTCTTCCTTCTCCTGCTCTTTCTCTTCACACCTCTGCTCGAGAGACTCTATCCGTTCCTCTTTATCTCCGCATTCCTCTTTCAGAGACTCTATCCTCTCCTCTTTATCCTGGCGTTCCTCTTCGAGAGATTCTATCCTCTCTTCCTTCTCCCTCAGCCTCTCCTTGAGTTCTTCTATCTTCTTTTCTTTCTTCTTTCCGAACAGATCCATCGCCATCAGCCCTTGATCTTCTCCCTTCTAGACTTTATCTCTAAACCCTATATTTGACTATACAAATATGTTTTTTGACTAAATAACAAAAATTATACCCTTCAAGGGTGATACTACAAAAGAGATGAACAAGATGATGAGGGACGAGGAAGGAAACCTCAGATGCAGGCACTGCGGCCAAAAGATAAGCGAAGAGGTGGCAAAACGATATGACGGTCTCTGTAAAAAGTGCCACTCCAGAGAGGAAAATCCCGTCTAGGCCTCGGAGACGAACCGTTCTTTCTTCTCTTTACTCCATCCCTTTATCTCGGCCTCTCTCTTCAGGGCTTCGCTTCTGTTTCCAACCTCTTCCGTGTAGACCACTTCACATGGGAGCCGACCTCGGACGTAAACGCTCCCTTTTCCATCTCTATGCTCTTCGACCCGACGGTCAACATCTGTAGTTATACCCGTGTAGAGTGAATCATCGGACAAGCGCAGTATATAGAGATGCCACATCTATCTAAACAGAGTACAGAGGGATATAATTTTTTTCTTTCGATATCCTCGAGCTCCTCTTCTATCCACACCGGTTTTGATCGACCAACAGAAGGTTCTTCAGACCCTAGGAACAAATCATCCAACCCAAAAAAATAATACCTTCTTATTAGATTCAAAGTTGAAGATCATGAGCAGGATGTCTTTCTATCTGAAAGAAAGGATACAAGAGGTGAAAAAGAGACACGAACACGAGATGCAGCTGAGCAAGAAGCTGTCCAAGGAAGAAAAGATAATAATAACCTGGATCACGATCTTGACGTTCTGGCTGATAGTGAGTGGAGAGATATTCTGGCAGAACGTCCTTCTGGGAGGGATCATCTCGCTGCTGATATCATCCTTCATGTATGAGAATCTGACCGACGACCTGAGATGTGAGGGGAGCCTGGTCAGGAAGGTGTTATATCTTTCGTTCATCCAGATACCTCAGTATATATTCATCATGATCTTCCAGCTGGTGGAGAGTAATTTCAGGGTGGCGAAGCACGCGATATTCCTCGACATCAACCCTGGTATAATCAGGATAGAGACGGACCTTAGGTCTGATACGGGCACGACGATATTGTCCAATTCGATCTCTCTCACGCCGGGGACCCTGACCATGGACCTAGATAAAAAACTGGATAAAACCTATCTTTACGTTCACTGGATAGACATGAAGACCCTGAACGTGAAGAAAGCTGGAGATGAGATAAAAGGAGATGTGGAAAGGTGGTTGAAGAAAATATTCTGGTGACCCCTCTGGGCCTGGCGATGGTCGTTCTACTACTGACGAGCTTCATCTTGATCTATAGGGTGGTAGCGGGACCTACATTACCAGACAGGGTCGTGGGGTTCAACACCATAACGACGAAACTGGTGGTGGTCATCGCCCTCTTCGCCATACTGGTGAAAGAATACTACCTGTTAGACCTTTCCATAGTACTTCTTATGGTGAACGGAGTGGCAAACCTCATCTTATCCAAACATCTGGAGAAGGAGGCTGAAAGATGATAATAGAAGCGCTTCTACTTCTCATCGGGACCGCCATAATGATCTTCGGTATGATAGGCATCCTGAGGTTCCCGGACCTGTACACCAGACTGCACGCCGCAACGAAATGCGATACGGGAGGAGCCATGAGTATACTGTTGGCCGCTGCTCTACTAACACCGGCTCCTATCTTCATAAAGATAAAGATCCTGATACTGATGTTCCTTATAGCCATGATAAATCCCATGATATCCCATGCCCTGGCGAGAGGGAGCCACAAGGTGGGAGTCAAACCCGAAGTGGAGGTGGACATGTATTCTAGGGATAATCCATGAGGTCATACTCATAGCGATGATCGTCCTCGCCGTCATAATAGTCGAGGAGGACGAGCTGTTGAACGCGGTGGTCGAGCTGGCTCTGCTGAGTACCTTCCTGATAGTCATCATGTTCCAGCTCAAAGCGCCGGACGTTGCCCTTTCAGCGGCTGTCATAGGCGCCTTGATGATCGGCACGTTCATCTACACCATCGAGGGGGTGAAAAAATCGAAAAACGGTTAGTGGCACTATTCCTGGTGGTGCTGCTCGCCTCCATCCTGCTGCCGCTGGATTATTCGAGAGAAAGGAGCGACAGCTATGATCACTACGTCTCCAACTGGGAAGACGTGGGGATCAGCAACGTCGTCGCGGCGATCCTGACGGATTGGAGGGCCTACGACACCCTAGGCGAAACGGTTGTCCTGTTCACGGCCGTTTACGGCGTTTACATCCTTCTGGGCGGTGAAAAGGAATGAAGATGTCACCCATCGTCAGGACCAGCTCGAAGCTGATCTCTCCCTTCCTGGTAGCCTACGGAGCATATATGATCATACACGGACATATCACCCCGGGAGGGGGCTTTCAGGGCGGCGTGATCTTAGCAGTAGCGGTCATACTGTTGATCACGTCTCACGGCTACAAAGCGGTCCAAGAGACCTTCAGCGTTAGACTTGTAAAACTGCTGGAAAGCGCCTCGGCTCTATTGATAATCGTACTGTCCATGGCGGGCCTAGCTTTCGGAGCCTACTTTTACAACTTCCTGAGAGGGGGAGAACCGGGTACGATATTCAGCGGTGGTACAGTTCCCATCTTCAATATCCTGATTGGACTAGAGGTCGGAGCCGCGTTTACACTCCTGTTCTACATACTGCTGAGGTGGACGGAAAGTGATTGAATCGATCACAGGCAACTTTCTCAATGCACAGCTGGCCGGGATCATCCTCCTTCTTATCGGCCTGTACGGTCTGATAACCAACAAGGATCTGATAAAGCAGGTCATCTCGATCAACGTGCTCTCAACGGGCGTGTTCCTATTCTTCACCAGTCTGGGACACGTTTCAGGCAAGAACGCCCCTCTGATCATCCACGACAGCATGGTGGACCCCTTACCGGCCACATTGATGCTCACCACTTTGGTGATAGATGTGGCGGAGACCGCCTTCGCTCTAGCACTGATACTGAAGATGAGGAGTGATGAGAATTGATACCGCTCATGGTGACCCTGCCGCTTCTATTCGCCTTCATCGGCATGGTCTCGAGCGTCTTTGAATCCTACAAAAGATATGTAAAAGCGTCCCTGCTGCTGGGCATATTCTCACCGTGGCCCGTGTTCCTCCTGCACCTGGGTGATCACCCCGTCTGGACCGTGGTCGGAGGCTGGAGCAGGGTCTCCGGTATCGAGATCGGATTGGGTATGTTAAACCAGTACTTCATCCTGGTGACGTTGATCGTGTTCTCTCTAGTAGGTGTGTACAGCGTATTTTATTTCGATGAAGACCCCGAGAGGAAGGGGCTCGTCGATGGCAGGTCGATGTACCCCCTCATGCTGCTGCTTTACAGCGGGATGCTGGGCAGTTTTTTGACGAGAGACCTGTTCAACTTTTACGTCTACATGGAGATAGCATCGGTTTCGTCGATCATACTGGTCTCGTGCTCCAACGAGGATGGGGCTAAGGCTGCCTCCTTCAGATACCTGATGCTGTTCTTCCTCTCTTCCTTCCTGTTCATATTCGCTATCGGCATCATATACGTGAAAACAGGGACCCTCAATCTTCACCTGATAGAACAGAACCTGGTGATGAGTACGGAGATAAGGGTGGCTATAACCATAGCCTTCGTTGCCTTCATCACCAAGGCCGGTATATTCCCGCTCCATTTCTGGCTGCCCGAGGCACACTCCAAAGCTGACACTCCAGTCAGTGCCCTACTGTCCGGTCTTACCGTAAAAGTACCCATCTTCGGGATGATACTCTTCCTGGTCTATACCGACATCGGATTTTTGGAAACGCCGCTCATGGTCCTGGCTTTCGCTACGCTACTCTTCGGTATAGGCATGGCCCTTCTACAGACCAACGCGAAGAAACTGCTGGCCTATCATACAGTCTCGCAGATGGGATACGTACTGCTGGGCATAGCGACCTTGAACGCCTATGCCGCCGCCCATTATGCCTTCGCCCATACACTATTCAAATCCGGGCTCTTTCTAGGTGTGGGCGTCTTGATATCAAAACAGAATACAAAGGACCTGAACGTCCTCTCGGCAAAAGAAAATAGATTGCTGATGGTATCGCTGGTGATCCTGACTCTGGCTATCGGTGGTGTATCACCGCTGATAGGCGCCTTCGGCAAGCACGAGATATTGTCCGGTATTTCCGGATTGCCTGTTTACATCTTCTATGCGGGCTCGATAGGCACCTTGGTCTCCTTCACGAAGCTCGACTATAAGCTGTTCGAGTTCGGATATGAAGGTAGACCAAGTATAGATGTGAAAGAGATAGTCACTTTCATGATGGCCGTACTGACCGTCGCCTTCGGCATATATTACTATCCAAAATTGAACCCCCTCGATCCGTTCTTAGTAGGTACGGCTTTTCTGGTCTTCTTCATCTTTAAACGGATAGACCTCTTCAAGAAGGAGGTGCCGCGATACTTTGCCAGAGATATCAAGGGCCTGGGCAGAGAGATGAACCTCTACACATCGTTGTTCGTACTGATGATATTGATCCTGTTGACCTACGTCCTATACTGAAAGGAGCCACATACAAGACCAAAACCATGGTGGAAAAAATGAAAAGGGAAAGTGATAGGAAGTGATACCGCTCATCGTAGCCCTGCCCCTAGTGTTCGCTTTCATCGGTGCGGTCTTGAGTGTTTACAGATCCTTCAGAAAGTACATGAGGGCAGCATTCTTGGCGGGGGTACTCTCACCGTGGCCTGTATTCATCATGGATCTGGGTGATCACCCCGTAGAGACAGTGGTGGGAGGATGGACCAGGGTATCCGGTATCGAGATAGGGATGAACGGTCTGAACTTCCATCTGATACTGGCGGCCTTGATCGTGTTCTCTCTATCCGGGGTGTACAGTGTCTTTTACTTCGATAGGGATCAAAGGGACAAAGGTGCTATATCGGGTAGGTCTATCCTTCCCCTGATACTGCTGCTTTACAGCGGGATACTCGGCTGTTTCCTGACCAGGGATCTCTTCAACTTCTTCGTCTACATGGAGATCGCATCGATTTCATCTATCATAATGGTCGCTTGCTCCAAAGGAAAGGGGTCTAAGCGGGCATCTTTCAGGTACCTAGTGCTGTTCTTCATCTCATCTTTCTTCTTCTTGTTCGCTATCGGTATAATATATGTAAATACTGGTACCCTCAACTTCAACCTGATAGAAGAGAACCTGGTCATGGATACGGAGATAAAGGTGGCCATAACCATAGCCTTCGTATCGTTCATCACCAAGGCGGGTATATTCCCTCTTTACTTCTGGCTGCCCGAGGCACACTCCAAAGCTGACACTCCTGTGAGCGCCTTACTGTCCGGCCTGACCGTCAAGGTACCCGTCTTCGGTATGATACTCTTCCTGGTCTATACCGACATCGGATTTTTGAAAACGCCGCTCATGATCGTAGCGTTCTCCTCCATACTGTTCGGGATCGTCATGGCGATACTTCAGAAAAACGTGAAGAGGATGCTGGCATATTCGACGGTTTCACAGATGGGCTTTATTTTACTGGCTATAGCCACGTTGAACGCCTCGGCAGCGGTCAACTACGCCTTCGCTCACGCGCTCTTCAAATCCGGGCTCTTCTTGGGTGTGGGCGTTTTGATAAACAGGCATGGGACGAAGAACATAGACGAGCTCTCCTGCAAGGACGACAATCTTCTGGTGTTGTCCATGATCATACTGACCTTGGCTATAGGAGGTGTCTCACCGCTGATAGGTGCCTTCGGCAAGCATGAGATATTGTCCGGTCTCTCCGGTCTCGGGGTCTACCTCTTCTATATCGGTTCGATAGGCACCTTGACTTACTTCATCAACCTGAATTACAGCCTGTTCAACCTGGAGAGTTTGGGGAAAAAATATCACAGTGTGGAAGGGTTCATCACTTTCATGATGGCTGTACTTACAGTCGCCTTCGGCATCTACTATTATCCCAGGTTGAAACTCACCGACCTCTTGCTGATAGGTGTAGCTTTTCTGATGTTCGCGGTTTTAAAATATGCTGGAATATTCGAAAAGAGAGTACCGCGCTATTTCTCCAGGGACATAAAAGGGCTGGGCGGCGAGATAAACCTCTACACATCGGTCTACGTCTCGGTCATGATATCGCTCTTAATCTATGTGCTTCACTGATATATCTATGACTTCGTCCCTGTCGGCCAGAATACTTCTAAGCTCTGACATCTCTATATCCATCTTGTTGGTATCCAGAACCAGGATCAGGATGGCTTCGTCCGCGGCCGTTTCTTCGCTCTCGTTGAAGAGTATGTTTACGTTGTGTCGAGCGAAGATACCGCTGATATTGGAGAGAACTCCAGGTTTATTCTCCACTATCAGTTCTATCTCTGCCAAGCTCCTACCGGGAAGGGCGATCTGTTCGATCCTTGCCTCCTTTACCTCTGGGCTGATCTCGACCAGAAAATAAGAACCCTCTACAAGCCCGATATCGTAGGCACCGTCTGAAGGAAACTCCAGGTTCCCGTCTTCCTTTATCTTGACTATATCATAATGCGTCATCAGTTATGCTAATAGATTCATTATTAATAAAAACAGTGCCCTCATAATGGAGATCGGATATAGATATTGGTTGTCCTCAACTATTAAATAGATTAATTCAATCCATAAAAGGGTAGATTATGCTCGAGTCTCTAGAGGGGATCAGATTACTAGCGGACCTAGTCATAATACTGTTTTCAGCTCTAGGTTTCGGTTACATCGCTTCAAAGCTCAAGCAGCCGGTCATCTTAGGATATCTGGTAGCGGGTATAATAATCGGCCCTTTTCTTCTAGGCTTCATCAACAAGATAGAAGAGGTGCATGTGCTGGCTCAGATGGGTGTGGCGTTTCTTTTGTTCGTAGTGGGGCTTGAGTTCTCTCCTACAACACTGAAAAAGATATGGAAGGTGTCCGTGGTCGGCGGTATCCTTGAGATGACCTTCATGTTTATGATCGGGTTCGGGATAGGGACAGTGTTCGGTCTAGGTTTTATCCAATCTGTTTTTATAGGCGCTATGATCGCTATCAGCAGCACGATCGTGGTCATACGGGTTCTTCAAAATCTGGGCGAAGAAAAAGAGCTCGCAGGGAGGATGATGGTCGGATTATTGATAGTGCAGGACATCGGGGTCATCGTCATAGTCACGATTTTATCGAACCTTTTCTTGGTCGACGGTGGTGGAGATCCAAGTGCCTACATCTTCCCTATCGTTTATAGCCTGATATTTGTATCTCTAGTATTGACACTGGGGAAATTCTTACTGCCTAAAATCATCAAGATGGTCAGTCATGTTGATAATAAAAATCTCTTCTTACTCACCATATTGGTGATCAGTCTAGGTACAGCAACGGTTGCCTATATGTTAGATATCCCGCTGGCTTTAGGGGCGTTCTTGGCCGGCCTGGTTCTAGCCGAAAGTGAATATGGGACGGAGATAGTCAACAAGATAAGGCCATTGAGAGATGTGTTCATGATAATCTTTTTCGTCTCTATCGGTATGTCAGTAAACATCTTCCTCGTGGGCCAGAACATACTTTTTCTGCTGGTTTTCATCTCATCGATGATAGTGGGAAAATTCACTATCTTTTCCTTCGCTAGCAAGGTTTTTGGATACACGACGAAAACCGCTTTCAAAGTCGGGTTAGGTCTGATACAGATAGGGGAGTTTTCTTTCGTTATGGCTGAATTAGGGTACTTCAATGACCTGATATCTCCAACTGTATACTCCTCGGTCATCACCGCGGGATTGATCACCATCATGCTTACGCCCTATTCGATAAAGAAAAGTGATAGCATATACTCCTGGTTCCGCCAGTTCGGGTCTTTGTCCAGGGTTATAAACAAGATATTTCCTAGAGGTCAAGAAAAGGCGGAGGTCGACGCTGTAAGGGAGCTGAAGGACCATCTGGTCTTGATAGGATATGGGACCGTTGGACATCTCACCGTCGATACCATATTACCACTGAAGAAGCCCTTCATTGTCATAGACTACGACCCCAGGAAGATGGAGATCCTCGATGAATTGAATTTTCCGTACATATACGGCGATGCGTCGAACAGGCATATACTGGAAAAAGCCAGTGTGGAAGAAGCGGATATGGTCGTCATAACGGTACCCGGGGATAGAGAGGTGAGGATCATATCTGAGATTGTAAGGGCACTCAACCCGGAATGCACGATAGTGGCAAGAGTACACTCAGAAGAGGTCAAGTCCGATATAGAAAATAAAGTGGATCACATAATCTATCCAGAGGTTCTGGGTGGAAAAGCAGTGGTCGAGGTAGTGGACGAGGAGTGCAGCAGGGAGGGATAAGGAATATCTAGGTCTAAAGATTTGCCTAGCATACTGAAAGAAACGTATCAACAGTTAAATCGAGAAAAACGATACTTTAATTCTTTATCTACTCTTCTATCAAGTCGGGGAATATCTTTTTATAGGTATATGACTATGTAGTTATATGGTGAAATAGATGACCACATACAAGACCATCTCCGTCCCGGCCGAGGTGAAAAAGAAACTGGAAGAGGCGAAGGACGGCAAAGAGTGGGGGGATTTCCTAGAGGATCTGTACGATGAAGCCAAGGAGAAAAAGGGCAAAAGAGCCTTTGATGATCTAGTAGAAGAACTCTCGGAGGATGAACTGGATAAGGTCCTGGAATCCAGCGAGGAATTCAGAAAGGGGTTCGAGATAGGATGAAAGAGATCGAGCACCTTTTTGATACCAGCGCAGTGATAGACATGATGAGAAGAAAGGAGTACGAGAGAGGGGCAATCTCAGTTATAACCATGATCGAGATCCTCAGAGGCATCGATGAAGAAAAGAGAAACAGGATCAAAGAACTACTCGAAGAAAGCTTTGAGGTCGTTGGAATAGAGGACCAGGTGATCCTCACGTACTGTAACATTTACAATGAACTCAAGAACGAAGGGAAGATGATCCCGGATGCAGATTTGTTGATCGCCTCGAGTGCCCTGACGTATGACCTCACTTTGAAATCGGGGGATGAAGACTTTGAAAGGGTTGAAGACCACGGACTTGGATTAGAAAAATATTGAGCTGTTCTTCAGTAGTGGGATGGATATGAACCGATGACTTCCCCAAAGAGGGGATCGGACTCTAGAAGCTCGCTATTTTACGGTTATTGTGACATTTTCCTCTCCGTGAACGAAGAAGGCGTAACCCTGAGGCAAGATAACATACACTTTTTTTGCTATTACAAAGTCTACACAAACCTTCGGATTCTACACATTCTACACAAACTACACACCCGCTTCTATGATCTTCCCGTCCTCATGATTCGTC
>CAYMXS010000037.1:0-21124 GCA_964394465.1 uncultured Thermoplasmata archaeon | reverse complement strand
TGGATGAAAAAAGTTATCTAGAAACCTTTTCCTCTCCGCGGGGAACCTTGTTCCCCTGGGTTATGAGCTATTTGAGCGAATAACTGTTAGAACTTTGTTCTGACTGGTCACTGATTAGTGAACCCCACGCTAGTCGGCAGTCCCCTCCCACAAACCTCTTCTTTATATTGACCCCTGATTTTATATACTCGGAAACAGGTTTTAATATCGATGAGTGAGAGTATCGAAAAGAAGATCGATCTCCTGGTCGAGGGAGGATACTTCTCCAGAGAAGACCTAAAGAAAGAGGCCTTCAAGACTTTACTCAGAGAACGATCGGACCTGAGGATAGCACTGGCTGTGGAGGAATACAAGAGAGATGAGATAACTCTGAACAGAGCAGCCGAGATCGCAGGTATAACCACCGAAGAGATGAAGAAAAAGCTGGTCGACAGAGGGATATCTCTCAAAAGAGGGTTCACCAAGGAAGAGCAGAGAGAAAAGAAGGCCGAAGAATTGATGGAGAGCGAATAGATGGTAGTAGTAGACAACAATATTTTGAGTTCTTTAGCCAAAGCTGATAGTTTATCCCTTTTGAAGCGATTCTTTAAAGAAGCAAAAACTACCCCGGGAGTGATGCATGAATTCAGAGACGAATCCATAATAGGATATGACTTCGTGGAAAAAATAGACGAGGTCAAGACCTACTCCGAAACCAACGACAGGTGGTTGAAGGTACTTTCTATAACCAATGAGGAGAACAGCCAAAAAGAGAAATTGATAGAAGAAGAAACGGGGATATCTCATACTGACGCTGAGTGCTTAAGCGTAGCTAAGAACAGAGACGACCTCCTCTTAACCGATGATTCTAGATTAGGATTCCTAGCAGTTCAAAACGGTATAGATGTCTACGACCTAGAAACCTTTTTACTAGCCTCTGTAAAGAAGGGAGTAATATCGAAAAGAGAAGAAGCTAGAAAGGTGATCAAAACAATAGAAGGAAGGGACTATTATACGTTTTCTGAATCCTTTATAGAGAAATTTTTTGAGAAGATGGAACAGGATAAATCATCATGATCCCATCAAAAAAATAAACCATCTCATTCCCTTTCTGATATCATGTGATCCGACATCGATCCGTCTATCTTGGATAAGCTCTTCCTTCTTTCCTAGAAAGACTTCCTTTCTCCGCCGTACTTTTCATTTATAGTACCGATGGTCTTCATCTCGTCTTCTTTTTCCTCTTATATTCTTTCCATTTGTCCCAGATTATGACCAATGATAAAATGATTAACGGAGAAAACATCACGAAGAAACAAGGGTTCAAAGTCTTTATTGGTTTTTCCACATGCTTTCCATCAAAATTTATTATCGTGTTCTTTTCGGACCAATTGTTGGCGGTGACGACGAAGTGTGTATGACCAGAGACCTTTTCTTTATCCACCTGTATGTTTGGTATATCTTTGAGCTCTATAGGGTCGTAGCTTTCGTTACCTTGATGATATCCAGATATGGTCATATTGTTGAATTCATCTGAATGAGACCTTCCTCTGATTATTATATTTTTTATCGGCCTAGACCAGGATGAATTGCTGATTATAAGGTAAGAGCTACCCCAGTCCTTATGCTTTTCTTTATTTGACTGTATGGGAAAAAAACTGAATATGCCATTATAGGTCAAAGTATAGGTCACTTTAGATCTCATCTTCCAGTCTATTATAACTTCTTTAGTTTGATTCGCAGGGATCGAGACGTTGAAGAATTGGACCGGGTGAGAGGAGTCATACCTTCCATAGGGGACATGGGTCCGCCACCTCTCGTTCTTATAGTAACTCTCCTTGAGCTCACCAGACCAGGTTTCGATGGTATTGTTTATGGTATATACAGTACAATCTCTGGGCTCATGACTGGGATCGAAAAATAAAGTTAGTTTTTGATCTGACCCTGTTGGATTTTTGAGAGAATATATGCCCAGCCCGTCTATCTCTTCCTCATAAAATTCCAAGAAAATATTGACCCTTTGTAAAGACATGTTGTCATTTTTGACGGGGGAACAGCTGTTGAAATTTGCATGGTGCTCAGTGTACGAGATGTTACCAGAGGTTGGAGTTGGTATGTAGATCAATAGAAGGAAGGTGGATACGAGGATAACAATCGGTTTTCGCCCCGTCCGGCCCATGTAATTATTATATTCCTAGTCTTGCATAAACTTTTTGGGATATTTCTAGAGAATATTGTTAACAGATTGCGCCCTAATTCTTGCTCAAAAACAACTTAAATCCCGATCAGTTCTCCTCGATGATGAAAGATCCCCTTTTCCATCGAGTTTCCAGACCCTTGAAGTGATGGACGTTACTGATCTATAAGAAGATACCATGATGGTGGTTATCATCTGGTTACCAGTGTGGAAAAAGGGTCGGCAGTATGTCGTCTCTATGACGTATTACTCCTTATCTCTGCGGATATTCGGTAGGTGGGGAGTGGATGAAACCTTTTTCCATAAAAGGGTCAGAGCAGATACTGTAATAGGGTCCCCAACAGATAGGTCAGCACAGCGGATAAGAAGAAGGCACCGACCCATCCTCCAGCGGTGAATGCCATCTTCCTCTTACCGATATTTGACTTGCCCACCACAAGACCACTGCCTATGACCGAGGCGATTATAGCCTCGCTGAAGGAGATAGGGATGCCCAAAAGGATCCCGACCTGTGCCAGTAAAGCAGCAGTTCCCAGAGCGGCGGCGGACCTTCTCGGCCCAACGTTAGAATATTCAAAGGAAACCGCATCGATTATCTTCGGTGAGAAGACCCAAGCACCGACCAGTATAGATACACTGCCCATTATCAGTAATACAACTATACTGAAGTCCAGGCTTTTAAGTGGACCAACGGCCAGCCCCACCGAATTGGCCCCTGATGTGTAAGCCACCAATAAACCCATCGAGAGGGTCAAATACCTGATCTTCTTCTTCGATTTCTTCTTTGAAACGTACCGTCTCAAGACCTTGGATAATATATAACCGATGACGACGGCCAAGAAGGGGATGGCCAGCCAATAGAGCACTATCCTCTGCAGGGAGTCCCAGTGAACAGGGTTTCCGAAACTGAATGCACTACCCACCACAGCCCCGACCACTGTGAAGGCGGTGGGCATAGGATATTTCCATATTACACTGCCTATAACCAGGATGGAAGCGACCAGTAATATGGAAAACGCCTGCAGTTCCTGGATCTGTCCAAAGACGATGCCGGAACCGACTGTGTTGGTCACGCTTTCACCCTGCAATATCGCTCCTAAGCTGGCAGCCATACCAGCTATGAGTGCGGATTTCAATATCCCCGTCGCCCCCGAAGACCTGACCGGTCCGAAGGCAGGGGGTACGGATGAAGCTCCGATGGAGATGCCCATGAATATCGAAGCCCCCACGGCCAATAAGATTATTATAGACATCATCAGAGATCTTCCTTTACCCTATCTTTTACCGCTTCCCTGACCTCCTCGTCCGTTATGTTCAGGGTCAATGTATAATGATCGGTCTCATCATTCTGTTCAAGATGGATAGAAAAGTCCTCTTCGTCAAAATAGTATGGATTCAACTGGAGCATTATCTTATCATATATCTGCATCTCCAGTACCCTTATAGATTCTATGGATTTTGCCCCCATCGCCCTCCCGATCTTCTTACAAGCCTCTTTGAGTTCACCCCTGGGGTCGTTACCGTTGGTGGCATCTTCGACAGATTCGAGTAGGTCGTTCCTGGCATCGTCCAGTTCTTCCTTGGCACCGTTGAAATCCTTCTCTATCTTCGTCTCTTCTATGGAGGCCTCTTCAGCGGTCTTCTTGGATAATCTTGCCTCGCATCCGTCTTCCTCAGGTTTCCATTCCTCGTAATCGCTGAGAGCCTCGCCACCATCGATATGTTCATCGATTATATCTGATAGGTAATCGGCAAAATCACAGATGTCTTCCCAGTTCCCCTGGTACCTGATCCCGGCATTTGTCATGTCTGCATCTGGGTGCATCGGTAGGTATTTCATAAGTTATATTATAAATAATTTACCACAAGAATCTATGATGAGGGAGATAGAGGATGAATTCGGATCATCCCACTATTTTTATAACTGTAGAGATTTATATAGAGACAATATCCGATGGCCAAAAGTTCATGAAACAGGGCCAGTCCATCTCCTGGCCTATGGTATATACGGCAGGAAGTGACACGGTATATGGACAGCTCTATGAACTTTTTTCCTCTGCGAGGAAGGACTTAGAGAAACACCTTTCAGAAATTCGGTAGTTCCTCTATTTCCTCCTCCTTTTTCACTGGTATACGAAGCTGACTCTTTCTATAGAGTTCTCCTTCTTTCATCTTTGGAGCCTTTTTTATCTTCTCGATCCGGTTCCCGTAGGGCTTGTAACCCTTTTTCTCTATGTACTCGTACATCTCCTCGAAGGCACCTTCGTAATCGGATGGAGTGCCCTTAAAGTTCCTTCCAGCATATTTCGTATCTGGCAGGAACTTTATCTTATATCCATCCCCACCTTTTTTGATATGCTTTATCGGCATAGCTACGTCGATCCTAAAATCCTTCTCGTCTTTTTCCTCAAAGGGGTTATAGTAGAATAAAAACGGCTTCCCATATGGGTCAGCTTTTCTCTTCTTGCCCCATCTCTTCAGCTTCTTGACATAGTCCTTGTACGGGAGTCCCTTCATCGGTCCTCGGTATTCTAGAGATATAAATTTAATCGCTCTCATACTTTTTATCTTGGTCATGAAATCACCCTTGTACATATTATTAGATTTGTATAGTATATACTTTTCTACAGAATAAAAGCGATAAGGTTCAAGATCACCTAGGAGTTGCAAGTGAGCCCTCGATGGGACCTCAGGAACTCTTGTCTATAAAATCGATACCCTTCCGTTCCAGCCAGCTGATAACCCTTTCCTTTCTTCTCTGCTTTTTGAACTCGGACCACCTCTCCCTCACTTCAGGATATTCATTTAGAACGGCCTTGAATCTGTGGAAGGCGCCTTTACCGTCGATGGCCGGCCTGAGTTTCTCTTTGAGTCCCTCATCATCCACGGTCATTATGAAATCCTGCATATCCCTGTAGCCCTCCCGGGAATCCGCACTGGGCACCTTTACATAGCGCCCTTCATCTTCCTCCTCGATCCTCTTCTTATTTTTCTCGTTCTGTTCCCCAACTCCAGAGTGGTGTACCACGAGCAGAACGTCTCCGGTCTCCAGGTCGATGTAATGGGATCTTTCAAAACTACTATATTCGTAGTCCTCGCAGACCTCGTCCAAATCCAACTGGTAATCGCCCATCGCTCATTCATAGAACTCAATATATTAATCTTTGTCCCCTTATACTGCCTCGGAGAGAGCCATATCGAGATCACAAACAACAACTTTACCAAATTCATTCATTAAATACCTCTCGATTCTGAGCCCAAAAAACTCTGCTATGATGTCGAAGTCCTCATCGCTCGTGAGCAGTTTTTCCCCTTCAAGAAGGTCAGATGAACGGAAAAAAGTTAAGATCTTTGGAATATCTTATAGAGCCTTCAGTACTCTTCAACTACCAAGTCACGCCAGCACGCTTTCCTCCGTAGAATCCCTGCAGTACATGCAGGCCGATCTCGTCTTCTTCAGCCTTTCTCTTATAAGGTCAAAGTCCGGTTTTGGCGGTAGGCTGAATATATTCAGGTCCGCTTGATTCGCCTTCTCTATATACTCGTCCACCTCATCGGGTACAACCTCGACGTTATCCACGGGCAATCTACCGGTCTCGATCAGTTCGTTAACTCTTCTCTCAACCACTTCCACCTTTTCTTCTCCGCCCGTGGGCGCTATCAGGTTGAACTCAGCATGCCAGTTGATCTTCAACTTGTACGCCATCAATATGGAGAGATCACAGTTGGGCAGTTTCTCCGGTCGTTCCCACTCCTGGCACTGTCTAGGCAACCAGAGGTTGATCACCTTTCTTTGCCCCATACCTGCATCGGGATGGTTAGCGAACAGGATGACACCCAACCTGTTCCCGGTAGACTCCTTTATGACCTCTTCTATCTCCTTTTCTTTTTCACCGCTCTTGGGCATCCTAACGAAGGTAATATTCGGACTGAAGAGCGATCTCCGCAGGGTCTGCATGCTGGCTATCGTACCGTCTGAAAAGCCCTTGCCTTCCACGATGGTATAATCAGAGTATATGCCGTCATCTTCATAGGACTCGGATAGAGATCCGAACTGCTTCTCCAAGTCTACATTTCTCTTTTCTATACCAACACCCAACATGCTGATCGCCCCTCTGGGATAGGTGATATCTCTCAGCAGTCCAGATATCCCTCTTATATCGGTAGGGTCCTCCGCCGGTACCAGTATGTTGGGAACCCAGGCCCTCTCCTTCGATATCGGTAAGTTCTTCGACTTCTTAGCGGCCCACTCGGCCAGAGCTACGAAGAGGCTGCTCCTCACGTCGCCGTAGGGCGTCTCCTCGTCGAGATGTCTATGCATCAGAACATAGTAGAAAACTACAACCACGGAAACCGCGACTATACTGAACACCGGGTTTATGATGAACATGGCGAAGAAACACCCCCCGGCGCCTATGAGCGGAACGAACCGAGGTACCTTCAATAGGGGTCTAAAACTCACGAGTTCCAACTGCTGTTCTAAAAGGATAACGACGTTGAGCATCGCATAGGTTATCAAGAAGAACATCGTGATCAACGGGGCTATAGTGTTCAGACTTCGCAGCAGTATCCCCAGGCAGACTATGACCCCTGTGACCAATATCGCGTTCCTGGGTTCGCCACTTCTAGATTTCTTAGAGAACCATCCACTGCCGGGTAAGATATTGTGTTCGCCCATGGCCTGTAATATCCTAGAGGCCCCGACTAGGGAATTCAACGCGGAGGAAAAAGTGGCCGCCAAAAGACCGCCCAGAACCAGGGGCCCATACAGGGCTTTGTCGATCAAAACGGTGTAATTGTTCACCATCTCGCTCGATGAAGCCGCCCCCTCCAGCCAAAAGGCCAGGACGAGATAGATCACAACGCTTACGGCGATGGCGCTCAGAGTACCGATGGGGATGCTCTTCTTCGGGTCTTTCAACTCCCCGGACATGTTGGCTCCGGCCATTATCCCAGTTGCCGCTGGAAAGAAGACGGCGAAGACAGTCCAGAAAGAGCCAGTACCACTGGGTGAAGTGAAGCTGTAGGATATATCAAAGCTGAACCCAACAGCCAGCACAGAAACGATGGACCCCACAACAACGGCCAATATAACATACTGGATCTTGAAGGCGAAGCTGGTACTCAAGAAAACTATAATGAACAGTACTGCGAACACGGCAAAATCTATCAATAGAGATGAATACCCCGGGAAGATCATCATCACCCCGGCTCTAAAGCCGAATATGTACATGACCATGGACAGCGCAAGGGAAAGGTATAGGGGTACACCTATACTGCCGCCGACTTCAAGCCCTAGAGAACGGGCGATTATGGAATAGGCGCCGCCGGCCCCTATCTTCATGTTGGTGATGATCGAAGACATCGACAGAGCAGTGACACCTGTTATAAAGAAGGCCAAACCGATGACCGCCCAGGAGCCCAGTAATCCCACGTTCCCGACAACCCAGCCCAGTCTCAGGAACATGATCACGCCGAGGATCGTCAGGACTGTAGGCACGAAGACCCCGCTCATCATCCCCAGTTTCTTACGACCTTCCTGATCCTTCGAACCCTCGAACATGGTCGTTCATTGTATCTGTGACATGATAAATATTCTTTATCACCATTTTAAAAAATAGATGCCGCTATCTATATTATATGTCCAAGGAATTTGATATCTTCGGGATGTAGAAAAGTGAGACCTATAAGAGCCTCATCGGAGAGACCCGAGCCCTTCCTCGGTCTTCTCCACCCAGAGTTCCATGCCCATCTCTTCGAAGATAGAACGCGCCTTCTTCAGGTGTTTCTCCGCCTTCTTCTCTTCACTTTTTTCCTTCCACATCAGCCCGTATTCCAGGTAGGTCTCCGCCAGTTCCTCCCTGTCTCCCCCCTCTTTCAGCTTTTCTATGGCCCTCTGGAATTCTTTTTCTGATCCGGACCAGTTCCCCTCCTCTTTATGGACCATGGCGAGGACCCTCTGGCTGATACCCTCTTCCATCTTGGCGCTCATATCCATGGCGGTTTGAAGGGCCTCCTCCGCGTTGTCCTTCGCCTCTTGTACATCTCCCTTCCTAAGTTGGGTCTCCGCCAGTCCACTGAGGGTGGCGGCGATCCCCTCCTTGTCTCCTATGGCGTCCACCACGTCCAGACTGCGCTTATAGTACTCTAGAGCCTTGTCCAGTTCTTCTTTGCTCAGGTACAGGTTACCTATGTTGTTCAAGGACAGCGCGATGCCGTGCTTGTCGCCGATGTCCTCCGCTATGTCGAGGCTCCGTTCGTAGTAGTCCAGGCTTTTATCGAGTTCACCCTTGTAATGGTAGATGAAGCCTATGTTTCCCAGTGTCAGGGAGAAGCTGTGCCTGTCACCGATCTCTTCCTTTATCTCCAGACTCCGTTCGCTGTACTCCAGCGCCTTGTCCAGCTCTCCTTTGTCACGGTATATGAGACCGATGTTGTTGAGCGAGGACGCGATATCGCTCTTGTAGCCCATGTCCTCGTCTATCTCTAGCCCTCTCTGGTAATGTTCTAGGGCCTTGTCCAACTCGCCTCTATGGTAGTAGATGATGCCTATGTTGTTCAAGGAGCCGCTGAGCCCCTTGTTGTCGTTCAGGTCGTCTCGGATATCTATGGCCTTCAGGAGAAAATCCTCTGCCCTGTCGTAATCCCCCTTCCTCAGGTACGCGGTACCCAGGGCATGTAACGACTCCCCCCTTTCCCCTTTCTCATCTAACCTTTTCGCAAGGTCTAGCTCTTCCTTGAAGACCTCTATAGCCTCGTCGTAATCCCCCCATCGGATGAATGTCCATCCCTTCTTGTTCAACAGTCCTCCGCGCTTTGGATTATCCTCTTTTAAAAGTGAAAGGCCGTCCTCACAGTATTCCAGGGCCTCTTCATATTTACCCTCCTCCAGAAGTACTTTCGCCATCTTGGCGTAGAGTTCGGCTCTTTCTTCGTCCTTTCTTGTGAGTTCGATCCCGTCTTGGAAATGTTCTACTGCCTTACCGTACTCTCCAATTATCCTGTAGATCTCGCCAACGTTCTTCTGTATGTCGGTTTTGTCCGCCGAAAGCTCAGCCTTCACGTCTTCGTCCACTTTCTCTATGCTTTCTAGTGCGTGGCTATAGAACTTCAAGGCGTCCTCGTGGGCGTAGACATCTTCAGCTTTCCGGGCCGCCTTCAAGGAGTACTCTAGGCTTTTATCGTTGACTTTCCCGAGATAGAAATGTCGGCTTAGATCATAGACTATATCTTCGTCTTCCTGTATAAACTTCTCCAGCTTCTTCCCTATCTCTCTATGCCGTACGCGTCTGCTGTTCCTTGTAAGGTCCTCGTAGACCGTCTTCCTGATCATCTTGTGGTCGAACTCGTAGACCTCTTCCTCCTTGCCCCTTTTCTCACGTATTATCCTCTTTCTTACCAGTTCTTCTATGCCGTCCAGGAATATATCTATATCATCGAACATCTTCTGGAGCAGACGGCCTCTGAACTCGTTCCCTATGACAGCGCTCATCTTCAGTACCTTCTCTGCAGAAAAAGAAAGGTCGTCGAGCCTGTGCAGGACCAGGTCCTTGACTGATTCGGGCAAAGAGATCTTAGCGTTTTCTTCGTTCTCGAGTGTCTCTAATATCTTTTCAACGAAGAGAGGATTCCCTTCAGTTATACGGAATATATCGTCCCTTCTTTCGGTTATACCCTGGGCGAGTCTTTCTATCTTGTCTCTGGTCAACCTATCGAGTTCGAGATACTCGACGAGTTTTTCATGCTTCAGACGTGTGACCACTTCGTTCAAATGACCGTTCTCGCTGATATATTCTGGTCTATAGGTCCCGCACAGTAGCATCGGTGCTTTCCTAACGTTACGTGAAAGGTAGTGGAAGAGGTGAAGTGAAGATGTGTCGGCCCACTGCAGGTCATCTATGAAAATGAAAAGAGGTTTCGATGAACTGGTGTTCCGTTCAAAGACGTCCAAGAAGGCCCCGTATATGTTATCCTTAGCCATCTCGGTGTCGACATCTCTCACGTCCTCTACGGGCTGTAGCGCACTTTTTATTATGCTCTGCTTGGTTGCTTCTCTCTCCTCCCTCAAAAGCTCGTTGGCTATCTCGGAGAACGGTTGATACGGCCGAGGATGCTCGTAATGGGAACAGTTACTGGAGAAGAATTTTAACTTCTCGTTCATCTCAACGAACCGTTCAACGAAGGTGGTTTTACCGATGCCGGCCTCACCGCTGATCAGTACGGTCCTTCCCTTACCGCCCTGGACCATATCAAAAGTGTCCTGAAGTGCCGAGAGTTCCCTTTCTCTTCCCACGAAGTCAAGCTGCTGACTTTCCTTGCTGGAGTGCTCCGCCATGTTGGAGATTCAAATGTGGATAGAATATAAAAATCATTTCCAGAGATATCAGTAGAGTGGTCGACAAAAATCTTATTTATGCCGTCTTTATGTTGCCGAACCGAAGAAAAGGAGGGCTCAATCATGGACTATGAACTCGAAGACGGAGAAGGCCGGCGCGGGAAGTTATCGATACCGGACTGTATGATCGAGAAGCACCTATCACAGGTTAAAGAGCTGGGAGAGATAGAGAGCAGGGAAGAGTATGAGGGATGGTACAGGAAAAACTACGAGGACTGGGAATCTCACATAACGGACTATTTCATGGACCGGCTTATCGCGGCCAGCGGGAACCTCGTTCCGAAGGAAGAGGCCTTATTTTTGGAGAACTGGTATCTCTCGAAGGTGCCTCCCGAGGGCGGTCATCCCAAGAGGCTGCACGGCACTTTTGAAGACGATGGTGAGGAATATGGCATGTTAACTTTCTTCTGGAGCGGGCCTATGGAGGAGGAGCACACGAAGCCCTACATGGTTGCATATAAGGAAGGAGATCAGTAGAACTAAAAACCTTTCTAGAAAGCTATAACTATCCTTCCGACCATATAAACCTACATGAAGCTCTTCGACTTGGCCGCTCCGATATATCGCCATTTGGATAAGCTGTCCCCAAAGGTATCCAGTTCCAGAGAGAAGGTGATCGATAAGATCGATCTGGACAGTGATGATAGAGTCCTGGACGTCGGCGGAGGGACGGGTAAGCTCCTGAGGAGCATACAGGAGGATGAAGATGACCTCGAAATGTACCTTTTAGACGAATCGAGAAGGATGATGAAAGCTCAGTCGTTTTCCGGGAACAGGATACTGGGAAAGGCGTGCATGATGCCTTTCCCATCGTCTTACTTCGACCTGGTCCTATGTGTGGACGCTCTTCACCACTTTCGAAGAAAGGAGAAAAGTTTGAGGGAGATGGACAGGGTCCTGAGACCTGGTGGAGAGATCATCATACTGGAGTTCGACCCGAAGAGTCCTTTGACCCGTTTGATCCAGTTCGGTGAAAGGCTCTTCGGAGAGCCCTCCCGTTTCTATGAACCAAAAACTCTAGAGAGCTTTTTCCCTGAATATGAGTTCGAAACAGACAGAGTAAACCCGGCCGAGTACATACTGAAAGGAAAGAAGTTATGATCACAGCAGCCAGGTCTCTTCCACCTGACTCTTGGGTATCCAAGTCTCACCTATCAGTACGGCCTTTTTCGTCGTGGCCTCCACGGTCCCTTCCAATATGCCTTCCGGTAACCGTTTCTTTTGAGCCAGCCAGTCCGCCACTTTCACGCCTATCTCTTCGTCCTCCGCCACGTCCTGTATATCTATCTCATCTTCTTCTGTCATGTCGCCACTCAAGACATCTACAGATATGAATTTTTGGGCCTAGAGTTCAAGCGGTTAGACCGGCAAGTATATACGTTAGGAGCCCGAAGGGGGTCTTGATAAGATAACGTAGGAGGTGAACTAGAGATGAGAGGAAAAGTAAAGTTTTACAACACCATGAAGAACTTCGGATTCATCGAACCTGATGAGGGTGACGAGGATTTATTCGTTCATAGGACCGATATCCAAGGTAATTACTTGAATGAAGATGATATAGTGGAATTCGATCAGGAAGAGGGAGAAAGAGGCCCCCGTGCTGTAAACGTCAAGAACGTCGAGTGATATTCTCAGCGTATTTTAAGCTGTAGACAAACCCCTTTCTTTTTTTTCTCCCAATAGACCTCATGGGCATTTTTTGCCTGTCTTATCAGCCAGAAAGAGCGATTTTGACCGGTGATCATCCAAAAAATAAAAGATGGATGAATACATTCAAAAGAACATCAACATGGGCAGGATAAGCAGAGCATGGAGGTTGATGAAGGCCAGCTGGAAGGTCTTCAAACTCGACAAGGAGATGATCTTGTTTCCGGTGATCGCCTCACTTATATCCATAACGATCATGGGTATCTTCGCCGTGCCGATCTTCTTAAATCCAGAATATTTCCTCTCTAGGTCTACAAATACCATCTGGCTGTTATTTTTCCTGGCGTATCTTGTCCTGTATTTCATAGGCCTCTTCTTCAACACCGCCGTCATAGGCAGCGCCAAGAAAAGGTTGAAGGGGGATGACCCCACTTTTATGGACGGTATACACGTTGCGGCTAAGAATTGGAAGAATTTACTTCTCTGGTCCTTCATCTCAGCTACTGTAGGCATAATCCTCGCTTTGATCCGTACAAAGCTAAAAGGACTGGGAAAATTGATAGCTTCTATAGGCGGTGTATTCTGGTATTACGCCACCTTCTTCATCCTGCCGGTCATAATCATTGAGGACAAGAACCCCATAGGTTCTTTGAAGAAAAGCGCGAAGGTTTTCAAGGACGCCTGGGGTGAGACGATAACCGGCCAGATCGGCTTCGGCATAATATTCGGTTTCCTGGGATTGGCCGGTATATTACCCATCATAATCGCACTGCTCCTCTGTAATTTTCCCATGTACCCTAGAGATATAATGATAGCAACGGCGGGTGTGCTCATCGGCGCGGTCTACTGGATCATAATAGGGTCCATCCGAAACGTGCTCCACAACGTCTACGTGTTCTCTCTCTACCAGTACGCCACTACCGGTGTTTTACCGGATCCCTATGATAGTTCCATGGTGCCCTCGATGAAGACCGACAGTGGGAGGGAGAAGTTGACCGAGATGAGGATGTGCCCGAAGTGCGGAGATAGCTCGTTTCAGATACGGGATGACGGGACGGCATACTGTTACAACTGCGGTCACAGTAAAAAGATGGAACTGGAGGACGACAAGGAGGACATCCGCAGTTTCATGGACTGAGACCCCTCTAGAAAACTAGAAATCAACAGGTTTGGCGACCACTTCTTTTATCTTCATATCGAAGAACTTCCTGCTGTTTTTCCCTTCTATCAGAAGGACGGTATCTGCCCCGTAGCCCGTACCGGCTATGGCTAGAACGGGTTCAGGTGGAACCAGTCCGGCGTCGGTGGCCATGGAGACTATCTCGACGCACACTTTAGTGCCCTGTCCGAGCAGTCGTAAAGTGTCTGCGATGATCGTTGACGGCATGATAGAGCCCTTTTCCTTCCTATAATGATCGTTCCAGGAGTGGAATGGCATCGGCCCCGTAAAGATTTCAACATCGTTCTCCTCCATCTTTTCCCTGTTCTCCTCTTTCAACTCCTGCTCACCTTCCTCTCTGAAACCGGTCGAATGTGTCACGGCCACTACGTTTTGGTTAACGAAGAGTTCTCCAGCTTTACTTCCCGTCTCACCGCGGGTCGTTGCAACGACGACGTTCTCTATTCCGTGCTCTCCGGCATAGTCTTTTGCTATATCCAGGACCTCTTCCGTGCTCTTTTCGGAGGTGTCTATCATGGTTTCCACCTAGAAAACTCAACGCCTTTTCTGTTAATAATCTTTTGAAGAAAAAAGAAAGAAAGGGTTTTTTACTTATCCAGATGCACGTCCATCTGCGGATACGGCATGTCCAGGCCGGCCTCGTCGTAGGCCTCCTTGAGGGCTTTCTGAAGATCGAAGAACGTGTCCCAGTAGTCCTCTGTATTCACCCACGGTCTCACCGTTAGGACTATGGCCGAGTCCCCCATGGATTTTATCTTCACCTGTGGCTCTGGGTCCTTCAAAACGTTCGGGTGCTTCCTTATGACCTTCATGGATGTGTTTATGGCCTTGTCCAGGTCGTCTCCGTAGCCCACGCCGGTATCTATATCGACTCTCCTCTTTTCGTTACGGGTATAGTTGATTATGTTGGCGCCCCAGACGCTACTGTTGGGTATGATTATGTGGGTGTTGTCCGGCTTGTCCAGCTCTGTGAGACTTATGCCCACGTTCTGTATCTTTCCCTCTTCGCCGTTCACCTCTACATAGTCTCCGGCCTCAAAGGGGCTCGTCACCGCGATCATCACACCTGCGGCTATGTTGCTCAGGGTGTCTCCAAGAGCGAAGCCGAGTACGAAACCTAATACCACTGAAAGGCTTACCAAGGCGGCCCCCACGTTCACGCCCAAAAATCCAAGCGCGACGCCCACCACGAATATGTAAAGGATTATCCTAGTGACCCTTGTCAGAAACTCCGAGAGTATCTCCTTTACATCGGCATTCAAAAGTGCATTCTTCATCGATCTTGACACTAACTTCACGAGGATGAAGCCTACCACCAGGACTACAACCGCAAGGATGATATTCCATAAGGTGAATCCCAGGTATGGCAGCTCCTCCTGTAAGCCGTATCCTCCTATCTCTATCGCCATATTATCACGTCCCTTAGGTAGGATTGAAGAGAGATTATATAAATCTTTCTAGAAAAAGTGAAGATGTGCGGAGACCGTAGCCTCACAGAGCATCAAAGGCGATTTCGAAAATATATAACTTACTTTTTTTATAAAACTCTCGATAGGATGGCGAGAGAAAGAACTACCTTTCTCTGTATTCTGATAGCGTTTTTACTGTTGTCTTCGAGCGTCATCGGTGTCTTGACCTCTGGAGAAAGTACCAATGACTTAGAAGATGATGTGGGACCTGAACCAACAGTTGATCATAAGTATGTATCTTCCAGCTACAACGGGTCTTATCCGTTTTCTAACGAGTATCCGTCTTTGAGCCAACTGTATTCCTGGTACGACGACCTGGAAGCTAACCATTCGAGTATATGTAAAAAGATCAAGATAGGGGAGTCCTACGAAGGACGTAACTTAACGGTCCTAAAGGTATCCGACAACGTGTCTCAAGACGAGGACGAACCTGCGGTACTCATAGACGGCAACATACACGCCAGGGAATGGTCCACCCATCAGGCTGCTTCCTACCTACTGTGGAGACTGACCACTGAGTACGATACGAACGAAACCATACACTGGCTTGTGAACAATAGAGAGATATTCATAATGCCCATGCTGAACCCGGACGGCTACTACTACGACGGGAACGGCAACCTGAGTGAGAAGGAATACTGGAGGAAGAACAGGAACTCTTCAACGCCAACTTCAGCCGTAGGCGTAGATCTTAACAGGAACTGGGACAGCCAGTGGGAGAAAGGTGACGACGAACCTTCCAACCAAACGTATCATGGTGAGAGGCCTTTTTCAGAGAACGAGACTTCTTGTCTGAAGGAGTTCATATTGGAACAGGGTATAGACTCGTACCAGAACATCCACTCACACCTGGGATCTCTTCTGCTCCCATCCTATGACTCCGCTCATTCTGAGTGGTTCCAGGGGATGGCGGACCACATGACCCAATTGACCTCTAGGATGGGCCACGGAGACAGACATTACACTTATGGTCGACCCGAAAAAGAGGTGGGCTATAAGGCCTACGGAGCGGCAGATAACTGGGTATATGGAGAGATAAGGGCCCAATCCTTCTCATTTGAGCTCTTTACTGGAAAGTGGGAAAATATCTCCCACGGTTTCTATCCTCTAGAGGAAGATATAATGACGATAAATCAGGACGTGGATGAATCACTCATATATCAGGCGAGGGTGGCCGACGCCGAACTGGGAGATGAGGTATACATCAAACAGCCCCCGGTTCCATACCTGGTATTCGGCTCTTTGGAAGATAAGGATGGAGAACCTGTCCAGGGAGTCAACGTAACGGTAGAGAACCAGAGGACGGACGAAGAGATCTCTATCAAGACGGACAGCAACGGCTATTACGAGGTAAATCTTGCACTACTTGTAGACGAGGGCTATAAAGAAGGTGACACAATCTCTGTCGAGACCGACCCGGGAACGACTAGAGAGCTTTTCGAGATCGGAGAGAACTGGGGACATAGACTCGACCTCCAGTATTCGGAGGCGGCCCAGGTGAACACGGGATGGTTCAACGTTTTCACCGATAATTCGATAGAATTTTCAGGTAATGTGACCCTGGGAAAGACGGACTCTGTGGAGGGTTATTTTCAATATAGGGTCCAGGGGAACGAGACCTGGGAGGAGAGCGGAAGGAGACAGATAGATGGGGATCAGGTATACAGTATAACCCTAGAGGACCTCGTGTTCGGCAGGGCCTATGAGTTCAGAGCTGCCATTGAATGGATGTCCGGAGAAGAGAACGACTACGGGAGAATCAAGACCTTCAACACCACACATGAACTGACATTGAGTTCCACGGTAGGCGGAGAAGTCATCAGTCCAGGAGAAGATATATTCGAATACGACTATGGGTCCGAGGTAGAACTCGAGGCCTCTGTATCCGGTGATCACAGATTTATCCAGTGGATCGGTGATACCGAGGGTATAAAAGATGTCCAGGCCAAGAAAACCACAGTAGAGATGCTGGATGATTATGAGATAAGAGCATATTTCCAGATCGGGGACGGGAGCCAGGAAGATCCATATCTTATAGAGAGTGTTCATCACCTGTAGCATATAGAGGATGATCTAGGGGCCAATTACGAGCTCGTAAATGATATAGATGCCAGTGAAACTGAACAGTGGAATAATGGGAAAGGATTCGACCCGATCGGCGGAATTGAAGAGGCTAATTGCTTCCACGGGACTCTCAATGGAAAGGGTCACGAGATCAGCGGTCTTTATATCGATAGGGAACAAGTGAGGCAGGTGGGCCTGATAGAGGAGATAGGAACGGATGGATCGGTCAAGGACCTAGGCATCGTAGATGCAAACATCACAGAAGATTATATGTGGGCGGAGAGCAAGGGAGCATCTACTGGTGGTCTTGCTGGTGGCTCTAAAGGGGAAATAAAGGGATGTTATTTCACTGGAAATATAAAGGGTCGAATAGCCGTTGGTGGTCTTATCGGAGCTTCTACTGGAACAGTGAGGAGATGTTACTCAGAAGGAGTTGTATCCAGTGGTCACTCTGCCGGCGGCCTTATAGCCCAGAGTATTGGAAAGACAGCCAGTGACGGGATATACAGTTCGTATTCCCGGGCGAATGTCAGCGGGGAAGAAGTAGTTGGCGGACTTTTAGGTGCAGGCTGGGGTGATATAAAGAACTGTTATGCCACTGGAGATGTCCTTGGAGAAAAAGGGGTCGGTGGCCTGGTCGGAATTCTTGGCATAGATAGGAGGGGTTATACGAGGGAGGGTAATCTGAAAAATTCCTATTCGATAGGAAATGTCTCAGGGGGAGGAGGCGGATGGATCGGAGGATTGATCGGCTGTCATGAGTACGGAGAAGTAAAGGATTCCTTCTGGGATATGCAAAGTTCCTGTGTGGAGGAGAGCGCCGGCGGGACGGGCAAGCCCACCTGTGATATGGTCTTAAAGGAGACTTTTAACGAGGCTGGATGGAATTTCGATGAGGTGTGGGCTATAAAGGAAGAAGAGACCTATCCTTATCTCAAATGGCAGGAGGAAGAGACCTATCCTTATGCATCCAATTATTCTATATCTCACAAACTGGAAGTAAAGATAAAGGGTGAAGGTACAGTAACCTTGGAATATGGTGAGCAAAGCGTCCAGGTTGAGAACAAATGGAGCACGGTGGTCGAAGAAGGTACAAATATAACGCTTAAAGTAGATCCAGATAGCGAGTCGGAATTCGAGAATTGGGGATGTGATGATATAGAAGAGAGATCAGAGAAAGAAGCGGAATTGACTATGGACGAAGACAAGGGGATAACAGTCGTGTTCGAAGGTGGTCAAGAGAAGGAGGTCGAGCCCTCTTGGAACCTCTTCTTTTTCATCTGTATCGTGATGATAGTCATCATAGCTTTGGCTCTCAAGAAGAGCAGGCCGCCTGAAAAAGAAGAGGATGAGTCGGAAGAGAAGGAGCTCGAGGAGCCTCTGCCAGTGCTGAATACGAAGGAGTAGGCTCTTCAAAGCTTCCGCCACTCTTCTCTTACCCTGCTTGAACGCTTCGCCTCTGAAACCTTTTCCATTCATCTCCGAACATCTCGTCGGTCACTACCAACGTCGAAGCGAGATCGATACATCTGTAATCGGCGACGGCCATCAGGGCCGTACACTCCATCTCCACCGCTAATGCATCACTCTCCGAGCGATAATCGATCTTCCCCTTTGGTTTTCGAATCTATGACGACGTAGAAACACAGCTTCCACTAGCCTACAGATTTATTCACTTTGTTCATAAATTCTGTACACGAGGTGTGAACGAAGTGAGACTCTAGCATCCTAATTTTCTCATTACATTAGAAAATGTAGGAAATTGCGTGGAATTACTAGACCCTCTAATTTTTTCTTTTTCGCTACGCTCAAAACTGAAAAAATTCGTAGGAATCGTAGATTTGAACTTCAATTTGCCCGTAAATCTGAATTTTTATATAGGACGAGTATGTCATCAAAAAATAATAGAGAAAACAGGAAAATGGTTTTCTTTCAATCGTTTGTTTTAACTTTTCGGTTTCTTCTTTCGATAGATCGCTAGAGATGTTGTGACTGCCAATAGCAGAATACTCATTGTGAATCCCGGTATTCCTTTATCATCCTCTCCGTCATCTGTTGAGTCTACTTCCTCCCCTGTGATCGTGATGGTATCGGTATCCGTATTTCCCGCTTCATCGGTAACGGTCAATTCTACATCATACGTACCAGTTTCATCGTAAATATACGTTATCTGTTCTCCGGTCCTCGTGTCTCCATTGTCCAAGTCCCAATGGTAATTATCGATACCAGTGTTGTCGGATGAACCGGAAGCGTCTAAAGTGATCTCTTCATCCACATTTACAGTCTTATCTTCCCCGGCATCTGCTGTTGGATCTGTTTCATCGTTTACGTTCACTGTTATGGAGTCAGTATCATAATTACCTGCTTCGTCTGTAACATTCAGGGTTACTGTGTAGGTGCCTGGTTCATCATATGTGTGAGTTGTCATCTCTCCAAATCCTGGATTACTTCCATCGCCAAAGTGCCATTCATAGCTTGCTATGCCTACGTTATCAGATGAATCACTTCCATCAAAGTCGACTATATCTTCTACAGCGACTGTTTGATCTTCTCCTGCATCTGCTGTTGGCTCCAGTCTTTCAAGTACGGCCCTCGTAAGACCAGTCATCGTCGAACTGTCGGACTCGGGAACGTTCTGTTCCGGATGATCGTACCAGCTCTGGATCGTGTAGCGGTCCGGATTGAGGTCCATCTCCCGCAACTCCTCGAGGTATCGAAGCGTCCGACGAGAGAACGCAACGTCGGATCGTCCCCCTCCCCCTGCAGAGTTAATGATCATGTTGAACTTGACGTCCCGGGAGCGGGCCTCCTTCCGGAGGTCAATCAACCGTTCCTTGCCGTCGTACTCAAAGGGATGATCCACCATTACACCCTCGAGTGGAACGTCGCGGGCGTGAAATTCCTCGACGATGACCGGGAAAACGTCGTAGTAGTTGCCCCATTCCCTGTGGGTAACTGAGCCGTTCCCTTTCCATCCCCAGTTGGGGAAATTAGTAATGATCCACGGGGTCACGTCTCCATGCTCCGCTCGGATGGTCACGACGTAATCGACCAGTTCCTCGGCGATGCGATCTACCGACGGCGGATCATCAGTACTGTTCTCCCAGTCAAACCCCTCAAGAACTCGCTTGACTGGGCCATCAATATTAATATGGTCGACCTGGCCACCCAAGTTTTCGACCCCTTGAAGAAGAAGGGCTTGCTCGGCGGCCGCGCGCTCGCCGAAGTTTTGATCGAATGGTTTGTAGCGGCGATCTGGACCGCCGACTGACATCCCGATCCCACAATCGGCATCAACGAGCGTATCGATAAAAGATTCGCCTCCCTCATCCCGGTGGACGACATTCATAGCTCCGTTCCACTCGACGCCGGTCACGTGTTCTCGGACCCACCCCCACGTCTCTGGATTGCCTCCCAGCTCGGTGAGGGGTTCGGAAAACGGTGTCGGGTGCATCCAGACCTCGAGACTATCGTTGTCCGTGTCGGGATTCTTTGGATCGGTGTTGTAATCATCACCTTCCTCGCCGTAACCTGCCGTAGTCTGGTCAAGATCACTTTTCAAAATGTAATCACCTTCCAAGTTTTCACGCGTATTGTTAAGATCGTACCAGTCGTTGATCTCCGTGGCTTTAGCTCTAGTTTCTTCGCTACCTTCTTCTCTATCCCTTACCTCGCCCCCGACCGCTACCATCATCCCGCTGAGCAGGAGACAGAGGGTAATGGCGACGACAAATGCTTTAATTTTCATCTTTATACCTCATCACTTAAACAATATTGTATCTATCAATTGCTATAAATATCTTAGGCGAAGCTCTCTCTGCAACTTATATCAGGATAGAGCACCATTTATGGCCCTCACACCCATCAGAACAGAACTGCTGAAGGATCGAAAATTCTCCGTTCATATTATATAAAAAATTAGCGCCGAGGAGGAGATTCGAACTCCTGAGGCGCAACGCGCCAGTGGCTCTCGAGGCCACCGCCTTGGGCCGGACTTAGCTACCTCGGCATGATGTATCACAATTACACTACGATCATGTTAAAGGTTTTTTCTTGATAAGGCCACCGCCTTCTCCAAACTCACCAGTTTGGAGGCTTTTGGAACGTAGTTCCTAAGAGTGGGCCGGACTTTCCGCAGTGGGCGTCAGCCCATGAGGATATAGAGGAATAGTGGGTTCACTATTCCACGAAAG
>CAYMXS010000036.1:0-22121 GCA_964394465.1 uncultured Thermoplasmata archaeon | reverse complement strand
TCCGGAAGGGGCAGGAGATAGCCGAGGAGATAATAGATGACAGCCAGATGGAAGAAGTGTACCATGTGATAATCCACGGCTCGACAAAAGACAGTTTCGAGAAGTTCTTGGAAGGAAGCATTGCCAAAGAAGTGAAAAAGGGCATCTCAGAGAAGAATATCACGCTACTAGAATAAAAAACCTTTATCCTCGTTTTGACACCTCAAGGGGAGATGCATGTGAGATTGATGAGAGAAGGGAAGTACCTAGATATTCTAAAAAACGACGTATTCCAGTCCGTTCTAGGTCTGATCCTCTTCGCTCTGATGATCTTTGCTTTTGCCTATATCTATCAGTCCCCATACAAATACTACGGTCTAGCGATACTCTTTCTAGCGGTATACTTTTGGCTTCTAACACCGATATCATACATGCTGACCGCGTTTTTGATCATCTCCTTTTCAGTAATCCTTAGTCTCATAGACCCAGGGGCCGCCTTCACGGGCTTCGCTTCCTCTACTATCTTCTTCCTCTTAGGAGCGTTCATACTCGGTCTGACCATAGAAAAACACGGTCTTCACAAGAGGATAGCACTCGTTGTCTTGAAGAGGTTCGGGTCCTCCCCCAAAATCTTCGTTCTAGGCATCATACTCATAGGCTCTTTTCTCTCCATGACCATGCCTGCTCACGGCGTGGCGGCGTTCTTCATCCCTGTTCTTTTAGGCATATATTCAACGTATGAAGAGGGTAAGCTCAATCAAGATTTCATCAAGGCCAGCCTTTTGGGCCTTTCCTTCGGGACCAGCGTAGGAAGTATGGGTACGCTCTTGGGCGGCGCCCGAAACCCCTTAGCTATAAGTATATACTATGACGTAACCGGGAACTACATCTCTTTTACAGAATGGTTCATCGCGGCTATCCCCATGGTCCTGATAATGACCATCGTTGTTTATATCGTTCTCATGAGGATCTTCGACGTCAGTGGCGTCGATATGGAGAAGATACAGTACAAGATAAATGAGGAGGTGGAGGAGATGGGTGATTTCTCAATGGGCGAAGCTAAGGCCCTTGGCTTCTTGATCTCCGCGTTCATCATGTGGGCCGTTGTCGGCCAGATACTGGATATGGGCGTCGTGGCGGTACTCGTTGCTGCCTTCATCGGCATAACCAACACCATAACCTGGGAGGACATGGCGAAAAGACTACCGTGGGGTACCATATTCCTATACGGCGGCGCTATATCTCTAGCGTTCATCCTGAGCGAAGCCGGCACCCTCAAGATGATGGCCACTTTTCTGTTAGATATGGTCGGTAAGAACCCGTTCCTGATGCTGGCACTCTTCGCCACTCTCACCGCTTTCCTCTCCAACGTTATGAGTAACTCTGCGACCACCGCGGTCATACTTCCCATAGCTCTTGCGGCGATGACAGGCATGGCGTTTCCAGAGGTTCTACCGGTTTTCCTGGTGGCTTTACCCAGTGCCTTCGCGTTCATGTTCGTGGTGGGTACACCCAGCGCCGCGTTGGTATATTCAACGGGTCATCTTGACCAGATAGACTTCTTGAAACCAGGATTTATACTCAACGTTTTAGGGTTGGCTATATTCTTGACCGTAGGTCTCGGTTGGTGGAAACTGCTCGGGTATTGGTAGATAGCATGAAGAAGAAAAATAATAGAAAACATAAGAAAAGGAACGCATCAGATGTTGAACATACCCTCCTGATAGCATGTTACAGGGACCCCTACTCAAAAAAATCACTAGTAAAGATAAAAAAGATCATAAAGACCGAAGATCCGGACAATATAATCATCCTGAAGATCATAAAGGAACCGGATATGCCCGAAAAGATAGATACTAGGGTAGGCATGAAAGCTAGGGAAGACTTCCTAGATTCCGTCCTTGAAGACAAGAAAGA
This sequence comes from uncultured Thermoplasmata archaeon, assembly GCA_964394465.1. Classification (GTDB taxonomy): domain Archaea; phylum Thermoplasmatota; class Thermoplasmata; order Halarchaeoplasmatales; family Halarchaeoplasmataceae; genus CAYMXS01. The sequence continues at coordinate 20,225 of CAYMXS010000036.1, read as the reverse complement.
GCAGGCGGACGGATACGCCAAGGACATCATCGAATTGACGAAGCACGTGGATATACCCACTCAGGTCCATCTCAGAAAGGTGAAGATCATCTCAGACGAGATAATAAGCGAGTTCAAGGATATGAACGTGGACCATCTAGTGATCCACAGTGCAGAGGAGAACGCCTTCAACAAATGGGTGGAGGGTAGCCCTGAAGAGGACATAAAGAAAAAAGTCGACAGGAGGAAGATCACCCTCTTAGACTGAACAAAAGTATTTTATCGGTGAACCACTCACTTACTTATCATGTCTCTCGTAAGATTGGGGAAGATACACCTCCACTGGTGTCGGAACTGTCATGTTCCTCTGGTAGAAGATGGTAAATGCGCCCTCTGCGGTGAGGAGGGAGAGAAGGTGGAGATAACTCCTCCTGGTGATGTAAGACCTGCCTTCGAAAAAGATTTGGAACTGATAAGAAAAACTATCGACGGGCAGTGGGGCGACGGATATTCCAAAGATGTGATACCAGAAGGAAAGATAATCCTGCTGAACAATATACCATACATAGACAGGATGGACGAGGTCATAATGGACGGGAGGGTCATAGGGGCCATAAGGTACAACCCAGAGAAGAAGCTGAAGAACGAAAGCCCTTTCGAGTTCATTTTGAGGCCCTGGGAAAGACTCCCGAGACCTGAAAAAGGCTATGCCGTAGTGGATGATGGCGCCGTAGAGCCGATAATGAACGGAGGCAGCGTATTGACTCCGGGTATACTCGAAGCGGACGAAGACATAGAAGAGGGCGACGAGGTGATAGTCACTGATAAAGAAGGCGATATAGTCACTTCTGGCTCCTCAAGACTTTCGGGGAAAGAGCTCGAAGAAAAAGGGTATGGCAAAGGAATAAAGAACAGGTGGAGGGTATCCGATTTCGAGCCTTCAGAGGGAAGTAAAAAATGGGATAAGATTTTAGAAGCGAACGAGAAGCTCATCCAGGATAGAGTGGACAAAGCCAAGGAGTTCATAAGAAAACAGGCTGAAGACCATGAAGAGCCGGTCGCTGTAGCCTACAGCGGCGGTAAAGATTCCTTAGCTACACTACTTCTGACACTTGACGCCGGATTGGAACCGGATATGCTCTTCGTCGATACGGGCATCGAATTACCTGAGACGAAGACGAACGTGGAAAAGACGGCGGAAAGATATGATCTAGACCTGCTTCAAAAAAGGGTCGAAGGCGGCTATTGGGACAACGTTGAACATTTTGGACCTTCGGCTAGAGATTACAGGTGGTGCTGCAAGACATGCAAGCTGGGACCAACGGCACGACTGATCCAGGAGAATTATGAGGACGGGGTACTTTCCTTCATCGGTCAAAGAAGGTACGAGTCCAGCCAGAGGATGAAACAGGGCAGTACCTGGTCCAATCCCTGGGTGCCGGGCCAGAAATCCGCCTCTCCGATACAGGAATGGACCGCTTTACACGTGTGGATGTACCTCTTTTCTAAAGGTGCAGAGTGGAACCCGCTGTACGAGAAAGGTTTTGAGAGGATAGGATGCTGGGTCTGTCCCGCCTCCGACCTTTCCGAACTGGAGATCATACAACAAGAATACGATTTCTACTCCAGATTTGAAGATACTCTGGATGAATACATGGAGAAGAACGACCTTCCTGAGGTGTGGAAAGAACTGGGGCTCTGGCGCTGGTTGGACGTCCCGGAAAAGATAGAGGATATGTTGGAAGAATACGGAAAGAAGGATGAGATAAAAGAGGCAAAAACAGTAGCAGAGCAGGAACAGAATATATCGGAATTACTGAAAAACCCACGGACTAGAAACCTGCTTAACGCTTTAGTTGATCCAGAAAGGATAGACTTTGGAAAATTAGAGAGTGAAGGATCAGAGATTGATGGAATAGAAAGGGAAGACATCTACGACATGCACAGGAAGGCCCTGTACTGCAGGGAGTGCGGCGTCTGCCTGGCCAGGTGTGATCAGGACGCCCTTTACTTCGACGACGGTATCAAGATAGATGAAGAAAGATGTGTTCACTGCGGAGAGTGCCTAGGGAAGTGTCCAGTTGTAACGTTCCGAAGCCGGGTCAGTCCTTGAATAGACCCATAACGTCCTCCACTTCTGCCGTTGTTTTGACCCCCGTTGGCGAGAAGTGTGTCCTGGACGCCTTTTCACCCTTTCCTTTTAAGCCCCTAATTATATCCTTTATGGACGGCGGGTTCCTCTTCAGTTTTTTACTGACTATGTTCGTGTCGTAGAAGAAGGGCGGTAAACCCTGCTCTTCCCGCCAAAGTTCCAAAAGGTCAGCTTCTAGCTCACCGATAGACTCCATCTTTTCCATCATGTCTTTAGAGTATAGGTCTCCGGCCCACAGAGGCCCTACATTTTTTTTATCGCCAGAAGTCTCCGACCATCCGACGTCGTCGAAATCGAACGTTCTCAGCTTCGAAAGGGACTCATCCGCTCTCTTCGCTCCGTTCCTCACCCCTAGATAGGCACGGAAGTGATGGCCCTGGTAGTAAGACAGTAAGGGTCTAACACCCCTATCATGACGTGCCGCTTCCCTAACGCAGTACGATATGAGCACTCGAAGGCCTATCTCGTGCCTGCACCAGTTGTTCTTGGGCCTGGACGAATAACGTCTAAAGCATGTGTCTGGATAGGTGCCGCACAGTACCGCGGTATCGGTAGCGGAGACGCCTATGACCCCATGATCGGACACGAAGCGGGCCGCCGTGGGATAATATTCCACGGGAGAACCGAAGGGATCCACATCTATATAATCATAAAAATAGCGGTTGTCCAGGACGTGCTCTTCGATGGAGTCGTTGGTAGCGGTGGCTTCTCCTCCTATACGGTCTATATTTTTAGATATCAATTCCTTCGCCCTGGAGGAAACGTCGTTTATAACGAGTTTTCCATATCTCTTATCGAGTTCCTGAGCCATCCGGAGGCCTCTTACGCCGGTGGCGGCCATACCGTCCAACAGGTTCTCACCGCCTTCCATCCAGGCGTTCAAAAAAGATATACATATGTCTCGATTCAACTCCATCGCCGGGTTGTAGAAGACGTCTTCGGTGGAACTCTTCGGTCCTAGACCTTTTTCGTGGGTCGGGACCGATATCTTTGTCTGACCCTCCTCTATGGTGGTAAAATCCCTTTCTCCTCTTTCACCAGCGTCTTCTTCCTCCCGAACTCCGTTCCCTTCTCCTTCCATGGTAACGTGGATGGAAACTACATCTCCTCGGTTATGAGGTCAACTATCTTGTAAGGAAGTAGATCCTTGTTGACGTCGGTAAGTTCCAACATCCGCACGTCGTCCCTGCGCCTGATGTCCTGCAGCAGGGTGTTCCTCGATTTCTTCTGGAAGGTCAATATCATCGGTTTGTTGAGTTCCATAGCCCTCTTGACGGTCTGATTGAAGGCCTCGCTCTCGACCTGCATCTTGCCTATCTCATCCACAAGGATAACGTCCCTCGTTTCAGCCGCGTCTTGGATCGCTTTGACGCCCACTTCTTCCAAAGAATCCAGATTTACCCCGTAGCCCTCTATCTCCAGCATCGTATCCAGATTCAGATGAGCGAAGACCGCTTTCTCCTTGTTCTGCCAATTCATCACCTGATATCCGACCCTTCTATTGTTCTCCATTATAGGGTCTGACACCATTCCACCCACGGTGATACCTTCATCGTCCAGCATATCTATTATCTTCTCCAGGGTCTCCGTTTTCTCTACCCCTTGAGAGCCGCTGATACCTATCTTTAGACTCTTTACCATCTTATCTCGTCCTTTTCGATAGCTTGTCTAACAATGGATTACCACTATTTAGTTATTAGCAAATTTTAAAGGGTAAAAGGATAAACATCGAGGTCTACTGGCTCATATAGATTCTATCTTCTCTATGAACATCAGGGGGTAGTCCAACTCCTCTATATATCTCATCTTTCCCACCGCTCTTAGCTCGTCGTACTCCACCGAGACCTCTACGTCCAGCATATCACTGCTCAAGGTCGTGTAATCGAAGGAGCCCGTTTCAGCCGTCTTCTCGTTCCTCTCGGACTCCGGTATGTCTATGTTGACCCTTGCGGATCTCACAAATGCCTGTCTTTCCGTTGTCCTCTCGATAGCCTCTTCCAGGGTGTCTACGTTCTCGCCGTCCACCGGTGTACCTATGAACTGATGAAAAAGGGCTCCAAGCTTGATGCCCAGTTCAAAAGATATCCTTTCCCTGTCAGTACAGTCGAAGTACTTCTCCGCATCTTCCATCTTATCAGTCATCTCGTTTTCCGATTCCATACTTATCCACCACGTAGGGTCCTACCACGATATAAACCGCGCATATGAGCAAGACGGGTAAAAAGAGAAGGTAAAAACTGGGATAACTAATTTTCGTCCCTAGGAAGGCGAAGAAGGTCAGGAGAAGCACCATTGCGCCTCCAGCTGTCCAGTAAGGGCCATTGATCTTGGGATATCTGAACTCGGTGTAAAGGAGGGGGGAAAGTAAACCGATCATCGATAAGACCAGGAAGGGTCTGTATCCTAGAGGTGTTCCATAACCGAAGAGGTAGGAAAATATGATGATGACCAAAGCCATCAACGGAGTGGGTATACCTTGATAAAGCAAGCCTTCGGGGTTGGTATCTGCGAAGCGTGAGAGTCGTAAGGTACCGAAGAATACCACGACCGCCGGGATCAACGTTGCCAGCAGATTCTGAGGCGACTGCCACGCACTGCCGAGGGATTTGTCATAATAAACGGAGTAAAGAAGAAGAGAGGGCGCAAAACAGAAGGTGACCATATCGGAGAACATGTCTAGATAAGCACCCAGGTCGTGTTCGACGCCGAGGAAACGGGCCAACCTGCCGTCTATTCCATCCAACAGTATGGCGGTCAGGATGAGTATAGAGGCTATCCACAGCTCACCGTCTATCATGTATGTCATGGCTAAAAAGCCAAGAAGAGCGTTGGATGCGGTCACAACGTCAGGTATAGTCAATTCATATTCCTCATCCATCCCAGACACCCACCGTGGTCTCCGAGGCCTTTACTTTCCGGTCCTCCTCTACGGTCAGTTCCGAAGAGGGAGGCAGTTCCATCCTGACCCTAGAGCCGAACCTGATCATACCCAAACGTTCTCCTTTCTCGACTTTATCTTCCTCATCTACGTAACAAACTATCCTCCTTGCGAAGATCCCAGCTATCTGATATATATGCACTGATCCGTGTTGTGTTTCCAGAACTATCTTGTTCTTCTCGTTCCTGCTGGCCTTCTCTGAATAGGCGGGTGCATGTTTTCCTTCCATATGTTCCGTTTCCTTGATCACACCTGAACATGGGGCCCTGTTCACGTGGACATCGGAGAGGCCCATGAATATGACCAGTTCTTTCTTCTCTTCATCGACAGAGATTACCTTTCCATCCGCCGGCGAGACTATACCTTCAGAACTTTTACGTTCTGGATCGCGGAAGAAGTATAGTGTAAAAATAGGCAGTAAAAGAAAAAGCAGACCAAAATAGGTGAAGATGTCGTTCAACAAGGACAAAGATAGTAGTATAAAAGAAGGAACGATCGAGAGAAGAACTGGTACCTTGGCCCCTCTAGCTATCATCGATAGAAGATAATGATAAGGGGTATAATTTGTTTCCCCTTTATAGGAATAGAAGATAAGAGGTTTTTACTGGACCTTGTCTATACCGCCCGATGCGGAGGTACTTATGACCTGGTCTGCGAAGGTCTCTGTGTCGGAATGCACGTTCGTTATAACAAGGAGTATCTTGAGCTTGTTGCCCATCTCCTCGTCCACGTTACATCCCCATATGATCCTTGCGTCCTTACTGATTTTATCGTTTATCATGTCCGCGGCCTTCTGGGCCTCTTGAACGGTCATGTCCTTGCCGCCTGTCACCTTGATCAGTGCACCCTGAGATTCGCTGGTGTCTATGTTGCCCAGTAGCGGGGAGCCAAGTGCCTCTTCGACGGCCTCTTCGACCCTTGTATTCGGGTCCGTAGACTCGCCGATGCCTATCATGGCGAGTTCTCCGTCGTCCATGATGGTCCTCATGTCGTTGTAATCTATATTGACCAGACCCGGTTTCGTTATTATCTCGGTCATGCCCTTTATGGACTCCATCAGTATCTCGTCAGCTACCTTGAAGGCCGCATTGAGTGGTAGGTCTGGAACGAGGTCTAGAAGCTTGTCGTTAGGTATGACTATCGTGGTATGACAGTTCCTTTCCATCTTCGATAGTCCTCTTCTAGCGTTCTTCATCCGTTCCTCGCCCTCGGCCTCGAAGGGCATGGTCACGACACCCATGGTCAGTGCGTCTTCATCACTGGCCAATTCGGCAACTACAGGTGCGGTACCGGTTCCGGTACCTCCGCCCATGCCGGCCGTTATGAAGACGATGTCAGAGCCCTCGACGTGTTTTCTTAAGTCATCTTCAGAGTGTCTAGCACATTTTTCCCCTACTTCTGGTCGCGCACCCGCACCCAGTCCGTTCGTTATCTCCTTACCGAGCAGTACTTTCTTCTGGGCATGGGTATGGAGAAGGTGCTTGGCGTCGGTATTACACGCGATCAATTCACCGCCGGATAGACCTTCCTGCGTCAGACGATCGAGAGTGTTACTCCCTCCGCCTCCACAACCAAATATTCTGATCTTCACTTCTAAGGTGTCAACTAATTCCCGGAGTTGTTCATCCTCTGGGGCCATCTCTTCGCCTTCATCAACATCTCCTTCTACATCATCTACCGTTTTACCACGAGGTTTTTCCTTTCCAGATTCTTTTTCTTCTTTATGCTTATTCAGTGCCTCATTTACTATTGATTCCATGGAATATCCCTTCCTATTACGTCATACCAACAAGGTAACCATATTTAAGTATTACTCTATCACATTCTAGATGTCTTTTTCCTTCTCCTGGCTGGTATCGATTCTGGATCGGTTTTAGATGCTGTCAGCCATGGAGGTTGATTCTGTTTTACAGTATCTGTTTGTCTGACAATACATCATCCCATATCATTCTTACATCAACCTCGACTTCCTCAGGCGCCACGTAATCTTTTTATCATCCCTGCACTCCTCTTCTACCGATAAGATGGAAAAGAGAAAGGTCGAGGACCTCGAGATAGACGGTAATACCACTCTATCAGAGCTTGTAGAACAGTATGAAGACGGAGGGGGCTTCGTCGCCAAGAAGGTGGGCATAGCCTCTGATATACTGGATAACATGTTCAACGATGAGTGCATCAATTTCTTATCATTCCCCGCATGCATCATCTCAACGGGAGCTAGAGGGGTCATAAAGGAGGCTATAAGGAAGGAGCTTTTCGATGTGGTCATCACGACCTGCGGTACGTTGGATCACGACCTGGCTAGGGTATGGGAGGACTACTACCATGGTAGTTTCGACGCCGACGACGCAACTCTACATCAGCAGAACGTGAACAGGCTTGGAAACGTATTCATACCGAACTCGTCCTACGGAGAAGTGATAGAGAACAATCTCCAGCCGATCATCGAAGATATCGTTGAAGATGAAGGGGGAGACCTCAGCACGAGAGAGTTCATAGAGGAAGTCGGGAAGAGGATCGATGACGAGGACTCTATACTTTACTGGGCGGCCAAGAAAGATATACCGATCTACGTCCCGGGTATAACGGACGGTGCCGTCGGCTCTCAGTTATGGATGTACTGGCAGAACCATAAAGAGCTGAGCATGGACCTGATGAGGGACGAGCAGGAACTGGCCGATATCGTTTTCCCGGCCGAGGAAACTGGTGCGTTGATGATTGGAGGCGGAATCTCAAAACATCACACCATATGGTGGAATCAGTTCAAAGACGGTTTGGACCATGCCGTTTATATAACTACGGCAGTAGAATACGACGGCTCCCTCTCAGGCGCTAGAGTTAGAGAAGGGATCTCCTGGGGGAAGATAAAGGAGAGGGCGGATTTTGTAACGGTTGAAGGAGACGCGACGGTACTACTACCGTTAGTGCTGGGCGGTTTTCTTTAGACTCTTGGATAACTTAGATCACGTTCTCCGAAATCTCCTCGCCCTTGATGTCCCTCTTGCAGTACTGGCATTTTAAGGTCACAGGGGAATCGTCCACCACATCGAACTTCGTCTCGACGGGCTCATCCTGATTCGTTATGCAGTTCGGGTTGTTGCACTTGACTATGCCTCTAGCTACGTCCGGCATCTCGACCCGGTGCTTCTCCACCACTTCGTAATCCCTTATGATGTTGACCGTAGCTTCGGGAGAGACCAAAGATATCTTATCCAGATCCTCGTTCTTCAGTTCCATACCCTCCACTTTAACGATGTCCTTCTTTTCCTTCGTCCTGCTGCTCACGTTCATGGCTATGCTGACTATGAAATCCACTTCTCTATCTATCAGGTCGAGTATCCTTAAGACCTTCATGGCCTGTCCTTTCCTTATGTGGTCTATGACGGTCCCGTTCTCGATGGGGGTTATCTTGATCTTCTTTTCTTTGTCTTCACACATATTATCCCTCCAGCAGTAGTTTGAGTAGGGCCATCCTTATGGGCACGCCGTTCGCCGCTTGCCTGAAATAGGTCGCATGTTCAGTTCCATCAACTGATGAAGATATCTCATCTACACGGGGCAGAGGATGCATTATCTTCAGGTCAGGTCTGACTTCGTCCAGCATCTCACTATTCACGTTGTAGGACTTGGCCACCTTCTGATAGTCCTGATCGCTCGGGAACCTCTCTCTTTGTATCCTCGTTACATAAAGAACGTCGAGATCATCTATCACCTCGCCTATTCCCTCGACCTCGTGGTAGTCGATGCCCTTCTCTTTCAGTCGATTTATCAGCTCCTGGGGCAGTCTTAAGGAAGGGGGCGAGATAAAGGTCAGTTCAGTATCGTACATGCTCAGTGCCCTGGTCAAGGAGTGGACCGTTCTTCCATACTTCAGATCGCCGGCTATCCCTATATGGTTGCCGCCGATAGAGCCCTTCTCTTCCAAGATGGTGAAGAGGTCCAGCATAGTCTGTGTCGGATGATGACCGGCGCCGTCACCGGCGTTTATGACCGGCTTATCGGAGAATTCAGCAGCCAATTGAGCGGCTCCCTCCCGTGGATGCCTCAAAACGATTATGTCTGCATATCCAGCGGCCACCCTTATCGTATCGGCCAAGGTTTCTCCCTTCTTGACGGAGGAAGTGCCGGCCCTTGCGAAGCCTATGACTCTTCCCTCCAATCTTTTCATGGCCACCTCGAAGGAAAGTCTCGTTCTAGTACTGGGCTCAAAGAAGAGCGTGGCCAGGACCTTGCCCTCCAGTGCCCTGCTGCTCTTCTTCCCCTGGGCTATCGGCTTCATCTCTTTAGCCGTCTCTAGGATAGGTCTGATCTCCTCTGGTGTGAACTCATCTATGGATACCACATGGTTCTTGGTGAAGGCGTTATTCATACTCATCGAGGAGCTATAACTAGGGATGGATATATGATTTTGGATTTCAGATATATAACTAGAGAAGAAGAAAAATCAGGATGATAAAAAGGTTTGAATCGAAAGGGTTTCAGAGCAGACCTGCCTTCTGGAGGGTCATTATCTCGTCGGTGCCAAGCTTCTCTCCTTTCTTGAATTTCTCGAACAATTCCTCGGCCTTCTCCTTTGTTTCTCTTTCCTCTTTTCTCTCCTCGGCCCTGTGCTTTTTCTTCTTCAAACCGGAAAGGATCTTGCTGTAATCCCTTACCTCGTTGACGGCCTCGATATGTTTTTCATGATACTCGTCTGCTTTCTCTTTGGCTTCCACGAACTTCTCCTGTGCCTCGTCGGCTTCCTTCCTTACCTCATCTGCCTTGTGGAAATCCTCCAGCATCTGTTCGTGGAGCTCTTGGGCTTTGTCTGCTTTTTCCGAGACCTTTCTATGGAACTCATCGGCTTTCTCCTTGGCCTCTTCCAACTTATCTTTGAGTTCCTTTATCTCCTCGTTGTTCTCTATCAGGTTCCTTCTCTCCTCTAACTCCTGCTTCAGGCTGGATATCTTGTCAACGATCTCCTTTTCCTTCTCAGCCGATAGAACACTGGTCATCTGCTTGTACTCGAGGTCCTCTATCTTCTCTTTCAGTTCTTCGGTGGACCTTCCCTCGTCCGGCAGGACCTCCTGTTTCTTCTGTTCCAGTTTCTTAGAGTATTCGTTCACCTTGTTGTTGTACTCATTTCTCTTATCTTTGTATTCCTTGACTTTCTCGTTCAGTTCGTTCCTTTCCTCTTTCAGCTCGTTTCCTTCCTCGATGAGATCTCTAACTTCAGCGTTCAGTTCGTCTCTTTTCTGTACCCATTTTTTGGCCTCCTTGTTCTTCTCGTCACGTTTTTGCTTGTATCTCTCGGCGTTAGAGTTAGCTTGTTCTTTCTTTTCCTCCAATTCTGTAAGAAGCTCAGTCATAGTTTTGGCACTATCCAGTATGTATCTTTATTGAATACGGGTTAATCAATATTCCGCCCCTTTATAACTCTTTCGGCGGTTAACAAGTCCTTTTTAAACCGCTGAACACGGCTCAACTATGAATTAAGAAACCCATCTATCTAGAATATATATCAATTATTGGATGTGAAGAAGAAATAAATAGTATAAGTATTTTGGTTCTACCAGTTGGTATAATGGCGGAAAAGGAAGAAGAGGAAGAAACCCTGGAAGATAAGTTATCCTATTCTCCGGAGAATATTTGGGAAGATACCGATGAAGAAGAGATGGACGAGATATTTGATTTCGTAAGTGATTATAAGGAATTCATCAGCGAGGCGAAGACGGAGAGAGAATGCGTAAGCTGGTCAGTGGATAAACTCGAGGAAGAGGGCTTCAAAGAGATAGACGAATACGATGAATTATCACCTGGAGACAAGGTCTACATCACCTCGAAGGACAAAACGGTAGTGATGGCCATAATAGGCGAGAATGATCTTAGAGAAGGGTGTAATATAGTGGCTAGCCACATAGACGCGCCCAGATTGGATCTGAAGCCGAGACCTCTATACGAGGAAACCGAGGACTCTCTCGCCCTTCTGCAGACCCATTACTACGGAGGCATAAAGAAGTATCAGTGGGTCAACACCCCAATGGCCATACACGGGACGGTCGCCAAGGAGAACGGGGAAAACGTCGAGATAAAGTTGGGGGAAAAGATGGACGAGCCGGCCTTCATAGTGAGCGATCTACTGCCCCACCTTTCCAAGAAGAAGCAGGGAAAAAGGAAGATGAAAGACGTGATAAAGGGCGAAGAGCTGAACATCCTTGTCGGTGGTATCCCCATAGACGATGACGACATAGAGAAGAAGGTCAAGACCAAAGTATTAAAGCTTCTAAACGATGAATACGGCATAAAAGAGGAAGACCTAGTCAGCGCCGAGCTGGAGATGGTCCCAGCTGGTCCCGCTAGAGATATCGGATTCGACCGTTCTATGCTTGGGGCCTATGCCCAGGACGATAGGATCTCTGCTTACACATCATTCCGAGCGGCCCTTGAGATGGATACTCCTGAAAGAACTGCTATGGTCGCCTTCTTCGACAAGGAGGAGATAGGAAGCGAAGGCAACACCGGAGCGAAATCAGACCTGCTTCCGAGCGTTTTCTCAAAGCTTTTGAACAAGACGGTGGGTGATTACAGCATTGAGGACAGAAGGCAGATGCTTGATAACTCTAAAGCGATCTCAGCCGATGTGAACCCTGCAGTGAACCCTTCCTTCAAGAGCGTTCACGAGCCACAGAACGCGGCGCGGCTCGGTAAAGGTATAGTACTTACGAAATACACGGGAGCCGGTGGAAAGTATTCAGGTAACGACGCCCACGCGGAATATGTAGCGTTCATAAGGAAGATCCTCAACGAGAAAGACATAGAATGGCAGCCAGGTGAACTAGGAAAGGTGGACGAAGGCGGCGGAGGAACGGTAGCTAAGTTCCTCTCCAACCTCAACATAGAGGTGCTGGACGCCGGGACACCGCTGATAGGTATGCACTCCCCCATGGAGGTAGTGTCTAAAGCGGACGTATACAACAGTAAAGAGGCCTACAAGGCCTTCCTAGAGGCAGAATAAAACCTTTTTCTTTACTTCTCTTTTCTTGTCTTTTCTTCTCTTTTCTCTTTCCAACTTCCTATTCAGTCCTTTTCTATTACTTCCACTCTCCCTGGAGGTAGCAGCTTCTGTATCTCCTCTGTCGGGACCGAAAAATAATCTGACATCTCCTTAGCAAAAACGTTTGACTTCTTGTTACCGGGTATGAAGATAACTTTTCTCTGTATTATATCGTCTTCTCTATCTTCTAATGCATAGCTGGGCAGACACATGATCTTTCTTTCAGATTCATAATCGATCTCAGCCAGAACGGCTTTTAGTGGAAGATCGTCCATATAGTTCCTGTTCCCCCTTATCACGAAGGCGCCGGTGGGAAGTGATTCTCCCGCCTCGGCTGTCTTGCTCACCTGGGCCGGCTTGACCCAGTAAGCCCTTCCCGCGGCTATGCCTCTCTTCCACTCCTTGGAATGTATGACCGCGTATTGACAGGCCTCTTTCAAGGTCTTTTCACCGATATCTTCACCTTCTTTCTTAATGGTCACGCTGGGCGCTCCTCCCGCGTCCGCATGAGCGTACCTGTCGTACTTCTCTAGGTATTTTTTCACCACCTCTTCGTTCGTCTTGGCGTCTCTACCGGCTATGACCATCCTGCCTTCGCTGGATATGAACCACTTGTACCTGTCGAACCAGTATTTGACCGTGGGCTTCTTCTTCCTTCTCTTCTCCTCTTCTTCCCTTTCGGCCTCTCCTTCCTCTATCTCCTCTTCCGTTCTCGCTATGGCTTTTTTAGCTCCTTCTATCTTCCTCTTGTACTTCTTGCTCTGCTCGTAATGTTCCTGGGCGTTCTCGTTGACGTCCTTCCTGAACTCAAGCTTCACGTTGTACTTCTCTCCCTCTTCGTTCTCCAGTTCAACGATTATATATTCATCAGAAGGATTTAACTGTACGACCTCGTCCCTCTCCCTCAAGCGTTTATAGATCTCGTCCCTCCTGTCTTCCTCCCTGGCTTTGTGTATGGCATCTAGAATGGCCTCGCACTCCTGATAGTTCTGGTAGATCATCTCTGCTTTATCCTTGTTCTCTCCCACTTCCTTCTTGAGGTTTTCTAAAGCTCCTTTCTGCTGCTGCAATTTTCTTTCCAGCCTTGAAGCAGTAGAGTCCTCATCCTCCTCGTCCTCATCTTCTCTGAAAGCCAGGTCTAAAGCTTGATTGTAAGACTCCATATCCTCTTTCTCTTTGTCCTCATAGATGTTCAGGTAGAAGGGGACCGCATCACTAGCTTCGTCGTTTTCCTTTATCAGGAGTGGATCTGGATCTTTCACCTGTTCCTTTATATCTTCCAATTTGTCATATATATCTGAAACGTGGGGCTCAAGGTCTTTCGTGTTCTTATCCACCCCTATCCTTTTACAGACCTCTTCTGCATATTTACCGCCCAAATTGAGTTCGACGGCTAGAGTTCGAACTAAGTCTTTATCGGACTGTAGAACAACTTCTTCAAGTTCGTCACTTTCTAAAGAAAAGGGTTGTATTCTTGACGGTGGAAATTTATACTCGAATCCCTGCTTCAGGTCCCTGTGTTTCCATGACTCCGACCTGAGGGGGAGCAGTATCTTCTCCTCACCCTCCAGTACAAGGTTTCCCTTCCCGAATATCTCGAAGATCAACCTGTATTTTTCCTCTTTCTCCAGTTCCATCACGACCACTCTATCGAACTCGTGCTGATATATCTCTTTGATCTTCGAATTACCGAGATACTTCCTCATCAGCATGACATAGTCCCCGGGCTTCAGCGGGTTGTCCTTATCCCTCTCCGTGAGATACATCCCTCTGCCAAGCTTGAAGAGCAGCATCTTCGTACCCTCACCGGGAGAATATAACTTCAAGAGTATCTCGTCGTCCTCTGGAGCGTATATCTTCTTTAGGTAGCCACCCTCTAAAGATTTCAGCTCCTCGACCATGACTGATACTTCTAGTGACTCCATCTCTTCTTTCATCTTTTCAGATTTAACTCCTAAAACTATTTACTATTTTTGTGAAACTAACCCTTCTCCAAAGGATCCTACAAGATATCAGCCTTTCTCCTTTGTTCCCTCTTCGCGTTCATCCAGATATTCTTCTATGCCCTCCATGAACTCCTGCCTATCCTGGTCCTTCATGGAATCTATCCTAGAATGCTCCATTATGGTACGCAGGTGATAATCCATGGCCGAGGAATGCTCCTCCAACTTGTCGAAGTGGCCGTCTAAAGTGTCGACGTGATCATCTATATAGCTTATGTGTTCCTCCAGCTTCTCTAGATGTTTGAAAAGCGATTCATTATACTCCTCCAACTTAAGGGTATGATAGACGAGAAAGAAAAGGATTATCATCTCGACTATAAGCAGTGCCTCGGATAGTAACTGTTGGTAGTCCATTTGGTTTTTTAATCCACCGCCCCTATTCAAAATTTGTCATCCCTAGGGTAAGTGGAGAGGGGGAAAAATCTTAAATCAACCACCTCAATTTCGATTCGGGAGATACAAATGAGAGTCAGATGGCACGGGCATGCTTGTTTCGAGATAGATAACGAGAAGATAATAATAACTGATCCACACGATGGGAAGAGCATAGGCATCAGTCCTCCTCAGGTGGAAGGGGACATCATACTGGTCTCCCATGACCATTTCGATCATAATGCGGTGAGACTTGTAGACCACGAAGACTCGGAGATCGTTAAAACAGCCGGCGAGAAAAAATTTGGAGACGTCGAAATAGAGGGGATACAGTCATACCACGACAAAGCAGAGGGGAAGAAGAGAGGAGAGAACATAATATACCGGTTCGAAGCCAACTCTACGAGCTTCTGTCATCTCGGGGATCTAGGGCACATCCCCTCGGACGAAATAATCTCTCAGATCGGTGACGTTGACTTCCTCTTCATACCGGTCGGAGGGACCTTCACCATAGGACCCAAAGAGGCGGAAAAGGTCGTCAGTATGATCGAACCGAAGATAGCTGTGCCCATGCACTACAAGATGGGAGGTCTTTCACTGGACATCAGGGGGGTCGAACCATTCCTGTCGAGATATCCAGAAGAGAAGATACATAAGATAGGCGTTGAACTCGATTTCATACAGCAGGACCTACCCGAAGAGACCGAAGTCTGGGTATTCTCCCTCTAAATACTTAAAAAAATCTAATCCTCTAGATAACCTAGACCGTCTTCTATCCTTCCCATCTCGATAGGCGTCGTCTTATCGCCTATAACGGCCCCATTTGAATTGGCTATCATGCAGGTCCCTATCCACCCTGAGCCGTGGTTAGCTGTCCCTTTGCTCACAGGGACCTCGAAGATCTCTTCTAACTTCTCCTTCTCTTCGTCTTCCAGGTGCGGGTGACAGAGTACGCCTTTGTTCGTGGCCACGGCCACGGAGCCCACCATCTTTATACCGGCGATAGTGCCCCTTTTCACTTCGACCTCCAGTTCATCAGCAACGGCATTCTCGGTGCTTTTCTTCAAGTTGGGGTGAATCAAGGCACCGTGATCGTTGACCAGAACGTTGTTACCTATGGCGTTTAGCTTGTCATCTACCATGGTGACGTCGAAGTAATCCAGTATGGATTCTATCTCCCTTTCCTCCACTATATCCGAGACTATGCCGCCGTTGGAATTGGCACACATCAGGGAGCCGTTCACCCTCGTTCCACCGAGATTCGTCTTCACGACCGGTGTTTCTAAGGCCTCCTCGAAAACAGATCCATCTATATTCGGGATGATCGTGACTTCTTCGCTTCCAACTGAAAATACGCCTATGTAGGGTTGAGATTCTACTGCATGTTTCGTCAGCATATATTTTACTCTCTAGGTACGGAGACTTCCACTATGCCGTCTTCGAACTTTATTGCCTTCACTTTGATCTTCGAAGGGGGTTTCTTTATACCTTTACTCCATATCTCTTCGTTGGTGCTAGAATCGATCCACACGTCCTCTTCGGGGACCTTCATGTGATCCGAAACGAATTCCCTCACCTTCGTCATCGCCAATGATGCTCTTTTGCTTGCGGGGCCTTTCTTGGCCTCCCTTAACGGGATTACCATGATTCTTTCATCTGTATCGGTTTCAACCATCCGTTCACCTACCTTGATAAAATATCAAAAGAGGGTTATTCGTCGGTATCGTCCCTGCGCCAGTTTCTCCTCTTGGGATGCTGGGTGAATCTACGATTGGTCCTCTGCATCACCCAAGCTGGCACTCTCTTGTTCTGTTTGGTCTTCTTCAACAACCTACGTTTCTTACCGCCTGATTTGTTGCTAGACATATGATATTACCTCCTTTTGATGTTGATCTCTTTCTTATCGTTACTCAATTTCTTTAACAATTTCTTAAGGGTCTCGTCATCTATCTTGCCCTGGGCTCCCCTCTGCGCTAAGGAGACCACCTGAGATTCTATCTTCTCGGCCAACTGTGGTCGGGCGACCCTGACCCTTCCCAGCCTTTCTCTAGCGTCGGGAGTCATGGCCTTTCTGAGTATGGCCTTCTTCTGGGCCTCCATCTGTTCCTGGGCTTTCTTTTGAGATCCCTCACTCTCCTTCTCCTGCTTGAGTTGTTCGAGTTTCTCTTTTTTTATCTCCTCTATGTCTTTTTCCGACATGTTCGATTACCACCTGTATTACCTTATGAGGAATCTTAACTTTAAAGATATTTGGACAGTTCGGGGTTGTCCTTAGCCATGTCCTTCATTATCTCATGTGAAGTGTTATCCAATAAGGATTGACCGTCTGGAGTTACCACTCTACCTCCGTCCTCTTTCTTCACCAAACCGGCATTTTCAAGTTGATGTAGGCACTCTCTTATTATCGAGCCAGAGCCGTCCTTTACGTGCTTCGGCCTCACATACCTGCTCTGCTTCCCACCGTACTTCCCCTTGAGTCTTGAGATACCTATCGGGCCCTCGGTGTACACGCTTCTAAATACAGCGGACACTCTCTTGAACCACCAATCATCCTGCTCTGGGGCCTTATCCTTATGAACGCCTGTCTTCACGAATTTAGCCCACTCAGGATAATCGATCTCGTCCATCTCTTTTAGCTCTTCGCTGATCTCGTTTATCAGCCTGTTAGGTGGGACATCGTATACTGTTACCATAGGTTTTACACTCCAGATTACGTCTAAGTTGAACTGTTCACTTCATACATACCCCTGTTATTAAAGATTTTCCATGTCTTCATGATACAGTTCGGCATTCAAACGAGGTATCATGGCCATATGAAGAGCCGATCGTATGCAGTCCTCCCTTTCCACAGTACCGCCAGACAGGATATGTACGCTCCCCTTTTCACTCGTATAGTCATCGAAATAGGCCTTCATCTTTGTACCGAGCGTCATACCTGATCTCAGTTCATCCAGCCATCCTTCGGGTATAGAAAAGCCGGGACCGTGACCCTTAGAGACAAAGCCCATCCTGTCTTTTAAGACGGCGTATTCAACTGAAAAGTTACCCTTCTCAGTCGTAACGATCCCACTCTCGATGCCGACGCCGTAATCGAACTCTTCATCAATCTCAGCCCGGTCAGCGGCGTTCTTCACTATCTCCATATTGAATGGCTGAGATTCTCCGCTCTCGAAATTCTCAGAGGTCATATCTACGTCAAAATACTCTGAAAGCACATCTTTTGCCGTTTCTATCTTCACCGGATTTTTAGAGCCTACTTTAACTCTCACGGGCGTGAGTCTCTCGCCATTTTTGTTTATATCTCCCTCTCTTATCCGAGTCGAGCTGACCGGAAGAAGATCGTCCGCCAGAACAGGATCCACGACTATGATATCCAGGGGGTCTTTCCCTCTCTCCTCCCTCATCTCGTTTATCTTCTTACCCCTTTTTTCCGTCTCATAGGAGACTATCAACTTTTCAAAGGAACCTTCAATCGCTTCTTGAAACGGGTCGTCTATCTTCACTATGTCCCATCCGTCATACAGAGATAAGAACTTTTCTAGCTCTTTTTTTCTCTCGCTGAAGTCCCTCTCCACCTCGGGTTTCCATTCCTCGAGCATCTGGTCAGAGACCAGTCCCACGGTAAGATGGCCTTCTTCAAGTCCGCGCCTGAGTAAACTTTTATGTCCTATATGAAGACCGTCAAAGGTCCCTCCCAATATGACCCTTTTCTTCTCCGACATCTCGACCACTATCACGTGTAAAGCATGAAGAACAGCAGGACGAGAAACACAGCTAAAAGACCGAACATGATGTACTGTCTTTTCTTTCTTTTACTCACCAAGTCCTCGTACTCCTCTCTGCACTTCTCCGAGCAGAATTTCTCGTCTACGGGCACCGGCTTTCCGCATACCTGACAGTGCTTGTGCTGCTCCATGGGTAGTTGAGGTCTAGAGGGTTTAAATAGTTTTTCTCTCGATAAAGTCCTACACAGACTCAGCGATGGCCAAAGTATGCCAGATAAGGGTCTTTCTCCGCTATCTTCACGAAGCCGTACCTCTCGAACTGGATTATATTGCCTTCCTTCGTCTCCTTAAGGTTCAACTCTCCCAGTCCGTGTTCCTTTGAACAGTCCGTTCGAACAACGTCGGTATCTACCCCTTCGGATAACCACTGGATCTTCAGTATGTCCTTGTTCTCCTCACTCGTGACCTCTGCTTTTTTACCGTCTAACCTCACATTACAGAAGTTCTTGAGCCTTATCTCGTCTCCCTGTTTTTCCTCCCATTCCTCTCTGGGTATGTACACTTCCTCGGACGTTTTAAGTTTTCTATTGCCCCTTTCCTTGTCATCTGGATGCCTAGGTATCTCCGCGTGGTCTATCTCGATCTTGTCTAACCCGGAAAGCTTTATCTTAACGGGATCTGGAACGAAGAAGTACCTGTTGGCCTGAGAATCTATGATCTCCCTGTTCTTTGAATACAGTTTAGAAGCCGGGACCTCTATATCTGTGGTCGACATACCGAAATCCAGGATGAAATCTCTGACGGCCTCGGCCTGTATCCCCCTCCTTTCCAACGACTGCAGAGACCAGGTCCTAGGATCGCTCCAGCCGGTGAATTCACCCCTGGCTATCTTGTTCTGGAAATCGCTCTTACTGAGCTTTATATCCTCGAGCCTCAACATACCGTAATGCAGGAATTCGCCGCCTTCCCAGCCGAAGAGGTCCCAGATATACTCCTCCATCCTGTCTTCGATGACCAGGTCTTTTCCACGTAGTATATGAGTTATACCTAGAAGGTGATCGTCGATGGCCCAGGAGAATTCAAGGAGGGGCCAGACCTTGTATCTTTCACCGACCCTGGGATGTTCGTTATCAGATATACGGAACAGAACCCGGTCTCTGAAAGCCGGATCGGGGTGCTGCATATCAGTCTTTAATCTTACCGTGGCCTCGCCTTCCTCAAAGGCTCCTTCCAGCATGGCCTTCCAATGCCTCAAGTTGTCCTCTACGGAACGTGAACGGTGCTCGCATTCTTCACCCTTCTCACGCTTCTCTCTCAATTCTTCAGCACTGCACTCACAGACGTAGGCCTCACCCATCTCTATTATCTTCTCTCCGTACTCGTAGTAGGTATCCATCCTCTCCGATTTGTAATGGGTCTCGTGCCAGTCGACGCCCAGCCAGTTCAAGCCTTCTTCTATCATGTCATAGGCATCATGCAGGGGCTTCTTCGCCTCTGAACCGATGGTATCGTCGAAGAACAGGACCAATTTGCCGTCGTTCCTCTTCACGTATTCGTCGTTGAGGACGACCATCCTGGCGTTCCCTATATGTAAAGGTCCAGAGGGATATGGTGCCATCCTCATGACCACGTCTTCAGCCTCGAGTTCCGGCAGCCTTTCCTTTTCCTCCTCCTCTTCCTCCTCGAAGAACTCCGGCATCATTTCTTCCAGTTGAGCCTTCTGTTCATCCAGTGAAAGTCTATTGACTTCATCGACCATCTCTGCGACGAGTTCTTTGGTCCCCCCTGGATCTTCTCGCAGTTCCTCGGACTCGCCCATTACCTTTCCCATGACCGCTCCCACAGTGGCCTTTCCGTCGAACTTGACCGCGTTCTTGAGGGTATATTTCCTGATTATCTCCGTCTCTTCGGATGACATACTTGGGTCATAATGATGGATTTATTTGGGTGTTTTGGCCTTACAAGAGAACTGTGTTATCTGCGAATTATTTCGTTTCATATTTTATCACCTTTTTCGGTCATC
>CAYMXS010000035.1:0-22133 GCA_964394465.1 uncultured Thermoplasmata archaeon | reverse complement strand
TGAACACGAAATCCCTCTCGACGCTGTACGTTTTTGGTACACGATGATAGGTCAGGAGGGAAAGACCGAAGAGGATCGCTATGCCGTCGTGTGAACCTAGATCTAAGCCGTTACCCACGATAAGGTTGAAGGCCACAGTACCCAAGATAGCCAGGAGTCCTAGATAAAAAAAATAGGGCTTTAACCTGCTCTTCAATGTTATATAGTGGATGAAACTTTCCGAGAGAGTAGTGGCTTTCTCTTTTTCTTCGTTGCTCTCTTGGCTCTCCGTTTCTTCCTCGGTCTCTTCCTCTTCTGCACCTTCCTCACCTTCTTCCTTATCCTTCTCTTCCTTTGAATAGGTCTCCTCCCTCTTTGGATGTTTCCCCCTACCCAGTGCGAAGTAACGGTAGAGGTAGATTATTTCAAGGAGCCAGAGGACGAAAAGAAGGATGAGAGTGAATGACTCCGGCGCCTCTTCGTAACCGGTCATATCGCCTATATGGATCGAAACGAAGGTGGAGAAGAAGAGGAACAGATGGAACTGTATCACGGCCAAGACCTTCCTCTTCTCTTCGATGTGCTTGTCAACGAACCAGAGGATAGATTCCGAGAGACCGGCTACAAATAGGACGACCATAAGAAAGCCCGGAGATGTACTCAGGAATATGATGGATAACAAGATGACCAGGATGAATATGGTGGTCTGAAGATAGGGAAGTGTCGGGTAGAAAAAAAGTTCCCGGAAGATGTCGGGTGATCTTCTCCTGAACTTTTCCCGCCAAGTTTCCCGGGCGGAAATAAGGATAAGGAGTCCTATAAGGATGAGGCCTAGTCCAACAAATCTAGATAGATGGCTGAGAAGCAGTGTCAGGTTGAGACCGGCGAATAATACGATGAGTCCGGCAAAAAGCCTCCACCTGTTGATCCTACCCATGGTACGAGCAGGGGCTAGATATCTAAAATAATTTATGGTCTAGCTGGCCTCTAGTATTTTCGTCCATAGAATATAATATCGATACCAATAAGTCTACTGCTGCATGGGCGATCCCTCACAATCGGTGACCCCGCCCCAGTCAGATCAATCTAACATCTATAGCCCGTAGAGAAGATGTTTTCAAGTGTGGGTTATCGCCTAGACTTCTTCGGCCATCTCTTTTATCTTCTCCAGGTTTTCCTCGATCTTCTTCACTTTTTCCCTTTCGTTCTCCTCGACCTCGTCGATTATCTCTCTGAAGGGCTTAGCCAGGTGGTATATATGTACCGGTCTTCCCTTCCCCTCTTTTTTCTCCTTTTCAGTAGTAACCCAGTCCTTCTCACGTAGTTCCTGAACGGCTATGGAGACCTCAGGCTGTCGAAGGGTCAGCTCTGCCTCCATCTGTCTGCTTTTGACGTTTTCGTTCGAGGCGATGAACACCAGGGCTTTGGCTGTGTTCTTACTCAAGCCTGTCTCTATAAGGCGGTTCACCAGGGCTTCTTCGTCTTCGTCGAATCCTTCTACCATAATATCTATTAGAACATAATTAAATAGTCATATATAATTCCTTCGTATGTATCAAGTTTTAAAATAGGGTTTTACAGAAAAAAGCAGTTATTTTTCTCATAAAATAAGGAAAAAAATAAGGTTTAAGATGACCCTTCCTTCTTTTTTCTATAGACCGCTAACGAGATGAACAAAGCTATCACTGCCGCTGCCACTATCGATATACCGATAGGGAACTCGGGAGCAGTACTGGATGGCTGGTATTGGATGTCCATGCTGTGCGAGTCGGATATATCTGTTTGGTTCTCACTAGTCACCGTTAAAGTTATCTGGCTGCTGTCTCCATTCCCCGCGTTGGAAGGTATCGTGACTTCGACATTGACCGTTTCACTCTCTCCGGCGGAGACACTCACTTTGTTGGCCGCGGAGACATCCCAGCTACCTTCTGAGCTCTCCACTTCTATCTTATAGGTGTCGGCGGAATCTCCGGTGTTTTCCACCGTGAAGCTGTATGTTTTCTTGCCGGTCTCTTCCTCCGTTCTTTCCGTAGGCCCTGTGACATCCACCCCTCTGCTGACCTCGGAGACGGTCGTGAAGCTCCAGGTCGATGACTGGGTGGTCATCTGCCCATCATCAACGGAGACGTACCACTCGTATGTTTCGTTCGCTGAGAGGCCAGACCAGGTCACTTCGACTCTCGAGCCACTGCTCACCTCACTCACGGTCCCTATCTCTTCCGTTGTGGACTCATCGTAGAAAGTGACGTCTAGGGTGTCCCCGTCGGGATCTGAGACTTGAACGCTGAGCGTTGGACTCAAAGTGACGTTTTTCTCTCCATCACTCGGTTGAGGATCTTCAGGATTCGATGGGGCGTTGTTTCCCTGTGCAAGGGTTGTAAAGGTCCAGGTCGAAGATGTGGAATTCAGAAGGCCGTCGGTCACTTCCACGTACCAGCTGTAGTCCGTTCCTTCGGATAGACCAGACCAGATCATGGAAGCTCTAGACCCGTTCGAGACGCCTGAAGCAGTACCTATAAGACTGCCGTTGTCAGCGTTGTAGAAAGAGATGTTCATATCATCGTTGTCCATGTCAATTACTTTGACACTGAGCTCTTTACTCAAAGCTACTCCTGTCGCGCCATCTTCAGGTGATTCGTTCGTGGGTTGTTCAGGGGCGTGGTCCGTGGTGAAATGCCATACCGCGGACCTCGTGGTACTGTAATCGTCTTTGGCTTCGACGTACCACCTGTAAGTGTTCCCATCGGAAAGAGCACTCCATGTTATACTGGTGCTTCCATTGGTAACGTCCTCGTTCGTCTCTATTATGGTATCATCGGACGCATCGTAGAACTCGACTGTCATGTTGTCTCCATCCGGGTCCGAGACGTCAACGGACAGAGTAGGGCTCATGCCGATCCTGGTGCTCTCGTTTGCGGGACTCGGGTCTGTAGGTTCGGCCGGCGGTCTGTTCGATACCGTAGTGAAGGACCAAGTCGTCGATGTAGCTTCGGCGCTGCTGTCGTTGGCCACGGCATACCAATCATAGCTCGTATCTGGAGAGAGTCCGCTCCATGTCACCGATGTAGTTCCGTTCGAGACCCCGGTGTTGTTCCCGATCTCACTATCATTTCCGTCGTAGAAGGTCACCTTCATGGCGTCTCCGTCGGGGTCTGAAACGTTCACGCTCAAGGTGGGGGTTAGATTGACGTTGCTGGAACCATCAGCCGGTGATGGGTCAACAGGTGATAAGGGAGCGTGATTCCCCTCCATAGTCGTGAAGTGCCAGACAGATGAATTAGTGGAGTCGACGCCGTCGTCGGCCTCTGCATACCAGTAGTACGTTTGGTTGGTGTTCAGACCGGACCACGTCACGGAGGCGGTTCCACCGTCACTCACGTTCATCTCTTCCCCTATCAGCGTCGTGGTGTTCGCGTTGTAGAAAGACACGTTCATGTCATCGCCGTCCGGATCCGATACGTCCACACTCAGTGTTGGACTCGTTATCACGTTATCTGATGCGTTGGCAGGAGTTGGATTCGTTGGCTCGTCCGGCGCGGTGTTAGGGGCGGCGGCCGTGGTGAAGGACCAAGTTGAAGACGTGTTTTCTAACTGACTGTCGTTGGCCACGGCGTACCATTGATAGGCCTGGTTCTGCTTCAAAGAACTCCAAGTGACTGAAGCGGTGGTTCCGTTCGCTACATTGTTATCGCTCCCTATGACGGTGGGAGTCGTTCCTGTATCGTTATAGAAGGTCACGTCCATCGAATCCCCATCCGGATCCGTCACGTTGACACTGATGGTCGGTGAAGTGCTCACTCCGGTGGCCCCGTTCTGCGGGTCTGGATCGAAAGGTTCATCGGGAGGATGGTTCGGTTCTGGAGCGGTCGTGGTGTTGAAAGACCATGTCTCGGAGTTGTTTGTGAATTCCCAATCGCTGGATTCAACATACCATTGATAGGTGTGATTGGAAGCTAGGCCGCCCCAAGTCACGGAGGTGGTGCCATTACTCACGCCAGTATTTTGACCTATCTGCGAATCGTCCGAAGCGTTGTAGAACGTTACGGTCATCGTGTCTCCATCTGGATCGCTCACGTTGACCGATAAAGTGGGGTCCAAACTAATACCTGTAGCGTTATCCTGGGGTGAAGGGTTGTAAGGTTCGGCGGGCGGATGATTTTCGGTTCCACCGCTTGGTCTCGGCGTCGCGTCTTGGATGGAAAAATCGGCCTCACAGTCGTTCGTATCGGTGCCGTTGGTCGTCCTTTTAAGAGACTGACCCTGAGGTATGGGAGATCCCAGGGGATAATCCTTCAGAGTTGTATTATCCGGCTGAGTGGTCTGATTTCCATACTCCACTCTGTCCATGACCACCCAGTTGTTACCGTTGATCCCGGTACCGTGAGGATCCCATGAGAGCATGAGCTCGTCCTGAGTTGAATTGAGTAAGCTGGATGAGGTAAGGTTCACGTATAGGTTGCCGTAAGCCTGCTGGGTATAAAGGCTGTCTAAGGTTGAGGTGAAACCGTTGTGGTTTTCCAAACGCCAGTAGGCTAAATTGAAGGATGATGGTGCATGGAGATAAACGTATTGATTGCCTCCATCTGAGGGGTTTAGAACGAGCTCGTTTATCTTTATTGTTGAGTCCGGTTGAGAAGTTGTCTGATAGGTCAGGTTCGTTCCGTCGAACTCACCAGAGATGAAAGTGTCGTTCTCGTTCATGTAGTAGATGTTACCGCTGTTGTCTTCAAGTCTATATGAGATGGGGTCACCGTTGAGACCTCCGTATTTACAGGTGGTGTCGGTCGGATCGTCCCCGTCGGTGTCTATCACGAAGGACCCGTCCCCGTTATATGTGGTGTTCTCTCCGAACTTAACACCGTATATCCAGGAGGTCAACGTATATCCGTCGTTGACGGGGTCGGTTTCGTTCTCTAATACTTGACCGTATCTTTCATGTGCCTGTATCGGAGCGGCTATAACCACGATGCTGGAGATGATCAGTGAGAACGCAACTAACAGGGTAAGACAGTAAGTCAGTTTCCTTTTCATCTTTTCCACCTACCTTTTGTACAGAACTCAAATAAAAAATAACCCCGTGTATATTTAACCTTTTTGACCGGCATTAAATATTCTACTGGGTTGATATAATGAAAGTGATGCGGAAAATTTATTTCTCACCTTTCTATCAACCACTGTGAGTTGTAAGGTCAGAGGTGGTTTTGGTCTTTGACCTGATAATCCCATAGCATGGACCAGAAATATTTTATTTCTGGTGAGTAAGTGGGATTTTGTGGAACAAAATCCGCAGGAATCAAATAGATTCCCCCTCTCATTCGGGCATAGCTCTCATGATCTACATGAATGCAAAGCATTCATTCGATTCGAGGAAAATAGAAGTTTTCCTCGTAATGCCACCGTAGCTTAGTTCGGCAGCCCATCGGAACAAAGTTCCAAATAGCTGCCTCACACGCTACTCGGCTCGTAACAACTCGCCACCGTAGCTTAGTTCGGCAGAGCGGCTGACTTGTAATCAGCAGGTCGAGGGTTCAAATCCCTCCGGTGGCTTCTTAGCTTTCTAAGTATTTTATACTCCTTATAACAATTCTATTTGAGTATTCATTCGATCCACGGAATTGGGGCCAATCCCGTGTAAACTAACAGAAGCCTTTCTAACTATTCAGAACAATATTATCCCAATAGATTATTTAACAGTATATTTCTCTTACCTGAGTCGGTCATCTTTCTTCCAGTTTCACCCTTTCAGCGAAACCATCGTAAGCATCGTCGCTAGATACTATTGTATCCTCACCGGCCTTGACCAGGTGAACGGCGTCGAAAGGTGTCATGCCTTCATGCTCGACGTAATTTGCTGCCGCTAAGATATCATCGGGTTCCCCTCTCACATCCATCAGAGCTTCAGCATTAGCTAGCGTCGTAACTATATCCTTTTCCTCCCGGTAGGCGACGAGCATGAGCTCAAGAAGGGTGAAATCTGAGGTCCAAAGTTCTTCCCTGTTTTCTCTGTAGATCTTCTCGGCTTTTTCGGACAACCAGTCTTCATCCTTGATCAAAGCTAAGATGAAATCTAAATCGACGTACATCTTTATCTACCCGCTTCGTCTATACCTTCCTTTAGGGCTTTATCTTTTAACTCTTCAACAGAGCCCTCCACGTCCTTCCAGTCTTCTCTCAGTTTCTTCAAAGGTTCTTCAGATACTGGTAAAAGGATTATACGATCTTTACATTCTATCATCCGGAAACGCTCTCCATATTTTTCTCTTATTTCCTTAGAAAGATAGATCCTTCCGTCCTTAGCTTTTATTGTCATTATCTAGTCATTTGTTTCATAATTAATAAATTTTTACCATTATGATGCCATTTTGTAGCTAATTCCCTTGTTTGACCGTAATAGTGAGTAATTGAGAGGATTTTTTCGATCTTTACTACTAGCTTATGGGTGAGAGAATATAAAAGACTTGACTCACTACAAACATATCATTAGTTTTCAAAACTTTAAGATATAGTCAGATTGATACAAAACTACTGTAACATCTAAAGCTCATCCCAGTCCACACCCTCTTCCACCCCGAGCTTGACCTCCAGCACGCCGTTCTTGAAAGACCATCCTATCAACTCGTCCGAGACCTCTGGCGGTAGAGAGACCAACCTCTGCAGGTAGCCGTTGTCAGTATCGGCGATTATCTTCAGGATGTTGCCGAAGACCGAGACCTCCAGTTCCTCCTCCCTTTCCACGTTCTGGAGTTCAGCCACCAGTTCCCCGTGGTCGTCCCCCTCGACGAAGTCTATCGATTCCATGGGTAACTGTTCGGTTCTTCTTCTCTGTATCGGCCCTTTTTCCATCTCATCTGCAGGCACGCCCAACTGGTTCGCCAGTTCTTCTTCTATCAGTATCTTGGAGTCCATCCTCAGAGCTAACGCTATGCCGTCGCTGGGTCTAGCGTCGTAAGAGAGTTCTTCATCCTTTGTTTTGAACCTCACCTCGGCTATCAGAGTTTCACCCAGTATCTTCTGCAGGACGACGCTCTCCATCTCCACGTCTAGATTGTTCAGGAGTTTTACCATGAGTTCATGCGTTAGAGGCCTGATGTACTCCTCTCCGATCCTTCCGTACTCTATGGACTGGCCCTGTTCCGCTGACACCCCGATCGAGACGACGTTCCCGTTCCCTGGGTTCAGTATCACATTTACGCCCTGCATGGACTGACGCACTTCTTCTAGTTTGCATTCCAACAAGTTCTCTTCCATCTCTTTCATCTCTCTATTTCCTTAACGCTAACGCACGTGTGAATGATAGACAAAGTACATGATCACCGACACGGCTACGGCCGCTATCACTCCCGCCAAGAAGGTCACCGGGATTATCTTCTCCTCTTTCTTCTCCACCTCTATATCTTCTTGAAGTTCTCCCACGTTCACGGTGTATCCACCCGGTTCATCCTTTGAGACATTTAATCTCACGGTCTTGTTTTCACCGGACTGCACTGAGACATACCTTTTGGCCACTACTTCATCGTTTAATCTGACGAGAACCTCAGTGGTCCCGTTTATCTCTCCGTAGTTATGGACGTACAAAGAAACGGTCAGATTTTCACCCACTTGGACCTTTGATTTACTGACCTCCATGCTCTCTATCTGGATATCGGACTCCGGCACGTTCAGATAGGCGGAGAAGTTCTTTAGACGTGAGCCGATCTGGTCGAGTCTGTCTGATATGTTCAACAGATAGGGAGAGGCGGAATCCACGGCATCTTCCAAGGTTGAATTCCCTTTCAGACCTTCGATAACGGTGAAGAGGGCGTGATCGATGAGTGTTTGTCCATCGGACCCTCTACCCGAGATCAGCCTGTTCTTATCCGATAGTCCTCTGAAGCCTTCTATGCCTTTTTTCAGGCTCGTCATGGCACTTGGTTGTTCTTTGACTATTTCATCTAGGCCCTTCATGCCGTGGGCTAGAGACTGATTGCTCATGGATAGTAACTTTACCATGGACGTTCTGGTACTGTTGATCATCTGGATAAAGCTGCTCTCGTAAGGATAGCTGGACTGCCAGCTCTCCAGGAGTGCCTTGAAACTTTCCGGTTGAAAATCATCTCCTAGGTCTTTGTAGGCCTCGTAACCAAGGGAGTATGGGGCCAACTGCGAGGGATAGACCCCGGTCAGATCGCCGGAAGGATCCATTTTATTCTTGGCTCTCTGTATGACCCTCTTTTCTATGTTCTTTTTATCTCCTGACGGTTTGAAGGTATTGGCTAGGTAATACCTGTTCTCCCATCCTTCCCTAAAGTCCTCGTACCCGACCCAGTAGGTGGCTTCTTCCCGTGTAGGACGTCCGTATCCGCCTCCTATAACGCCGATAGCCGGGTCCATCACTTTTACCCCCTCGGAGGAGTAACCAATAGCGACTATCCCGTGGCCCGATGTTCCGGCCTGTAGACCTTCATAGTCAGAGTGGGGAAGATAGGCCGGGTCTATCGAGAGTAGCACCGGTGTACCGTTCTGGAGATTCGACTTCAGAGCGGACTTACTCTCCGACCAGGTATCGGTCACATGGGTCTCGATGCCGATCTTTTCAGCGGTGTTCTCCATCTCCTGGGCGGAACCTTCGGGCATCAGCATATCTGAGTAGTACATCCCCATCTTTAGGCCGTACGAATCTGCGGCATGGTCGTAGTCTCTAGTCTGAGCTAGAGTTGTACCGGAAATGAACCTCCAGTTGTTCCCGGAGCGGATCCTGCAGCAGCCCCATGATGCACCTGAAACGGCCAAGGACTCCTCGAAGGTCATGTTCCTGTCATAGTATTGGAAAATAGAGGTGAGGGTCGCGTAGGCACAGAAACCGTCCGTTCTTTGCCATACGTACGGTACTTCTTCTAGCACGGTCTTATCGGGGAACTTCGGTGCCTTATCCTTTTGTTTGAGAGAGTCAGCGTGCGAAGAAAGACCAACACTCAGTATGGAAGAGAAAAGCAAAACTACGCAGAGGTATATCAGCAGATGTCTTCCCATGGAGCCGCTACTTCTCTCTACCATATTCTATCCCCTCTAGGATGGACATACAAGGAACACATATACTATAAAATTTAACCTTTTATCGGCCCAAGTATCCGGGTATATAGAGGTTAAGTTTAAATCTTGTTCGTTCATTTCTATATATGTAGCATGGTCTCTCAGGAATACAAGATGAAGACCTTTTCGGACGAGGATGAGTTCATGGCTGGACTCTATATCGTGAAATTCGACTCCGAAGAGAAACTGGACGAGTTCGTCGAGACCTATTCTGATTGTCCGTTATGGCCCATCATACAGAGGCGGGAGAAAGGTGATGAAGCACTGGTCTTTGCGTTGGAACTGAAGCGTCAGAAACATGGTGACTTCAGTCAGGAGGATAATGCACTCGCATCCCATCCAGAATGGTTGGGTGCCCAGGAGATAGAGTTTATACGCGACGACGAACTATTCAAGTTGGTCGATGATCACGAATTGAAGACCGGTTATTCAGACACCATACCCTGCGGCTCCAGCTGTGAATCGTGTCCCCGCTTCAAGGACCCCTGCAGGGGCTGTCCCGCATACTACGAGTACTGAATTTTTATGATAAATGAGGTATAGACATGGATAGAGTTAAAGATCTTCTGGATATAACTTACCCTGTTATACAAGGTCCACTCGATAACATCTCTGGTCCTGACCTGGTGGCGAAGGTGAGTGAGGCCGGCGGTCTTGGTGTACTTGAAACAGCTTCCACCCCTTCAAAAGACATCTTAGAGGAGCGTATAGAGAAGACTAGAGACAAGACGTCCAGGCCCTTCGGTGTCAACGTGCCTCTCTATAGAAAGAGGGATCCAGAGTCGTGGATACGGACTGTTTTGGAGAACGATGTTGAGGTTCTCTCCATCTCGGGAGGCAGCCCAAAACCCTACATGGACCTAATAGAAGGAGCGAGGATCAAGATGCAGGTGATCCCCCATGTAAAACAAGCTGAAAAGATGGAAAGACTCGGTTTTGATCTCTTGGTGGTAGAGGGTGGAGAGTCTGGTGGTGCTATCTCTCCAAAATGGGATTCCACGTTATGTTTGACCTCTGAAGTTGTAGATGTGGTGGATATTCCGGTTGTAGCAGCGGGAGGTATCGCTGATGTTAAAACAGCTTCGGCCGTCAAGAAACTGGGAGCGGAAGGTGTTCAGATGGGAACACGTTTCATAGCCTCCGAAGAATCTAAAGTTCATAGGGATGTGAAGGAAGAGATAGTCGAGAGTTCGTGTGATAACGTGTTCTCTCTAAAAGTGGGTCAGGCCCTGATAAACGTTCTTGAGAACGGATATCTGAGTGAACTGGAAAGTGAAGAGATGGACCTGCAGACACTGAAAACCTTGTCCCAAAAGGCATGGCAGGGAAATGTGGACGAAGGTCTTATAATCGCGGGACAATCCGTCGGTAGGATATCGGAGATAAAGAAAGTGGCAGAGATAGTAGAAAGTATCGGGAGTGTATTTACCCGATAGTGAGAGGATGCTTGAGTGATCCTCCGCCGAGTAAAGTTAGAATTTAAATAGTGACAAGTTATGTTAGAAGTTGATAAAAGATATTATAACGGCCTTAAGGGGGCCTCTTCAGATGGAAGAAGAGATGAAGACAGATACAGAGGAAAAAAGTAAAGACGAGATCTTCGTGGGCAGAGAAGAGGAACTAGATGAGTTGTACAAAACATTGGACTCCGTAGCTGCTCAAGGCTGCCAGACCGTATTTATAATCGGAGAGCCTGGGCTGGGAAAGACCAAGTTCGTTCACAGGTTCAAAGAAAAAGCTGAAAAAGAGGGATATATCTTCTTAAAGGGCAGCTGCCGGTATGAGACTTCGAGGCCGTACCGCCCCCTTCAGCGTGCCTTTGCGGACTCCGGAAAAGAAGATCTAAAATCGCTAGCCCTGATGAACCGGGAGAGCGACCAGGAAATAGAAGATAAAAATATGTTCGAGGCACAGAGGAGTGCCGCTTTTTATGAGACGACTGAGCAGTTAAAGGAGGTAGCTCTAGAACAGCCCCTAGTGATCTGTCTGGACGATATACACTGGGCCGATCAGGGGACTTTACAGTTGTTTCACTACATGGCCGATCGATTGGATGAGAGCCCGATACTCTTCCTCGCGACGTACAGGCCGGGAGATGCTCTTCCAGGAACACCATTTATCGATACGCTCCAGAAGATGGGCCGAAAGCATCTTTATGATGAGATTGAGCTAGAGCCTTTGGAAATGGAACAAACTGAAGAGATGATCAAAGAACTCACCAGAATGGAAGAGGTGCCCGAAGATTTCATACAAACGATCCATGAAAAGACAAAAGGTAACCCCCTCTTCATAAAGGAGACGGTCCAGCAGATGATGGTTGAAGGGACGATCAAACCTGAATCTGGCCAGTATCCCGACAGCTCTAGGGATGTGGAGATCCCGGACCTGATACAGGATGTGATCGAGAGAAGGGTCTTCCGTCTAGATGACGAGAGCAGAGAGATACTTCAGGTGGGCAGCGTGATAGGACTGGAGGTCCCGTTCCCTCTTTTAAAGCAGTCTTCCGACATGGAAGATCTAGACCTTTTGAACAATATAGACAGTCTGATCGAAACGAGATTATGGGAAGAGGGTAAAGAAGGCGATACGTTCTATTTCTGCCACGAATTGATCCTAGATACCATACACAAGGGCATAGGCAAATGGGTGGAGAAGAGAAGAATCCACAGAAAGGTAGCCGAGGCCATGAAAGACGTTTACGAGGATGACATAGAAGATAGGTATCCTTCCCTAGCCTATCATCACAGGGAAGCTGAAGAGTTTTCTAAAGCATTAGATTACTACATGAAATCGGGTATGAAAGCCGAAAAGGTCTATGCACATGAGGATGCCGTTGAGATGTACAAGAAGGCTATAAAGGTATCTCAGCGATTACAAGAGGATGAGATTGATAGATTGGAGATACTCGAGAGGATGGCAAAAGCCTACGTTCTCATGGGAGAGTACGAAGAGGGAAGAGAGAAACTCTACAGCGGTCTAGATTACACCTCGACCTTGATGGATGAACAGAGGATCTATAGAAAAGTAGCTAATTCCTGGCTGGAGCAGGGTCAGTATGAGAAAGCTCTAGAACTGGTCGACAAAGGCCTCCAGATAGAGACGGAGGACGACAAAACAGAGCGCTGCAGGTTATTGGGCAAGAAGGGTTGGGCACTCATGCAGCGTGGAGAGTTCGAAGAAGCAGAGGATGCCTTTGAAGAGGAAAGAAACGTGGCCGAAGAGATAGAGAACCGGAAAGAGATCGCACAGGCCTACCATGATCTGGGGACGTTAGCGATACAGGAGGGGGATTATGATAAAGGGAGAGAGAGGCTCGAAGAGGCTAGAGTTATAAGGCAAGAATTAGAGGATCTGAAGGGTCTTTACCAGACCCTGAACAACCTATCTGTCGTGCACACTTACAGGAGTCAACTGGACGAAGCCCTGGAGAAGTACGAAAAGGCCCTAGAGATCAATGAGAAGATGGATAACAAGGCAGCCATGGGTGGAGTACTCAGCAACATAGGGGTCATATACTACAAGAAAGGAGAATTTGAACAAGCATTGGATTATCTCCAGAGAGGGCTAGAAAGTGCTAGGAAAGTCGGGAACAAGTACGTGATGAGTACTTCCTTTATCGACCTTGGTCAGGTATATCTCGCTGAAGATGAACTCGAAAAGGCCTCCCGATACGTAGATAACAGTCTTGAGATCTCCGATGAGATAGACAACAAGGAGCATGAGATAATCGGTCGTTACATCGCCGCGGAGGTCGAACTCAAAAAAGGGGAGATAGAGGATTCTGAAAGGGAAGCTAAAAAGGCCCTGAAGATCGCTACGGAGATCGGCGCTAAAAGAGAGGAAGGTATGAGTAGACAGGTTTTAGGTATGGTACAAAGAGAGAAAGGGTCTTGGGATGAAGCCATTGATAATTTCGAGAGTTCTATCGATATATTCGAATCTTTGGGTACCTCTGGAAGACAGGCAAGGTCACTCTATGAGTACGGTATATTATGGAAATTGAAGGGAGAGGATTCAAAGGCGGCAGATCATATCCAAAGGGCTTTAGAAATTTTCGAGGAAGGTCAGATGAAATATTGGGTAGAAAGATGTGAAGAGGCCTTGAAAGAGATAGGATAGTATATCTCCAGCTTTATTAATACTTTACATACATGACAAAAATTATGTAGATGCGCATATGTAAGGGTTTTTAACAACCAAGGAGCAGGATCATTGATGAAAAGAAGAGCAGGAAAAGGAACGTACTTCCTCACGTCGGAATCCGTAACCGAAGGTCATCCGGACAAGATGGCCGATCAGATAAGTGACGCGATTTTAGACGAGTTGATAGATAAAGACCCGTATTCAAAGGTGGCCTGTGAGACCATGCTGACGAACGGGTTGGCCTTCGTAGCCGGAGAGGTGACGAGTGAGGGATACGTGAACGTGAACAGAGTCGTCAGAGACACCATCGAAGAGATAGGTTACACGGATCCAGAGTACGGATTTGAGGCGGAATCCTGTGGAGTGGCCACAGCGATACACTCCCAGAGTCCCGATATAGCAAGGGGCGTGGAAAAAGAGGACCAGGGTGCTGGAGACCAGGGATTGATGTTCGGCTATGCGTCCAACGAGACGGAAGAGAAGATGCCAGTACCCATAGTTCTAGCCCATAAACTATCGAGGAGACTAGCTGAGGTCAGGAAGGATGGAGTGCTTTCCTATCTGAGACCGGACGGGAAGTCCCAGGTCACCATAGAGTACGATGGGGACAAAGCGGTAAGAGTTGACGATGTTGTCATAGCGGCTCAGCACGATCCTGATGTGGAAGATGAAAAATTAAGTGAGGACATAAAAGAAGAAGTCATCCTGCCTATAGCTGGAGATATGAGCGACGAAGATACGAATTATCATATAAACGAGACCGGCAGGTTCGTCCTGGGTGGGCCTCAGGCCGATACCGGTTTAACGGGAAGAAAGATAATAGTCGATACCTATGGGGGTCACGGCAGTCACGGCGGTGGCTGTTTCTCCGGCAAGGACCCCTCCAAGGTGGATAGGTCCGGCACCTACATGGCAAGATATGTGGCTAAGAACGTAGTGGCAGCGGGACTAGCGGATAAATGTGAGATACAGGTAAGCTATGCCATCGGTGTTCCCGAGCCGACTGGCCTTTTCATAAATACCTACGGGACAGGCAAACTCACAGAGACGGAGATAGAAGAGGTTGTAAGAGATGAGTTCGACCTGACACCCAAGGGCATGATAGGATCCCTGGACCTTTTGAGACCGATATACAAGAGGACCGCTGCCTACGGACATTTCGGCAGGAACGAGTCTGGCTTCACCTGGGAAAATATGGATAAGGTCGACCAGTTAAAAAAATATCTATAACCTAGACCTTCCTGGAGACCACTCTGTACCTAGCCCTTGTACCCTGGAGCGCCTTGAACAGATCGTCTAAGATGTCTCCGTATTCCGATGGGTCGTCATACTCCATAACGAAATCGTATTTTCCGAAGACGGGCTCGAAACCCAGATCCTTCAACCGCTCGATAACGGTCATCGGTTTTGCCCCTGAGCTGCTGAAGTATAGTTCTATATACAGTTTCATATATGATTCTCTTCCCTATCTATTTTCTAATCCTAATGCTTATATAAAACGATTATGGGCCATTCAATCCGGGCTGTAAATTTTGAAAAAGAGCACATCTATGCGTTACTCACCAGGCAGGCCGCTCTCTCCAAGCAGTCTCTGAAGTTCTCCTGTTCCTCCGAGATATCCTTGGCCCTCTGGACACAGTCACAGAAATCCTCTGAGGGCTCTCTGTTCAGGACTGATTTTGTTATGGTCAGCGATCTTTTATCCAGCATTGTGCTTACACCTGATTTTATCCTAATCATTCACTAGAAGAAGGACTTACAACCCACATGTAGCACTCAGTTGCTCTTTTTCTCATATATTATATAGTAAGTCTGGTATTTAGTTATTATGTTTTTTACCCCTATATCTCCACTTTTACCCGCCCCTATGGTCCATCCTTTTAGGGCCGTTCACCAAAATAAAGTGTAATATGTCCGACAGTTCCCGCGGGAGGTGGAAAAAGCAGCGTTCTACTACAAGGTGGTGTCTAGGATGAAGGGATGGATACTGGACATCTATCCGGATCTTAAAAGAGGGAAGATGGTTCTCTGGCTTAGAACAAAAAAGGGATGCCATAAAGTTATGGAAGAGTACGATCCAGAGTTCTATCTGTCATCCTCTAGAACGGGACTCTCTAGAGCTGAAGAGATATATCGAGACATGGGCTTCGAGACCGAGAGGGTCAAGAGGAAAACCAGTATATTCGAAAATGATGAAAAGGAACTGCTGAATGTCTCGTCTGGAGAGGTCTTCGATCCGAGGGATCTAGCGGAGGCGCTTTCCTTCTTCAACGGGTACGATGACATGACATTCTACGATGTGGATGTACCACTTTCACAGCGCTACCTTATAGACGAGGAAGTGAGACCCTTCTCCCTTGTAGAGAAGGACGATGGGTGGAAAGAGGTGGAGTCTTCCGAGGGCCTACATTACTCCAAGCCACCTTTGAAGGTTTTAGAGTTGAAAGTAGATGTAGAAGGTCAGAGTGAAGATATACACCTGAAAAAGGGCGCTAAGAAGAAAAAGCTGGAGAGCGTAGAGATAGACTCACGATACATAGAGGGTGAAGAAGTGGAGATACTACAATCGCTGGACCGTTATATGAAAAAGGAGGATCCGGATGTGATCTTGACTGAACACGGAGACCAGTTCTATCTTCCGTATCTCCAGAGAAGGGCGGAACTGAACGACGTGTCTCTTACCCTGGGAAGAGAGAAGACGGTTCTACCTTCTCGAGATGGTTTTTCTTACCAGTCCTATGGAAGAGTGGAGTACCGCTCGGCTCAGTCACTGTTGAAAGGCAGGATACATATCGACAAGAACAACTCCTTCCTGTATAAAGAAGGCCGCTTAGACGGTCTCATCGAGGTCTCCCGGCTGTGTAAGGTGCCTTTACAGAGGCTCTCCAGGAGAAGCCCAGGTCATCTGATCAATGCCATGGAGACAGAACAGGCCATGAAGGAAGGCCATCTGATACCGTGGAAGAGGAACATACCAGAGAAAAGTAAGAGCGCTTCACATCTCATCGGTTCCGATAGAGGCGGGCACACGTTCGATCCAGAGCCAGGAGTCTACGACCATATAATAAAGATGGACTTCGCCAGCATGTATCCCACCATAATAGACGAGTACAACCTTTCACCTGAAACGCTGGGTTGTGACTGCGGTCATCATAATGAAGTCCCGGGTCTAGGCTACAAGTTCTGCACTAGAAAGAAAGGTCTCCTGCCTGAGGTTATAAGCCCCATAATAAAGAGAAGACAGGCCTACAAAAAGATGGCAGAAAATAATGAAGAGTTCAAGAGGAGAGCCAAGCTGCTGAAATGGATTCTAGTAACGTGCTTTGGATACACCGGTTATAAGAAGGCTAGATTCAACTGTATCGAGGTGCATGAAAGTATAACGGCCTATGGACGAGACATACTTCTGCAAGCGGCTGAATCAGCGCGGAAGATAGGATTCGAAGTTATACACGGCATAGTCGATTCCCTATGGTTGGACGGGCCTAGGAATAGGGTAGAACCACTGGTCAAAAGAGTCGAAGAAGAAACGAAGGTTGAACTAGAAGAAGAAGGTGTTTATTCCTGGCTGGTGCTTCTACCGACGCGCAGTGGAAACAGGGGTGCCTCTAACCGTTACTACGGTGTTCTCAACGGTGAACTGGAAGCCAAGGGCGTACACATGAGCAGAAGGGACACACCGGAGTTTATAAAGGATGTCCAAAAAAGGATATTGAAGTGCATGAAGAAGCGGAAAAGCAAGGATGAGTTGGAACAGTTCTTTGGAGAGGAAGACAACGAAGTGGACAAGATCATCAGAAGAGCGATCAGAAGGATAAAGACAAGAGGAGTCCCTTCTAGGAAGATGTGCATCAAGCGTACGCCGTCGAGAAAGGCCGGTGAGTACGAACACATGACGGAGATCAAAGCCGCGATGCACCAGTACGAGAAAACGGATCTAGATATACATCCTGGACAGGAGATAAGGTATATAGTGACTGACTCGAAGAGCGATGTTGCAGAGGAAAAGGTGGCTGTCTTGGGAGACATAGAAGGGTCTGAATACGATACCGGTTATTACGTGGATTATCTTCTCAGAGCCGTAGAAGAGATACTTGCCCCGTTCGGTTATAAGACGGGTTGAATCTGTATATTTTACTGGATCCCCACCTACTTTCAAACCTTAAACTGCATGGTTTAAATACTTCATCATTTTTAGTAAGTAACTGGAAGATAGTATGAACGGAGGATGCTGCGGAAATTCAAGAGACGAACTAGTCATCGATTTTCTATACGTAGATCTGTCCGAATGTGAAAGGTGCCAGTCCAGCGATGAAACGTTGGATAGAGCTCTAAGAGAGTTGAGAGAGCAGATACACGGTAAAGATATCTCGTCTATCACCATAAACAAGAGGAAGATTACAAGTGACGAGGAAGCTGAAGAATACGGTCTTGTAAGGTCTCCCACTTTGAGGATAGACGGTAAAGATATAGAGGAAATAGTGAACGAGGATTACGAGATAAAAGATAACTATTGTCCTTCCTGTGAAGAGGTCACCGGCCCCGAATGCTATGAGATCACCGGTAGGGGAAACGACTGCAGGGTCTTCGAGTATAGAGGAAAAACGTATGAAACGATACCTAAAGAGATGATAAAAGAGGCTGTAAGAAAGGTGGTCGGGATAGAAGAAGAGGTCTCAGAGTGCTGTGAACCCGAGACCCAGACTTCAGGCTGTTGCGAAGAAAAAACGAGGAACGGTTGCTGTTGAAAGTCTATCTCTTGGATATAAAGAGGACAAGAGGGTCTAATTCATCACAGGT
Organism: uncultured Thermoplasmata archaeon; assembly: GCA_964394465.1. GTDB lineage: Archaea > Thermoplasmatota > Thermoplasmata > Halarchaeoplasmatales > Halarchaeoplasmataceae > CAYMXS01. The sequence continues at coordinate 4,142 of CAYMXS010000035.1, read as the reverse complement.
TGGAACTGCTGCCCCCTCCGTCTATCGGTATAGAAACACCGTCCAGATAGCTCGATCTTTCGGAACTGAGGAATGCCACGACTTCACCGAGTTCCATGGGCGAACCTATCCTCTGTAGAGGTACTCCTTCGCTCCAGGAGTCCAGTCCTTCTTGATATGTCTCGAATTTCCCTCTCTCTATACCGTCCTCTATCAGTTCCTTTATCCTGTTCGTTTCGTGCGGTCCCGGCAGTACCGCGTTGGCTCTTATCTCCGGTCCCAGTTCTTTCGATAATGTTTTCATCAGGCCGATAACGCCCATGCGCACCGAGTTTGAAAGTACCAAGCCTTCCAGGGCTTCCTTCACGCTGATGGAAGTTATATTCACTATGGTCCCCTCTCCTCTTTCGAGATGATCGACCGATTCTCTAGTTAGACGGACAACGGACATCATTAACAGGTCGAAGGAATCGTACCACTCCTGGTCGGAAGTCTCCAAAAATGGTTTACTCGGAGGTCCTCCGGCACACGTAACGAGATGATCCATCCCTCCGAACTCCTCTACCGTTCTGTCAACTAGTCTGACGATATCTTCTTTCTTAGTTAGATCTCCAGCGGTTCCGACCACTCTGCCCTTCCCCACTGTATTCAGTTCTTTTACAGTCTCTTTCAACCGTTCTTCATCTCTTCCGTTTATCATCACGTTTGCGTTTTCTCTGGCCAAAGCTTTTGCCGAGGCCTTACCCAATCCGCTGCTGGAGGCCGTGACTAAAGCTGAATTACCATCTATATCTAGGTCCATGATACTCACCATTCTTCCGTAATCTCACCATCTTGTTTAAGTTTGTGCTTCTGTAGTATCGACGTCTAATCGAAGCGAGTGCTTTTCCCTTCGAGACCGTAAGTTAAAATAATAGGTAGCCTCGATTCCAACGTCGTGTACAGAAAGATACTCCGTTTGCCGTACCACTACGGCGCCATGGCCTTCCTAGGGCTATTCCTCGGCCTTCTCATGGGCGGTTATCCCAGTCACTCTGATGAGATCACGATGATCTCCCTTCTGGTCATCATGTCCCTCTCGACCAGGGAGGTGAAGTTCAAGAAGTTGAGGAGCTTGAAAGAACATCTAGGAGACTTTTTCACCGTTTTCCTTCTCAACTACGGTCTTCTGAGCGCCACGCTGGTCTCTTTGTCCTATCTTCTTTTCGACGATCCTCAGATGATACAGGGCATGGTCGTGTTTGCCGTGGTTCCTTCAGCCATCGCTGTGATCCCTTTCACGAGCATGCTCGAGGGAGATACCGAACTCTCGCTGGTCTCTAGCGCTCTCCTTTACATATCTTCACTGGTGATCGCTCCAGCTGTTTTACTACTGCTCTTCGGTAGAGAGATCGGCATCTGGCCGATCCTGAGAAACCTGATAATACTGATAATCGTTCCCGTGATCATCTCAAGGCTGCTGCTCAAGGTAGGTTACGAGGAAAAAGAACACGACCGGGTGATAGTGAATACGGGATTCTTCTTGATAATCTTGGGAGCGGTAGGAGCGAATAGGACTTTGTTCTTCACTGAGACCAGTTTGTTACTGCCCGTGTTCTTCATCGCCGCGGTGAGAAGTTTGGGCCTGGCCACTCTCGTCCATTTCGGAGGTAAAAGATTGAAGATACGACCTGACAGGTTGAAGAGTTATGCATTATTCTCGACCCTCAAGAACGGCGGTCTGGCTATCATACTTGCCGTTTCTCTCTTCGGATCGAAGGCCAGTTTTCCCATAGTGTTCGGCTTCGTCTTCGATCCTATACTGGTGGTCTATCTGAAGAGGTTCCTTTATAGAGATGTGATCTGATTCATCTCTGAACAGAGTTCTACAGATACACTCAGACCTTAACTGTGGCTATTTATCTAAAATCCGTTTTCTCGGTACTCACTCATCTCAGACTGTATCTGGAATGCCTGCACGAGGTCCGACCTGGTTATTATCCCCACTAGATCTTCGTTCTCCAGGATCGGAAAGCGACCCACACCTTTCTGCGTCATGACCTTCCATGCTTTATTGGCGTCGTCTTCCGGTGAAAGACAGATTATGTCGGTCTCCATCACCTCTTTGACCTTCTTTGAATGGATCATATCTTCAGACACTTTTTTCGCATCGTTGAGAGTCATTATCCCAACTATCCTGTCTCCGCTCACGACCGGAAAGCCCGTGTGCTGGTGGGTCGTCACCAACTTGAGGAATTCCTCTACCGTTGTTTCTGGATCTATCGTTTTGACCTCCTGGCTCATTATAGAGCTTATAGAGACTTTACTCAGCATGTAATCAACCATGACGTTCTGAGACTCCTGGGAAGCGGCCATGTATATGAAGAAAGCTATCAAGATCAAAAATATGTTGACGAAGAACCCGACGATCCCGAAGATAACGGCGAATACCTTTCCCATGGTAGCGGCGGTCTTCGTAGCTTTGACGTACGTGTATCTTTTTGCAAGCAACGCCCTGAGTATCCTCCCGCCGTCCATGGGGAAAGCAGGTATCAGATTGAAGCCGGCTAGAAAAAAATTTATGAAGCTGAGGTAAAAGAGTATGAACACCAATAGATCATCGACTAGAAGCATACCCCCGAAGAAGGCGCTGAATCCTATAGCTAGACTTGCAAGGGGGCCTACAGCGCTTATCTTTATCTCCAGATCCGGGTCGGAAGGCATCTCCTCTATCTTGGAAACACCGCCGAACAACCACAGAGATATCTCATCGACTGGAAACCCGCTCTTTATGCTGACGATGGAATGAGCCATCTCGTGAATAAAGACGCTGATGAACAGTCCGATCGCGACAACAACACCCAGCATATAGCTCTTCCAGCCTAGAGGTAGACCCGGGTCCGGTACCCCCAACATATCCGCGATAAGGTATACGTTCGAGCCCACCGACCAGGCTATCAGGGCCACTATGAATATAAGCGAGAAATGCAGCTTTATCGGCACGCCGTAGATCTTGCCTATTTTAAAAGACGTTTTCATTGCTTATCACCCTCTAGAAGGTTATACGGCTATGACTATGTATGTTTTTTCATTTATCAATCCCACAACTTTATAACATAACAGTGCTATACCCGAGATGATAATATGGGTGAAAAAAGCGCAGATATGAACACATACGAGGCTCAGCTAGAGAAAAGGGGAGGATTTGAATCCGAGATCAAGATAAGGGATTTTTCTATCACTATAGATGAGCCGGAAAGGATGGGCGGAACGGATAAAGGACCGAACCCTGTAGAAGTTTTTTTGGGCTCGTTGGGTGCCTGTCTCGATTTCACAGGGACCATAGTGGCCAAACAGATGGGACACGAGCTGAAAGACTTCCAGTTAAAGATCGAGGGAGACCTAGACCCGCGTGGAGTTCAGGGAAAGGCCGATGTTCCGGCAGGCTTTCAAGATATCAGGGTCAGCGTCAAGAATATAGAGGGCATCCCCGAAGAAAAGGTACCGGAATTTTTAGAGACCATCGAGAGAAGATGTCCAATCGACAGCACCTTGAGAGAAGGCGTAGACGTGAAGATAAGCAGGTGAATCTGATGGACTTGAAGATAGACCCGACCGTCTTCGAGCCTGAAGATAGAGGGGAGAAGACCGCTAGATTGGAGATGGAGCACGAGGAAGCGATCGATTTGGTCAGAGAAGCGTGCGAAAGGAACGGTTTCGGGATACTGGTGGAGTTCTCACCCTCGGAAGTGTTGAACAAGAAAGTGTACGCAGACCGGGATCCTTACTATGTTTTGGGAGCCTGCAACGCCCAGGTGGCTGACCGAGCTCTGGACGAGACGATGAAGATGGGAGGACTCTTTCCATGCAACATGGTCATTTGGGAGGAAGAACCGGGAGTACAGACCGTCTATCATATATCTATAATGAAGGTGGCCAGGTTGATCGGCATAGCGCCTGATAACGAGAGATGGGATGAAATAGTCGAAGAGACCGGAGAGAACGTAGAAGCGGTATTTGAAGAGCTTCACTCGCAGTAAAGTGAAGAGGGGATAATACCTTTTGATGTATTTTATCAATACGACTTATCCTTCGGTGAGCACACAGCATCCGTAGATAATATAATGTCTAAATGAGTGAATTTATAACAGAATTGTATCAGAATCGTACCTGAATTATGTATG
>CAYMXS010000034.1:0-22479 GCA_964394465.1 uncultured Thermoplasmata archaeon | reverse complement strand
CTTCTGGGCAGTCTCTTCCTCTCGTAGAAAGACGGATTATAAAGAAGTTTTCGTTCCAAGGAGCAAGGATTTATTAGGTCAGGTCTCTTACCGTCTCACACTTCAAGAAGGTGCCGAAAGATGTCTCAAGATTTAGATCTTCCCATACTGGACAACCACGCCCACCTGAGAGAGACAGGGGATAATGTAGAAGCGGTCAAAAGATTCGAGAAGGCCGGAGGTACCCACCTGATAATCTCACATCTCCCCTACAGGGACCTGAAGGAATGGGACTCTAAAGGTTATGGGCCGATATACGAAAGAACCATAAGTCTCGCCAGGAGAAGCATGGAGAAGACGGACGTGGAGGTCTACGTGACTCTCGGTCCGTATCCAGTTGATCTTGTCGACCTTGAAGATAAGGTGGGTCTTGAGAAAGGGAAGGAGATACTGATGGACGGCATGGAGCTGGCTGCCGAGTATGTAAAGGAAGGAAAGGCCATAGCCATAGGAGAGATAGGCAGGCCGCACTTCGAGACATCCGAAGAGGTCGTGGAAGTTTCAAACCAGATAATGAAGAGGGGTATGGAACTCGCCGCTGAAGTTGATTGCCCAGTCGTTCTTCACACTGAAAGTACTACGCCAAAACTATGCGAAGAGATAGGTGAGATGGCGGACGGAGTGGGACTGTCTAGAGGAAAAATAGTAAAACATTATTCTCCACCCCTCATAACCCAAGAGGAGAACCACGGCCTGTTCCCATCCATACTGGCGAGGGAAGACAACATAGAAAACGCCTTAGATAAAGGGAACAGGTTCCTGATGGAGACGGATTACATCGACGACCCGGAAAGGCCTGGAGCCGTCCTAGGGATAAGAAACGTGCCCAAGAAGACCAAAAAACTCTATCGTAAAGGCACCATGTCGGAGGAAGATGTGATCACAGTTCACAAGGAGAACCCTGAGCGGGTCTACGGGATAGAGATAGAGCGCTAGTCCTTTTCTAACTCCTCTTTGATCACCTGGATGAACTCTTTCATACAGTCCTTGCAGATGCTCCTGTCTCCTATCTTCCGGTATTCCTTCGTCCAGTTACCGCAGAAGTGGCATCTATCCGAATCTAGTGGCATTTTGATTCCTCCTATCGATGAACAATAAAGTTAGTTCTACAAAAAATCTTCTATCGATATAGAGCGAAAACCAAAGAAAATATAGCTGATATATCCATATATGCTCGATGGATTGGAGAAGGGTATTCATCGAGACGTTTCCCATGCTGTTCCTCTGCGCCCTGGGAGGGGTCCTTTCCGGTCTACTGCTGGGCAACATGAAGGATATACTGGGCCTGCTGCCCGGCCTCATAGCGATAATCCCGGCGATAATCGGGATGAGGGGGAACATATCTTCCAGCATGGGCGCCCGTTTGGGCTCCGCCTTCCATCTGGGCCTCGTCGAGGAGAACCTAACATCTGACATAGTCGTGGAGAACCTGAAGAGTTCTCTTTCTCTGAGTCTTTATGTGGCCTTGCTCCTGCCTATCTTCTATTCCATAACGAGCCTGCTTTTCAGCTATCCTCTGAATGCAAAGATAGTACTTTCACTCTTCTTTTTATCCATAACGACAGGTTTGACCTCCGGTCTGGTCCTGGCCATACTAACGTTCTCTATAATCGCTTTATCCATCAGGTGGGAGGTCGATCCAGATAATATTACCGGGCCTCTTCTCACCACCGTAGGAGACCTGCTCACCCTGACCATACTTTTCACCTACGCTCTCCTTCTGGGGAAGGTGATACTCTGAACTACAGCTGGAGGAACATATTCAAGGAGAGCGCCCCCGTGCTTACGGTAACTGCCTTCATAGGCCTCATGGCGGGACAAGTCTTGAACTCCATCGAGGCGATCCTGATAGATATGCCGGTCATCCTGTTCCTCCTGCCCCTTCTGAACGGGCTGGGAGGCAATATAGGTACGGTCCTGGGTGCCAGGCTCTCGTCTGGGTTCCATTCCGGTTATATAGAGCTCGATCTCGACGACGTGGAGATGAGGGATAACATAAGGGTCTCTCTGGCCCTGGGAGGCTGTATCTATCTGTTCTTCGCGCTGGTGATCGGCGGGGCATCTCTGGCTGTACCCGTTGGTATCCATGCCCTGCGTATATTCACTATTATCATAGGCACAGGTTTGCTTTTGACGTTGGCAGTTATCTCTGTTACATTATTGGCCACTTTCTGGAGCTATAGGAAGGGATTGGACCCAGATAATATCGTGGTCCCGGTAGTGACGACCATGGGAGACTTTCTAGGGATCGGAATACTGGTCTCGATGGTCTGGTTGGTGATATGATGAAGAAAAAACTGATAGAAGAAGAGATAGAGGAGGAACATGAAGTGATCCAGTACGAAGACACGAACGTTAGAGAACTGCTCACTCTTATGAAGGACAACTCCGAGCTCATAGCCGATCTGGCTTACGCGGCTATAGCCTTCGACAACCAAGAGTTGGCAGAAGAGGTTTCCCATCTAGAATCCGAGATGGACAAGATGATGTACCAGATACGTCTCAGGTCCATGCTGGGAGCGAGGACCGTCGAGGACGCGGAGCAGTTGAGCGGCCTTTTACAGGTGGCGTCTTCAGCTGAGAAGATATCGGATGCGGCTGAAGATATGTCCGAACTTTTGGATATGGACGTTGAACTGAAGCCTCTACTGCCCCACATACTCGAGAGAGCGGACGAAAGGATGCACACGCTGAAGGTCTCTGATCATTCAGACCTCTCGGGAAGAACGATGAAGGAGCTCGGCATAGAATCCATCTCTGGCGTGAGGATCATCGCGATAAGAAGAAAGGAAAGATGGATATACGGGCCGGGCGGTGATTCGATAGTAAAGAAGGGTGATCTTCTGATCGTGAGAGGGGTGGAAGAAGGCTTTCAGACGCTCCAAAAAGCGGCCCACGGTGAAACTGAATGGAAGGGGGTGAAAGGATGAAGGAGATGGAGGAAGCCCTTCTTGAGATGAAGGACACCTCGGAACTGATGGTGGACCTGGCTTATTCCGCCTTGTTGTATCAAAACAGGGATATTGCCAAAGAGGTGATCGAGATGGAGAACAAGATAGACAGGCTGTACGAAAGGATCTTGAAAGGCGGATTGGAGAAGTGTAAGGAAGACCAGGAGGTCGAAAGATATCTCATCCTTATAAAGATGGCCGATTCAGTCGAGAGGATAGCCGATGCGGCCCTGGACATCGCCGACGTCGTTTTACGAGATATAGACCTGCATCCAGTCCTGAAGAAGAGCCTGGAGGAATCCGACACGGTCCTGGTAAGAAAGGTAGTGAACAAGGGTTCATTCCTCGACGGAAAAAAGATAGGCAAGGCCAAGGTGGCGAGTAAGACGGGCATGTGGATAATAGCCGTGAGAAGAGGAGAGAATTGGTCCTACGGGCCTGGAAAAAGTCTAAAGTTGAAATCAGGGGACATCATATTCGCCAGAGGACCTGAAGAGAGCGAAGAGATGTTAAATAGATGGGTAGGCGCTTAGTTGTCAATAGTCCACGTCCCAGGATAGAGCTCGATTGATCGGGTTGTGCACCCAGTAAGCGTGGCCTGGCTCGAAGGTGAAACCGGTGGTGTTGCTGGTGTATTCTATCTCGTATTCTGCGCTGGAGGAGTGGAATCCAATCCTATCTATCGCAGTGGGCAGGCCGTTGTTCGTGGAAGTGTTACTCGGATAACTAACGAGATTCCAGCCCGGTCGGAGTTTTAGAGAAGTGTTGTTCAATCTAGCCCCTTGTATAATCAGGTCGTCCGGTTGGCTCATCTTTATCCAGTAGCCTTGCTTCGGTGTGAAACTTTCCAAGCTGTTGAAATGCGAAGGCCTGTCCGGCATGTAAGTTCTCCACTGATTGACCTCTTCCACTTCTTCGTAGGTCTCGTAGGTGATACTTAGATCGTCTATGTTCCAGCCGCAGTAGTGCCATCCACTATCCGTAGTGCCCAGACCGAACCTCACTTGGAAGTTCGGATTGTTGTCCGCATACTGTGAAATATCATACTCTACATGATTCCAACTGCTCTCGGCTATGGTCGTGTCTGGATTAGCCCAAACCTGTTGCCAGGTGCTGCCGTCGTATACCTCGATATAACCGTTATCGTATGAGTTCTTTTCAAGACCCAACCACCTCTCGAATTCGAGGGTTAGATTACTGTAGCCAGTTAGGTCGATGGGTGGTGATTCGACCCATTTCGTCTCGGACATGGAGTCTTCATAGTCTCCAGGATTGCTGTTCTGACCCGACAGATCGTAACCAAGGACATTGGTCCCTGATACTGCGTTGGTTGGATCAGGTGAACCGTAATCCCCTCCTTTACCCTGCGGGGACCCTATCTCCCATTCACCTTCAGTTGTCCAACCGCCAGTAGATTCAAAATCATCTTTCCATGCCGTCTTGGTCACCCTTTGGATCGGATTTTCATAGGCCATCACCTCTGTATAGTTCCCCTTGATCCCGGTAGACGGGTCGTTCAAAATATCGGACAGTGACGAGGTCTTAGGTACGAGGTTTGAAGAAATCAGGTTCCACCCTTCGTCGAGAGAGAGCGTCATCGACCTAGGCTCTGTATACTGGATGTCTATCCTCTGGCCCCATTCGCTCCCGGGAGTGAATCGTTTTGCTGAACCGCCTACGATGACGGAGAACTCATCAGTGTCAGTATAACCTTGGTCGGTCAGCTTTCCCAAGTCCAGCTCGTAGTAACCGTTTCCATCAGTTCTGACGGATAAGTTCTCTCCGGTTCTCCTGTTCTTGAGTCTTACAAGTTTGTTCGTGGCTGGAGAGCCAGTCTCATTCGTGACGGTTCCGAAAACAAGATAAGGAGCCGGCGGAAATATATTCGTATCTCCCGTCCCAATGTCTATATCAGCGACCCTCGCCTGATATATCAGTGCATCGTCGACATCCTGATTGATGGTCATTATATCACTTTCCGGCGGGTAGAAGCCATTCCCGTAGGTTTGTAGTTCAAAGGTGAGTCCTACAGCGCCCGTCGCGTTGTACCCCCAGTCATTTGCCCCTCCTGAGGCGGAATAACCGATCTCTTCGTTTGCCTGTCCGTAGCTGTAATGATCGCTCGGATCTCCCTGTATCGATGTGTGCTGAACCATATCCTCCGCCATCTCTCTGTACCATGTATCGTGGGGGGATGGATCACCAGTATAGCACCATGGGATCAGTAAAGTTCCGGCATAGCTGTGCATGTTGTGATATGTCTCCAGATCTCTAGACTGCATCCAGTCCGTTATATTGTCGGTCTCATACTCGGAGAAAGGAGCCTCACCATGATAGGTTGACGAAGAGGGATTATCGGATGAACCAACGCCGCCGAAGTTGATGTCCCAGTTCCTGTTGAGATCGACACCGACAGATGACGTGGGGGTAGAGTCGTTTCTATTTTTTCTCCAGTGATCTGCTTGACCTAGATCCCCATTACCATCTTGTATATACCCATCTGGGTTGAACATCGGGCAGACGAATATCTCTCTGTTGTTCACCAGCCAGTGTATCGTATCGTTCGTATCGTATCCACTCAACAACCGCCACATGAAATAGGCCGTGGCTTGACTGGTCGACCATTCCCTGGCATGGATATTGCCGTCGAAGAAGGCCTCGGGCTCATCCTCATCGGTTGAAACGTTGTCCGATATCTTAAGAACCCAGAGTGTTCTACCCTCCCAGGACTCCCCTACATCTATCTTCTTGCAAAGATCGGGATAGTCCGTGGTCAGATTATCATACCAGTGATAGTACTCGGATACCGTAGGATAATGATCAGCGAAGGGATAGGTATCCCTAGAGGCTGAGGCTGTATCATCCCCGCTCTGTTCTAAATCCGGTACATCTTTTTCAACGCTTCTGGTCTCGTCTTTACCTATGGTACCAGCTAAGCTAGAGACCAGGAGTAAAACAGTCACCGACACACTCAAAAATATGGCTCTTTTATCAGCCATCCTATCATAGTATCAACAGGGATGGGGTATTATACATAATTTAGGGGATTACATGAGGGGTTTAGCTATTATTAGATCAGCCAAGTATTCGGTAGCTCTCTCACTCCTCGGATTCTTCGAACAGGTCCTCTATGATCTCCGCACTCCTCATATCCTCTAAGGTTTCTTCTTCATCTTCTGTTTCTTCCTGCTGTTCTGATCCTTTATCCTCGGCTTCTTCAGTCCCTTCAGATGACTCCTCGGACCCGTTTTCCTCGGTATCTTCACTGATTTCCTCCGTTGTTTCCTCTTCAACCGTGTCATCCTGTTCCTCCGTAGTTTCCTCTTCAACTGTGTCATCCTGTTCCTCTAGTTTCGATTCTTCCTCCGTCTCGTCTATCTCAACGTCTTCCAAGAAGGAAGCTTCGTCTTCTTCCAGCTCTTCTGAAGATGCCTCCTCCTCTGGCTTTTCTTTCTTTTCGATCACCTTCAACTCTTCTTGCTCTTCTTCATCTTCTTCCTCTTCCCCAACTCCGAACGGGATGACCTCTTCTCCATAGGGGAGGATATCTTCGCCGAACCTCCAGTAAGCAACTCCAACCATGGCGATGACGATCATCATAACCGGTAGGATGTACATCCATAGTCCAGGTCCTTTGTCCTTCGAACCACCTCCCTGCTTCTCAGGATGACTTCCGGACAACGTTGGATCGGTACCGTTACTATACTCCTGAAAGTTGGTGAAGCCGTCTCCGTCCAAGTCTCCATCGGCATCTCCAGGATATTTGGGGTCCAGATCGTACCGCTCTTCCCAGTCATCGGGTAGACCGTCTCCATCATCGTCCGGGTCTTCGCTGTCCGGTTCCCCGTCACCGTCGGTGTCGATTTCTTCCTTCTCCACGGTTACGTTTACCGTATCGTTGGCCGTGTTGCCCGCTTCATCGCTCACTCTCAGAGTTATGGTATAGTTTCCTTCGCTGGTTAAGTTGAGTGTTATCTCCCTTCCAGAACACTCTTTTTCTTGTATGATCCAAGTGTAGTTCACTATGCCTTCGTTATCCGTGGAGGACGAAGCGTCCAGAGTGAAGTTCTCACCTACATAGACGGTCTTGTTGTCTCCGGCCTCCGCATTCGGTGGTTCCGTATCCGGTTCCTCCTCGACCGTTATGTTCAAAGTATCGCTGTCTTCGTTACCCGAGGCATCATTCACAGTAAGAGTCACGGTATAATCGCCCGGTGAATCGAATATATGAGTCGTTTTTTCACCTTCAGAACTACTGCCGTCGCCAAATTCCCACGTGTAGTTGGTGACTTCAACGTTGTCAGTGGAACTGGACCCGCTGAATTTTACGGGAAGCCCTTCCTGGACCGTCGTTCTATTGCCCTTGGCGACCGCTGTGGGAGGGGTCTCGTCTACCACGGTAATATACACCTTGTCCGTGTCGTTGTTTCCCCCTCCATCTATGACTTTCAGTGTTATATTCTTCGTTCCCGGCTCTGAGAAGGAATGAACGATATCGATTCCTGTCTTTTCCTCTCCCTCTATCTGCCATATGTACTCATCTATGACTCCGTTATCGGAGGAATTAGCCGCGCTCAGGGTGAAGTTCTCAGCGACCGTTACAGTCAGGTCGTTACCTGCCTCCGCCTCAGGTGCCGTGACGTCTTCGACATCGACGGTGCAGGTGGCAACGTTTTCGTTCCCGGCATGGTCCCTCACTTCCAATGAGACTTCGTAGGACCCTGGATCATGGAAGGTATGGTTTACGATCATGCCGTAGTAAGACTCATCCTCTATGGTCCATGTATAGTTCGCTATGCCCAGATTATCCGACGATTCAGAGCCGTTGAACGTGACGACAGTATCCTCCACGACGTCCCGGTCGGGTCCCGCGTCCGCATAGGGAGGGGAATTGTCCGGCTGGACCTCTATGGTGCAGGTGTCGGTATCGCTCCCACAGGTATCGAAGACCTCTAACTGCACGTCATAGGTGCCTGCATCCTCAAAGGTCAACGTCACAACCTCTCCATAGTACTCTTCCCCATCAACGCTCCAGGTATAATTGACTATGCCGACGTTATCGGAAGAGCCCGATCCGTTCAGTTCAACTTCCTTGTAAACGTAAACCATCTGGTCATCTCCCGCCTCCGCATTCGGGGGAGCCAGGTCAACTGTAAAATTGACGGTATCCGAGGCGTTATTACCGGCCTGGTCGAAGGCAACGACTACGGCCTTATAGTTACCGCTGGTGAACTCTCGTGTGTAAGATGTGCCGGTTCCGCTGTATTCCAGGTCCCCATTTATGTACAACTCATAGTGGTCGAGACCGCTCCCTTCATCACTGCCGTTCCAGTCGATAGTCAAATCGGGTTCCGGTATGCCCTCTCCCTCGGACGGTGATTGTATATTTACCTGAGGGTCTGGATCTGGATCTATTGTGACCACACACTGGTCCGTATCATAGGCACCGCTCGTATCAGTCACGTTCAAGGTCACTGTGTAGGTGCCCGGTTCCGTAAACGTATATTGTATGACCTCACCGTAATACTCCTCTTTATCTATCATCCAGGTGTAGTTAGTTATCCCCTCATCATCGGTTGAGTTAGAACCATCCAATGTAACTGTTGAACCCTGATATGCCGTTATGTTCTCCCCGGCATCCGCAGTTGGCGGGGTGTTGTTTGAATCATCTTCAAGCGTCAGATATGGATAGCCGTCGTTGACCGTACCGTTCTCATCGATATCCCATATATCTTCGTTACTCGTATCGTTGTTAGGGTTTCCAACAAAATCCCATGCTTCCTGAAGGCCCGCGGTGGATTCGTTCGTGAAAGTATCGATATCCTTCATCTGGGCGGTGGTCTTTCCAGTGCCTCCAGCGCTGGAAGATTGGCCAGTGGTGTTCACGTCCCAGAAGGAGTTGCTGACCGTGCCATCGTGCTCTATTCCCACTAGCCCACCGACACTAAAGTCTCCGCTCACGGCCCCAGTAGAATATGAGTTTTTTATCACTCCATCCCAATTAATCCCAGCGAGTCCGCCGACCATCTCGTTTCCGCTCACGTTTCCGTCGGCATATGAATTGTTGATAGCCCCACTGTTCCCTCCAACGAGTCCACCGAGCTCTCTGTATCCGCTCACGTTTCCTGTGGCATATGAATTGCTGACCGTGCCATGATTCCATCCAACGAGTCCGCCGGAGATATAGCCGTTTCCGCTCACGTTTCCAACAGCATATGAATTTCGAACCGTGCCGTAGTTACTTCCCACGAGTCCGCCGACACAATTGTTTCCACTCACGTTGACATCTACTACATCCATATCTTCCACAAGGGCACTTCCATGTAAGTATCCAAAAAGCCCATATCCTCTAACCGAAGACCAATTGAGATTTAGATCTTGAATCTTATGACCAGCTCCTTCAAAATCTGCTGCGAGATAAGGAATATATAATCCAGGTTCCCCAGATAGGTCTATATCCGCCCCGAGCCGAAACTTGTATTCTTTATCATCGGCGAAACCGAGCAGATCTTTTATGCCCTCTACACCGCTGATCTCATAGTACTCTCCAGATGGCACTAGAGTATCACTGTAATCTGATATATCAAGCGTTTTACCACTAGAGATCCAATCTTGGTACTGTGCGTCGAAAAGCCCGCCTGTAGTGATGTGATTTCCCCCGTTGATCAGAACTTCATCGATATTGTAATGCGAGTTGTTGACCCTGCCTCCATTCACTCCGACGAGTCCACCGACATCTTCGTTACCACTAACGTTTCCGGTGGCATATGAATTGTTGACCTTCCCTCCATAGTTCCATCCGACGAGTCCGCCAATGTAATATCCGTCTCCGCTCACGTTTCCGGTGGCGTATGAATTATTGATCGTGCCTTCGTTCCTTCCGACGAGCCCGCCGACATCTTCGTTACCACTAACGTTACCAGTGGCATATGAATTATTGACCCTGCCTCCATTCGCTCCGACGAGTCCGCCAACTCTGCCGTCTCCGCTCACGCTTCCGGTGGCGTACGAGTTGCTAATAATTCCGGCATTCCATCCTATAAGCAGACCGGAATAATCCTGACCACTCACAGTTCCTGTCGAATGAGTGCCCGTCACGGTACCATTATTAGTCCCAGCGATCCCACCGACATTATTGCTACCGTTTATATTTAGATCTACCAAACCCAAATCTTTAACCGAGGTGTTTTCGCCCAGATATCCAAACAGTCCAACGTTATCACTGCTGGGACGGTCTATATATAGATCCATGATCTTGTGGTCCTGTCCATCCAGAGTCCCAGTGAAATTGTCGCTACTATCGCCTACCGGATTAAAACCGGAGCCAGCGTTCCATCCACTCGTCATGCTCGCATCGATATCGTTAGCTAACCTGTAGTGAGCGGTCAAATTCTTATTCATGTATTGAAGCTGAGTGACATTTTCTATCAGATAGGGATTGTTTTCGGTTCCGTTACCCCCTATAAAAGGCAAAGTTGTAAAGTTCCAGGTAGGTGACCTTGTTGAATTCATACCATCGTCTGCAATTGCATACCAACCATAGGTGGTATATCGGTTCAAACCATCCCAGTTCACTGATGCGTTTTCCCCACTGCTAATATTTTTGTCCTCTCCTATCAAACTGTCATTCGATGCGTTGTAGAACCGAACATCCATTTCGTCACCTTCTGGGTCTACAACTTGCACAGAAAGATTGGCGGAAGTCTGCACATTGATCGCTCCATCTTGTGGTCGAGGATCGAAAGGTGCATTCGGATCGAGTTCGGTCTCAAAGGTCCAGTTTGAGGATGTGGTCGTATTATCTCCATCATCAGTGACAGCATACCAGGTGTAGTTCGACTCATACAGTAGATCATCCCATACGACGGAAGCCGTGCCCCCATGTGGGATGCTCGTTTGGGTAGACCCGATCTGGGTGCCGTTCTCATCATAGAATGTTACATCCATCGAATCCTCGTTTGGATGATAAACTCTTACTGAAAGATTAGGAGGATTATTGACATTTATACGTTCATCTTTCGGATGCACGTTAACAGGCTCATTCGGAGGCATTGATGCAGGTGGTGTACTGTGGTTCTTCAATCTGGGATAGGTTGAATCACCTATGATCCACCAGGTGTCTTCAAAATCCCAAGAAGAAATCAAGCCCTCTGTATAGTTATCGGTGAAAGTCTCGATATCCTTCATCTCGGCAGTCGTTTTACCCGTTCCCCCAGCGCTGGAGGATTGGCCCGTTGTGTTGACATCCCAGAAGGAATTTCTAATAGGACCATCGTTCAATCCAACAAGTCCCCCAACATCGCTGTTTCCACTAACATTTCCTATAGCATAAGATTTGTAGACCGTACCATGGTTCCATCCGACGAGTCCGCCGGCTCCCCATCCTTCTCCGCTCACGTTTCCGGTAGCATATGAATTGCTGACCGTGCCTTCGTTCCTTCCGACGAGTCCGCCGACTTGATCGTTCCCACTCACGTTTCCGGTGGCATATGAATTGGTGACCGTACCGCTATTGATTCCAACGAGTCCGCCGACATCTTCGTCTCCGCTCACGTTTCCTGTGGCATATGAATTGTTGACCGTGCCATCGTTCGATCCAACGAGTCCGCCGACCCAATTATCTGTTCCGCTAACGTTTTCGGTGGCATATGAGTTGCTGACCGTGCCACCGTTACCTCCAATTAGTCCGCCGATCCAGGCGTTTCCACTCACGTTTCCTGTGGCATATGAGCTGTTGACCGTACCGCTATTGATTCCAACGAGTCCGCCGACATACTCATCTCCGCTCACGTTTCTAGCTACATATGAATTGTTGACCGTGCCGTCATAGTTCATTCCAACGAGCCCCCCAACAAAAACGCACCCGCTCATATCTCCGGTTGCATATGAATTGCTGACCGTGCCTTCGTTCCCTCCGACGAGTCCGCCGATATGCCAGTCTCCGCTCACGTCGACATCCACTAAACCAACATCATGGATAGATGCACCCGATGTAGTGTATCCAAACAGCCCTACATAATCACTGCTTGATCGATTGAGGTACAGATCACTGATTTCATATCCCTGCCCATCTAAGCTTCCATTAAAGTTAGTTCCCTGAAACCCAGAAGCGCTAGAAGTATCATTTGCTACCGGCACAAACCCACTTCCGTTGTTCCAACTCTGCGTGGCACTCGCATCTATATCGCTGACCAGTTCATAATGCGCACTCAAGTTCTCGTTCATATTCTGCAGCTGCGTAACGTTACTGATTTCATACGGATCGCTCTCAGTACCGTTGCCTCCAGCGAACGAGATCGATTCATCTTCGACAATCCTCCCGGATGCTTCTTTAGAAGAACCGGATATCACGCCGAATCCACTGACTACCAGCAAGCTCACCAAGCACAAAGCCAGGATACCTTGAAATCTCATATTTACGTTCCTCCTCGGATATGTAGGATTATTTAGGTATCCTTTATTAAAAAATCTTTTGTTAGATTTTTGAGGTCATCTGCGAATCTTAATGTAGATGTGGACCTACGCTTGGCTTGTTTTACAACCTATTCAACATCTCGAAAACGGTCTACTAAGTTGATCGACTAAAAACCAAGGTTGTCGAGGAAAATTTTATAATTTATAAGAAACAATAAAGAGAACAGGTTTCAGGGCTCTTCAAACTTACTGAGTGGGGAACCGAGAGCTATGTAGAAGCCGAGAAGAGCGTATTGGCCTCTAAAAGTTTGAAAAAATCATATCTATCCGTGGGTAGGAAGAATGAGCTGGGCTAACAGGCTAGGAGACCTAAACTTTGAGATCATAAACGAACTTTTTACAGAGAAGCAGTTGAGGAGTTTAGAAGGTCCTTTTCTACCCTCCGAGCGGAGTAGATTAGAGAACACTCTACGGAACATGATGTTATCATACCTCTTTGAAAACTATGATTGGGAAAAACAGGGTGAAGATAAAGTTGTCATCCAAGGTGAAGGTCCTCTTGACCTGGAAAAGGTCTATTTTGACAGGCAGATAGACGATTCTCTAGCTGAGGAAGTGGAAGAAGAGATCATAAAAGAATTCAAGAAAAACGAGGATATGACAGATATTTTACTATCATGCTATAAGTGTCGTAAGGAGATAACTAAAACCGAATTCGGATCCTCGAAGGTCGCCATAAATAAAAAAACTCTAGTGAAGGAGAGGTACTGCGAGGACTGCTTTGATGAGGAACTAAGAAAGAAAAAGGAAGAAAACGGCTATGAATGGGTGGGGATCAAAGAGTGATCCTGGTTCGTTCAAGACGGAGATCCGAAGCAAAAATTTGCATCTTCAGACCATATGAGGATTCTTATCCATAATATTTATAAAAACAGTTTGAATACTAATCTGAGCATGTGGCTGATACCTATAATATCGCTCATAATATGGACTTTGGATAGCTTCCTGGATGTATTTCGACGCCAAGAGGAGACGGGAGAAGGCTATAATGTGGTTCTTCATCGGCCTCGTACTCGGCGTCATCGACCTTATCGTATGGCTGGTTTACAGGCGCAAAAAAAAACTCCCGGTTGTGAGCGTAGATTTAAGAAAGGGTTCATCGAAAGAAAAATAGGATACGGATAAGATGAAATGCCTGAAGTTGAAGATAACCTTCAGCGTGATCTTGACCATGATGGCCTTACTCTTGATAATCTTTACCTTTATCCAACCATGGTTCTGTAGTCCAACTGAAATACGCGGGACAAAAACGAACGGCAAAGAATATGATAGCATACAGCCCAAAGAGTATTACTATACTGAAAGAAAGGGTTATACGATCATCGAGGAAGGTGATCATATCTTTGCAGAGGGCGCAGTACCATCGAAATATGAAGATGGGAGTGAATTCAAAGTATATTCACAAAAACGAGAGATATGATGATGGTCTCATTCTTCCTGGTGATTTCTTCCCTGTTAGGTACCTTAGGTTACTACTATGACAAGATACCAAAAAGGGTGTTACTTTCCATCCAAATTTTAGTGAAAATAATCATATTGGTAGGCTCGTTCCTGAAAGAAAAGATGGGAGATGTAAATGAGATATTGGAGGACGGATAGGGCAATTAGTTCCCGTCCACCTTCTCTCCAACTAGTATTACCGTTATATCGTTCACGTTGGTCCTGCTGTCGAATTCTATGGAAGAATCGATGGCCTCGAAGAAGCTCTGGCTGTCGTGCCTTTCAAGATATTCCTTAGGATCTAGATCGCAATTTTTTATGGTCGACGTGTCGGCCATGGCACCGGCTTTGTCCACACCGTCTATGCCGTCGGAGTCGACACTGGCCACAACGATATTATCCCTATCCTGTATCTCCACCGCGGAACTAAGGACCAGCTCCCTGTTCGGTCCGCCCAGGCCACTCTCGGTATCCATGGACCGGAAGCTCACTGTAGTTTCACCCCCCAGTATCACGGCGGCCGGCGCTTTCAAAGGATTTCCGGAGTCCTGGATCTCCTTGGCTATGCCCATGAGCGGCTTCGCAACCAATCTCGCTTCTCCCTGGTTTTGAGACGTGAGTATGAGCGGATTGAAGCCTTTCTGGACTGCGAGGTTCTTTACTTCCTTCAAAGCTAGAAGATTGTTTCCTATCAGGAAGTTATCCACATCGAGTTCTGTTGGGGTTTCCTCTACATCCCCTTTCAGTCCTTCTTCTATATGCTCCCTTATGCTTTCCGATACATCTTCCCAGATATCGTACTCTTTCAAAACCCTTTCAGCATCCTTGAACGTAGAATCGTCCGGATATGTGGGTCCGGAGGCTATCACACTTAGGTCGTCGCCGACCACGTCCGATATTATCAGGGAGACCACATCCCCTTTCTTTGAACATATGTTTCCGAAACGACCTCCCTTCACCCGGGAGACGTGTTTTCTTACGGCGTTTATCTCGTGTATGTTGGCACCAGACTTGACCAGAAGCTTGTTCAGGTCGTTCATCTCCCGTAGAGTTATACCTTCGACCGGTGATAGGAACATGGCGGAGCCGCCGCCCGAGACGAGGAATATGAAGAGGGCGTTTTCCTTTTCGTCGACTTTAGATAGAAGCTCATCCGTAGCTTCCTTGTTCGCCTCCTTTGGATAGGGGTGATGAGCCTTTCTTATCTCGACTGGACATCTCTCTTCCTGGTACACCTCACCACTTTTAGTTATTACCAGACCGTCGTCCGGCTCTAACTTTTTACAGCCCACGGCCATGGCGAACGATGCCTTGCCTATGCCGAAGACGACGATCTCGTCGTAATCACTTCTCTTGAACCGTTTTTCGCATATCTTTATGGTGTTCCCTTCAAGGTCTATACAGTTCTCCACTAGATACTCTGGATCTGCGGCCTCTACGCCCTTGAGTATCATCTCTTTCGCGGTCCTTCTCATCTCTTTCAGATCCATCTTGTGTTCACCTATTTTTCATCTACAGGTACCCGTTCTCTTTTAATATCTCCGCCGTCCACCTGGCGGCCCGCTTCACCACCTTCGGACATTCTTTGTCGGGGCCCTTTGATCTACTGAAAGCCCGTACATCGTTCTGGTTCCAGAAGTCGAAACTTTCGCCTATTATCTCTTCCTGGATATCCCTGCAGTCCATGGATCCGTACTCCTCTTTAAACCTACTGACGATCTCCTTGCACATCTCGGTGCAGTCTTCCGGTGTTCCTTGTTCGTACTCATCGAATTCCCTCCCACTCACGTAACTTATGACCAGAATAGAACCGTTCAGGGCACCGCAGGAGTCGCCCGAAAGGCCCACTCCGCCGTACAGACCACAGGAGGACCTGAAGACGTCTTCACTGGGAATCCCGTAGGTATCCAGAAAGGCACCGACAACGGCCTGAGCGCAGTTACCGTATCTCTTCTCGTACCTTTCAGCAGTGTCCTGTAAACGCTCTAGATCCTCTTTCATGGCTTATCTGAAGGGTTTAAGTGTTTTAATATATTTACGTTCCTTAGGATCGATGGCTAGATCAGCGATATCGCTCGTAAATGCGACTATATCCTCGGTCCTTAGAACGAAGACCAACTTTCTCCACCTCTTGAGTTCTAGATAGGGTTCCTAGGTTCCTTCTTAAGCTTTGACTTCGATCGATCCTTTCAAATACCAAAAGTATTAAGGACATCAAGAGTTCCACCATCTTGATAAAATATAGTGATGGATAATAAATATATCTTAGTTCTAGTGATCGGATATGATCTTGGTCGGGTTCGCATTCTCCGGCTGTACAAGCGATGATAGCGGCGGAGATGAAAACGGTGGAGAAAATGGCGGTCTGACCGGAACAGCAACATATACTGGAACATGGGAAGGTAAAGTAGGAGGAGAGGCTTCAGGTGACTGGGAGATAAAGGACAACGCCGGATATGGAATCTGGTACTTGGGAAGCTACTGAAGGATAGAAATTTTGACCAGGAATTCTTGTGGCCCGAGAACCAAAAAGTCCTTTTCTTCTTTTTTATGTTTCACTACTCTTGGCCAGTAGCTATGCACTGACAGACGTATAATGCAGGTGTTTATATTTAATAAATGTCCAGAGGAACTAGAACTTATGGGGTTTTGGATCATTTTCTATCTGTCGAAGATAATTATCTAGGATAGCGGGGGGTTTGAGCGGGAGATGGCCCCTCAATTAGGGGATGATTAGGTGTAGGCTTCTGCATGTAAAACCTCTGCGGTGTTTGCGTTTATTATAATCCTAGCGTCCTTCAAACCTTTATATAGTCAATGACCCGACTTTTTAAGCTAATTAAGGGTCATTGACTAGTTGTGGAGCTCGTAACTTAGTTCAAAAAGTTACGAGTTCCACTATAATATGACAATATCTAGACTCCTCGTCTTCGGAATAATTTTTCCACATATCACGCTGCATAGAGGCCAGAGTTGGGTCATACCCTTTCAAGAACGCAGATATCTTTTGGACTAGACCTGGCGATCTCGACAGCTTCGTCACTGTCCAAGGTCCAGCGTTTAAGGGCTTTTGGGGTAAATTTAGATTTATTTGCATATCCTTCTATAGTGAGGTCAGTTTCTAGATCTGAGGTGGTATTTATTTCTATAGATGCTTATGTGTTGTTATGTAAATAGAATTTGAAATCATATCTCCGAACAGTTGATTCTGCATATTTATTGTTCTCACCAAACACCCACGCCCTTTCTAATGTAATATTATCCATTAATAGAAAAATATCTCCCTAATACCGTTTCAGCGAGATCAAATCGTATCCTTGGAGTTATAAAATAATGATCGGATAGACTCCACAGCAATCTTCACTATAGGAAAAACTCGTAGGTTTCTTCTAGAGCAAATGCAATACGTTGTTACCAACGACCACACCCCTGACCAGGCAGTAGATCAAGAGAGGCAGATACTTGGATCTTCCCTCCAAGAGGCATACGGAGATCCAGCTGAGGATGCTGAGCACCAACGTGGACAGAAACAGGTTTATTATCGCAAATCCCAGAGGGTCCCAGTATGTGAACATATAGTTCATGACGGGATTTCCCTCGATATATCCCCGCTGCCATAACAGGACCGAGGTATAGATGTCTAGGATGGACAGCGTCAGACTCAAAATAAGGAGCAAGACGATGCCCCTGTTCCTCTTCACCTCCCGGGTGATGTTCATATATGTTATAATATTCGAATCGTTTATAAGGATTTACTTCTGTTTCAAAAATAAGTTTTCTCTCTTTACGAGCTTGTTGTATATGTGAATCATGAATAAAATAGTTTATGGGGATTGCTCATCCGGCGAGAGCCTAAATCTCGGTCATTCAGCGAAAAGTTATTTATGAATCAGCCCATATCTATACTCGGGACTTATGACTGAGAAGGTCAAGGATATATTGGATGAACATAAAGACGAGATCAAGGATAGATTTGGAGTCGAAAGGATCGGTCTCTTCGGTTCCTGTGCAAGGGGTGAGGAAGATGAAGAAAGCGATGTCGATATAATCGTGGAGTTCGAGGAGCCGGATTTCGATGATTTTATGGACCTTGTTTTTTACCTGGAGGACCTTCTAGATAGGCCGGTGGATATACTAACGCCTTCAGGACTGAAGGGTATAAGGATCCCCGAAGTGAGCGAGGAGATCTCTAGGAGTGTAGTCTATGTCTAAAAGAGGCGACTTGGAATACCTTGAAGATATATTGGAAGCCATCGATAGGATCTAGATGTTCACCAGAGATATGGGCCAGGAAGATCTCCTAGACGACCTAAAAACCCAGGATGCTGTTCTGAGGAATCTAGAGATAATCGGTGAGGCCGTCAAAAATGTATCATCTGATGTTAAAGAGGAACATCCACACACCGAATGGAGGAAGATAGGAGGGATGAGGGATAAGATAATACACATGTACTTCGGTGTTAACTGGGATATCGTTTGGGATGTTATCGAGAACAAACTCCCAAAACTTGAAAGTGATATCCAGGCATGTCTAGAGGACCTGAGATAGAGGGGATGATTGTTTTGGGGGCTATCGCCTTTTTTGGAAATGGAAGAAAAGAAGGCAAAAACCGAATGCCGCTCCGTAACGCCTGCCGAAGATGATTATCTTGGATAGGAGGGGGTTAGATGAGTTCAACGGACAGGCTCGGCAGGTCCAGATAGACGAAGTTTATAGCGGTCCCACCTTTGAGTACTAGGATGTCGTCAAGTTCTGTGGTATTCAGGTCCTTCAACAACTCGGTCAGCCGATAGACCTTCTCCAATAGATCGACCTGAAAAGTGGTCTCCTTAGACAGTTCCTCGAACATCTGCCTGTCCAATCTAGGCACTGCGGACCCACTCCTTGAATCTCTTCGGTACCATAACGTTCCACTTTTTCACATAGTAGGAGTCCTTACTTTTATCTAGATAATAGGTCCTGTTTTCCACCCTGGACAGCAATCGATCGGAGATCTTTTTGAAGTCTTCTGGTCCTACCTTTTCCATGATAAATCCGGTCTTCTGGTATAGGCTCTTTTCGTCGATCCTTTGAAGGTATTTCAGGAGGGTGTTCCAATCCATGCTGGGTAGTCCCTCCAGACTCTTTATGATCTCTTCCATGCCCCCAGCGTACTTTGGATATCGGATACAATCCAGGACGGTCTTTTCCCTATCACTCACCACTATACTGGAGTTGAGGTGATCTATACTTTTGAAACCGAAAAAATGCTTGGTGGTGATAATCTTGTACTGGATCTCGTCGTAAGAAAATGACCTGCCAGGTG
Source organism: uncultured Thermoplasmata archaeon (assembly GCA_964394465.1). Classification (GTDB taxonomy): domain Archaea; phylum Thermoplasmatota; class Thermoplasmata; order Halarchaeoplasmatales; family Halarchaeoplasmataceae; genus CAYMXS01. Next base: position 3,269 of record CAYMXS010000034.1, on the reverse strand, counting down.
TCTCAGCGGTGATATACACGCGGTTGTGTACGGTTTGAGCCAGCCCGTGTATCTCCAGGGCTGAATGATGTGAGATGTAGTACCGGTCTTTGGTCTTACTGGCTACCAAGAATTTGTCCGGTCTCAATTCTTCCTGATCTATCATATCCGGTGGTGCTATTGCGTACAGGCCCTTCTTTATCTTCTTGAAGTAACCCTTTTTCCCCAGGTTCGTTATGTACTTTGCTGGATTATCTTCCTCTATCTCTTTCACATCGTCCGTAGTAACCACCCTCTTCGGGTAAAGTTTAGAGTATATCCTCTGCTCAGTAGGGGATAACGCAGGGATATTTGTTACGTCATTTTCGCTCATAGTGGACACCTGAGGTTACTTATGTTAATATTTACGTAATAAATAACTTTTACGGAAGATTTAACGTTGATTATGGTTATCGGTTACTTTCGTTTAAAAATGTGTAATAGATTTATGGGGGACTGCCGCCTCGCCGACCTTCAAAAGTTGACGAGAGCGGGAATCGGTCCAGAGAGACCAAGGGTCGGTCAATGTAAACTATAAGTAAAATTATTTATATAACGATTGACTATTTGTTTACATATGATCTCGACCACCGAGCTGAAGATATTCAAGGATCTAGAGGGTGAGCGGACGATCTCGGACCTCTCTGGAGAAACGGGTCTGGACTCATCTACGGTCTCAAAATATGTATCCAGTTCTATAGATAAGGGCAACGGTCTGTTCGAGAAGAGGAGGGAGGGGAAGAACGTTCACGTCAAAAGAGCGGATACCTCACATTCCAATCTACTGAAGACCATACAGAACGAATATCCTCGGTGGAAGATCGAAGAGCTGTTCTCACATTCTCGTTTGAGGGTCGCTGGCATGATAATGAAACCGAAGCGGGTCAAGGACATCGTTTTTCTGACGAGGTTATCTAGACAGTACGTTAGAAGATGTTTGAAGGAACTAGCCGAAGTGGGGATCGTCATCAAGGACGAGAAAAGGTACGGGCTGAATACCGATCTGAAGGCCGTGGTCGATTTCGTAGTTGAATTCTATGCCTATATAAATGAAAGAGAGGCTAAAGCGCTCTCATCCGACAGCGTGATATTGTGGCAGAGAGGTGAAGAGTTTTTGTTCAAGACTCCTTCCGAATTGGATGAAGTGGAAAGTACCGCTGTCAGCCGTTTCTACGAGTTCGATATCCCGCTTCTTGGGGACAAAAATTATTATTTCAAGACTGAGAGGGAGATGGACGTGAAGGACGTGATAATCCATACGATACTTATCGATGAGAACAGCGTTACCTACAACACCTACGCCTCTCTTCTATATCTGAAGGAGAAGCCAGAACATATTTTGGAAAGAGCTAGGGTGTACGATATCGAAGAGCATCTAGAGTGTATCATAGAGTTCTTGAAGAAAAGGGAAAAGGTTGGAGAATTCCTCCCTACCTGGGAGGAGTTCATCGACCTCGCGGAGGAGTATGAGGTGTCACTATGAGGAAAGATTTTGGTAGGGAATACATCGAAAGGGAGTGGTTAGAGAGCGTAGTTGATCTATGGAGTTTTTTGTGTCTAATTTTTGTTGAGAAAAGTGTTTTGGCGGACTGTGCTGGCCGCTGACGTTTTCTCCACCTCGCGCTCTAGGTTTGCAGCTCGGGTATAGTCTTTAGGATCATCCGTTGTTTGGGTATCTATAGAGAATTTGATGGAAAATTTACTGGTTTTGACCTGAACTTCTTTTTATCCATTCCTTCAAGAAAGGATCGACGATCTCTCCTTGATAAACGATCCCCCTGCGTTCAAGGCTCTTGATGGCTCTCTGGACGTGGGAACTCCCTTTCAGCTGGTATTCTTCGATGGTTTCATGCGAATAAGGTTTTTCAGAGCTGGCTAGAGCTTCCATCGTTCTTCTTTGGATAGCGCTGGTGATATCGCTCCAGATCTCTTCTATGTAAACATCGTTCTCTATCAGAACGTCTAGGAGAGAATCTAGGTCTTCGATGGAATCGTCCGACCTTTTTCGATTCCACAGTTCGAACAAAAGTTCTTTTGTCCTCATGGGATGTCCACCCGTAAGATCGAGTATATCGTCGATGAGAGTTTTGTTCACATCCATATCGGTTTTTTTGAAGGTTTCAATTATGTAGTTCTTGAAATCCTTTTTCGGTATCTTGTCAAGTTCCATCACTTTGGTCGATTTGAAAAAAGGTCTATTGCCGCTTTCGAACATCTCTTTCAACATCCCGACCTGAGAACCGCTGAAGATGTAAGTAACTCTGTCCTGCTCCTGGATTATGGATCGGAAGAGTCTCTCCAAAGTGTCTCCATCTAGAGTTTGAATCCTCTGGAATTCGTCCATCGCGATGATGATCTTGGTGTTCTTCTTCTCGGCCACTTTTTGAGGGAATTTCACCGCGCTCTCCAGATCTTCTTCTTTTTCCACTAACTTCATCGATATGGACAATCCACCGCCTTTGGTCGGTGTGAAAGTGGGTCTTAAGGAAAGGAGAGTGTCTTTCACGAAGGAGAAGCCCTTCTCCATGGAGGAATAGGAACTTTCGGTCGTTCGACTCACCAGCTCGTCGGCGAGTTCTGAGACACCGTTTATCTTGTTGAAATCGATGTAGACCGTGATCTGATCTTGATCCATCCTTTCGAATGATTCTAGGATGAGACTCGACTTGCCGTACCTCCTCGGCGAGTATATAGTGATATTCTGTCCGCTCTTCGCCGCGCTTTGGATAGTCTCTATCTCCTCCTCTCTATCTATGAAATTTTTACCCTTTGCTAGGAGCCGGTACTCGAACGGGTTATCGGTCATGTGTTACACAATTATGTATAATACAATTAAGTATAAATAATTTAGTGCGGTGAGGCCTGTTCTATTATGTATATTTAAAGCGGTCATTAGGTCCAACCGTTTCCCCGCCCTGACGAGCGCTGGCCGCTGCCGTCTTCTCCGAGCTCGCGGTCTAGGTTTGAGATTGCAGATCGTGTAGGAACTTATGAGACGCCAGTGGTACGAGCCGTTTTTGATGTGAGTGGGTAGGAAAACAAACTTAGACCGGTTTTTTGGAAAACGTTGTGTGTTCTAGTGAGGAATCTTTATAAGTGCTATGAGAGATACAAAAGAGAAACAGGTCAACTGGATATTGAGCGGCGTATCTAAAGCTGGATCTCTCCGTTAGCTTTCGGATCTCCAGCTCAGAAGTTTTTCACCAGACCTCTTCTATATTCTTGGTCCCTTTCAGGTAATCTTCGTAATC
>CAYMXS010000033.1:0-23421 GCA_964394465.1 uncultured Thermoplasmata archaeon | reverse complement strand
GAGTTTTTCAAAGTGCCATCGTTGCTTCCCACCAGTCCGCCTAGATGTTCGTCACCGTTCACATCTCCAGATTCATAAGAGTTGTTGACTTTTCCTCCGTACCCATTATCTCCTATAAGGCCACCAACATGCCGTTTTCCTTCGACGTCTCCAGTGGCGTAGGAGTTCTTTACCCTACCTTCATAGAAATTACATCCTAGTAATCCTCCAACGTGCTCATCACCACTTACGTTTCCAGTGGCGTAGGAGTTCTTTACCTCGCTGATATAATTATAGCCGGTGAGTCCGCCTACATTATCGTTTCCTCTTGTATCTGCAGTAGAATATGAGTTATTGATCGTGCCATACTTGTTATTACCCACCACCCCCCCAACAGTATAATGTCCCTTTACGCTTCCATTCACAAATGAGTTGTTAACAGTTCCTCTGTTGCGTCCAACGAGTCCGCCGACGCTCTTTCCGCCGTTAATAGTGACGTTTACAAGGCCTATATCTTCTATACGATTCCTTGAATATCCAAAGAATCCAAAATCTGGACCTGAAGACCAATCTAGATAAATATTTTTGATCTTATTGCCGCCTCCATCGAAACTTCCGGCAAGGTAGGGGATATGCAGCCCGGGCTCTCCTGAGAGGTCTATATCCGATGTAAGTTTGAACTTGTTTCCCCATCCCTGGGTAAACCCAAGCAAATCTTTTAACCCCTGAACATCGTCTATCTCGTAGTATCCCTCTGAAGGAACTAGACTCTCGTTGTAGTCTTTTATGTTTAAATTCTTACCGTTTGAGATCCAGTCTTGGTACTGTTTATCGAAGATCCCACCTGTAGTGATATGTTTCTCTCCATTGATGGGAACCTTATCGATATTATAGTAACAATTTGAAAGCATTGAATTGGTTTTCCATCCAAAAAGGCCTCCAAGTTTTCCCTCTCCACTTACGCTTCCAGCAGCATTGCAATCGTAGATCATATCCTCTTTGCCCCGTCCGATCAAGCCTCCTACCATTTTATTTCCATCAACGTTCACATCTGCGGAGCAGTTCCCCACTATACTTCCAACAGACCCTCCTATCAGGCCGCCTACCGATACATTCCCACTTACTTTTCCTACGGCGGAACAATCTAGGATCTCCCGCCCGTTAGACCCAACGAGACAACCGACTTCGTGATCCCCGGTTATTTCTCCTGAAACATATGAGTTCTTCACCATTCCTTCGAGTTTAACCCCTGCTAGTGCGCCGACACTATTACCACCTATGACTTCAGCATCTACGACTCTTACTCCATTTATTGATCCGTGTTTTCTTACATATCCAAACAGGCCCACATTACCCCTCTCCGGACGATCGATATAGAGTCCACTAACGTTATATCCATGTCCACTCAAAGAACCCTCGAAGGGTTTACTCCAGTTAGATCCCACCGGCTGGAAGCCTTTCCCATCGTTCCATCCTTCAGTCGCGCTGGCATCCACATCATCGACCAGTTCATAGTGTGCATCCAGATCTTCATCCATTTTCTGCAGTTGCGTAACGTTACTGATCTCGTACGGGTCCTCTTCCGTTCCGCTGCCTCCGGCGAATGAACCGCATAAAGTCTCGCTTCTCTCCGGGCGTTCCGAAGAGCCAAGAGAGACGCCGAAACCGCCGATCAGAAGTGAACAGACAAGACCGAACACCAACAACTTCTGGACACTCATCTACACGACCTCCTTATACGTGTGCTTATTAAAGTAGTTCTAGTTAAATAAATATTCTCCTTATTTATAATTGATTTAACAAGCCGAACATCCCGAAAATACTTTATTTACCACCTCTATATAGTTTAACGGTGAAATTATGATATCTTTGAAGGACTTTAAGAAGAGGGATGTATTGACCGATGACGGGACCAAACTGGGCGCAGTCAGCGATGTAAAACTCGATAAAAATCTGAATATCACTGGGTTGAGCCTAAAGATGGAGAGCAGGAAGATGGCGGAGGACCTGGCTCTGGACAAGCCCATCATATCCTCATTGAGAGGAGATATAGCGATAGAACATGTGAAATCGGTATCCGACAACGTGTTACTGAACAAGAAATTCGACGACCTTTACAAGTACATAGATGAGGAGACCGATTGGAGACCGCTGTCGGACTTCATAGGCTTCACGATCTCGGATTCCAACGGTAAAGATATCGGTGGTGTGGAGAGCCTCTTATTCGACGAAGAAACCTGGGGTCTTCCCACGATGGTCATCACGATAAAAAAGGACACACTTGAACTCTTAGATATGGAGAAATCGTTCTTGAGGAAGACCCGTCTGGGCATCTCCATGGAACACGTAGACGAGATAGGTGACTACATATTGCTCGATACTACCGTAGATAATCTAGGCGAGATAATAGAGGAAGAGCCGGTCAAGAAGGTGTGACCTGAGGTATCATTTACCTCTTCACGCCCATGTTAAAAGGATGAAAGTCGTCATCGCGGGTGGGGGATTCTGCGGGTCAATGGTGGCCAAGAGACTAGACGGGAGAGAGGACTTTGAAACTACGCTCATAGATGAAAAACCGTATTTCGAGTACTGTCCCTCTTTACCTAAACTGCTTGAGGACCCGGGTTACCACGATAAAATGGTCAAGCCCTATTCCGAGTTTCTACATGATGTGGATGTTATACATGATGAGATAAAGAGGATCACGCCGGAGTATGTTTACACGTCCAGTAAAAAAATAGAATTCGATATTCTAGTGGTCTCTTTAGGAGCCGATTACCCGGTACACCTGGAAGATGAGTCAAACGTTTTCACGGTGAGCTCTGGAGAGGAAGTGAAAAACCTATCTAAGAAGATAAAAGAGGAAAACGAGGTCCTTATCGTCGGGGGCGGTCTGATAGGGACCGAGGCTGCCGCCGAGCTGGCTTCGAAAACACAAAAAAAGATAACTCTAGTGCATTCACACGACAGACTCATCGAGCGGAACTCAAAAACGGCTTCCTATCTCGCCGAGAAGTATCTGAAGAATAAAGGTGTAGAGTTGATACTTGGTGAAAGGGTCGAGGAACGCAGCGGAAAGATCTTCAGGACCACTGAGGGAAAAGAAATAGAAGCGGACGTCTGCATCTGGAGTACCGGTCTAGGCTATAATAGAGAACTGTTCCAAGATTTCGGTGAAGAGTCCTTCGCTAGTAACGGCGCTTTAAAAGTGAACGAACACCTTCAGGTGGAAGGCTATACAAACATCTTCGCCGGCGGGGATATCACGGCTATAAAGGAGGAAAAAACGGGACACAACGCCGATACACATTCCAGGGTCATATCGGATAACCTACTCAGGACCAAAAACGAAGAACCTTTACGAAATTACCCCCCTCTAAGGATTCCTCTGGTGATAAGTCTGGGTGATGTCAACGGACTGATCACTCTTCCTTACTTGGCCCTTCCAGGCCCTTTACCGGCTCTTTTAAAATATCTGCTGGAGAGAGGCGCTTTGTTGAGGTTATAGATAGAAACTAAAAAAGAGGTCAAGACCGCAACCCAACATCAAGAAGAGGGAGAAAAGAGCGTACAACTTAAAATTTAAGCTTGAGACCTCCTTCACTTCTTGCCCGTATCCATCCATGCTTTTCATCCTTTTCCAGACCTTGGGCATCAATAATACGAAAGGGACAAGAGTTATCAAAAGAGGCCAGCCTGGGTTGAGTATGATATAGGCTACAGTTACAACGTTGAGCAGAGCCAGGGAATGTATCGCCACGAGTCCATACCTCGCTCTTTCGAATCCTATCCTGGCTACGAGTCCTATCTTTTCACCTTTCACGTCTGTCGGGAGGTCCACCATCTCCCCCATCCAGACTATGAAGAGGGTGCCGAGACCCGTCACGGGAGAGATGGAGAGTAAGACCGGATGAAGACCCAGGTTCTGACCGAGCCCCGCCAACGTTACGGCCAAAGGCCCGAAGCCGATGACCACTACCAGTTCTCCTAGACCTCGGTAGGCGAACTTGACGGGTTCTGCAGTATAGTATTTGCTCAAAAATATGCAGGTGCCTATGACGATCCAGAGGGGTATCCACAGTCTCTTGTCTATAAAGAACATCAGTGAGATAGTGGATATGACCCCTACGACGATGCCACTCCGGGCTATGAGGAACATCCTCGACATCAGCTCCGGCCGTTCTATCATTATGCCGGAGCCTCCGCTGTATTCGCTTTTCTTCGATTCGCAACTGTCGGCACCCTGTTTCGTATCGTATATATCGTTGTAGACGTTCGTACTTATGTGGAGACTTATGCCCGTGACGAAGACCAGGAGAAAGCCCGCCGTGTTGAAGGAGCCAGATATACTGACAGATATCAACGTACCGGAGACCAGAGGCACGACTATAGCGAAGAGAAACTCCGCTCTGATCATCTCTAGGAAGCTGGGTCTATCCTCACCCTTCATCTATCATAAGATATATACTAAAAGTATTTAAAATCCTCTATCTCCATTCAAGTTTTGTGAGGAAGTTATCCATCACTGCCCTGACTTATACTTAGAAGTGATCCTATCTACTATGTCCTTCGCATCTTTCTTATCGTTCTTCTCGTACCATGTAGCTAGTTTCTCGGCGAAGGTCAGAACATCTTCTTCTTCGATCTCGAAAAGGTCCTCCTCCAGGTCGAACTTCACTATACTACTTTCCTCTAGCAACCACTCCCTGGACAGGGAGCCCATGTCTCCCAGTTCCGACGAGATGGCTAGAAGAGCGTCCAGCAATTCATGAGGTGAGTCTAGATTTTTGTTCGAGATTATGCTCTTCAGGTCGTAGGGTGAGACCCTGTAGTTATCTGAGGAGGCTTCAGCCGCGATCTTCTTGAATATGTAGTCAACGTTCCTACCCGTTTTTGCCGAGGTGAAGACTATCCTCTCGAAGTTGGAGGGCACCCCTTTTATCATCTGGTCCTCCGGCTTTTTATCTCTAAGGTCGTACTTGTTCACAACGGGCAGTATGGGATTTTCCTCGTTGGAGAACTTTCTGTATTTCGGTATCCAGTTATTTACCAAACTCTTCAGCGTTTCCGGTCTGGTCATGTCCACGACGCCGATGGCCCCCTGGGAGCCCTGGAAAGCTCCTTCCTGCACCGCGTCGTATCCCTTGTCACCCATGATGTCGTATATGATCAACCGCACCTTCTTGTTTTCGAACTCGATGGTTTTAGAGTACACATTCGTACCTACGGTCTTCAGATACTCGTCACCGAACACCCCCTTAGCGTATCTTAAAGTGAGCGAAGTTTTACCGACTGCTGCATCGCCCAACAGGTTGATCTTCTTCTTGATGGTCTTCTTTGTCACTGTATCAGTAAGTAAAAAGTTGAGGTGTTTATTAAGAGTATTGCTTTTCTAACGAACGGGCAAATCTTAAAATATTTACTTTTACTTGCCTCCTTTATGTTGAATAAGAAGATATCTCAGATGTTCTACGAGGTGGCGGACCTTCTAGACGTGAAGGGCGTGGATTTCAAGCCCAGGGCCTACAGAAAAGCGGCTAGAAACATAGAGTCCATGAAGGACGACATCGAGGAGTACTATGAAGATGATAACATAAAGGATATCGAGGGCGTGGGTGACGCCATGGAGGGAAAGATAAAGGAGATAATCGAGACCGGTTCTCTCGAATACTTGGAAGATTTGAAGGAGGATATGCCTGCCGGTCTGGTCGACGTGATGAACGTGCCCGATGTTGGACCTAAAAGTGCGAAGAAACTTTACGAGGAGCTGGGCGTTATCGATCTCGAGACTCTGAGGGAGAGGGCCGAGGCCGGAGATATACGTGAAGTGAAGGGCTTCGGTAAGAAGACCGAGGAGAAGATAATCAAGGGTATAGACATGCTGGAGGAGATCTCTGGTAGGCATCTTCTCAATGAAGTCATACCCATAGCGGAAGATGTCATAGAGTACCTCGAACCCAAAACGGACAGGATTGCCAAGGCCGGCAGCCTCCGAAGATGGAAGGAGACCATAGGAGACGTCGATATATTGACCACAGGAAAATCTAGTGAACTGATGGACCGTTTTGCCGATTACGAGAAGGTGGAGGAAGTCCTCGTCAAAGGAGAGACGAAGACCAGCGTACGGTTCGTCGGCGGGATCCAGGCGGATCTCAGAGTCGTGGACGAAGACAGTTTTGGCGCAGCCCTCCAGTACTTCACCGGTGCCAAGGAACACAATGTTCCCTTAAGGCAGATAGCCATAGATAACGGTTACAAGCTCAACGAGTACGGTCTCTTCAAGAAGGAGAATGATGAAAGAGTGGCGGGAAAGACTGAAGAGGAGATTTACGAGACTCTAGACATGAAGTGGATCCCTCCGGAACTGAGGGAGAACAGGGGGGAGATAGAAGCGGCACAAAAAGACGAACTCCCGGAGTTGGTCACTCTGGACGATATAAAGGGAGACCTTCAAAGCCACACCGACTGGAGCGACGGTCATAATCCCGTGAAGGAGATAGCCGAGGAGGCACAGAATATGGGTTACGAGTATCTGGCTCTGACTGACCACTCCCAGGGTCTCAGCGTGGCTGGAGGTCTTACCGCAGAAGACATAAAGGAGAGGAAGAAGGAGATCGACGAAGCACGGGAGGAACTGGACATACACATACTCAACGGCATCGAAGTGGACATAAAGAAGGACGGCACCCTGGACATGGACCACGATACCCTGGAGGAACTGGACATAGTCTTAGGGGCGGTGCATTCCAACTTCAAGATGGACGAGGAGGAACAGACCAAAAGGATCACGGATGCGTTCAGTACTGGCCTCGTTGACATAATGGCTCATCCTACGGGTCGGAAGATAGGGGAAAGAGAGGCGTACAACGTGAACGTGAGGGACATGATCGAGTCGGCGGCTGAAAACAACGTCGTTCTGGAGATAAACGCCTTCCCGGAACGTTTGGACCTTGACTCACTGAACGCTAGGGAGGCCATGGAGAACGACGTCATGATCTCACTTGGTACGGATGCCCACGGACTCCAGCACCTGAAGTACATGAAGTACGGCGTCGCGACAGCAAGGAGAGCCTGGCTCGAGAGGGAAGATGTCTTGAACACGAAGAGTTACGAGGAACTTATCCAGTTTTTGGAGGCTCGATAGGATGGCCGAAGAAGATATAGAGATACCGGATACTAGGGAAAGAGCGGAAGAAAGAGCCAAAGAGTTACGGGATGAGATACGCTATCACGATAGAAAGTACTACATCGAGAACAACCCGGAGATAAGCGATTATGAATATGATATGCTGATGAAGGAACTGGAAGCTATTGAAGAAGAATATTCCGAGCTGGTCACGCCGGACTCTCCCACCCAGAGAATCATCTCGGCGGAGATAGACGAGTTCGAAACGGTAGAACACATGGCCGCTATGTTGAGTTTAGACAACACGTACAATCACGACGAACTGAGAGATTTCGACAGGAGGGTCAGAGAAGGATTGAACAAAAAAGAAGAAGCGATAGAATACGTGATAGAGCCCAAGATAGACGGCCTGGGCGTTGCTCTATACTACGATGATAAGGTATTCGTGAGGGGCTCCACAAGAGGCGACGGCGTCAGGGGCGAGAACATAACTCCTAACCTGAAGACGGTTCATACTATACCTCTCAGACTCACCGATGAAACGATCTTAGAAACAGCGGAGTTCAGAGGCGAAGTCTACATGCCTAGGGATGAATTCGAGCAGATGAACGAGGAGAGAGAAGAAGAGGGCAAAGACGCCTTCGCCAATCCTAGAAACGCGGCAGCTGGCACCGTCAGGAACAAGGACCCTTCCATCGTGGCCGATAGACCTCTGGATATATTCGTTTACACCTTGAGCTACAACGAGGAAGGTGACTTCGAAACACACTGGGAATGCATGAAGGAGATGGAGAAAGCAGGTTTAAAGGTCAACGAGCACCTAGCCAAGAAGAAAGGGATAGAGGACGTTATTGATTATATAGACGAGTGGCAGGAGAAGAAGGACGAGCTGAATTACGAGATAGACGGCATGGTGGTGAAGGTGAACAGGCTGGACTATCATGAAGAGTTGGGAGCTACTTCAAAACATCCGAGGTGGTCCATAGCCTATAAGTATCCTGCCATGAGGAAGACATCTACGATAAGGGACATAGAGGTCCAGGTCGGCAGAACGGGTAAGTTGACTCCCATAGCCATACTGGAACCGGTCCAGCTTTCAGGAACGACGGTCGAAAGGGCCTCACTCCACAACGAGGACGAGCTTGAGAGGAAAGGGGTCGATGTAGGCGACAAGGTACTGGTGGAAAAAGCGGGTGAGATCATCCCTCAGGTGGTAAAGGTATCCGAGAAGCGTAGCGAAGGCGTTTTTCAACTTCCAAAGAGATGCCCCGTCTGTGGGAGCGAGGCCAAAAGGTTCGGGGACGAGGTGGCTAGAAGGTGCGTGAACGCTCAGTGCCCCGCCCAGGTGAAGCAGAGACTGGAGCACTGGGGCAGTAGGAGCGCCATGGACATAGAGGGCATGGGCCCCAAACTGTTGGATAAACTGGTCGAGAAGAACGTTGTAAAAAGTATCGCCGATCTATACAGACTGGGCAAGATACAGCTGACCAGCGTCGAAAGGATGGCCGAGAAATCCACACAGAACATCTTAGAGGAGATCGAAGACAGTAAAGAAAGGGGCCTGGACAGGGTCATATACGGCCTTGGGATAAAGTACGTGGGAGGTCACGTTGCTGACGTCCTGACCGACCGTTACGACTCCATAGATGAGATAATGAAGGCAGATCAGGAAGAACTGGAAGAGATAAATGAGATCGGCCCGAAGATAGCGGAGAGTATTGTTTCCTTCTTTAGGGACGAACAGAACAGGAAGATGATAGAGGAACTGAGAGATGCTGGAGTGAAGATGGAAGTGGAGAAAGGAGAGCACTTCGAGCAGTTCCTAGACGGTAAGAAATTCGTGCTTACAGGCGCATTGGACAACTTCACCAGGGACGAGGCCACGGAGGAGATACAGAAGTACGGAGGCAGAGTCACGTCCAGCGTCAGCGGCGCCACGGATTATCTAGTGGTTGGGGAAAACCCCGGTTCGAAGCTGGACAAGGCGAAGGAGGAAGGAACCACCATACTGGAAGAGGACGACTTCATGGAGATGCTGGAGGAGAAGGAGCTCGAGTGAATTGGTTGGACGTGGTACCGTTTGATTCACGCGGACCTGAGATGGCTACCAGCCTGTAGAGAGAGGTACATGTTAAGTGAAGATGGACCACCAATCGCTCCCATAATATGATATATTGCCCAAATTTTTTATAATATCCCATCCCTTTACTATAAATGGGAAAATGAAAAGCAAATTAAAGACGGATGAACGAGGAAGGATAGTATTGCCCCGCGAGTATCGAGAGGAACATGGTGAAAAGTATCGTTACTTTACTGTAGGCGATAGACTAGAGATCATCCCTGTCTCTGAACCTTTAGAGACCTTGAAAGAGAAGATGGCAAAGCTACCTGAGGACATGACCAGGGAGGAATTGATGGAGCATGCGGAGGAAAAAGCTAGAAAAGAAGCTCCTTCTCTGGAGGAAAAATAGATGACAGCCAGTGAGGATGTCTACGTGGATACTGATTTTTTGATCGCTCTAACTCATTCAGATGATAGACTACACGAAGAGGCGGAAGAGAAATATGAATCATATGAGGACAAACTGGTGGCCACACCGTATGTCTTCTTGGAATATTCATTGGTGACTATCGACTGGATCGATGATTTGCAGACAGTTTTTGCCAATCTGATGGAGCTTGTTCGATATAGTGGGAATGAAGAAGTTGCCTTAAGAGCAGCTTACTATATGGATGAGGAGAAATTGACGCCATTTGATGCCTTCCACTGCGCCGAGGTTCACGAAGAAAAAATCATAAGCTCTGATAAAAAAATCGATAAGACTCTTGTGGACAGGATCGAACTGTGACATCCTAGCCTCTTTTCCTGGTCCTAAAACGAAAGGTAGAGTTGGATCTGCAACCTCAGTATTGGGTGGAGGTTGCAAATGATGAAGATAACCAGAAGAGTGAAGTCGTGCAGAAGAACGATCACCGTAGAGTGCCCGTTCTGTTCAACCCTTAACGAGGTGAAGGTCTGCGGCGTCAGGGTGGAAGTGGAGCACTGGGACGGAGAAATGCTGGATGTGAAGAATCCATGTGAGCACTTTGAGAGAGATGGAGAACGGTGAACACCTCTTCAGCGACTTTCATTTGAGGAAGGTATGAACTTCCACGGGCACTTTTGGGCACCACGATCGACCTCTCCCTGGAGTGAAGAGGTCGATATAGATGGACGAGAAAGATGAAAAAAGAAGAAGAAGCCGAAGAAGGAGACCTGGACCTGGAGAGGCCGGCGTACAACCCGTATCATCAGTGCTGGGGAGATTCTACAGGGGGCGGGGCTGGGTAAAGCTTTTTGTATAGGATGTGAAGAAGGGGGTAAGGTTGTAAAGGAAATAAAAGCTTGAGTGAGCCTGGAAATAGTATTTGAGTGGTGCAGGGTATATAGTCAGATACGTTTTATATGATTTGTTTACATAGTCCCTCAATCAAATTATACATGGAAGGAAGATTTAATGAGAAAACCTATTTAGGACCCAAAAACTACACCAGTTTTCCTATTTTCAATCACTTTTTTTAAGCTTTTTTAAAATAGAACGAATCGGTTTCTTCCTATGCGTTATAGATAAATTAATGTACATCACACATATCAACGTTATTACTGGGAAGGCGTAGGGCATTTTTTCGATAAGTGACCAACCTGGCTTTGAAACACGAAAAATCTCAAATGATGTTTTCACCCAGTAATTACCACCTTTCGGTCGGGCTAGCATCGCTATCTTCCAATGTCCTCCCTGTTCTATAGTCACGGTGAAATTAGTAGTTTTATAGCTGTAGCCAGGGGTATACTCGATACTTTGATAATCTAAATCATATACGTTTTCCGTTTTCCTAGGGAGTTCTTCATACCAATTACTCTGAGTTATCACCCGATTCTTTATCTCCTTTCCATAGTATTCTGGTGACCAATGAACAACATCACCGAAAGAGTGTCCTCCTTCTTGTTTAGTACTCAGTTCCCATGTTTTGTTTTTAATAACTATAAATTTGGCATAAAATGGGAGTTTCTTCATCTCTGCGCTCTCCACTATAGGCTCTTTATAACTGATATTTACGTGGATTTTCTTTTTCTCTCCAAAAGACAAACGCCCTCCATCTGGATGATATCTAACCTCTAGTCCCTTTAGGAATATCCGTTTAACAAAATGACCATATAATGTGGCATTATAATCTTTATCTGAATCATTCCCCATTTTAAAATTTAATGACCCTTCTTCGTTTTGGGCATTTGAGTTCTCGATAAAAAACGGCGTGAAAAAAGTTACTATGACAACGGCTACAAGGCTCATCGTAATATATTTTCTAACTTTTTTTTCCATCATAGTTTCACCTTCTTGTAGAGCGCCCAGCTGATTATATATGCCCAAATGTTAATGCCGAGAGGGATAAGTAAGATTGAACTTTTCACTCTACCAGAATATTTTATGGTTGAGGAAGCAAATGATGTGGTTAGATAAGGGAAACTCATCACTAAGAGAATGTTTTTTGTATTCAGTTCATATATGCTTTCTACTAAGGTCGAAGTAAATAAGGACATGATAAGATAGACCGAGGTGAAAAGCATAGAGGCTATCTTCTTTTTAGAGAGTATACCGATTATGGTTGAGACTAAGAAGGTAAACGTAGCAGTTATTGTTATCAGTATCGAATAGTTTGCAAGCCAATCAATATAGAGATATGATATTATCCCCCACAGAGAAATAGAGATATATGTCTGGAGAAAGAAGATTCCGGATAAGAATCCCAAAATAATCAGGGCCGATAATATTTTTCCAAAGAAGAGCAAAGATCGACCAACTGGGAGCATAAAATTAGGAGAAGAGATATTCTCTTCGAGTTCCTTAGTGAAGATGCTGCTACCTAAATAACCTCCATACGCAATGAGTAATAGACCGTTGTAGTATGTGAGATTGAACAGCAACTGGGTAGAAAAACTGTCCGTGAACACCTCCATCTTCACAATCACCCATAGGTTTAGAATAGTAAATAACGCAACGACTATTAGGAATGAATAGTCCAAGAAAAACCTCTTAAGTGTGAACCTGACAACTGTTAGCAGTTTTAGAATATTTTCTTTTTTCATTCGAACACGCTCCTGTACATAGAATCTAGAGAGCCGCGTTTTAAACTGAATCGTATATTGTGTTCAATTATCCATTTCATGACTTTCCAATCGAATTCTTCGTCATTCCCCTTTATCAAAAGATTTTCTTCTCCTTTCTTTTTAACTTTTATAACACAATCTAACTCTTCTATTTCCATTGCTCTTTCTATCAGTTCTTTGTCAATCTCTAGTAACAATTCCTTTACAGCGCCCTGTTTGAGTGAGATCTTTTTGGGCAATCCAAAATCTACGATGTTCCCCTCTTGGATCAAAATAGTCCAGTCACAAACATCCTCTATATCCCTGAGTTGGTGAGAAGAGATGAGGAAAGATTTGTTTTCACTTGATATATCCTCAATTATTTTTCTGAGTTTTTGTTTTATTATAGGGTCTAACCCCGATAAGGGTTCATCCAATATGATCAGGTCAGGATCATGAATCAACGTCCTAGCCATCCCGAGTCGTTTTTTCATCCCTTTTGAGAATGTATTGATCGGGTCACTACCTCTTTCGGAGAGACCCACCAAGTCCAACATATTTGAAACTCTCTTCTCGACATTTTGGAGCGAATACATTTTCGCATAGAATGTGAGATATTCTTCGGCTGTATATAGAGAATAATAGTCTTCGCTCTCAGCCTGATAGCCTATATTCGCCCTGTTCATTTCCATCTGTGATGTGGTTCCTATCTCGACCTGACCGTCATAGGTCAAAAAACCGTTTAGACACTTGATTAGGGTGGTTTTTCCAGAGCCATTCGGGCCCACTAATCCTGCCACTTTCCCTTCGGGTACGACAAAGCTGACGCTGTTCAATGCTTCAATTTTTCCATATGATTTTGAAACGTTTTTTACTTCTAAGATTTTCGATAATACCATGCTACCGCTACCGTAATAGGGCCAAACACACCTAAAGTAACCAAAAGAATCTTACCCCATGGCGTCGGATAATCAACGGTTTTTAATCTAAACTTACCGTTCAGCTGTTTATTATTTCCTTCTTGAGTTACGATGGTGAACCAAGCGTTATTGGGCACAAATTTTTCAGATTGCGTAGCTAGAGGGAGAATTTTTTCCTTAGACCATGATTCGTCATAATTAACCAAACGTCTCGCGAAATTGGTATATATATAAACCCGGAAAGGTCGTTGAGCTCGTAACTTTAGTTTCATCCATTCTTCTTCTGGATTCACTCCAGATATCTCGCCAGCGATCCCATAGAGGGGATACGTTCTTAGGGCCCCGTTAAAATCAAAGTTTTGATCCTCGTAAAACATATTCCCCCAATTAGGGGCACTTGTCAACCAGAATGTGACTTGACCCATATACTCGAACTTCACTTTCGTCGCGTTTGGTGGGAAACCTATACATTTGCTGTTGATGTGGCCTATTTTTGTGTCTATATTGTTGCAGGAAAAGATAACGTTCCCATCTAGAGTTTCGATAGTTATGTTAGCTGGTTTGTAATCAGGAGGGGTATTATCAGATGTGGCATAGCCATATTGATAATCACCACCAAATAAAAAAGAATATCCATAAAGCTCATCGGTGTCATATATGTAAATACCATCACTGTAATTCTCAATGTGATAAAAACCCCTACATGTCTGCGGTTCTATTATATGCCACTCATCCATCGCATAGCTAAGCTTTGCATTACTTGGTAGAGATAAGTTGTGACCTTCAAATTTCTTCTTTAGCTCATTCGCTAAAGGTCCCTCCTCTATATATTTTTTATAGTCTAGACTTAAACTGAACAGGTAGCCCGTTTCTAAATCAGAAGGGATAGTAAATGTGTAAGAACCGTTTCCAGAATAGGTCCTAGGCATGAACAAGTCCTCAAATATTTTAGGTTCACTTTTCATATCAAAGTGGGTAGGCTTCCCTTTACTCGCCGCCGGATATTGGTCATCCAATTTTATCGCGAAGCCAGATGGGGGTGCAAAAATGAGACTCACCACGAGAAGGAAAACTGTACTGGCCAACAGTTTTTTCATATTCTTCATCCTCATGATGCATTAAAACCATAACATATATATATATATATATATATATATATATATATATCTTTCCCCATAATCTAATTGAGGTGAAAAACCCATGAATGGAAGGATAAATAGAGTAACGAAAAGTTTCTCGATAGGGTTAGTTGCTCTCCTTCTGATAGGAGGGACAATCGTCGTACCCCTGGCTTCAGAATTAGGAGAAGCCGTTCAAGAGGACGATTATACAACCCACTACTACGATAAAACGGGCTATGATATATTATATAGTGGATCAGAAATGGGGATCGAGAGCTATCTTTTTGTGTATGAAGGCGATCCGGCAGGACTAGAAACTGATGAGTTCTATATAGGATTCAATAGGCTGGAAAGACATGATGCAGACTGGAAGCTAGAAGAGATAGATATTTCAGTTGATTTAGTTGCGGATAACGACCTGTCTAATATAGAACACGAGGATGGGGGATCTGTTTATAGTCCTTACCCCTTAGAAGATGGATCTGGTTATGATACTTCTGAAGTCGAGATAGGCCATTTAGAAAATTCAGGAAGTGTTGAGGTACCTAATGATATGTATAAAAAGGATTGGACAGTAGATGAAGTTGACGACACAAACTCCCTAGTGAATCATATGTGGGATACAGGTGAAACAAATCCGGATGACGCACACATGGGCTCAGCCTTTTATCTTGTGGAAGAAATAGAATTCCAGGAATGTGAATATCAATGTTTTAAGTTGGTTATCTCAAAAGATGGATTTTGGGGCGACCAGCAAACCAAAACCTTAATAAGTTATAGTGACCCAGCCCACAGGGATCTCACGTGAGGGGCCAAAACTTTAAAATTTTTCATCTTTTATTTTATTATGTGAGGGAAAATGGAAGAGATATTAGAAACGGATGAACGAGGAAGGATAGTATTGCCCCGCGAGTATCGACAGGAACATGGTGAAAAGTATCGTTATTTGCTGTGGGCGATAGACTGGAGATCATCCCGGTCTCTGAACCTTTGGAGACCTTGAAAGAGAAGATGGCAAAGCTACCTGAGGACATGACCAGGGAGGAATTGATAGAGCATGCGGAGGAAAAAGCCAGGGAAAAATGAAACCCATTATAGGGGCTAAGGATGTGTACGTTAGGGGTATAGTAAGTAGATTGGATCGAACTGTGACCTTCTGGTTTATTTTCCGGGTTCCAAAACGAAAAATAGAGTTGGATCTGCAACCTCAGTATTGGGTGGAGGTTGCAAATCATGAAGATTACTAGAAGAGTGAAGTCGTGCAGAAGAAAAATCACCGTGGAGTGCCCGTTCTGTTCAACCATTAACGAGGTGAAGGTCAGCGGCGGCAGCGTGGAGCCCGTGGAAGAGACGCTGTGCGGACATTTCAAGAAGGTGGATGACAGGGAAGTCGGCTTGGCCGTATTCGAGAGGGACGCGAGGACCTCGAAAGTGGTATGTCCCTACTGCGGCGTCAGGGTGGAAGTGGAGCACTGGGACGGAGATGTGCTAGACGTGAAGGATCCCTGCGAGCATTTTGAGAGGGAGATGGAGAACGGTGAACTCCTCTTCAGCGACTTTCAGTTGAGGAAAGTATGAAGGTTTCACACCTTCATAAGAGTAGGACATTCCGGACGTTCGGAAACATTCCGCCGCTTATAACGTTCATAACATTCGTAAACATTCGTAACATTCCGGAGGCAAAAAGATGAATTTCAAAGAAGACCCGTTCGCTCTAGACCCTGTGAGAGAGGATCAGCTTGATACTGTTTGAAGCCCGCATACCTCCGTCTTTCTGAGGAAGCAAAGCTTTCTCGTCATGAGAGGAATTTTTAATTCCTCATCATTTAGGCGGAGGTTAGGGCGGAGAAAACACTTTCACTGACCTCCCCTCTGGATGTTTAAATACTGTTCCGATAATGAGGGGATAGAAAATGAAGGGTGAGCAGACAAGAACCTTGAGAGCAAAGCTTTTCAAACCCAACGCCAAGAAGAGAGAGTTGCTCAACCGATCATTCAAAGCGTATCAACAGGCATTAGAAGAGGGGGTAGACCATAGATGTACTTCTATGTCTCAAGCGAACGATATAGTTGTTCAATACGACCTTTCGGGATATATGAAGAACACTTTGAAGAAACACATTCCTAAAGTTGTTAAGAACGGTGGGGGAGAAGTGGGCGAGGATAATGCTCTTAAGATAACCAATGAGGGTGTGAAGTTGGATTATCAACCAGATAACCATCACCAGTTCTATGTAAATCTACCTTCGACTTGGCAGAGAGGTGGGTATTGGTGTCCTATCAGTATAAATCCTGTCCAAGAGAAGTTCTATTATCAGTTGCTGGGTGGTAAGGTAGATATGGGCGAGGTTCAAGTTGTTAAAGAAGATAATGAATTTTATGTTCACATAGTTGTGAAATACGAGGTTGAGGTACGGAATCCAAGTGAGTGTGCCACTCAGGTAGGTCTCGACATCGGCGACAACACCCTTGTTGCGGGATGTTCCTACGACGGTGTTGAACCGAGATGTGGGGAAGTCTGGAGTGGTAACGAGTGTAAGCGACTCCGCAAGGAGTGGCATACAGTGAAAAAGAGACTACAATCGAGAGGTAGTGAAAAAGTGCTTGACGATATAGGTGACAACATCTGGAACAGGATAGATGACATCATACACAAGACCACTCGTGAAGTGGTCGAGTATGTCCAGGAGTTCGATGAACCAGTCATCGTTCTAGAGGATATGAAGTATATTCGGGAGAATATGGACTACGGACAGTATATGAACGAGAGGTTGCACTCTTGGGCTTTCAGGAAGTTGCAAGAACAGATTGAATACAAAGCATCTGACGAAGGCATACCCGTAGTCTATGTAAACCCAAAGAATACTTCAAAGGAATGTCATCACTGCGGGCAGAAAGGTGTCCGTAAAGGGAACCTGTTCCGATGCACGAACGATGACTGTCTTGTAACTGAATATCACGCAGACCTATCAGCCTCGATCTCTATAGCAAAGCGTGGTCGAGAGAGGCTTCTTAAGAAAACAGAAGGCGATGACTTGACCTCGCACGGGGCACATTTGACCGTGCCACAAGACAGCACTTCGGAGGTCACCCATACCGATGAGGAGGTGGCGTATGCGTCTTGAAACCAACAGGATTCCTCCGTCTTCGAGGAATTTGCAAAATTCCTATGTACCACAGGAAAACCATGTTTTCCTGTTAGGTTCAGGCGGAGGAGGAGGTCAAGAAGAAACAATAGAACTCGCTTCGATACGGGCTTTAGGTAACCTGCGGAAGTTCTTCAAGTACACTAACAAGGCATGGACTCTTTTCAGAAGCAAGGACAAAGAGAGGGTTGAAAAAGAAGACATGACAGAAGCGATCATCAAAGTGGATAGAGCAGAGATAGGCAGACTAGATACGACGAGTTTGGACATACTGTGGAACTGTACTGTCGCCAGGAAGAACAAAGGTGTTCTCTCTATGGCTACAAACGCACATCGAAGCACTGTCACCAATCGCTTGAATGATGAGTTGGCGACTCTAACCCGGCAATCAAGAGAAGGAAAAGAGGTAAAGGTATCTTCTATCTACAGAGAGATTCCCGATGGGGTTAAAATCCTTGAAGAGATCCTTAAAGATCTAGGACAATATAAAGAAGTCACTTGAAAATAGTTTTTGGGCACCACAATCGACCTCCCCCTGGAGCGAAGAGGTCGATATAGTTTCAAATAAGGTATTCTAAAGTTCGGTATTTCAAAGTACCTTATCCGAAAAGATTTTAAATCTAGAGGGAGATGGATATCTATGCAGAGATTCGTCGACCGTCAGGACGAGTTGAATCGTATAAGAGAACTCTATAATTCCGACAAGGCCGAATTGGCAGTGGTTTACGGACGCCGGCGTATCGGAAAGACAGAGCTCGTTAAGCAGTCCTTGAAACACAGGGAGGATGCCGTGGTGTATCAGGCGAGACAGAAAACAAAGTCGCTACAGATCGACCAGTTTATCGAGGTGGCCGCCGAAATATACCCCGGTATAAGGCGGATCAGAAAAGACTGGGGGCCGGTCTTAAGTTATCTCGCCGAGCAAAACGCCATCATAGTACTGGACGAATTCCCTAACCTTGTTGATGAAGACCCGAGCCTTCCCTCGGAACTTCAGTCCATGTTCGACCATGAATTGTCCGGATCCACCGCCACGATAGTTCTAGTTGGTTCCTCGATCAGCATGATGGAAGAGGCCGCCCTCTTGGGACACAGCCCCCTCTATGGTCGGGCATCGGAGAGACTCTCTCTCCGGTCGCTGGCTTTTGAGGACGCCCTCAAATTCTTCGGTCCGGAATATCCGGCGGGTAAAAAGGTTGTCCTCTGGTCGATATTCGGTGGGACCCCGTATTACCTTGAAAAAGCGGCTGAAGAGACCTCAGTGAAAGAGATCCTTTCTCAAGCCGTGCTCTACACTGATTCACCTTTACACAACGAACCAGACTATGTATTGAGGATGGAGCTGAAGGAGCCGGTACGGTATTTTTCGATCCTTGAAGCGGTAGCGAGTGGTGCTACTGTTCAGAACGAGATCGCCCAGAAAACGGGGATAGAAAGGGAACAATTATCGAAGTATTTGAACAAGTTGGAACGACTGAGACTGATAGACCGGAAGGTCCCCGTCACAGAGAAGAAGGAGAGATCGAGACGCGGGCGATACTTCATCAAGGACCCTCTTTTCAGGTTCTGGTTCAGGTTCATATATGGGAGAGGGGCCCGATACGATGAGTTCGGTGACCAGGCCTTTGAGGAATTGGTCGAGCCGGAACTCGCCGACTTTGCGAGCGAAGAGTTCGAGGACCTCTGCGGACGGGCACTTCGGACGCTCTACCCCGGGGAGAAGATCGCCGATATAGGACGATGGTGGTACAAGGAGCACGAGATCGATGTTGTAGGATTCACAACGGGTAACACGCTGATCGTTGGTGAGTGCAAGTTCACGAATTCACCGACTGGATACGACGCTCTCTCCCAGCTTGAGGAGCATGTGAAAGAGCTTAGGTGGAAGCCAAAAAGCGGCGAGGAAAGAAAAAACGAATATGCTCTGTTCTCTCGAAGCGGTTTTACCCCCTCGGTAAAAGAAGAGGCTGAGGATCGGGCCGATCTTCGGCTGTTCACGGTCGATGATGTGGTGGATGCACTCTGCTCTTGAAGGACAAGGACTGGTTTTGGACTGTCCCTCTCATGGAGAGGAAGCTGCGCCCCCTCAGAAACCTAGCAGGAAAGGTTGTCCTTTCCTGTGGTATCCCAAGTTTGACACTTGAATCATACATATCCCGTTTTTAATCCGTTTTTTCTAGTTTTTTCATTTTTTTTTAGGTATTTTCAAGCGATTGATTTGACAGATGATCTCACGTGTTGCCAGACAACCGTCTAAAAGGAATTATTAAGGAAAATTTACGGATAGAATTTGACAGTTACCGGAAAATTTTGTTCTAGATGATTATGATCATCAGAAAAACGGAAAAATTAGGCCAAAATCAAGGAAAAAACCGTAAAAATCAATGAATATTTAGGGTATATGCCCCTAGAAAGTTGTTGTTTTTACCACCTGTCAAATAGATTTTCTTGACTTTTTCTACCGTAATGGGTAAAATAACTGTCAAACTTGGGTGGTATTTTTGAAATCTCTTGGATTTCAAAAGATAGCTGGAATGTGATTCCAGCAATACAGAGGAATTGAATACCACTTTTCACTCGGTAGATGTACCTCGTGATACAGAGCAATTTTCCAAATTCCTCGAAGACAGAGATATGCAGGTTTTTACGGGTATCACATCCACTTTTGGGCACCACGATCGACCTCTCCCTGGAGTGAAGAGGTCGATATAGATGGACGAGAAAGATAAGAAAAAAGAAGAAGAGGAACCGCCTTCGTTCGACGGATTCGAGAAGAAGGAAGTGGTCAGCAGGATCAAAACGAACGCGATAGTCCAAATATTATATACTCTATTCACAATTATATGGGTGTGTACAATGTGTACAATACGAAAGCTTGTTCGCAATTTCTATGGAGGAGAGCAAAATGAAGTTCAGGCCCACACCTTTTCACCCATTCCAAAGAACCTCCATTATCCCAGCTCCTTACCCGCAGCCTTAAGCCTTCTTTTAGTATTTGGATACATATCCACGCTTTCCCATTCAATATTCTCCGCTAGAGGTAAAGAAACCTCTGCAACCCTATCGTAAATACTCTTCATCTCCTCTTTGGACGTCATCCTGGGGTCGGCCATGGCCGCCACGTGGAAGTCTATATCAAGGTCCCAGAGGTACTGTATGGCTCTGTAGGGGAGCGGGAAGGACTCCTGAGATGCTCCCGTCTTTTCCTCCCACTCCTCTGGAAAGCCGGCCTTTAGAGAAACCCTTACGTAGGGCTTCTCCAGTCCCTTCAATTCTTCTACGTACTCCTTATCGTTGCCGAACAAAATACCGTTTGTCTCTAGGATGAAGCCGCTTATGTGCTCCTTCTCTTCGATCAGATCTAACAGTTCCAGGAGGTGTTCCCTGCAGAGGGTCGGTTCTCCTCCGGAGACGCGCGCCTTGTCCACCACCTTTTTCCTTGCTATCTCGTCCAGTCTTTCAGCCGCTTCCTCAGGGCTTCTAAACACACCGTATTTCTCGGGACGGTCTCTGCCCGGTCCCACCCAGCAGAAGAAACATCTGAGGTTGCAGCCGACGGTGTAGCCCGTTGCGATGCCTCCGTAGACCCCCACTTTATAGAAATCCATGTACTTTCTCTTCCTCCCACTGCATACGAGCTCTTTTGTTTCTTCTGTCAAAGTTATCGGGTCGAAGGGTTCGAAATCAGGTTCAAGCTCTCTCTGGTAGCCCATATAATATGATCCTTTTTAGAGGCTTTAACAGTTTTCCACCCTGACGGATAAAAAATTTTAGATAAACCGAGGGAGTTACCGTCCCGTGAATCCAAAGAAAGATGACCTAAAAAGGATGGTCCAGAAGAAAAGGTTCATCTGGCTACTTCTAGCTCTATCTGTATTTCTCTTCTTCTTGAACATGGATATAACGGATATAGGGGCGCCGGAACCCACGGCCTTCTGGTATCTAAACAGTCTGAGTTTCCTCTTCTGGCCCGGTATCTTGATCTCAGTATCGGGCATCTTCCTGGCCAAGAACGTTTACATGAAGGGCCTCTTCGTCATCTTTCCAGTTCTCTACCTCTACACGTTGCCAAGCTTCGCCCACGAGATGATCGTTGTACACGACGTTTATCACGTGATACCTCCAGCCCTGAGGATCATGGAAAAAGGTTCTGTCAACTTTCAAACGATCCAGTTTCCACTGTCACACATATACTACGCTTCGAATCTATCCGTTTTGAAAGTTAACGGTCTGGCGTATGCAAGGTTCTTTCCGACTCTGCTCGCTTTACTCATAGTGCTCTTCATCTTCACTGCAGCTAAAAAACTATCTCTCAAGTTTGCGGCGCTCCCACCTCTCGTCTTCCTCTCCATGAACTGGTACATGGAGTATCACATGTGCAGGCAGGCCTATGGACTTCTATTATGGAGCGCATTCTGGCTCCTCTTCTTTCTATACATAGAAAAGAAGGATCTTTTTCTGGGCGTTCTAGCCGGCGCTCTCCTACTCTCGCTTCTACCATCACACCCAGGCATCATCATAATCGTCTCGTTCAACCTTCTAGCCTTGGCTTTCGTAACGGGTCTTTCTTACAGGAAAAAAGAGGATTGGGACTATCTGAAATATACCGTTCCGTTGATAATCACTTTCTTCCTGGTGTTCTTCCTCCTTTTCCAGTTCGTCGAGCCGATCAACCAGTTCGTCATGGATCTCTGGGGCCAGGTCATGGAGGGCGGTTTTCAGGGCTTCTCCATGGGGGGGCCCGGGACCACCAGTTCGAGTTACGCCTTAGCTAACAACATCAGGATGCTCATGGGAGTCGTTCAGTCCCTAGGCGGATTGATAGGCTTCCTGATATTCTACAAGTTTTCCTCTAAAAGGGCGCTTTTCTTCGGAGGTTGGTTCTTTTCATGTTATATCTGGCTCGGCTATTCCTTCACCCACAACGGTTTCCTGATAGAGAGGGCCTTTCTTTCGGCTATAATACCGGCCTCCCTGCTCTTCATTCCGATCTTCGAAGGTCTAGCTAAAACAGAGATGCTCTCCAAGATACCGTCCCTAGATAGAGTTGTCAAAACAGCTATCGTGCTGATCGTGGTCTCTTCACTGCTTACCATCCCGATAGCCAAGAACAGTGTAGATGCAATCGAAACCCCTTCCAGACAGGCTTTCAGGGCTGGAAGATTTACACAGGAGAAGATGTCCCATAGGATTTTCATCATGGACACCCACGAAGGCCTCTTCAGGTATCTGGAGGCGACGAGCAACTCCTCCGTTAACTTCCGGGGCAGGGCCTCGGGTAGGATAACCACGACCTTCAGCGGCATGACCTTCGGTTATCCAGTCCCTTCCACAGACAGAACAGACCTGCCTAGAATACTCTTCACAGATTACTTCAACAACTACTTCTTAGTCAGGTACGGCAACGAGACCGTAGTGAAGAAGATAGATACGTACGAGAACAGCGTGAGTAACCATTCCAGCCGCGTGTACGACTCCGGCGGCTCTAGATTATACTTGAGAACAAAGGCTTGAACTACTAGCCCCCTCGCTCCCAGACCTCTTCCGAGATGCCGTTGTAAACGGACTCTTCCTCCTCCACTTCTTCCTCTTCTTTCTCTTCCTCTTTCAGTATCTCCTCTATCTTGTCCTCTCTCAGTTTCCAGTAATGTATCCTCCAGTTCTTACCGCTGGGAAGGTGCGTGGACTCCTCCTCCGTAGACAAGATATCGTGGTCCTCCAGCATGTAGAATATGTCTCTATCTCCAGAAGAAAGCAGATTATCGGTGATGCTCTTATCGTAGCCGAAGAGGTTCATCACGGTCTTGGCCATCTCGTCTATCTCCTTCGGCTCTATGTCCTCATCCTCCAGAACGGTGTGGAGAGCCTTTTTAAATTTCTCTAAAGTTATCCGGGTCAAGTCCGATTCCCTACAAAAGAGGAATCCCATTTCTCCCTATATATTTATCGGTGGTCTGTAGGTAACACTTAAATCCCTCCTGAAGATCGATATTTTTATCTACTC
>CAYMXS010000032.1:0-23929 GCA_964394465.1 uncultured Thermoplasmata archaeon | reverse complement strand
TGGAAGAGAAGTCTCTAGAATACCTTTCTCCAAAGGAATTTGAGGAGAGAGCCAAAGAGGCCGTCGTCCTAGATACCCGGAAAGAACTCGGGTTCGGAGCCGCACATATCCCTAGTTCTATTTCAATCTGGCTAGACGGGCTACCGAACTTCGCGGGCTGGTTCCTACCGTACGACAAGCCCATACTTCTGGTGGATGAGTCAGGTGATCCATCCAAAGCTCTCACTTACCTGAAGAGGATCGGTTACGACAACGTGAAAGGATGTCTAGCCGGCGGTATGCTCTCCTGGCACATGTCCGGTAAGGAGAGTGACTCGATAGAGACGGTCAACGTCCACGATCTATGCACCGAGCTAGATTCTGGGAAAGAACCTTGGATTCTAGATGTGCGCAGTGACGAAGAACTTGAGGAGGAGGGCGAGATCGAAGACGCGAAACATATACACGTTACAAAGATACCGGATAAGATGGACAAGATCTCAAAAGATGAGAACATCCATATTTTCTGCGGTACGGGGCTTCGCTCAATGTTAGCCGCCAGCCTTCTAAAAAGAGAGAGTTGGAAGGACCTGACCGTTGTTCTAGGCGGTCTCTCCGGCTGGACCTCGACTACATGCTCGATAGAGTAGTAGTCTTAATATCTTCCAAAACCCCCTTTTCATCCCTTTCTATATCTATACCATATCAGTAGGAAAGTAGGAAGTACGAAGACAGCGGCTAGGAACGCGAAAAAGATGCTTATAGCGCTGACTTTTCCGAATTGTGCCAGCGGTGGTATGATGGCTAAAGACAAGATACCGAATCCCACTATCGTCGTGGTCGCGGACCCGAACAAAGCGCTGCCCGTGTGACTGGCTGAAACACAGAGTGCACACTGTGGCTTCGAAATCCTTTCCGTATCTTCTAAAAACCTCTGGGTGAGATGTATACTGTAATCTATGCCAAGACCGACCGTTATCGCTGCTATCGTAACCGTCACTGGGTTCAGTGGTATATTGATAAAGTACATGGTTCCAAAGGTCCAGCTGATAACGAATACCAAGGGTAATATGGTGACCGCACCAAGCAGTAGTCCTTCTCCCATATAGAGATAAAGCAAGGTCAATATAGCGAGTGCCAATATGAAAGTTATGAGCAGGGTCTGTATCTGACCCTGGTTTATAGACCTGAAAGTAGAATAGCTAACTATCGGACCACCGGTAACGATCACCCTTTCTAGGTCCTCCGACCTGAGTGGTTGAGATGCCTCACGCATGTCATCTCTTGTCTCCTGTACCTTGTTCTGATCTTGAGTATCTACCGGTATCCTTATGAGCATACCCTGAAATTCCCCGTTCTCACTGTTCAGGACATTATCAGCGTCCTCTTCGTATTCCATCAAAGCAGTGTATACCGCTGACACGTTTTCTCGAGTGATATCCTCGTCGATAACTCCGTCCCTATTCGTATCTACATGGGTGTACCAGACCGACTGGAAAGTGGAGTTATAATTGGGAGAATTCTCATCAACCATCGAAGTAGCCAATTGGATGGGAGACTCCGGACTTCTAGCTTTGACCGCATATTCGCTTTCCATGGCCTCTGATTGCACCGTGCCGATCTTTCTGAAAACTTCTGGTCGGGTGATATCGCCTTCAGCAAGGATATATACGGTTTCTTCACTGAAATCGAAATCCTCTACGACTATATTGAACGTCTCTGTCACCTCTAAATCCTCCGGGAGAAAGTCCCTAAAATCGTATCTTGCCTGGAGTTGGGCCCCACCGTAAACGCTGGCCGAGGTTATCAAGAGCACTACGACCAACACCTTAACAGGTGTACGTGCGGCTATCGCTCCAAGGCCGAGACCATTGTTCACACACTTTACATCTGGCCCACAGAAAGACTCTGGATCACCTATAAAACTCCAAAATCGCCTTCCAAAGGATCTCTTTTTACCCAAAATTGATTTTCTCTCTTTGATCAGTTCCTTCCCCTTCTTCTTCCTTCTCCTATCGATTAGTGTTTTGGCTGCCGGGAAGAAGGTCAGCATAAGGACGAAGGCGCTTAATATCCCGATGGAACATAATACACCAAAATCTCTGATAACTGATATGTTGGATACCACGTTACTCATAAAACCTACGACCGTCGTTATGGTCGTGAGAAGGATCGCGAATCCGACCGTAGCACCGGTCTTGGTGATGGCTTCATTTATCTCTCTACCCTCCTTCAACTCCTCCCTGTACCGGGACGTGTAATGTATCCCATAATCTATCCCCAGGCCGATTATAAGAACGGGTACCGTTGTCATCATGGGATTTCCAAGGTTCAAATTCATCAGTACACCTATGCCATATACCCAGATTATCGCCATGACCAGCGATATCAGGTTCAACACGGTGTCGGTCATGTTCCGATACATTATGGCAAGGACCACGATAACAAAACCAAACGCTATGGGCATGAGTATCGCAATATTCCGTCCAGACGCCTCGTTTATCTCCTCGTTGATCAAGGCATCACCTAGAATCCTCAGTTGTGTACCGTTTTCCTCTGTCTTTCCCGCGAGTTCCTTAACTTCCCTTTCAACCTCTAAAGACCTTTCTTCCGATACGTCTGTTCTCGTAGATATGCTCATCAGTGACTTTTCAGCCGTCTGAGCCTCCCTGTCGTAATCCTTAGAAAGCAGAAAAGAAAGGATATCTTCGAGTGGTATAGCCTCAGATATG
This sequence comes from uncultured Thermoplasmata archaeon, assembly GCA_964394465.1. GTDB lineage: Archaea > Thermoplasmatota > Thermoplasmata > Halarchaeoplasmatales > Halarchaeoplasmataceae > CAYMXS01. The sequence goes on along the minus strand of CAYMXS010000032.1, from coordinate 21,218 downwards.
ATCTCGTTTTGATAGAAATTGTGGAGCTGCTGAGGCTCGTAGACCTGGAAATTCAGTTCTATAGGCTGAGGAACAGCAGATGATCTTAGGGTCAAGTTCCCTCCTTCCAAGATGGTTTTCAGCTCATCCGGTGTCAGCGAAAAGGCCTTCCACATGAGCTCTTTCTGCATGGCCGTAGTACCGTTTGCTGGGCCCGTAGAACTTCCATTAGGTCGTAAATTTTCCATCAGACTCAGAGTCCTGTTCACGAACTTCGCCTGGGAGATCAACCTAGCGGTAGAAGAGACGCCTGAAGGATTTTGGGTCGTATTCTTTATGATAGACGTGATCTTCTCGGAATCTAACACCTTTTTCTCCAATTCGAGTTGAGTGGTCAAAGCGTCTATGCCAAGTACGTTCTCCTCAGAGACTGTAACGATAGTTATCTGATTCTGTTCTTCCCCGTACTCCTCTCTTATCATATCGTTCGCTCTAGCTATCTCCGTATCGGGCTGAAAGTCACCTTCTCCCGATTCCATCTGCATCTGGGAAGCGAAAAAGGACAGAAATATAGTGATGATGACAAGAGCGACGATGAAGGCCCTCGGCCGTTTCGCGATCTCCTTCTCATATTTTCCTATGAGATTCATCTTTTGACTCCCTCTCACCTTTATATAATGAAGACATATAACTTTATTCCTTATCTAATTTATCCGTCCTCAACCACAAAATCCTCTATCGTATCGTTTTTATATCCTCTCTCGACCCGGTTTCCAGCAGGTTCAAGGTCTCTCTTCGGCATGTTCTTCTCGAACAACTCTTTGTTCTTCTTTTCACGCGCATATTGACTGTCGTAATATTCTTCCCAGAGCTCATCCATGTCTACTTCTTTTTCCATACCTAGTTTATCGCCCAACTCCTGAACCGTTCTTTTCAAGCCGCCCTCCTCGCTTTTGTAGACCTCTCCCTTTTCATAGATAGCGACCCATGACTCTTCCGGATTTCCCAGAACTATGACCCTGCCGGGCATCCGTTTCGCTAGCCAACTGACAACCCTCATGCCTATATCGTGTTCAGGTCGCAGATAACCGTACCTGATCTTATCTCCCAAAAATCTCAACCTAACGAAGGCCTTCATCCTGTGGATCTCTTTACATACCTCTCTCACCATCTTCCTGATCTTCAGCTTCTTTTCATCTGTCGCGGTCTCTAGATCTTCCTTTGTCAATCCCTCCGCCCGCCTTTCGAGTTTTCGGCTGAAATCAGTATGCAGCTTTAAGATGTCCATAAAATAACGATCATCCTTTGCCATATACACACCTCAGTTTAGCCACCTATCCATCGTAGTATCGGTCCACCCGTTGACCTCCAAGAATGGATTCGCCCTTTTGAGGACTACGCCCATCTTGGCCAGTTCTCTCCTCTTCTTTATCGGCTCTCTCTTTCTCTTCTTCACTATCCTTCCAGCGCTTTTAGGGCCTATACCCGGAACGCGCAGAAGCCGATCATGGTCCGCTTCGTTCGGGTCCACCGGTTCATCCAATATCTGTCTAGCTATCCTCACTTTAGGATCCTTCTTTGGAAGATCGCCTTCCCCGTCGAAGGCTAGATTTATCTCATGAGGCTCCATCTCATATTTACGGTAAAGCCAGTCCACCTGGTAGAGCTTGTGTTCTCTCCAGAGTGGGGTATTTTCCCTATCTTCAAATCCGGTTCCTTCGACGGGTGCAAAGGCGGAGTAGTACATCCTCCTCATGTCGAACCTCCTGTACTCCCTGAGCATGCTCTCGAATATCTCCCTGTCGGATTCCCCGGTGCTGCCCACGACCAGCTGTGTAGTGTGTCCAGAAGGTAGGTCTATCTTATCCATTGCACTCTTGATATACCGGTGCCTTCGGAGTATATCGTACCTGTAATCCTTCGTAGGACTGGTCTCCTGCAGCCTCGTTTTGGATGTAGTCTCTATATTCAAGCTGACCCTGTCGCTCAATTCCATGCACCTTTTAACATGATACCTTGAAGCGCCCGGCAGTATCTTTAGGTGTATATAGCCCTCAAACATGTACTCGTTCCTTAACAGATCAGCCGTTTCGATTATCTTCTCCATCAACAGGTCCTCGTCTTTTCCCGTACCTGAACTTAAAAAAAGTCCTTCTATGTAGTTGCCCTGGTACAGCGCAACCGTGATATCAGCCAGTTCCTCAGGAGTGTACGAATAGGTTCTGCTCGAAGCGCTGCAGTTTGTGGAGTTGGGACAGTAATTGCACTGGTGAGAGCATCTGTTGGTAAAAAGTGTCTTGAATAGGCTCACACATCTTCCGTCAGGTGTGAAGGAGTGGCATATCCCACTGCTGGCCACGTTTCCCAGCCGTTCCGACCCTTTGACGACCCTGGTTGAGGATGTGGAAGCGCAGACGTCGTGTTTCGTCCCTTCACCGAGTCTGCTCACTTTGTCGAGATCGATATTCTGGATCGAATCGGTCGGGTCACCTACAGAATCATATTTACTCTCCTCAGCTAGATGCACTATTTTCTCGAGATCAGCCATATATTATGCATATGAATGGTCTGATTTAAGGTGAACATACAGGGGAGGGTGAAAGTAGGTATTTTGAAGAAACAAAGGGGTACCGAAAAAAGTATTTAATCACCCTGTATGTAGGGACCCGATAAAGGAATGAGAAAATGAGGGACGAAGAGCTACTAGAGAATATGAACAAGATGAAAGAAAAGTATGATCTCAAAGAGATAACCATCTTCGACAGCGAGGGGTTCATCATCCATACGACACAGGACGAGGAGTTCACCGCCCACAAACGGTATTACGCTTTGCCACCGGGCGCAGCTAAACTGATCTCCGATGCTCATGACGACATGTGTAAAGGGATAACGATAGAGCTTGAAGAGACGGAGTTCTTCCTGCGGTTTCTGACAGAAGATAACACGATCTGGAGGGACGTCATAATCAGCTTCGAATATGAATCCAACAGTAAAGATAGAAAAAAGATAAAGTCGATAGCCGACGAACTGAACGATCTAGTGTTGGAGTGGGAATGAATACTTGTTCAATCCAATTCTTCCACTTTCTCTACATAACTACCCATGTCGAACTTTCTCTCTAGACCGTTTGCGTTCATATATCTGACTTTTCCGTAGATAGGTCTTTCTTTCCATCCCTGATCATGTTTACCGAAGCACCAGGCCACCCCGGCATAACCGTTCGGATCCCTCCCGTCCAGTTCGTACTTGTTGTTCAGATACAGGGCTGTTTTGTATGCTTCTTTCGGTGTTTCGCTCCATTCCAATATCTTCTTGCCCCAGTACATCCTCATGTAGCCGTGCATCTTTCCTCTCTTTACCATCTCGTTCTGGGCTGCGTTCCAATACTCGTCGTGGGTCTCCGCTTCCTCGAATTCCTTTTCGTTGTATAAGTACTCACGTTCATCCTTTTCATGTTCCCTCAACGTCTCTTTAGCCCAGTCGGGAATACAACCTATGGAGTCGTACTGTTCATCGTAGTAGACAAAATTCAAGGCGAGTTCCCTTCTGATTATCAACTCCTCCAGGTAATCTTCTATACCTTCCTTACCGCTCTTTTTGACCTGAAGAGCTATGTAGACCGGGGATATCTGTCCGAAGTGAAGATATGGACTCATATCTGATAGAGCATCCACGGCTGGGTCGTTACTCTTTTGTGCATATACCTCTAGGTCGTTCTGTATAAATCTCTCGAGTCTATTTTTGGCACTGCTTGTTCCACCCTTTATCCAATCCACGGGCTCGACACTCTTGTCTATATCCAGGTCTGCATCCATCAGCTCTTTTACTTTCCAGCCTTTGAAATCCAGATCGAGTGATGTGTTTACCAATTCTCTCTGCTGCAGGGGTTTTAAAAAATCATCTAGATGTTCATGTATCTTCGGCCTAATCGTCCTGGCCGCATATTCTTCTTTCTGAGATGTAGTCTCAACGGGGACCACACTCTCACTTTCGACCTCTACCATCAGTTCCGACATGTTCTGCTCAACGGAGTCGCGCCACCTACGAAGGTTCTTAAGATACGCCTTTTCTGTGATCAACATAGACGCTTCCTTTTCCAGATCAAGGACCTCTTCTTCAGGTGGACCTCTCCTTAGAAGGAAACGTATCTCCCTTTCCTCGAACGATCTTTCAACCTCCTCAAGACCCTCTAACATGAAGAGATAGTGTCTCCAGTTGGCGTCGGGAAAATCTTCTGTCAGGCCGAAGAAAACGATCAACGGCTGACCTAATTCATTCGCCTTAGAAATCGAGTATTCAAGGGCGTGATTGTATTCGGTCCTCTGGGCCTTCTGCATCCAGTAGAGTACGAAATCCCCTTCTCTATCGATATCTTTTCCGTTCCTTTCCTTTACCCGGCGCTCATCTATATCTTTATTCAATACTTCATCACCCTGCCTTATAGGGTAAAACTCTCATCGTATACATTAAATCTTCTGCTGCATAAGGAATTAATTTTTATACCTCCATAACTTCCATTTCACCGCACGGTGTTTATATGACAGACCAGGTCGAACTTCCCGAGGATATAGATTCCATCGCTTTGAAATTCTTGGACCTACAGGGCAAGAGTAGAGATATAAGGATACCGCCAGACATGCTGGATATCGTTTTAGAGGACGGTATCAGTTTCGATTCTTCCAATGTGGGATTCACTGACGTTTCCGAAAGCGATATGATAGCTATACCAGATCCAGAGACGAAGAAGATCATCAACTACGGCGGTGAGAAGGTAGCTATATTCCTTTGCGAGATGTACTGGCCCGACGGCACATACTTCAAAGGCGATCCACGATACATGTTAAAGCAGACTATAAATGAATTGGAAGAGAGAGGTATAAAGGTCCACGTGAAACCCGAGTACGAGTTCCACCTATTGGACGAAGAGACCCATGAACCCATAGATACCGGGAAGTACATAGACGGGAGGATAGGTTACACCGGAATGATCGGTGAACTCACTAGAGTGATGAGGGAGTACGATTTCAATATTGAGAAGGTCCATCATGAAGTCGGTGAGGGACAGTACGAGATCGAGCCTTTACCGTACCACGACCCTCTGAAGGCGGCGGATGAGTTCATGTTCATCAAGGAGATTGTAAAGAAGGAGGCCATGGAGAACGAGAAGTACGCGACGTTCATGCCCAAACCCGTGGCCAAGCAGGCCGGTAATGGATTACATATCCATCTCTCTCTTTTCAAGGACGGAGATTACATGTTCTCTCCCGATGAGCTGAATGAAGAGGCTAGTGGGTTCGTCGCCGGACTTCTAGAGCATGCGAAAGCTCTCTCGGCGGTCTGTTCGGCCACTATAAACTCATACAAGCGGCTGGTACCCGGCTACGAGGCACCGGTTTACATATCGTGGGGCGGAGAGAACAGGAGCGTTCTCGTGCGGATACCCGCCTACGGCAGTTCAGAGGAGGAGAAGGGCCGTATCGAATTCAGAGCGGGCGACGCTTCGACCAACATATACCTCATGCTGAACTCCCTTATCCATGCGGGTATAGACGGCATGGATAAAGGTCTCGAGCCCGGTGAGGAAGTCAAGGAGAACCTGTATGACATGAGGGAAAGCGAGATCAAAGACAGGGGTATAGAAACTCTACCTAACAACCTAAACGAAGCGCTCCAGGAGCTGGAGAATGATCCCGTCATCAAGCAGTCACTAGGTGAGACCTATGAGTACTATACAAGGATAAAAAGACAGGAGATACTGGATTTCAGCCGGGATATAACGGATTGGGAGCTGGAGAACTACATCGATTATTGATCTACGTCTATATTCAGCCGGTAAAGTATTCCGGCGTAAAATTCACCTTTTTTATATATCTTTTAAAATGCTATAAGCACCTTTTTATATTTTAAATTTGTTATAACAATAAGGCTATCCAGAGTCCTATATTTATGAAGATACCCTCTAAAAAATAATAAAAAATAAAACTTAATCCTTCGAAAGTATTAAGTACGACGTATAACCTAAAGGTGTAGTACCCGACGGGAATAGGATGGGAGTATTTCTCTTCTATTCTCTCGGGCTAAGATGGTAAGGATGGGAAACCTTTAAATATACATACCCCCCATATACAAAGTTGTCATACGCAGTGCCTAGATATGTAGTACAATACATATTACTTGTATTACATAGGCACTTGATGAAGGTGTCTGGGAATGGAAAAGAAGATATCTCTGCGAGTGTCCGACGAGGACTTAGAGATCATTGATTCATTCATTACCAGGCATGAATTCAGCAGTCGATCAGAGTTCCTTAGAAAGGCCGCGTTGGAATACATCTCGAGGCATCAGACGCCCGAAAAGAAAGCACAGTTACCAGCCCGGATCTCACTACCAAAGGACATCAAGAACAGTATACATTATCTGATAAGTCTCGGGCATTACGACGATTGGAGCGATGCACTAGAAGAACTAGTAAAGGAAGGCATACTGAGCCAAGACATAGATAAACTCGAAGCGAAGTACAAGAAGTTCGGCAATGTGAGTAGAACCGTCGAGAGGATACAGGACGTAGAAGAGATGGAAAGCAACGAGTATCTTCAACGATAGATTCAGAGACCTTCAGATAAGAGTATGACAAGTCCCCGACCCACCCGCCCCCTCAGAAAAGGAAAGTTGGAGGAAATTGAGATGGTAAATGAAAGCCCCGAAAAGACCCCACCCCAGGAGGATCTATTTGTGAAGCAAACCGCCGAAGAGATCGTGGAGGCTTGCCTCTACGAGACCGACGTCAAGGTCGTCGGCGTAGGAGGTTGTGGATGCAACACAGTCGACTATATAGCGCAACAAGAGATGAACAATGTGAAGACGATCGGGATAAACACAGACGAGAGAGTTTTGAACGACCTAGATCTGGATACCCAGATGCTGATAGGAAAGGAAATAACGGACAAGAAAGGAGCTGAAGGAGACCCCAAAGTTGGCAAAAGAGCAGCCGAGCTAAGTGAAGAGGACATCCTCGACACGTTAGACGGAGCCGATTTCGTCGTCATAGTAGCAGGATTAGGCGGCGGCACTGGATCCGGCGCTTCCCGGGTTATAACTGATCTAGCCCGGAGGAACGGAAAGATGGTTGTCACCTATGCTATCATGCCCTTCTCTGTAGAGAAGGAAAGATACGACAGAGCGGAGAAGGCGCTCGATAAGCTTTCAAAGCTCAGCCACGCAACGACGGTATTCGAGAACGATAAGGCTCTAGAATTCGGTGACAAGACGCCGCAGCAGGCGTTCAGACTGGCTGACAAAACGCTCCATCAAGTGGTGAAACACCTCCAGATGGAGCAAATTAATCAATTTTTCGAAGAGATGGAGATGGACCCTTCTGATTTGAAGAAAACCGTTTCTACTATAGAGGAAGAAAAAGAAGAGGACCAGGAGGAGCACGAAGAGCGCAAACCCAAGGTTCTTGAGGCCCTAGAATATGTGGAGGAAGACGAGGACCAAGGCAGCCCCGCACAACATGAAGAAAAAGACAGGATGAACTCCTTTTTAGATAACTACCAATAGTCTTGGGCTGTCCCCTTACCTCTATTTCTTTTTATTTTCTTTTTTTCTGTTTTCACATACAGGGTTTTTATATGACTTTCACCTAACTTCTTATCACAACCATGGATCCTGTATCTCATGCCCTGTTCCCCGCACTAGCATTGTTAGCTCTAGGTGTGGATTCCAAGAAGGTCGTGACGCTTTTACCCTTCGCCATACTGCCGGATTTCGACACTGTCTTTGGTCTCTGGGCCCATCGGGTCGTCTTCCATAATTTCATTTTCGTTATTCTGATACCTTTGATCATTTTCTTGTTTGTCAGAGAAAGATACGCGGACAAGATACGATGGGTGATAGTTGGCTGGTTCTTCCTCGTAAGTCACTTGATCCTAGACCTTCAAAGCGGCTTCGCTCTCTTATGGCCTTTCTCCTCTAAAGCGCCATACATATCTCTGGGCATAACTACGAACCTGGCCGGAACTTTTCCTACCTTTGGACTACAGCTCGACTACGGCCTCTCTACAAGGGCTCCAGAATTGACCGGAGAGGCCACCCTGATGCCTCCCCAGGCCTTTCTGTTGATCCTTCTAGTTTCTTTATCTGTTCTAATCCAACGAGAGAACGTGATGACCTTCTTGAAGAATTTTAGGAAATTTTTACTTGATAGGCTAGATTCTATCCTCTTTACCCAAGAGAAGTAGTGTCGAATTGAACCTCACATAAGTGCCTCGCTGGACCTCAACTCTACCTCGCTAGGGTCCCCCTCCCAGTCTTCATCGACATGTTCCGTTTCGACGATGGTCTTAATACCACCCCTTACATTCCAATCCCCTTTCACCCTTAGGTAACGGGGTTCTAGCGCCTCTTTCAAGTCCTCTAGTATCTTGTTCGTAGCCTCTTCATGGTAAATCTCCTCGTCTCGATACTCGAAAAGATAGTACTTTAAGGACCTCAGTTCTATAAGTTTTTCATCTGGCACGTAGGTGATGATCATAGTGGCAAAGTCGGGCTGATCCGGTTTCCCGGGACAGAGACAGGTGAATTCTGGACACCTGATCTTGATTTTATATTCTTTCTCTGGATATTCATCATCTATCGTTTCCAATCCGTGTTCGTAACCCATCTTATCGTTCTCTACATGCTCGATAGATTGATCACTTAAAGAGGTTATGGCCGTCATGGTATGGTGATGTAAAATTTAAATATCCATTCAACCCTAATGAGCTCTCCTAAAGGTTATACTATGAAAACAGCTTTGGTCGCCCTAGGCGGAAATTCTTTACTGAGGCCCGGTGACAGCGGCACCGCTGAAGAACAGATAGAAAGGATGGACAAGACCTGTAAAGAACTAAGCGACATGATAGACAAGGGCTATGAGTTAGTTTTTACCCATGGAAACGGACCGCAGGTTGGAAATATACTCCTCCAGAACGAGATAGCGGCGGATGAAGTCCCGAGCATGCCTCTAGATATATGTGGTGCACAGTCCCAGGGACAGATCGGCTACATCTTTCAACAGACCCTGGAAAATGAGCTGAGGGAGAAAGGTATCGAGAGGATAGTGGCCAGCGTCATAACACAGGTGGTGGTGGACGAAGACGATCCCGCCTTCCAGAACCCCAGCAAATATGTGGGGCCCTATTACACTGAAGAAGAAGCCGAGAGGAAGGAAGAAGAGAACGGATGGACCATGAAGGAGAACGCCGAGGGCGACTATCGAAGAGTCGTTCCGTCACCAAGGCCAAAAAGGATCGTGGAGTCCGACCTGATCAAGGACCTTATATTCAGCGGTGAGGAGGGCTATATCGTTATAGCCGCCGGGGGCGGAGGCGTTCCAGTGATCGAAAAGAACCGGGGTCAGATGAAAGGTGTCGAAGGCGTCATTGACAAGGACCTGGCATCTGCAGTCTTGGCGTCCGCGATAGACGAGGAATTCTTCATCATGCTGACCAGTGTAGACAAGGTCTATATCAACTTCGAGGAAGAAGACGAAGAGGGCATCGATGAGATGACCGTAAGCCAAGCAGAGGAGTATCTTGAAGAGGGCCAGTTCCCAGCAGGGAGCATGGGCCCGAAGATAGAGGCATCCATCCACTTCCTAGAAGATGGGGGAGAGAAGGTACTTATCACCTCACCCGAGAAGTTATTCGAAGCTCTACATCATGAAGCGGGCACCTACATCTATCCAGACTGAAATTGATTAGAAATCTAGACCTTTACCGGGAGTCCTCAACTCCCCACCCCAGTATATCAACGTTTTTTCCCTTTTGAAATCTGGGTCCTTTCTCGCGTGCTTTACCGGACCTATGAACCAGGTGTGATCGCCGGTCTCGATGGTCTTCTCCACTTCACATTCGATAACGAGTCCACATTCTTCAACGCCGGGGGTTTTGATCGTTTCGCTCTTCTCCCTAGTCAAGCCGTATTTTTCAAACTTGTCCGTGTCTCTGCCCGAAACCTTACCGCAGCCCATCACCTCTTCGACGAGGGTCTCGTCCGGAACGTTCACCGTGAATTCGGGATTGTCCTCTAGGAGTTTATGAGAGTACCTCTTGGGTGATATCCCGATGCCCAACATAGGAGGTTCTATAGAGAAAACGTGTATCATTGCAGCGGTGATCAGATTACTTTTCTCATCGTCACTGGTCCCCACAAGAACGGTGGGGAAGTGAGGTAGGTGCTTTAGGGCTATATTCTCAGGGATATCTTCTTTCATGTTGATCGAATGATGGTACAACTAATCAACTTTTCGTGTTAACAGTTTAAAACGTTATATAATACCAGTCGTTTTCCTCAAATATGATAGAGAGACCTCGTGGTACTAGAGACCTAGGCCCCCAGGAGATGAAGCAACGGAACGAACTGGAAAAAAAATTCCGCTCTGTATGTGATAGTTTCAACTATGACGAGATATGCACCCCTACTTTCGAACATACAGACCTGTTCCTCAAGAGATCTGGTCCTTCGATAGTGGAGGAGATATACGATTTCGAGGACAAAGGGGGCAGGAGTATAGCCTTAAGACCGGAATATACCGCCTCGGTCATGAGGATGTACTCCGAGAGCTTGAGAGAGCTGCCCAAACCTCTAAAGGTCTACTATTTTGGCTCGGTCTTCCGATACGAGAGACCCCAGTCCGGCAGGTACAGGGAGTTCTGGCATTTCGGAACCGAGCTGATCGGCCCCGATACTCCCAGGGCGGACGCGGAGAACATCGCACTGGCCTGTAGATGCCTGGATAGAGCTGGATTGGAGAACTACGACCTGAAGATATCGAACCTTCAGATACTGGAGCAGTTCCTCGACGAGAAAGGTGTCTCAGAAGATAAAAGAGAAGAGATCTATCATAAAGTGGACAAGGAGGAGGAAGTGGAGATCATAAAACCGCTCATCGGTAAGAGCTTGGATCAGATCGAAGAGGAACTTACGGATCCCAGCCCCGTTGAGTACACGAAGAAGGTCTTCGATGCCCTGGAGTACTACGGCATCGAGAGGGAAGATTATAGCTTCGACCTGAGGATCGTCAGAGGTCTAGATTACTATCAAGGCATAGTTTTTGAGATCGAGTCGAAAAGGTTGGATGCCCAAAAGCAGATATGCGGTGGTGGAGATTACAATCTTGGGGAGATCTTCGATATAGATATATCATCTAAAGGTTTTGCCTTCGGATTCGATAGAGTGATGTTAGCCCTGAAAGAGGAAAATAATGAACCGAAACCCAGTAAGCCAACCTGCTATATAATCCCGATAGGGGAAGAGGCCCTATCCTACGCCTATGGAGTGCTGGATGAACTGCGCGAGGCCGATATAGGTACGGACATCGAACTGATGGGCAGGAACATCGGTAAAGCTCTGGGTTACGGGGACAAAAAGGATTTCAGATTTTCACTGTTGATCGGTGAGGACGAGCTTGAAAAGGAAGAAGTCTCTCTCAAAAACATGGAGACTGGAGAACAGAGAAGCGTGAAAAGAGAGAGATTGATTGAAGAGATAGAAGGATAAGATGACGGGTTTAAAAGGCTTCTTGGAAAGGATCAATCTCGGTATCCTTATAATCTTCTTCATCGCCCTGTTCTATACAGCCGGCCTATTCATCGCCCCGATGACCCTAGAACCAGGAACTGTGACGGGTTTAGATGGAAACGCCAACATGATCGACTACAGAGAGAAGTGGGATGAATTAGGTCCGTATCATAATATGATATATACCTTCAGCGACTTCAACTGCCACCAGAGGCATTATCGTTCTTACAGCGTAGGCGGGAACCAGATGCCAGTATGCGCAAGAGACGTCGGGATCTTTATCGGCATGTCCGCCGGACTCTTGTTGATGACCTTCGTAACTCCAAGGATGGATTACAAAGACACGATACTCAGTCTAGTAGGAATCGATCAAGATATCTCGAAAAGAAAGAAATACTTAATCCTCGGATTTCTAGCCTGTATATCCGTCTTGCCCATGGCGTTGGATGGAGGGATCCAATTGGTGACTTCCTACGAGAGCGTAAATCCGTTAAGAACCATAACTGGATTACTATTTGGATTCGGTTTCTCTGTCTTCATATCCTCGCTTTTGATCTCAACGGTTGAAGAAGCGAGAGTCGACATGGAACAGTCTAAGAGAACCGAGCGATCATAGTTGTGAACAAAACTTATATATAATTCAACCATTGATTCATCCCTGAGGATTCACAATGACGCTCTGGCAAGGTAAATCCAAACGTAAGATAACTGGTGGAAGAAGATACTTTCATCGCAAGAAGAGAAAATTCGAGATAAGCAGCGATTACGAAAGTCCTGTCGTCGGAGAGGACAGAAGGAAGATCGTGAGGACTAGAGGAGGAAACAAGAAAGTGAGGGTCGTGGGCTCTGAATATGCTAATTTAGCGGATGAAGACGGGGATGTAATCCAGGCGGAGATCAACGGAGTTTTAGAGAACCCAGCGAACCCCAACTATGTCCAGAGGAATATTCTGACTAAAGGAGCCATAATAGATACATCCGAAGGAAAGGCCCGGATCACTTCGAGGCCTGGTCAGGACGGAGTAGTCAATGCTGTACTCGTAGAGGAATAGGATGGCTGGAAGGGAGAGAAAGACCTGGATAATTTATCCGGAATATTTCAACAAGTCTCTCTCTAGATCCAAGGGGAGAAGGGTCCCTAGGTCCATCGCTGTAAATTCACCTTCACCCGACGAGATAAGCGAGATCTTAGACGATCTGAAGATACCCAACAGGGTAGAAACTCAAGCTAGTTATCCATCCACATGGTACAGAAGGAACGGCAGGATCATAATGCCTAGACAGGAATGGAGTAAACACAAATTCCTGAAAAGGGTCGGAAACAAACTGAAGAAGAAGAGACAAGAACAGTGAAAGTTCTAAGGTGTAGACCTCTCTATCTTGAGATATTTGAATCCGTTTTCTTCTTTGACGGCATAAAGGAGATCTTTTTTCACCGTGTGCGCAACCCTGACGGCTCTACTCACCTCGAACCAGCTGCAGGTGAAATCCTTTTCTACAGGCTGTATTATATACTCCGCATGATGCTCTTCGGGATCTCCGGCATAGGCTCTGAATTTAGCACCGTACTTGAAGCCCGTCTTGGGGATGATACCCTTTGAGCGGAGGTCCTTGTAAAGTGAATAGTGCAGTTCAAAGTTTTTCTCCTTACGGATATTGTCCTTGAATTTTTCTACATCTATGGTTCCAGCTCCGTTGGGCCTCTGTAGCTCAAGTTTACTGTTTTCCATCAAGTATAAGGCTTCTATGGGAGAGAGTTTCAACTCATCCTCATCGAGTGAACCGTAAAAACCGCAGTTGTGCAGACCCTCGCCTATCTCCCGGTCTATTATTATAGTCTTATAATCATATAATGTTCCTTTTAGCTTAGATTCTCGATATTCTTCGGTCTTACCTTTTAAGTCGATCGTCGATAAACTGTAATATGTTACGTCGTCCTCCTCGTCTACCAATCCGCAGAGCGTTTCTTTCTTGAGGTTAGAGATATATTTAGTGGTTTCAAGGATATCCTTGGCCGAAAAAGTGTCGTTCTCTTGATAGACAGGGGTCCAAAATTTCGTCGGTGTCTGACCCGGGCCACCTCCCCTTGGGAACACTCTCAACTCGGCCGGTTCTGAGGCCTCTTTCACTACATAACCCCTCATCCTCATGTCTTCATAAACGGAATAGACCGTTGAAAAATCATCTTGTGTGATCTTCAAGATGCTCTCCTTGCCTATCTTTTCACCGTCTTTCATTATCTCTTCTATCCTTCCAGATTCAAGGAGATAAAGAGATTCCAGCTCGTTCAGTTCGAGGCCTCCACCTGACAGAGGTTTTCCGAAATAGCCCTTGTTGTAAATCTGGTTGGCCTCCTTCTCATCGTCGATGAATATCTTTTCGTTTCGAAGTTTACCGGTTACCATCTTATGCTGATTAAGGAACCGTTCGAAATATTAATTGTTTTGGAATGTTTTACGGTACACACCAAATTTAAAATACGATTCTATCAATCGAAAATCCGTTATGCCGACGAAGTTACTGGTCATCTCCGACGTACACGGCTCCATGAAGAGTCTGAACAGGATCAAAGCTGTTTACCATAAAGAGGAACCGGATCTCGCAGTTATATGCGGAGACATAACTCACTTTGGACCGAAAGAGATGGCCTCCAAGTTCCTATCCAGGATGGATCTGAACGCTATCGGAGTGATAGGAAACTGCGATCCACCCGAAGTCAAAGATGTATACGAGGAGAACGACGGAACGTACCTACATCTTAACCCGACGAGGAAGAACGGGATAAGTTTCCTCGGCCTCTCTGGTTCTAAACATGATAAAGAAACATTGAAGAGGTTCCGCGGTATATCTTTGAGCAACGATATAGATGTCTTCGTCCTACATCAGCCGCCCTACGGTTATCTGGACAAGGCATCTAGGGGAAAACATCTAGGAGAGGAAGCCCTTTTACCTATGATAGATGAGGCGGAACCGCGATTGGTCTTGAGCGGGCATGTTCATGAAGATAGGGGAATTATCGAGGAACGGAACACGATCTACCTAAACCCCGGTCCGGCTTCGGATGACAACCTAGGTATAGTCGAGATAGACAGTAAAGGAATCGATGCAAGATTGGTTTAGTTATTGAAAACGAACTTTAACTGATAAAATTAAGGGTTTGTATTTATGCATGGTTGTTTACTAAAAATAAACAAGCATTTGTCCGGGAATGTTAAAATAAATAATGGATTTACGTTTAACATTAATTCTAAAAATAAATACATTATTCATGGTTTTGCAGATTAGATAAAATAACATTTCAAAGATAATGAAGTATATAATTTAGTAAATAAGAACTATTAGGATATATATTAAATTGTAAATTCATGTAGATCCTACAAAAATACTCTAGTCTAAATCAATAATAGAAATTCCGACGTCTTCCCTTTTAGTATATAAATTTAACGTCGTATTAGTTATGTTTTCCGACGTCGCCCCTTTTTGGTATTTAAAGATTGTGAAATAAGGGGGAAGAGGCCGGAAAAAGAGATTTTCTCTTGCTTAGAGGGTACATTCACTAGAACAAAATTGGTGTTTCGTAGAGTCTTTCCGACCTGGTTTTTTATTTGTAATTGAAAATATCTTTTAGATGAGGTGTGTAACGGTTAAACATTAAATTTTAAATAGAATTTAGTTATATGCGTTTATTTGGTTAATATAAATAACCATTTGTAAGCCCAAATCAAAAATAATTTCCTTTTTCGTTATAGAACAACAAATAAAGCATTTACTGTAAAAGGTTCATATAGTGTTTATGAGAAAAAATAGAATAACCATGATTAACGTTATTTTTTAATTATTAGTTCCCATGCGTAATATGATCATATATAATGACAAAGGGTTTAGAAAAGTCATCTTAGTAAACATAAAGATATAAATAAAGTATAGATGGTTGATTAGCGGAAGGGGTAACATGGAAGTCAAGGAGATAAGTTCCGTTTTGAAAGATGTATATGAAGGAGAAATCTCAGTCGAAGATGCGGTGGAGGATATAGAATTGGCTTCGCCTCTAGAGCTAGCTCTAGCGGAAGTCGAGCTGTTAGACGAAGATTTAGATGAGAATAGTTTACGGGAGTTCAGAGATCTGTACGATGATATCATCGTGAATAAAACCGAGGACACCTTGGAAAAACTCGACGAAGATCATCCCATCCATCATCTGATAGAGGAACACATCCAGATTAAGAAATTCGTAGAGGAATTGTCTGAATTCTCCGAGAGCCTACAAAACGAGAAGACTAGGATAATCAGAAAGAAAAAGCTGGATAATATTGGGCATAATGTTGATGAAATAAAGAGACATGAAAAAAGTGAAGAGGATATATTATTTCCAAGACTTAAAGATAAAGGTTTTGCGGGAAGGGTAAATATATTGGAGAATGAACATGATGAGATAGATAAACTGATGGATAAGGTAAAAAACTTATCAGAAGATGTAGTGGATAATAAAGAAGTACTAGCAGAAAATATAGATGTATTGGCCTATACCTTGAACTTTCATTCCTTTATGGAGAACAATTTTCTTTACTTGGTGGCTCTAGAGGAACTCAACGATTGGTACGCGATCAAGAAAGAGTTCAGAGACGTAGGGATGAGCAACATTTTTTCCATCAAAGAAAATAGAACAAGGGACCAACAAGATGTGGAAGATATCTGGTAGCTCCTAAAATACAAATCCTCGTTTTCAGTCTTTTCTAAATTTCTTTATATTCTAAATTGCTATTATTATCAGCATCAGGAAGAGTATAGAGCAATTTTCGATCCTGGATGTCATCCATCTCCTCTTCAATATGATCTAGATCATCTATTTTCTCAATAACTTTGGGATAGAACCGATCTTCTTCATTGAATGTGTGAAATCTTATCTGTCCTACCAATTCGTCTATTTTTTCACCCATATCCTTCCAAGCATTTTTTATCTCTTGGGTTTTCTCTACCATCCTTTTGTGAGTCTCTCTAATATCATTGTGCTCCTGCTCAAAAATTAGGGTTTCCCCCTTCATATCATTATGCTCTAACGAGGGAAATATCAATTTTTCTTCAATCAAGAAATGTTTCTCTAATAATTTTACCGTCTGAGATATCCTATCTATCTCTTTCAATCGTCGTTTAATCTCTTGATTTATAGAGTCTAAACGGTTCATCAGTGATTCAATTCTTTGATGATCCATGAGTAATTTCCTTATTGGGTGTTCATCGTCTAAATCCTGAATCAATTTTTTCGAATCTTCCAGATAAAGATCCGTATATAATTTGCTGATCTCTGTAAAATCTCCCTTTTCTAGTTCAAATCCCTCCTCAAATAGCTCTAACCTCGCAGTATATAATTCAAATGGCTCGGCCTCTTCTAACTTATCTAAAGCCTCTTCTTCGGTTATCTCCCCTTCGTAAAATTTTTTTAATATAGCGGTGACTTCCCCGGTTTTCATATTTTTCCTCCTTACCTGATGAATATATCTCTTCCTACTAAGAGGTTGTTTAAGATTTTTAATCACTATAAAGTGATTAAAGAATATAAAACTTGGGTTTTTGACTTTTTGTCAAAATCCAGCTAGGAATCAAAGTGAATAACATCTTTGGCAAAGGGGGATCTGAGTCGTTTTAACTTCCTAGTCGTTTTTTAAAAATAATTCTCCTCTAGCCGTATCGATGACAGGCGATCAATCTGTCCTTTATTTCTTTAAGAGGGGGTTCCTCCTCCTCACATATCTTTCCTGTCTTTCTTTGCAGCGGGGAGAGAAAGACCAGTTTAAAAGCACTTTTGAAAAGTCACAATTAACCTCGTCCGACTAAAAAATTATAAAGACAAGAACAACAAGAAATAGCCCGGGGCGGATTCGAACCGCCGTCACAGGCTCCAAAGGCCCATATGATTGACCACTACACCACCGGGCTAGTTTATTAAGGCAGTGGTAAATCGGAAGTTTCGCTTCCGAAGCACCACCGACCGGGCTGTCAAGCTCTGGTTATCCAAGCCTAAAGAAATATATATAATTCACGGCAACAATGTAAGGAACAGGATGGTGGCCAGCGCCTGTACCGTGAAACCAAGAGAGGCGGCTAGTGGAACCATCTTATACAAAGTCTCAGATATGGTATCCAACCTGTTTTTGTTGATAGGACCCATCACTTCAAAATCCTTTATTTTTCCCTCTAAAAATCCTACTTCGACCGGTTCTAGGTCCTCTATAGCCTCCTTTGTTAATTCTCTTATCTCTTCGATCAGTTCTTTATCGTCTGTCTCATAACCTATAGGTAGATAGTCTCTCGTGAGCTCGTTGACTTCGTGAGTGTCAGTTGTATGGACCTCCGAGAGCGAGACCAGATCAGAAATATTGTCTAGAATACCCTCTCTGACTCCCTGGCACATGTTGTTGCCATCGATTAGTATCTGGGCGTTCTTTTCACCGTTAACTTGCGTGACGGCAACTTTTATGCCTTCTTCAGATATGTCCCCTTCGCTGTATCCTTTTTTGGAAGCGGTGCCCAATTTAATTTCACCAATCCCTTCGATATCATCAGCCATATCTAAAACTTCATCGAACCTATCTGACAAGATATTGTATCTCCTAGACGGATAATATACCTCGCTGCAGTTCCTCTTCACACAGTTATGAGAATCCACAAAACCCATCCGTGGATGGCCTTTCCTCTCGGCCCTTTCAGAGAATATCCTGGCTATAGGGGATTCTATATCTTCTGTAGGCAGTGGTGAGAACGAACCTGAAACCAGTAAACCAGAGCCTAATTTCTGGGCTCCGATGAATCCCTCTTCACCCTTTCCTATATAATGGGAAGCTTTGTTGATGTATTCTACCTTCGATTGTTTTAACTTTTCATCTATCTCCTCGGCTATTTCATAACAGTACTTCTCTTTGACTGGATTCAGTAGATGTGTAGAAGCACTATGGAATGGAAATAC
Source organism: uncultured Thermoplasmata archaeon (assembly GCA_964394465.1). Taxonomy (GTDB): domain Archaea; phylum Thermoplasmatota; class Thermoplasmata; order Halarchaeoplasmatales; family Halarchaeoplasmataceae; genus CAYMXS01. Next base: position 2,716 of record CAYMXS010000032.1, on the reverse strand, counting down.
GTCTCCATGTTCTTTCAATTCATCGGACAATATGATCGGTAGTCTTGCACCACCTATACCTTTCAGAGGTCCTGGATGAACACCAGGGATAACGAACAATGCCTTTTCCGAATGATCTCCTGTCCTCCTAAAGGAGAACAGTGTATATCCTATATCAGCCTTTATCGAATTATGAGAAAAGGTTTCCTCCAACTCTCGAGCACCCTCCGATCTGCCTTTCAAGAGCTTCAAGACTATGGTCATCATCTCCATAGTGGGGATGCCAAAATTCTCCCGTATCGGTTTGTTGAGATAATGGATGATAAAAATGATCGGTAATACGGCTATCAAGCTTACAGCTATGAAGGCTACAAGATCAAGGACAGATAAGGGAAAGATAAGATGTATCAAAGGTACAGATATCAAAGATTGGAAAAAGGCGGGTAAAAGAGGTCTGTTGAAATCCGGTATAAAAGAAGATCTTAAAATCAAATATCTAGCGCCGATAGGTACAGCGGTTGAAACGATCAGGATACGACTCAAAGAAAGACCAGAGAAAAGTAAGAGATTGAACAGGAAAACCAGAGGTACGATGATAAGCAGGGAAACTAGGGAGAGCATCGCAGACTGTCTGAAGTTTAATTCTTCCCTGTAATCTGCAAGATGGGGCAGTAAAAATGCCGAGATCAGGGCTGGAAAGAAAAACAATATAGACGACTCTATAAGTACTTGAATCTCAATTGAATAGATCACTGATAGAGGTATCAGCGATATCAAAAACATCAATACTATCTGGTAAACCAAATCAGGGCATCGGAAGAATCTCACCTTGTAATCTCTGCTGTAGGACAGTATCGAATCTTTATCGAGCATATTTCACAGACTCTTTATGGCGCTTATCAGATCACTGAGTTTATCATGAACGTCGTCGGTCTCCTCTATGACGGTTCCTGTAACTATTATGTCAGCTCCTGCACTAGCCAGCTTTCGCGCGTCTTCCGTACTATCTATACCCCCACCCACAATAAGGGGAAGATCCACCTCGGATTTGAACATCTTTACCATCTCGGCTGGTACCGGCTCCGGAGCTCCAGACCCGGCCTCTAGATAGAACAGCTTCATGCCCAGGTACTGAGCAGCCAGACCGTACTTGACGGCCATCTCCGGCTTTTTCCGTGGGATCAGGTCAGCTTTCCCCACCTCTCCAACTGTCATACCCGGTTCCACGATGACATAACCCATGGGAAGTGGTTCGATACCCATCTTCTTTATTATCGGGGCACCAGAGACCTGCTCCCCTATGACCCTCTTGATATCCTGGGAGTTCAACATGCTCATGAAGTATATCGCATCCACGTACTGAGAGATGACTCCGGCTCTGGTCGGGAACAGTATAATGGGCAGGTCTACGGCTTCCTTCATCGATCTTACGGTATCGTCCAGCTTCTCTTTTGTGACTCCTGTGGAGCCACCGACCATGACGGCATCGCTGCCAGACTCTTCTAACGTGGAAGCCAATTCACCTGCTTCTTCCGGACTCTGTTCATCCGGGTCGATAAGTCCCATGTGAAGGGTTTCCTCTTCTACCTTCTTAAGAATAAAATCCATGACGTTCATATTATACCACCAGCGAGAAACGCTATCAGCGCAAGCATCATGCCTAGCTTGAGATATTTTTGAGTCTTTTTAGCGTTTTCGGACCTAAGTAATAGGAGGGAATATATAAAGATTATATCCGCGAACAGCACCAAGAAAAGATAATATCTAGAAATATTGTCCATGACGTATGGTAATGGTGAAAGCACCACTCCAGTAGTAACGAATGCGTAGATCGCTTTCCGGGCCCTCGATATGCCGTACCTCTTTGGGAATGTCTCTCTATCCCTATCACCCTTCAAATCCTGGATATCCTTGGCTATCTCTCTTCCTACGGTGGTTAAGAAGGCCAAGCCCGCAAGGATCAAAGGGAGCGAAAGTCGCCCATAGATCGAACCGCCAAAGATGAATACCGAGCCCGTAAGGTAAGAGATTATAAGGTTGCCAGAGAGACCTTCACTTTTGAATTTGACCTCATAGGATATCATCAAAATCAGATTGAGAAAAACTATCAACTGGGGGAGAAATAAAGGCAGCAGAAGTGAAACGAGTAGGCCTCCAGAGTACATGATAGCGGACAGGAAAAGGGCGTTCTTGGCTTCTATCTTTCCAGAGGGGATGGGCCGTTCAGGATGGTTGATCCTGTCCGTCTCTCTATCAACGTAATCGTTCAAGACGTTGCCCGCCCCGGTAAAAAGAAAGACGACGATCATGCCGTAGAAAGTTGTGTATAAAAGAGACGTGGATGTGATATCAAGGCCGTAGAGCATAATCAGTACTATCGGTATGGAGAAAGAAGAGATGATGCAGTTCAGCGGCCTTATTATCTTCAAGACGGGCTTCATCACACGCAGTAGCGAAAAGGCCTATTTTTATATTTTTGGAAGCTTTCTTTCTACTTGGACAGTAAGACTTTAATATGTCATCTTATTTGGTAAAATCGCTTTTTGCCCTGGTAGTGTAGTGGCCCATCATGTGGCCCTGTCGAGGCTGCGACGCGGGTTCAAATCCCGTCCGGGGCGTCTCTTTTTTATCAAACCCATCGGGTTCACGAACTGATTGTGTTAACAATCAGTGAGCGTTTAGAATCATGAACAGAGTGAGTGATTCTGAACTGAATCCCGTCCGGGGCGTCTCTTTT
>CAYMXS010000031.1:0-24915 GCA_964394465.1 uncultured Thermoplasmata archaeon | reverse complement strand
AAGTGAGTGCAACCCCTACTGCTGATGACGATGATGGAGGAACGCCCGGGTTCACGACGATGCTTTTGTTACTAAGCGCAGTGATAGCTGTAGTGATATACTACCAGAAGAAGCGGTGAAGCCGCTGAAGAGATGGACCTCTAATCCTCACATTTTTTCTCTATTTTGAGTCGTGAGAAAAAATGTACCGGCTAAACATTTAAAACATACAAAGTCATTTAAAACATTTAAAACATGCAAAACACTTAAAGTCAACTAAAACATTCGAATCATGAAAAATGGTGATGATATGGTCGATTTCGATGTTAATCCATTCTACCTGTATCCTATAGAGGAAAATCTACTGGATAGGCTTTTTATAAACAGAGAAAACGAGCTGAAACTCGCGAGGTCAGTCTTCGATAGTTCATTTGAGAATCCGATGGAAGTCAGTGTGATTCTGGGAGGTATAGGGATAGGGAAAAGCAGTATGTTGAATTATATCCACAAAATAGGAGTAGATGAGGGGTATGAGGTCGGAACCTATACGCCAAAAGATGATATCAACTCTAAGGATATCTATAAAGAAAAAGAAGTAGTTGTTATAGACGACTTAGACAAAGAAACTGACGAGAAAGCAGTAAAGTTCTATAGAAATATAGAGAGTTTCATCAAAGAATGTAAAATGATTTTCTTCACCGACAGGTACCATAGAGGCGATGAAGCCCTTAATCTGAGAGAATTTAGCACTACTCAAAAAATCCCCCTCCCTCAGGGCCTGCGGTCAGAGAAGCTTAAGTTTATGCTGAAAGAAAGGATGAAACGATGTGTAATGGATGGAGAAACGTTTGAATTCCCCTTCACGGACAAGGCTATCGAACAGGCTTCGATGAGATCATCGAGCAATTTGAGAGCCTTTCTAAGATACACAAAAAGTGCCTGGGGGATCGCAGAGGACAAGGAAAAGATCGACCTAGAAAATATGACTGAGAGTATAATCATGGAGGACCGAGCCCTGATCGGAAAATTGGACATAACCGATTTGAAGATTTTATGGTACTCCACGATAGGTGATCTCGGAAAAGGATATCTGGCGGAAAAATGCAATATCTCCTCACCTACCTTGAGCAAAAGAATGGAGAATAAACTTTCACAGGTTGTATCAGAAAGGAAATCAGGGAAAAAAACCATGGTGACTTCTCTGTATAAAGATCTGCCAAACGGAAGAGAAATACTGGAAGAGATGTTAAAGAGCATGGACATATCCAAGGAGGATATCACGTAGAACAGAACCTCCAATCCATTTTTTCTCATCTTGGAGTGGTGAGAAAAAATGTTGGGAAAGATAAAGCTGCTGAACGTGAACGTTGAAGAGGAGATGGACGTCTGTGACGAGTGCCTGAAAGAGATAGATAGTGGGACCTACGAGGTCATCAAGGTATTGAAGGTCACGAAGAGATGCGACTGGTGCGGAAAAAAGATGCTGGATCCCTACACCAAGGCGGACATGGAAGCGGAGAAAGAAGCGGAAAGGAAAAGGATGGAGAGGAGGGAAAGAAGTGCCGAGGGAGGTGAAGGAATGCAGTGAACGGAGGATGTAAAGGATAAAAGGATTAAAATGAATACGGCTAGCTCCGAAGGCACAAAGATCCTAACTATGGTTTTTGCTCCCTTCGCCTGGAACCGGAAATGCGGTCCGCCGCCCGGTTCGCCAGTTGTTTCTTGAGTTCTGTTCCCTCCTGTCCTCCCTCTTTGGAGAACCGTTCCACCACGTGGATGAGACCTATGGTACAGCTCTTCTCGCCCAATCGGTCGATAGCCCTCTCGGCTTCTTTAAGATCTTGATGGTCATCCCCTCTACTTATCTCTTGACCACTTTCGAAGACGGTCTCCAAGAGTTCACCACATTCCTCATCTATCTCGATTCCATCCAGTTTCTTGATCTTTTCTCTCTTTTGCACCATATCACCTTAGGTATCTGAACTTAGAGTCGAAATCCCTATTCCTCCGTGACATCAAATTAATGGAAGCATTGCTAATAAAATTTTCCTCTCTTTACAAACGCTATCAAAAATTCTCGTCCTTCTTTCTCCTCTAGGAAGTCAGGAAAATGAAAATACATAAAAAACATGCTGAACACCTAAAGTCGACTTGGTCCAATTTTCCGATCAAACCATCTAAAAAAGTAAGAATAGGATGGTTGACTGTATCAAGCGTACATTACCTGTTTCTTTATCTCCCTTTCAGTGGATTCCGAAAGTACCTTGTCAAGGGCTTCCATGAAATCGGTCTGTTCGATCACTTCCTTGTCGTTCCTCACGGAGAACATGCCGGCTTCAGTACATATCGCCTGTATATCGGCCCCGCTGGCGTCCTCCGTCTTCTTGGCCAGGTAGTCCACGTCTATATCCTCCGTGGTCGTTATATCCTCCATATGTATCTTGAATATCTCCTTCCTGGCTTCTAGGTTTGGCAGAGGTATGTTGATTATCCTGTCGAACCTTCCGGGTCTTAAAAGAGCTTTATCCAGCAGCTTAGGCCTGTTCGTGGCACCCATGACCTTTATCCCGCTGAGAGGCTTGAAGCCGTCTAATTCTGAAAGAAGCTGCATCATGGTCCTCTGGACCTCTCTATCTCCCGAGGTGGCCTGCTGCTGCCTTTTCGTTGCCACGGAGTCCAATTCGTCTATGAATATGACGGAAGGAGCTTTATCCCGGGCCATGTCGAAGAGTTCTCTGACCATCCTGGCCCCTTCACCAATATATTTCTGGACCAGTTCCGAACCAACCAACTTTATGAAAGTCGCGTTGGTCTTCCTCGCCGCGGCTTTAGCTATCATGGTCTTACCCGTACCGGGCGGACCCACCAATAAAACACCTTTTGGAGGCTCGATACCGAGTTTCTTGTACTTATCGGGATTCAACAAAGGGTCCTCTATGGTCTCCTTTACTTCGCGGATCTGGTCGTTAAGTCCTCCTATATCGTCGTATCTCATCTCCGGTTTATCTAAAACTTCCGCTCCCATTATGTTGGGGTCAACTGGGGGAGGCAGGACTTTGACTATAGATAACGTCTGTTTGTTGAGAGCCACTCTAGTTCCTGGCTTGAGCTCCCCTCCAGGGATAGAATCTGAAACGTTGACTATAAAATCAGGACCGGTCGTACTCTCGATGACGGCCTGGCCGTCGGGAAGGTTCTCCTTGACCAATCCGACAAGAAGCGGGGGTTTCTTCAACCTCGTCAGTTCCTTCTTGAGTTCTTTAGTCTCCTTCTTGAGTTTCTTCAACTCGCTCCTCACATAATCTCTTCTATGCTTGTTTTCAAACTCGCTTGATAACTGTTTATGCTTCTTCTGGAGCTCTTCTATCTCGCGTGCAAGTTCCTTTGAGGTTCCTCGGAGGTCGTCTTCGTCCAAATAACCACCCTATTCTGTATAATTTTACGATGTTGGTTTATTATAAATATTGTGGTGACTTCCTAACACTGAATGGAAAACGATATCTTTCCAGAGAATTCCAGAAGCCAGACCGATAGCTCTATCCTTCTTTTTCAATAAGAGCGCTCAACCGTTCCAAGGCCTTCTTCTTATCCTTCGTCGAGACCTCGGCCTTCTTCACCTGCTCCTCCATCACCTGTATGGTGGAATCGTATACTTCTCTATCCACAGGGTAGGGAGTTCCGTCTTTACCGCCGTGGGCGAAGCTGTACTTCACCGGATCGTCCCAGCTGGCTTCCGTGCCGTATATAAGGTTGGAAACAAGCGCTAGAGCCCTGACCTTCTTCGGTCCTATACCTTTCAAACTCACCAATTCTTCATAGTCAGAGGGTTGAACTTCATAGGCCCTCTTCAGGTCCTTCCAGCCCCTGGAACTTATATCCATGTCCAAGACGGGATGATGTTCCGCAAGTTCAAGCCTCTTCACTTCTGGCTCATCGGTAAAGTCCGTGAGCGAGGTCTGTCCTCCCTTATCCAGATACCTCCTAAGATGGTCGGGATTGTCGTTTATCAGATCCACGCTCACGTCCCGTGTCGGCTCACTATCTGAAGCGGTCATATCCAAGACTTCGTTCTCCTTCCTTTCACAGCACACCCCTTCATGTGGCTCGTTCACGTAGCTCTCCAGTTCATCAGAGAGCCAGTGGTACCTTCTTGCGTATCCTGACTCTCCCTTCATGCCCTGCTGGACGACGCCCCAGTCCCCGTCCTCTACGGCGAAGAAGCAGTGATGATAGATATCGTAATCGTCCTGGACGCAGGAGTTGTCCACCGTTGCAGAAAGTTTAGACGCCTCTGTAAGCGTTTCGATCCGTTTCGGCTCGATAGAGAATATATCTTCTACCTCTTCGATCTCTGAAGGCGCCTTTCGACTGGTAGAACCTTTTCCTCCCGCCACCAATATGCCGTGCTTCTGAGCGTCTAACGCCACTTTGAGAGCGCCGCAAGTTGTTGTTGTCGTTCCACTGGAGTGCCAGTCGAAGCCTATGGTACACGCGAAGGCCTGGAACCAGTTCGGGTCAGTCAACCTCCTCAAGAACTCCTTTCTACCGTGCTCCTCTATCATGACTTCGACTATCCCCTGACTGAGGCGGACCATCCTCTTGAAGAGCCAGCGAGGAGCCGAACCGTTGTGTAGAGGTAGATCCGCGGTCCCTGTATTCTTCATCATATGAAAATCCACTTCGAAACTTATAACCTTTTGGAAAACCGTTTTTAAGACCAAAAAACACCTATAACCCTCTTTTAATCCAGGGAGAGATGACAGACCTGATGAAGCTCTACGAGAGATTAGAAAAAGAGTTCGGTGAACAGGAATGGTGGCCCGCCGATTCAAGGTTCGAGGTAATCGTCGGCGCTATACTGACTCAGAACGTGAGCTGGAAGAACGTCGAGAATGCAATCGCAAATCTAAAGAGAGAAGGGGTTCTATCTCCTTCTAGTGTCCTTTCGATAGAAGACGAAAAGCTGCATGAACTGATAAAGCCGACCGGTTTCTACAGGCAGAAGGGAGAAAGGCTGAAGAGGATTTCTAAAGAGATATTAGAATATGAAAACCTTGAAGATTTTTTAGACCAAGAGGATCTGAGAAATGAACTGCTCGAGGTTAAAGGCATAGGACCTGAAACAGCCGACAGCATCGTCCTTTATTCCGCTGAAATACCGAGTTTCGTCATCGACGCATACACGAAGCGTATAATGGACCGTATTTTTGAGGTGGGTGGAAACTACCAGGAACTCAGATCACTGTTCGAAGATGAACTCGAAGAGGACCTGCATATCTATCAGGAATATCATGCTCTGTTGGTAGAACTGGCTAAAAGATACTGTAAAAAGAACGACCCACTCTGTTCGGATTGCCCTGTAAAAACTCTATGTTCTGAAGGATGACAGACCACGGCTCAACCGCCGTCTTCAGTGGAGTTGTTTGGAGCTGGATAAACATAGCACTCTTTGGACGTGTATAGAAGATAGCCTTGCTTGTATCTATGTCTGAGCTCCGGGTTGAACGGTCTTGGGTTCTCTGAAGGTCTAGTGTTCACGGACTCTTTCATCTGTTCGTCCCACATGATGTACGTGACGTTCAGTTTATCTATCTCTTCTACAGCCTTTCTATAATCTGAAGAGTAGAACATATGGTACTCATCTATCCAGGTCAAGTTCTTATTGCTGACGGAGAAGGAGGCTGAAGAGAGCCTATGACCAGTGCCTATCTTTCTAGATGTCCCTTTCATCCAGTAGGCACATTCCACGTCCTTCCACCCGGTCCTTTCATCGAAGTTCTGGAGCATCTCCGGAGATGGATACGAGAACGGTATGTTCAACGCCAGTATGAGGAAGACCACCAGAGCGATAGCCGCTTTCCTTTTAAGGCCTCCTCTCGGATTGTAATAGTCCTGCAGATGGTACAGCCCTATACCGAAGAGTATCGAAACGGAGAGGAAAAGAAAACTGAGATGTCTCGAGGGCAGAAGTGAAGTGGTTCCACTTATCACGCCTAAGATCATCGAGAGGGTAGTGAGCAAGAACCATCCCAGTATATGCGGGCCTTCCTTCATTGCCCTTATCCACTTTCTCGCCGGTATCGCAAAGAAAGATAGGAACAATATGGGAACGTATATGAAGACGGTCAGACCGAGTTTCAAGCCCCTACCGGGGATACGCCAAAATGCAACGTAACCGATGATGGCGCTGAGTATGATAGATGAAAAAGCGGTAACAGTATAGAATTTATTTATATCCTCATCGTGGATATCTACGGGAACTTTGAAGTCGTATCTCTGTCTTAACCAGGACACGGCTCTTATAAATAAAGCTACCAAAAAGGGAGCCAACACGATGGTGTGGCCTGGCGTTCCCAGGGCTTTATAAATTCTGTTGTGTCTGAACGGAGGAGCTAAAAAGACCCAATAAGGGATCACTAAAAGTGCGAATATGATATAAAAATAGAAGATCTGTTTCTCCGAAAGGGGAACTTCTCTCTTCCAGATCCAGGATAAGAAGAGACCACCGACAAGGAAGAGCATCAGGAAATAGGCCGTGAGGTGATGGGTCACTATCAAAGCTATAGAAGCCGGGAACAACAGGAAGAGGTATCGCACGTCCTGGCGCTGGTAGAATATCAGTACCAATGCCAAGATGAAGGTCAGTATGAAGAAGGCCAACGTCTCGGGCTTCGTCTGTGAGTAGTGGTAGATCACGGGCGGGATACAGGTGAAGAACAACGAAGCCAATACCGCTGGCTTGGCAGAACGAGTCAATCGATGCGTTAGGATGAATATGAACAGAGGGGAGAAAGCGCCTATAACTATAGGCACGAACAGCAGAGAACCCTGTATGTCAGCGCCTGTGAGCAAGGAAAAACTACCTCCCACTATGAACAATGAAGGAAAGAAAGGATACGCCTTACCCCATCCCTGGGGTTCTAAAAATGCCTTCCCGTCGTTGACCCAGTGGTTCGCATAGTAAACGTACTCGCCGCAATCGTAGCCCCATAAGGCGTGCTGGAATAGAGGATAGGTCCTGATCAGAACGGAGAAGGATATTATAGCGGCTAGAGCGAACCAGACGTACTTCTTCCTCATCGAGTCTTGAATCGAAAATGTCACGTTTATTTTTTTCGATGACGTAAAAAAGAACTCCAAAATTTTATTTACTGAAATGTGAATTGGAACGTATGAGCAGGTACTCCAGACATCTCGTCCTTCCAGAGATCGGAGAGGAAGGGCAGGAAAGACTGCGGAACTCGAGCGTGGCCGTCTTGGGCCTGGGCTCTCTGGGCTCTGCCATGGCGGAATCACTGACCAGGACGGGCATCGGTAAAATTAGGATCGTTGATAGAGATTACGTCGAGATATCGAATCTGAACCACCAGATACTTTACGATGAGAGCGATATAGGGAGGCCGAAGGCAGACGCCGCAAATCACCGCCTGAAGGAGATAAACTCGGACGTGGATATCGAAAAGAAAGTCAAGGATATAGGTCCACAAAATATCGAGGGACTGATCGAAGATGTCGATATAGTTCTAGATGCTACGGACAACATGAAGACCAGATACATCATAAACGACGCCTGCGTGAAGAAGAACGTGCCGTGGATCTATACCGCTGTTCTGGGCACCTACGGCATGAGTCTGAACGTCCATGAAGAGGGTCCTTGTTTAAAATGCATGTTGGCCGAAAGACCGAAGCCCGGTACTTTAGAAACGTGTGAGACCGCGGGAGTCCTCTTCACGCTCCCAAGGACCATGGGAAATCTAGCCGCAACAGAGGCGGTGAAGTTCTTGACCGGAGATGAGATGAGAGAAGGACTTTTAACTTTCGATATCTGGAAATCACAATACGATCCCATAAAGGCTGCTAAAAGAGAGGACTGCGAGTGCTGCGTAAAAAGGAACTTCACCCATCTTTCCGCTCCCGAGGACTCTACGACAGAACTCTGCGGAAAAAACGCCGTGCAGGTCTCACCGGCGGAAGAGTTCGAACTCGATTTAAACAAGGTAGCGTCCCGCTTCGATGAAGAGGATATCGAGATGACGAGTGAATCGATGCTCACCGTAGACCTAGAAGACCACATCTTGCGTATATTCAGAGACGGGAGAGCCATGATCGAGGGCACCGAGGACCCAAAAAGAGCTAAAAGCATCTACTCTAGATATATCGGAGAATAGTACCAAAGGTTTTTAGTCTGAATCTCTATCCAAAGACGATGGGTCTAGACTTGCAACTGGTCGATGAAAACAAGATAGAGGAGCGGGATTATCAGCTCAACATATTCGATCACATAAAAGATCATAACTCGTTGGTCGTGCTTCCTACAGGGCTTGGCAAGACCGTTATAGCGGTCTATCTTTTAGCGTATAAATTGGAGGAAAAAGAAGATTCCATCGTCATCTTCATGGCACCGTCTAGACCACTCTGCTCGCAGCACAGGGATTTCATCTTGGAGATGACAAGGTTGGAAGAAGAACAGGTCCGACTGATAACCGGTGAACTCTACAGTTCGGAGGAAAGGGAAGAACTTTGGAAAGAGAGAACGGAAGTGTACGTTGCGACCCCTCAGGTTGTAAACAACGACCTTCATAATATCTCAGTGTCCGATGTAGATACGGTCATCTTCGACGAAGCGCACCGCACCGTGAAAGACTACGCCTACGTGGATATCGCGAAGGCCCTTAAACATAGAAGTCAATTCTTAGGGATGACCGCTTCACCGGGCAGCTCCTTTGAAAAGTTGGTAGAGGTAGCCCACAACCTCGATATCGAAAAGGTATCGGTGAGAAAAGAGAGTGATGAGGACGTTGCCCGTTACATCTCGGATAAAAACATCGACTGGATAGAGCTGGAGAAGAACGACGAGATCCAGAAGATGGAGAGCTGGTTGAACGACATCCTAAAAGATCAGCTGGAAGAGCTGACCAAGTATAGTACAAAAGCGTATGCCGTGGACCCCAAAAATGCGGGGAAGATGGAACTCATCGAGATCCAAGATGATCTTCAGAAGAAGATAAAGAGCGAAGGCAAAAAGGGGTACCTGTTCCATGCTCTATCCTTGATAGCCTCGGCCATAAAGACTGCACATTTGAAGGAAGTTTTGGTATCCCAGGGTATAGACTCGGCCTACAGCTACGTTTTAAGCCTGAACGATGACGATAGTAGAGCCGCTTCCTACCTGAAGAAGAGAGAGGAGTTCGACCGACTGAACGACAAACTGATGGACCTGAAGGCTATGCCGGTGGAGCTCAACCCAAAACTGGGCAAGACAAAGAGCATACTGAGAGAGGAATTGGAAAAGAAAAAAGATACGAGGTGCATGGTATTTGCAGAGTACAGGGATACCGTCGCTTTCTTGAAAAGAGAACTCAACAAGATGGATGAAATAAAAGCGGAAAAACTCATAGGCCAGAGCGATCGTGAGGGGGACAAAGGCATGGACCAGGAAGAGCAGAAGGACGTTCTGCATGACTTCAGAGAAGGAGAGTACAACGTACTGGTCAGCACGAGCATAGGAGAGGAAGGCCTGGACGTTCCTTCTACAAGTCTAGTGATCTTCTACGAGCCCGTGGCTTCGGCCATCAGGAGCATACAGAGGAAGGGCAGAACCGGAAGGGACAACATGCCGGGAAAGGTGAAGATAATGATCACCGAAGAGTCCAAGGACGTGGCTTACTACTGGAAGAGTAAACAGGGCGAGGATAAGATGTTGAAGCATGTCTATCGTCTCAAGGAAGAGATCGATAAAGCGAGAGAGCCCAAAAAAAGGATCAAAGAACTTTATGACAAGTACAAGTCCGAGCAGAGCGCACTGTCCAGCTTTTGAGCTTACGCGTATTAGAAAAAACGTTTATAAGGACATCCTATATCTGAATCTTAAAGGATCATCCACTACGGAGGTCAAGAAACGTGAGCGACCTGACTCCCATGATGAAGCAGTACTACGATATAAAAGACCAGCACCCTGATTCTATAGTCTTCTTCAGGATGGGCGACTTCTACGAGATGTTCGACGAGGACGCCAAGACCGTCTCTTCAGAGTTGGATATAACTCTTACCAGCAGGGATAAAGACGATGAAGACCCGACGCCCATGGCCGGGGTACCCTACCACTCCGTCGAGAGCTACCTCCAGCGTCTGATCAAGAAGGGCTACACCGTTGCAATAGCGGAGCAGACTCAGGACCCGAGTGAAACGACCGGCCTCGTGGATAGAGAGGTGGTGAGAGTGGTGACCCCCGGTACGGTCATAGACGAAGGACTCATCGAGGGCTCGGGGAACAATTTTTTGATGTGTATCTACGGAAAGGAGAAGTACGGGATCGCCGCAGTAGATGTCTCTACCGGCGATTTTTATGTGACAGAAGTCGAAGACGAGAACGACATGCTGTCAGAGATACTGAGGTATGAACCCACAGAATGTATACTGCCGCCTTCGAACTACAAAGACGAGGAGTTCCTCGAAACACTGGAACAGGAACGGGAGATGATGATCCATTCGCACAAAGATGAAGCGTTCCACACGGCCGAAACGAAACTCATCGACCACTTCGGCACCAAATCCTTGGAACCCCTGGGTCTAGCGGATAAGAAGAAAGCGGTGAAGGCCGCCGGCGGCGCCTTGGACTATCTGAAAGAAACGCAGAAAAGGACCATGGAGTACATCAAGAGGCTCAGGTACTATTCGACCGACGACTACATGACCCTCGACGCGACCACTTTAAAGAATCTAGAGATATTCAGAAGCCTGAGAGAGGACAGTAAAGAAGGGACGTTGCTCAGCGTTCTGGATGAAACGGTCACGGCCATGGGTTCTAGAAAACTCAGAACCTGGCTCCAGCAGCCACTGCTTGAGGTAGACCGGATAGAGAGCAGGTTGGATGCGGTGGAAAAACTGGTCGAGAGTCTATTTTTGGGTGACGACCTCAGGGAGGGGATGGAAGGGATGTACGACCTGGAGAGGCTGATAAGCCGTGTCGTTTACGGCAACGCCAACGCCAGAGACCTTCTGTCTATAGAGGACGCACTCTCCAAGATTCAACCACTAAAGGAACTCCTGAAGGAGAGCGAGGAGAATGAGCCTAAAAGTGATAAACTGGAGGAGATCAGGGAGAGGATCGACCCCATGGAGGATATAAGGGAGACGATAGAATCCGCCATAGTCGAGGACCCGCCAACGACGGTGAAAGAGGGGGGCATAATAAAGGACGGTTTCGATGAAGATCTTGACGAGCTGAAGAAGAGATCCAGAGATGGAAAGGAGTGGATCAACTCCCTGGAGGAACAGGAGAGAGAACGGACTGGGATAAACAAGCTGAAGGTCGGGTACAACAAGGTCCACGGCTATTATCTGGAGGTACCGAAGTCCAAAACGGATAAGGTGCCTGAAGAGTACGCCCGAAAGCAGACCCTCAAGAACGCTGAACGGTACTATACGGAGGAACTCAAAAAGAAGGAAGAAGAGATAATAAGCGCCGAAGAGAAGATGGAGGCCATGGAGTACGAGATCTTCAAAGAGTTGAGGGAAGACGTGGGTGACGAAGCGGAACGTTTCCAGAGGACGGCGGAAGCCATAGCCGAACTGGACGTCCTGTGCACCTTCGCATACGTTTCCAAAAGGAACAACTACAATAGACCAAAGGTTTACCCGGGCGGCGAGATAAACATAGATGAGGGAAGGCATCCGGTCGTAGAAGAGACCATAGACGAGAACTTCGTCCCCAATGATGCCCAACTGGACGACATAAACAACCGCTTTCTTATCGTGACCGGTCCGAACATGTCCGGTAAGTCCACCTACATGAGGCAGATAGCTTTGATAACGCTGATGGCCCAGGTTGGCTGTTTCGTTCCAGCGGAGGAAGCCAAGATAGGTCTTGTGGACAGGATATTCACAAGAGTCGGCGCTTTGGACGACCTGACGAAGGGACAGTCGACCTTCATGGTGGAGATGGTCGAGCTGGCCAACATACTGCACAACGCATCTGAAGAAAGTCTGATCCTCCTGGACGAGGTGGGCAGCGGGACCAGTACCTTCGACGGTCTCAGCATCGCCTGGGCCGTTACCGAGTACATAACCAGGGAGATCAAAGCAAAAACTCTTTTCGCCACCCACTATCACGAGGTCACGGAACTGGAGAGGTCCTTGGGCGGTGTTAAAAACCTCCACATAGCGGCGAAAGAGAAGGGGGACGACATCACGTTCCTAAGAAAAGTGCGGGAGGGGAGCACCGACGAGAGCTATGGTGTACATGTAGCCTCTCTCGCCGGCCTGCCAGAGCCAGTGGTCGAAAGGGCTCACAACGTGCTCAACCAAATAGAGGAAGACCACTCCATAAAGATGGAGAAAAAGGAAGGTCCAAAATTCACCCAGATGGTCTTCGACCCGGAGGACGGTACCACGTCTGAAACACACCCGGTCGTGGAATCATTGAGAGATATAGACGTGGAGAACCTGACGCCCTTGGACGCCATAAACGAGCTATGGGACCTTAAGAAGAAACTGGATAAGGAGGAATAAGATGGGCAAGATCAAGGTTCTATCGGAAAATACGGTGAACCAGATAGCAGCGGGAGAGGTCATAGAGAGACCAGCCTCTGTAGTGAAAGAACTGGTAGAGAACTCGCTCGATGCCGAAGCCGATGAGATAGACGTTGAAGTCGAAAAGGGAGGCAAGGACCTGATAAGGGTGAAGGACAACGGCATAGGCATGACTGAAGAGGAAGTGAAGCTGGCTTTTCAGAAGCACGCGACAAGCAAGATAGAAGACCTGGAAGACCTCAACTCACTCAGCAGTCTCGGCTTTAGAGGGGAGGCACTCCCAAGTATCGCGGCAGTTTCCAAAGTGGAGGCGGTCACCAGAACGGAAGAGGAGTTAGAAGGGACGAAGATAATTATACACGGGGGAGAAGTTAAGAATATAGAGGAGACTGGGTGCGCAGTTGGGACCTCCATAAAGGTGAAAGACCTATTCTACAACACCCCGGCTCGAAAAAAATACCTCAAGAAGACCAATACAGAACTGGCGCACGTGAGCGAAGTCGTGACTAGGAACGCCCTAGCCAATCCAGATAAACATTTCAGCCTGGTACACAACGGTAATGAACTGTCCTACATTCCGAAGTCCAGTTCACAGTTGGAGAACATCAAATCCATCTACGGCAAGGAGATAGCCAGGAAGATGGTTAAGGTCTCGAATGAAGATGAGAACGGCTACCTGACCGTGGAGGGATACGTGAGTAAGCCTGAGATAACCCGTTCGAACAGGAAGCATATCTTTACGTTCGTGAACTCCAGGTACGTGAAGAACAACCTCTTGAGGGATGCCGTAGTAGAGGGGTTCGGGACTTTACTTAAAAAACACAGGTATCCAATAGCCGTTCTGAACATAGAGATAGAGGGCGAGAAGATAGACGTTAACGTTCATCCGACTAAAACGAAGATACGGTTCTCGGAGAAGAAAAAGATCAAGGAAGAGATCTCCAAAGTGATCCATTCAGCACTCTTGGCCGAAGACCTGGTCCCGGAGAAGACGGGCGAAGGTGGAAAGGTAGAGAGCGAGGGGAAGAAAGATGGAGATACAGAAGAAAAGGTGGAGCCCGGGATGCAGTCCCAACTTGGGATAGAGGAAGAGGATACGGTCGAGGTCAGCGGGTCCAAACTCTCACACATGAGGGTCATAGGTATCCTGAAGGACTCCTACATAATGACCGAGACGCCTTCCGGTCTGGCTGTGATAGATCAGCACGCGGCGCACGAGAGGATAAACTACGAGAGGCTCAAGAACAGATTCCAGGACAAGATAGACAGCCAGAAGTTGGTCTCGCCTACAACCATAGAATTGAAGCCGAGGGAAGCGGCCCTTATAAGAGCGAATGAAGAGTTGCTAGAAAAGCTAGGTTTCACTATCGACCATTTCGGGAAAGAGACGTTCCGGATCAGGAGCATTCCTGTTATCCTAGGGGAGCTGCAGGAGAAGGAAGTACTGACCTCAGTCCTGGACGAGCTGCAGGAAGTGAAGAACACCAGTCTAGACGAAAGGAGAGAGGAGATGATAAAGTACATGGCCTGCCATTCTTCGGTAACGGCCGGAGATAAACTATCTATCACGAAGGCGAAGGAACTGTTAGAAAAACTGGGAAGGACGGATAATCCCTACACCTGTCCTCATGGAAGACCGACCATAGTGAGCTTCGCCGAGAATGAGATAAGCAAATGGTTCAAGAGAGACTAGCTCAGGTTTGGTTTGAATGGAAAGATTTATAATCTCCATTCGTTTAAGGATGTCTTGCTCTCACACGCCCGTACCATACCGATAGAATATACAGTAGAGATTCATTTTCCGGGTGACATTTCTTCACAGCGGGGTAGGATAGCTAGGATATTCCGTCGGGCTCATAACCCGGAGACCGGTGGTTCAAATCCACCCCCCGCTATCCTTTTACCTTTTAACTTTTAGATCCTGTCTTCAGGCTCTGGGAATCCTTTCTCTTTATAGATCTCGGCCGATTCCCTGCAGCTTTTATGTTCACATAGATTCGACATCTGTGGATGCATGAGAAGATCCTCTAGATTCTCCAGTAAAGTAGATATATCCTTCGTAAAGTCCCAGTCAGATAGATAGTCCATCTCTACATATCCGCCTTTATCTGGAGGCACTATGTTGGGATGAAATATCTCCGAGCCCCATTCTATCTCAGGAGGTCTGTAGGGATACTCCCGTGTAAGTGTTAATCGTAAATCATGCTTGTATGATAATCCAAGTGATTCTCCGATAGATACCGGGCCGGGTACATCTGATAGTTTAACTTCCAATACAGCGCTGGAACCACTCAAAGTAGAATCGAATTCTATATCTTCTTCTTGGAGAAGATTTATCTCACCATCGATCCTCTTGTTCCAGAGTTCTTCTGGGAGGATCTTTCTATCTTTCGTTTTCCTGAGAAAGAGGGTCTCGCCGGACTCAACAGAGGTCTCCAGCCAATTTTTATCCTCATCGACCCTCTGTCCGTCTATGTCGAAAAGGATGAAATCTTCTTCATCGTCTAGACCCCAGTAGGACAGGAGGCCGTTCTTGGTCTTCTCAACGCTCTCCTCCGGGTCCAACTTCAATTTGGCCTGATCATCAGAGGACGAAGTTTTGATAGTCAAGTGTATATCCATGCGAAGGTATAGTGGTATCTAAAATAAAATCTTTTCTAAATACCGCAATACAGGATGTATAAACCTCGATTAGTTTTTTATATCATCAAAGCCTTCACTTTTTCATGAGCGATAGGACTGCGAAGATAGTTTTACTCGGTGATGGCGCAGTTGGAAAAACTTCTTTGGTCCGACAGTTCGTTGAGAAAAGATTCGACGACAGCTACATAACGACTATAGGTGTGAACGTTAAGAAGAAAGAACTCTCAGATCTGGATTTAACACTGTCCATATGGGACCTCTATGGCCAGAAGCTCAACTCCGATCTCCACGCGTCGAATTATTCTGGAGCCAGCGGAGCCATAATAGTTTACGACCTGACGCGCTTGAGTTCCTTCAAAAATCTAGACGAGTGGTTGGAGGGCCTTTTCAACGTTACTGGGGAGATACCTTTCGTGGTTTTCGGTAACAAATTCGACCTCGTGGAAAACTTCCTGCAGGGAGACCATTTCGAAGACCTAGACGAGGAGAGATTCCAGGAATACATGAGGCACAACCATGAGAACGTGATCGAATACTATCAGAACGTGTATAACGAGATACCGGATTTTGAACTGGTCTCTCTTGATAAACTTGGGAAATGGGCGGAGAGGAAACAGGATGAACTGGAAGTGGACTTCTCTTACTACCTTTCTAGTGCGAAAACTGGAGAGAACGTGGAGAAGGGTTTTGAAAGGTTAGGCGAATTGATATTAGATAGTGCAGATAGTAGGTGATGATATGATAGATCTAGTCTCTATGCCGGTATCTATGATACGATATCTAGACGACACGTTACAGCAGACCAGCGGTAAAAAAGAAGCGGATTTCGCAGTGTATCAGCTAGGACGGAAATGGGGAAGAGAGACCGTGAAGATCAGCGGCGAGAGTTGTAATATGGATGAATTGGCCGTGAAGACCACTTTGACTGCCGTACACTCGGGTATCACCAATCTCGAAGTTTCTATAGATGAAGACATAATCATCACGCCCTATGATTCCAAGATCGATAACGATTTCTTCATTGCAGGATACGTATCAGGCGTAGTAAGCGAATTGATGGGCGAGGAATACATAGCGAACATCGAAGACGAACATCTCAGGCTGGTCAAACCCGAGAAGACGGCCCAAGAGAGGATATCAAAACACCTTGAAGATAAGGGAGAAAGGATAGAGGGGAGCGGACTGAAGGGTATAAAGAAAGGTGAATCCTACATCGTGCCGGAGGACGACAGGAACGCCTCGGTGAGTTTCGATATATTTTTGAATGGACTGGATATAGATATCCCGGGTCTCTGTTTCACCAGGATATTCCCGCCCAAGATAAGGGATAAATCCGAGGGCCATGATTTTCCCATCTTCTGGCTTAGTACAGTTGGAAGCAGCGACGATATAAACACGATCAAACCGATAGAATACAAAAATAAGATCTACAAGATAATATCATCCTTCTTGGAGGCAAAAGAAGGAATAGTCATGCTCCACGGCTTAGAATTTTTAGTGTCCAACCACGGATTCAAAGAGGTCTTCAAGTTCCTACAGAAGTTAAGAGACATGACAGCCGTTAATGACGGTATATTCATCTTACCGGTAAGACCCTCCGCTCTAGATGAGAAGGACTACAATAATCTCAAATCGGAATTTACACTCTATGCGAGATGAGGGAATAAAAACCCTCATGTCTCATCTTTTTCTTTTTTATTGGCCCATATATATTCACTTTTGGGGTTGAGTTGCTTTAGTATATCGGGAAAAGGCTTTAATAGATAAAAAACGGAATTTATATTGTATACCAGTGACAGGAACATTAGGGGATTCTAGGGACTATCTTGGCCATGATTTGAACCAGTCCTATATGATGTGATAATATGACCCCGGTCCGAACTCCCTTTAAGGAAGATAGAGATGGGAGATCAACTCTCTCACTCATCCTCGTTTTATTACTTTCGATATTCATGATAACCAGTGTTCTCACAGGGGCCGCGGGTATAGATCCTCTCAAGGAGGGGGATGGAGATAAGCCCACCAGAAACGAAAGCGATATCAGTTCACTCTCCGCTGAAGCATGGCCGAGTTTTGGATACGATAGAAAAAATTCGCGTCGAAGTCCGTACAATACCTCCTATGTTGACGGTACTTTAAGATGGTCTTGTGATCTAAATTCTTTGATCACCATATCTAGTCCTGCTATAGACCCTGAAGGGACACTCTATTTAGGCACGTCAGATGGTAAGTTATATGCCATCGCTCCAGATGGAACCAAGAAATGGAACTATACGACCGGGGATTCTATCCTGACAACACCCGCTGTAGATGAGAACGGTACTGTATACTTTGGTTCCAACGATGGGAAACTCTACGCATTGGAACAGGACGGTGCACTTAAGTGGAGCTTCGAAACCGAAGGGAACGTATACTCCAGCCCTAACATAGCTCAGGATGGCACGATATACTTCGGCTGCGGCGACACCAAGATCTACGCGCTCAGGCCGGATGGCACGGAGAGATGGAACTACACCACTGGTAAATCCGTCAGGGCCTCTCCGGCTATAGCCGACGACGGCACAATATACATCGGTTCATACGACGGAGAACTCTACGCCCTCAATCCAGATGGAAGCCTCCAGTGGACCTATGACACCGGAAATTATGTGACATCTAGCGTATCTATAGGACCAGATGGTAACATCTATTTCGGTAGCTATGCAGGAAAGGTGTATTCAGTCCATCCGAACGGCACCTTAAGATGGGAATTTGATACGGGCCAAAGAGTGTTTTCCAGCCCAGGCTTCGGAGAGAGTGGACCGGTCTACATCGCGTCCACCAACGGTAAGGTTTACTCGCTGACATCGAACGGTGCATTACGATGGTCCTATCAGACCGGAGAATCGATAGAATCCAGCCCTGCCATAGGCGCCGATGGAACCGTATATATAGGCTCCGATGACGGTCGACTCTACGCCTTCCAGAAGAACGGAACAGTCAGATGGAGTTACAAGACCGGTAGAAACATAGATAGCAGTCCTTCGATCGGAGCGGACGGGGCCCTTTACATCGCTTCTTGGGATAAAAAGCTATACGCATTTGGAGGTAGACCAGGAGAACCCAAAAACTTTACTGCTTCCTCTGGAGACCATGAAGCCGTACTGACCTGGGAAGAACCAACTGATAAGGGCGGCTCTTCGATAACAGAATACAGGATATACAGGGGGAACAGCAGTCGAGATCTATCCCTTTTCAATACGGTCGGTGCGGATACTACGACCTTCACTGACACTGGGCTAACGAACGGTCTCAAATATTTCTATCAAGTGAGCGCAGTCAATACCTGGGCAGATGGGGACAAAAGCAAGATCCTCAACATAACACCATCCGCCTCCCCTCCTTCCTCCCCTACGGACCTATCTAGTAGTAGAGGAGACCAGAGCGTAGAACTCACATGGTCGGCACCTTCAGATAACGGTGGCGCGAGGATAGAAGAATACAGGATATACAGAGGGAACACTTCTTCCGCCCTAGCCCGCCACGACATAGTAGAATCTAACTATACATCTTATCTCGACCAGAGATTACAGAATGGCTACACGTATTACTACTACGTGACCGCGGTCAACTCTGCGGGGGAAAGTGAATCATCTCAGACCGTGAACGCTACTCCTCTTTCGGTTCCGGACAGCCCGCAGTACCTCTTGACCGATCGGAGCGACCATACGATCCAGCTTTCGTGGGACCCGCCAGCCGATGACGGCGGTGATGAGATAACAGAATACCGGATCTATCGTGGGACCTCTGACAGCAATATATCTTACATCGATAGTGTGGATGCAAATGAGACATCCTATCAGGATACCGGGCTAACGAACGGAGAGACATATTATTATCACGTTACGGCGGTAAACCCTGTTGGAGAAAGTGACCCGTCTAACTTAGTGAGCGATATCCCTAAGGGGGTTCCCTCAGCACCACAGAACCTAACCGCCGACGGGAGCAACATGACCATAGAATTGAACTGGGAAGCACCCGAAGATGACGGAGGTTCTCCGATAACGGAATACAGGATATATAGAGGTAATTCTAGCGGCAACCTCTCCTATCTCTGCAGTGTAGACCAGACGACTTATGTGGATACGAACGTGACCAACGGGACCAGGTACTACTACAGGGTGAGCGCGGTGAACGAAATCGGAGAAGGCGCCAAGACGAACGAGACCAGTGAGATAGCTCATCCCGGGGCTCCAGGGTTCACCTTCGTCTCCTTCCTTGCAGTGGTGACTTTCATAGCGGTCTATTACTGGAAGAGAGAACACTAGCTCTAGTATAACTAAAAACCTCTATTTCCTTTTTATTTTCCATCTTAGCGAAGAGTAAAGATATTAAGGTACTTCTAGTTATCTAAACGATAGAAGGAATGATGAAGATGGAGGAAGAGAAAGTAGACGACATACTAGATAGAGAACTCGAAGGGTTCAGCTGGGCCTATAAATTCTGGATGAGGGACGGTACCCTCGAACTGAGGAATACCGGACAGTGCTTAGAGGCTGAAGATATCGAGGAAACACTCTCGGAATTCTTGGAAAGTGAAGAGGATCACGATACACTGGATATACTGACCGGAAAAGTGACTGTCAGCAAGGAAGACGGTAAGCTCTGGAAGGAAGAGGTGAGCGGTGAAAAAGGAGGCAACAAAGAAAGATGTGAGATCGACGAAGACGAACTGAAGGAACTCTTCAAAGCCAGTCTAAAAAGAGTGGACAGCGGTCTCCACCCTTCAAACAGAGTCGAGGTTGACTGTGACCAGATCGAGGACATATACGCCGAAGAGGTCTCCGGTCTAAGGATGGTCAACATAAAGCTGGACGGGGGAAACAGCCTGACCCTGCGGGACGACGGCGGACTTCACTACGAGGGTTTTTAAAGGCATAAAAGATAGAATTTCGAAAAAATTTAATACCGCAAAAAAATAAACAGATGGGTCTAAAGATGCCGTACTGTAACAACTGTGGGACCTGGTCCAACTCGTCCGTTTGCCCGAACTGCGGGAGCCAGATAACAGATGATGGTCAGTCTTCAAGAAGAGCGGATATATCCGATAAGAGAAACGAGCAAAGTTACCAAGGAAGACCAGATCAGCGTTCACAACAGCCGCAGTATCAGCGGTTCAGCACACCGCGACAGGAGGACGACGACAAGAAGATAATCTTGATCGTAGTGGGGGTCATCGTCGCGGTATTCATAGCGGTCATAGCCATCTCAGCGTTGTTCTACTTGAGCCTACCCTCTGGTATGCCAGGTGATAGTTACAATAGAGTCGTGGGCAATCTCCAGTACGAGAAAGGGAAGGGAGCTAACGCGACCTTTTATATCTATCTCGAAGAGCCGAAGAACCCATCGGTAGGGTCTGTGAACGTGAGAGTCTTAGACGAGGACGGTAGAGACGTCTCCATACAGAAAGGAGAGGATGCTCCAGCCGATTATCACTGGGAACACAGTAACTCAGACGGTGATCATCTGAAGGATGAAGACAAGCTCCATATCCATCTCTATAACGACCGTGATTGGGAGATGGTCTCAGGCTACAAAGTTATCATATCGGTGGACGGCTACACAGGGACTTTCCCCGGGGCGAAGATACCCTGATCTAAGATCTACTTTACAAACATATCTAACAGTTCGACGGCCAACGGCCTGTTCAACGGATCGTTATCGTTGCCGCAATCGGCGGAGTAAGTACAGGCGGGACAGCCTTTGACGTTGCCGCAGTTGCATTTCTCAAGCCGGTCCTTAGACTTCTCTATCAGTTCTTTTAAACGTTCGTAAGCGTCATGAGAGAAACCGACGCCCCCTTCAACACCGTCGTAGATGAATATACCGGCACTATCTATTTCAGGATGGAAATCCGTTGAGATACCGCCCACGTCTTTCTCGTCTATGAGCATCAGTAGAGGGAGCATGTGTATCAGGACGTGTTCGGAGGCGTGGAGTGCTCCTTTCAGGTGATAATCCGGTGAATCATCCAGCTGAGACCAGGACGGTTTTTTGAGTGACTCTCTTGCTTTCTCGAGGAGTTCCTCCGTTACCCTATCCGGTATCTCCAGCCAGCTGACCTGCGTGTCTATGGTGACGGGTTCCAAACCCGTTTCCTTGGTACTCAGCACTTCGTCGTTCTCCAGCTTCTTCCTCTTGTATCCATAGTAGTGTATGCTTACGGTCGCTCTGCCTTTCTTGGCTTTGAAGCCTCCTATCTCCTTGGCATCTTCACTCTTTATCTGAGAGATGTCCGTGTGTCTCAATGTAACGGTATAATAGTCGGTATCTACCGGTTTCAGAACAACTCTAGGTTTTGCTCCCTCCTTGAACTCCTCCACCTGATAATACTCTCCCTGATGAAGATATATAGCTCCCTCGTGAAAGTCCCTGTACGCTCTAGTCCTTCCAACAGGAGGCAGAGAGTCTATACTGTTCTTTCTTCTTATCTGGACCTCGAATCTGTCATCGTTCGTGGAGTAGATATTTATGTCCTGCTGTGGGAAGTCCCTCCTGCTGTATCTATAACCGGAGCGTAAATTGCCGGTCAAACTACCCTCTCTCTTCCACATCTCTGCCGCTCTTTTCAATCTTTTTGGGAACAGGTCCTTGTCCGTTCCTCTTATCGGCAGTTCGGAGGCGGCAGCGAGAAGATGGTCCGAGAATATCTGGTTGTTGGAGAGGTCTATGACCGCATCCTCAATGGGCCTGCCGAGCAGATACTCCGGATTGTCAACTATATACTGATCTAGAGCGCTGTTGAAGGGCACCAAAGCGGAGAGGACTTCTTCAATTCCTCTTCCTGCCCTACCGATCTGCTGCCAGAAGCTTATCCTCGTGCCCGGATATCCAGAGAGTAAAGTGACGTCGACGCTGCCTATGTTGATGCCAAGTTCGAGAGCCGTGGTAGATATGACACCGTCTATGCTCCTCTCTTTCAGTCCTTTCTCCGTCTTTCTCCTCTCCTCCTTGGAGTGACCGGCGTGGTACGGCTTCACTTTCGCCCTCGAATTATCGTACTCCTCTTCAAGATGTTCCTCGGCCCAGAGAGCGTCCAGTTCGGTCATCTTCCTGGAAGGAGCGAACATCAGCGTCTGAAAACCCTTGTTTACCAGATGAGCGAAGAGGCGTGTACTCTCTCTATGGGTGCTCCTCCTCTCACCTATCTTATCATCTAAAAGAGGAGGATTCCAGAACATCAATTTTCTAGCTCCTCTTTCACTCCCGTCCTTATCGATGACCGTGAATTCTCTGCCTACGAGATTCTTGGAGTGCTGTTCCGGGTTGCCTAAAGTTGCGCTGGAAAGTATGAATCTTGGATCTCTAGAGTAGTACCTTGCTACTCTTCTCAAACGCCTGATTATCCAGGCAACATGCATGCCCAAGAGTCCCGTGTAATAGTGTGCCTCATCTATTACGACCGTCCTCAACCGTTCGTAGAAATCGCTCCATTTATCGTGGTGGTTCATGTAGAGGTTCAGACCGGTAAAATTCGTCAATATTAGATCGGCGTTCCTCCTGACCTTTCTTTTTGTTGAAGAAGAGACGTCTCCGTCGTAGATACCTATGTTCAGATCCAGACCTAAAAGGGAGAATATGCCCTCTAGTTCCTTTTTCTGGTCCCTGGTCAACGCTTTAGTTGGAAAGACCAGGAGGGCTTTACAACCTGGATCCGTGTAGAACAGATGGGCCAAACATAAAGCGTAAGCTAGAGTCTTACCGCTGGCCGTACTCGTGGTTATACAAACGTTCTCATCGTTCAGGAAGTTATCCAAAGCTTCAGCCTGATGTTTATAGAGTCTAACGCCGTTGTCTTCCAGTCTCTCTTTCAAAACGGGGTGCAGTTCCTCGCTCTCCTGATACTCCGGTTTTCTTCTGTCTATCCTCGTCGAGAATTTTATCTGTCCTTCGTACTCTGGATAACTTGAACGGGAGAACAACCGGTCTATTTCGATATCTTTTCCTGCCATGGGAACCTCTTGCCTTTTTACAATTTGAAGCCAGCCCGAGAATAAGTCTTTTATGGTTTGACTCCTTTGAGTGTAACGATGCGGATACTACATCTTCAGAGAAGCTCGATATGGGGCTACTCCGCAAAAGAGATAACGGATCTCACGGAGTACTACAGGCCGGACATCACGCTGACAAGCGAGCTCGGCGGAGAGGAAAGGAGGAAGATAGATAATAGTACGATATACGAAGCGGTACACCTAGAGGAACTAGACGGTATAAAGAAGAGGGACCTTGGAAACGAAACGGTCCTGATGGTGCCTAAAAGCATATCTTTCTCAGAGATAGGGGGATTGGATCTAGAAAGTAAAGACCAGCTTTCTATAATCTCGGACTCCATCGAGGGAGAGATGGACCCTACAACGTTCGAGTTCTCTCTTACGGGTACAGAGCTCATCGAGATCTTGAAGGAATATTTCGATCTGGACACTCTAGACGTCAATCTCTTCTCCACCAAGATAGAAGCCGGAAAGAATCCTCATCATGATGGAATAAAGATACACGGGCTGAAAACCAAAGAGAAGATGGACGGTCCTCATGTACCCTTCGTTCTAACGGGAAAACGACCGCACATAGAACTGCTCCCGGCGGGTAGGGTCGGACTCTCGGCCGTTCCCGACCTGGGCGATAGATTCTCCACCATGCTCCAGAGTAAAGGTATAGAATCAAGAGAAGACCTTTGCTCCATCTCTCCAGAAAAGATGATAGAGATGGACGGGGTAGGGCCCTATAGAGGTACGAAATGGGTGTGCTCAGCCAAAGCACTAGAAGACGATACGATATACAGGCTGAGGGAGAACGATCTTGAAGACAAGCATAAGCTTTTCGTCGATATAGAGACCGATTCCTTGGACCCCAGGATCATCTGGCATATCGGTCTGTACGACTGTGAAAGAGAAAAATATATCTGCTTTCTAGAGAAGGATCCATCGGATAAAGGCTCCATAATGGATGAGTTCTCGAAATACCTGGAGAGATATGGAAAGGACAACTCATGCTTGCTCTCATGGTACGGTTCTAAATTCGATTTCGTACATCTTGAAAGCTTTATAGAGGAATACGCTCCGGAATATATCGACGTATGGGATCACATCGAGAAGATAGACTTCATGGACTGGACGAAGAGACACGCCGCATTACCGTGTCGTACCTCGAAACTGGATCACGTCGCTTCCCGTCTCGATTACGAATGGAGCATCAGGGGTTTGGATGGAGCCGAAGTGGGAAGACTGTACTCCGAGTACATGGACGATGAAAGAGAAGAGATGCCCTGGAAGGAGTTAAAACTGTACGGTAAAGACGACGTTATCGCCATGTACCATATCTATGAGGAGATAAGAAAAGCGCCTCTGACCCACGACATGGAAGAGGTCGAAAGGAAGTATAGGAAGCTGTGATAGCCTACCGATATGATCGTTCTAACGTCCGTTCAACGTTCTCGCTCTAACAATTCCGCTGGGAGATCATGGAGCAATTCCTCTAACAGTTTTTCAAGGTCCTCGTCCTCGTACTCTTTGTACACACCACTGCTCGAGGCCTGAAGTTTGGCCGTATATGTATCTCCATTATCATTTATCTCCACGGAACAGATCGTTTCTTCCTTCATCTTATGTCCCTCCATAATAAGAATAATCATCATATTATTTAAACTCTCGCGACATCAACCTTGCTCACCTCTGTTCAGAGATAACCTTCTGATACATCGGATGTTTTCTCTTATCGAGTTTTTTC
>CAYMXS010000030.1:3559-27314 GCA_964394465.1 uncultured Thermoplasmata archaeon | reverse complement strand
GCAGGTCTATCT
This sequence comes from uncultured Thermoplasmata archaeon, assembly GCA_964394465.1. GTDB lineage: Archaea > Thermoplasmatota > Thermoplasmata > Halarchaeoplasmatales > Halarchaeoplasmataceae > CAYMXS01. The sequence goes on along the minus strand of CAYMXS010000030.1, from coordinate 27,302 downwards.
CGTGCTGTCCACTCGCCACTTCATGATGGGACGCTTCTACTTCAAATCCCATCTCTTGGAAGTAGAGGTTACATTCCTTTCTCACCCTATCGGCTCTGTCGAGGGGCATCAGGTCGAAGTAACCGCCCTCGTCGTCTGGCACGTTAGTTGGTTTTCCTTCTTCATCCGTTTGGAAGAGGAAGAACTCGTATTCCGGTCCCACGTTGAACTCGTAGCCAAGCTCTTCCGCCCTATCCAGTTGACGCTGCAGTATATAGCGGGGGTCGCCCTCGAACCTAGTGCCGTCGGATTTGTACACGTCACAGATCATACGTCCCGTCTTTATGTCTTCATCTATCCAGGGAAATATGAGGAACGTATCTAAGTCTGGAAAGGCCCTGAGATCGGATTCCTCTATGGTAGCGTATCCCATTATGGACGAGCCGTCGAACAGAACGCCTTCTTCTATGGCCCTCTCAAGGTGGGAAGCAGGGATCGAGACTGATTTCACTCTCCCCAAAAGGTCCATGAACTGCATCTCTACGAACTTGACCCCTGCCTGGTCCACTATCTCTAGAACCTCTCTTTTATCCATCCTTTCACTCAAGATTGTAAAGATAAGGAGGATTAAAAACTTCCTGTTCTCTTTGTTGCGTAAACATTTCGAAAGAAATAAAGAGCAGCAATAAATCTTGAACTAATTCTAGAGTAGGCGGTGTTCGGATGGCGGGCAAAGAAAAGAGCGAGATCATCGGAAGATTGAGGAACATGCAGGAAAATGCCAAGGTGGCTAGAGAAAACAACGAAGATGAAAAAGCTGTGAATATATACGAAAGGATGTTCACCCTTTTGGTCAAGAACGAGGGAGATATAGATAATGATGAGATCGCATCTAGACTGTACCGGGGCATGGGAACCGGCTTCTTCAAGGAGGAGTTGTATCAGAAAGCTATTAACTGTTTCGATAGAGCTCTGAGCACGCATAAAGAGAACACCAGAGCCCTTCTGATGAAAGGGTGGTGTTACAAAGAACTGGACGGGAAAGAAAAACACGCCCTGGGATGCTTCAATGTAGCACTGAAGAGAGACGAGGGAAACCCGAAGACGTGGCTGGCGAAGATAAGATATCTTCTAGAACTGGGGCTGACAGGCAGAGCTTTAGAGACCATAAGGGATTTTCTCAAGCATGACCCCTCGAATATATCCCATGTACACCAGCTCGTGCTGAAACATCCTGACAATCCAGTCCTCTGGAAACTAGAAGGAGAGGCGTTCAAAAGACAGGGTAAGGAGGATAGGGCAATAAAAGCCCTATGTAGATCTCTCAAGCTCAAAGACGATGACGAAGTATATCAGGAGCTTTTAGAATTGGCTGGGGATGATACCGACCAGATAATGGAGTTAGCAGATAAGATAGAGAGGGAAACCAACGTTGAAAAAGCGGGAGAATTCCTGGATATATATCTAGAGAAGGAACCCAAAAACGAGCAAGTCCGCGAGAAAAGAGAGGAGATATTAGAGGAAGACTAATACTCGTTTAATACGTCGTCTAGAACTTTTCTCAGGTCACTGAGCGACTTCTTCCCCTTCATGTATCTAATCTTTCTACCGTATCTAAAAACGATGAAGACCGGTACCCTGTTTATATCGTATCTCTCAGCTACCTCTTTGTTCTTTGTTATATCTATCTTGCCAAAGGCGACCTCTTTCTCGTACCTCTTGGATAGCTTCCTCATTCTGGGTGACATGGCCTTGCAGGGACCACAGTAGGGGGAATGGAAGTCTATCAATGTGAACGGAAATCTCTCTATGAACTCGTCGAAACTTTCTAAATCCAGTACATTTACGGAGACAGGCCATTCATCCTCTGGTGGAGGCTGTCTGTCTTCAGTGGCTTCTTTTTTCCAGAAGGTCATGAGTTCTTTGAATTTCATTTTAAAAAATATATCACAGTAAGGGATTTGAAGGTTTTGGCCTAGCTTTAAGAGTCATCACTTAGATTTTTTCCTCCTTCTCCCCCTCTTCCAGCAGACTTTTAACGGTCCTTATCTCCATCATGTTGGTTATCCCGGTCACGGGAGCTGGAACGCCGGCCGTTAGTAGTAACGTATCGTCTTTCTCTACGATACCTTTCTGGTAAAGGAACTCACCTGAGTTACATATCATCTCGTCCACATGGTCTGGAAATTCTGTATGGAATGCCGTTACGCCCCAGAGCAAACTCAACTGACGCTGTATCACCTTTTCGTTGGTGAAAGCGATTATATCGGTGGAGGGTCTGAACTTTGCTATCTTGTTGGCCGTGTAACCAGAAGACGTGTGTGCCACGATGTACTCTATATCCATATCCCTAGATGCCTGCCATACGTTCCTCGCGATTATATCGGCGACGTCCTCGCTTTTCAAGTCCAAGGTGTGATGAGGCCTGTCTTTCCCATAATCCTCCATCTTCTCGACCACTTCAGACATGAATCTGATCGTCTTTATCGGGAACTTTCCTATAGCCGTTTCCTCGGACAACATCACCGCGTCGGACCCGTCCATAACTGCGTTGGCCACGTCAGAGACTTCGGCCCTGGTAGCCCTTGGACTTTCGGTCATGGACTTCAGCATCTGCGTCGCAGTTATGATCGGTTTCTCGTAACGGTTGGCCTTCTCTATTAACTGTTTCTGTAGGAGAGGAACGTCTGAAGCCGGGACCTCCACGCCAAGATCGCCTCTAGCTATCATTATACCGTCAGAGGCCTTCAGGATGGATTCAAAGTTATCAACGGCCTTAAGGTGTTCTATCTTCGCTATTATATTCATCCCTGAACCTTCGGACTCTATTATCTCTCTGATATCCTCTATCTCTTCGGCCGTTTTAACGAAGGACGTGGCTACAAAATCGAAGTCGTTACGGGCCGCCACTCTCACATCTTTTACGTCCTTCTGGGTCGGGGCTTTGAGACCTATGTCCTTCCCGGGAACGTTAAGGGATTTCTTAGAATAGACCGGGCCGCCGAAGATGACCCTGCATGATATGGATTCATTGATCTCTTCGACCTTCAACTCTATCTGGCCGTCGTCTATTAGGAGGGTATCACCTTCCTCGATGTAGTCCAGAAGCTTTTCATAATCCACAGAAAGTCTCCGGTCTGTCCCCTTTATATCGGCCGTGACTATGTCCACTCTCTGGCCCTCCTCCAAACTTACATCGTCCTCCACTTCCCCCAGCCTTATCTCCGGTCCTTGGGTGTCCATCATTATACCGATATCATCGGAGATAGACCTGATCTGTTCCATCTTCTCTAGGTGTTCTTCATGAGAACCGTGGGAGAAGTTCTGCCTTGCTACGTCCATACCCGCATCGGACAGGTCTTTCAGTTGTTCCCTTCCACTAGTCGCCGGCCCTATGGTTGCTACGATCTTCGTTTTACGCATCTCGAACCCTCTTTTTATCCTACTATATCCTCATCTCTTATCTCAAAATATGGAGGGGTTTTAAGTAAGCTTCTCTCGAACTACAACTTTCGAGGGGAGCCAAGTATACATCTATCCGAGACCCGCAAATCTCTGATTCACCAGCATCTATAATGCCGTCGTAGCTCTCCACTATCCGTCTGATCCCTCTACTAGATACTCTCGAGTCCTTTAAAGATCTTCGATTTCCTCATCGGCATGGAGCATGTTATGAGAACCCATGTCAGAATCAGAAATAGTTAAAACCAGTCAATATCGATAACTATCTTCAAGATTTAATAGTTCCCCATATTTAGCAATCCTCATCAGCAAAGAGGAGAAAAAACAGATGATCAGAAAGGTATCTAGTCTAATATAAATGCCCCAAAATCTTGATATCGGAACTTGTGTCGAATCTCATAATAATGATAAAATAAATATAAACCCTTTAGTTTAATCCCTTCTTGATAAATATGGCAATAACGGAAAAACATGAGGAATTGATCGAAGCTCTCATAGAAACAGGGATATCGAAGAATGTAGCTAAATGTTTGGTCTATATCGGGGATGCTGGAGAAGCTAAGAGCAGAGAGATTGAGAACGAGATAAGGCTCAGACAGCCCGAGGTCTCTATAGCAACGAAAACCATGCGTGACAACGGTTGGCTGGAGACCGAGAAGGAGAAGAAAGAGGGTAAGGGTAGGCCCATCAATATATACTCTCTGTCCAAGCCCATAAAAGAGATAGTAAAAGAGATAGAGAAGGAGCAGAAAGAGGAGATAGAGAAGATAGAGGAGAACCTTGAGGAGATGAAGGAGCTAGCCGACAAAATCTAAACATATCTAAACCATTTCCTTTCTTTATCCGTGGACCCCTAGGGCTGTTCTATAAGGGAAAACACTCTTATCTTTGTTCATCTTCTTACTATGTAGGAGGGATGGATTGAATAGAGAGAGCTCTGAAGAGGAAAAGGACGAAGAGAGGCGATCTGATGCGATACCAGAGAGCATGAAAAGAGGCGTATTCAGTTCCAGCCTCTATATGTTTTTAGTCAGATTGATCGTTTTTCTCCTCATAATGGCGGCTATCTACTTTTTCTTCATAAGATAGCGTGAACTTAACTATCGGATTATCTCCCTCTCGGCTATATTCCGGACCTTCTCTCTTGCCCCCTCTATACAGTACACCATCATCACCCAAGGCTGTGTTGGTCGCTTCTGGAGCGCCCTTGCCAAGGGACTGTAGTCCTCCAATGCAGATATCTCATCTCCATCGAAGACCTTTATGCCGGTCTTTCTCAGTCTAGGTTCAGAAAGTTGAACTCCCTTGTATGGTACGTCTACGATGACCCTCTTCTTTGTTATACCCGCCTGCTGAGATATCTTGTCTCGAAGTTCGTCCATCTTCTTCTCTTTTCCTATCTCCTCTACATCTATACCTCCAGCCTTTTTCAGTTCCTCGCGGTTCAGCGAGAAACAGCTCTTGTAGAGGTCCCTGTACTTGATCCTGTTGATCATCTCCCTCTGGAAGCCCCCTTCTTCTTTCAGGTGGTTCAACAGCTCCCAGTCGGACATGGTATATATATCAGCCAGGAAAACGTCCAGGTCTTCAACGGCCTTGGAAAGCATGAGCTCGGCTATCCTTGAAGTCTTGTGGAAGTAAACTGAGGAGTACATCAGACCTCTAGCAACCAACATACCCTCGATAGCCGGTATGCCCCCCTTGCTGATGGTCATCTTACCCTCGTGTATCTCGACCGTTTGAAGCAGTCTTTCTATGTCCACTACACCATGGACCGCACCGGTATAGTGCGAGTCCCTCAACAGGTAATCGAGCTGGTCCACATCCAAGGGGCCGTGGATCATGTTGTTTAGATACTGTTTTTTTCTCCGGTCTTCATCCCCATCTTGACCCTGGTAGTCAGTCAACTTCACATCGCTCTCGTCCTCCTCCTTTATCAGCTCGGCCACCTTCTCGGGGTCAATGCCGTTATCTTCGAGGATCTTCGAGACGGGAGGACCGTTCCTCTCGTCGATGACCCTCTCTCCCGTTATGATGTCCTGTGTCACATCCATGTGGTCCTTATCGGTCCTGTCGGCCAAAGCGGACTCTAGAGTGTGGCTGAACGGTGCGTGTCCTATATCGTGGAGAAGAGCCGCGGCCATCACCACTCTTTTTTCTCTCTGGTCAAGCTCGAGGCTGTCGGCCATCTTCTCCGCTACGCGGTAAGCGCCTATAGAATGCTCCAGCCTGGTGTGGTTTGCGCCCGGGAATACAAGGTTAGCCAGGCCCAGCTGTTTAATCCCTCTCAACCTCTGAAGCTCTGGAGTCTCCAACAGCTCTAGGAAGGGGCCTTTGAATTTTATACTGCCGTGGATAGTGTCCTGAATGGTCTTGTAGGTCATGATCGCCAATAGGCCTAAAAAACTATAAACCTTATTGAGCCGCTAATTATCAGTATCAAAGACCTGCCTACCCATGGTTACACATCACAAGAGAAACAAACAATTAAGTACTAAGCCGAACAAATCATTGTTATTCTATGGTTCATCTAGAGGAACGTTAACATGAAAGGAGTTCGGAAAAATCAGGTCATCGTTATTGGATCTAAGTGCCTTTCTTTTGCAGTGGTTTTACTTCTCATCTCCGGCACCCTAGTTACAGTTCTAGGAGCAGAGCGAAATGACCTTGAGGATGTAAAAGATCTGGAGAAGGAAGAGGAGGAGGAAAACAAAGAATACGAATTGAGTCCTTCTAAAGAGTCTAGAAAAGAAAAAAGTATGGAGAGGAGGGGTGAATATCTTGAAGATCTTTTTAATGCTAGAAAAAGCAAAACTTCTGATAAACGTCAGTACGATATAGAACTGAAAGGCGCAACTAGAACCAGATGGATGAGAAGTCTAGAGCAGGAGGGTGTAGATATCATCAATTATGCTGGACAATACGGATACAGGGTGAAGATGTCGCCACGAATCAAAGAAGACATCGGAGAATTCCATTTCGTCAGGGATGTAGATAGGGTCGATCCTCTGTCTAAAGTTCAGCGTGGCCTTTCGAAGGGCAAGATACATGTTTTCTTGGATGGTTCTACCAGAGAACGGTCTCCAAATCAGGATGTGGTGATCAACGCTACCGATAGGGAGAAGATCCTAAAAATGGCTAGAAGACCTGACGTATTCTGGGTAGGTCAGCATATTGAACCAGAGTTGATGGACGAAACGTCCTCTGAGATAGTGGGTGGGTTCTGGGAAAGATGGAAGCCTTATAAGGGGCCGGGGAACTACGCTAACCACTTGGGATACAACGGCTCAAACGTTGTGGTCAGCATATGCGACACCGGTATCGGCGACGGGACCGTAGGCAGTGCCGGACATAGGGACTTTACCGGCAGGGTCGTAGGGGGTAAAGACTACACTAGAAAAAAGGACTGGAGTGACATCTACGGTCACGGGACCCACTGCGCCGGTCTGGTCGCTGGGGACACGTACGGAGGAAGAAAAACTACCTACGGCAACACCTCCTATTACGTGGGCCAGGGCGTCGCTCCCGAAGCTAAGCTGTACTCCCAGAAGATATTCTCTTCCTCTTTCTTTGCCTATCCGGATTTCGACGAGCTCTTCAGACACGCATCCGAGAACGGTACCTACGTACATTCAAACTCCTGGGGAGGTTCAACCTCTGGAAGGTATATTTCATATGATGTGATATACGATGGGATGGTGAGGGATTCTAACTACAGAAAAGAAGGAGAACAGCCGATGGTGATCACGGTATCGGCCGGGAATTTAGGTGGTTCGGGGGATCAGAGCACCGGCAGCCCGGGTAATGCGAAGAACGTCATAACCGTGGGTGCGACTGAAAACTTCCATCCTGATGCCGCTGAATATGGTAATACGAGATATAATGTCTCGGACCCAAACAGGATAGCCTGGTTCAGTTCTCAGGGACCTACTACTGACGGGCGGATAAAACCGGACGTCGTTGCACCTGGTAAGGGCGTTCTTTCGCTGAGGAGCCCAGCGACGAAAAACGAGTTTTCCGGTGTCTATTCAGAAGACCCACATTATCTTTGGGCGTCAGGAACATCCATGTCCAATCCCATAACGGCCGGGGCTTCCGCGGTGGTGATCGACTGGTATAACAGAACGTATGGAGAGAGGCCTTCTCCCGCCATGGTCAAGGCCTTACTGGTCAACACGGCTAAAGACCTTGACAATTCCATCCCCGTGCCGAACATGAAAGAGGGATGGGGTAGAGTGAACCTTCCAAAGATAGTCTCGCCAGATACAGATCTGTTCGTGAAGGATCAAACAGCCCCGCTCGAGACCGACGAAAGATCGGTCTACAATCTGAAGAGTAAAGATACAGATGAGCCCATCAATATCTCGCTCACATGGACTGATCATCCCTCCAGTCAGTTCAACGATGTGCATCTGATAAACGACCTTAACCTGAGAGTTTACGGACCGGAAGGTGATCTCTGGAGAGGCAACGCTTTCCAGAACGGTCATTCCAAGCCAAATACAGATTCCCAGTGGGATCATGACGGCGACGGTTCGGACGACAGGAACAACGTTGTGAACGTTTTCATCCCAGAGGAGGAAGTGAAGGAGGGTATGTATTCAGTAGTGATAGAGGGCCAGAACATCGCAATGGACTCGATAAACGGTAGCGAAGTGATCGACCAGGATTACGCCATTGTAGGGAGAAATACAGAGAGATATCAGGGAGACATACCTGCGCTGAATGTTTTAAGACCTCAGAGGGGTTCATTACTCGTGAGCGGAGAAGATACTGAGATCGAATGGATAACCGGCGGGGGAGACGAACCGATGAGCGTTGACCTCGAGTATTCCAAGGACGACGGTGACAGTTGGAACCCCATAGAAGAGGATATAAGCAAACACAGCTACAACTGGACCGTCCCCGAGGTCGATTCGGAAGATTGCAGGATCAAGGCAACAATAACTGACCTCGATGGCCAGAAAGATAGTTCCATCTCAAAGGCCTTTCAGATAACCCCCCTCTTTACAGAGATCGAAGAGCCTCATGTGGACGAGAAACTCGTGGGTAGATGCTCTGAGGATATCGAACCGGATGTAAAGGGCCTGGGGACGGAGAAATCTGTGGATCTATGGTACCGCCTGAACAGCTCTTCTGGTTGGGTATCCATAGCCGAAGGACTGAAAGAGCCCTATACCTACAGATGGAGACCTCCTAACGAAGCGAGCAATCAGACGTACATCAAAGCTTTGGTAAAGAACGAGAAGGGACAGAGCTTCTCTTCCGTTTCTGGCCCCTTCAAAATATTGAAGAGGCATTCAACGCCCTGGTCCGACGGAATGGAAGATACCGTAAAGAATTGGTCTCACCGGCAGCTGAACGGAGGACCTCCCGTTGATGAGTGGAGAATATCTTACAGTAGATTCAAGGCTGGAAAAAGCTCGTGGCACAGCGGATCACAGACATCTGATTTTATTCCGACTGGAGACTCCGTCCTGATAACGCCGGCGGTACATCTAGATAAAAATTTATCGGGAGACAGGGCCCGTTTTTCCTTCGACCACTTCTACCATCTGGGTCATAATCTTCAGGGGCCAGGCGACGGTTCGATGATAGAGGTCTGGGATAACAAAACAGAGGGATGGAATAAGATAGAACCGATGGGGGAGTATGACGAACGTATCCAGCCGGATACTCTTAACCCTTTGAGAGAGCGTATGGCTTACACGGGCAGTAGCATGGATTGGAAAAGAGCGGATTTCGACCTTTCGAACTATACCGGTAGAACGGTACGCATCAGATTCCATATCGGGTGGGATTCACTATACGGGAGAGAGGAGACCGAGGGATGGTTCATAGACAACGTATATTTTGGTGAGCCGCCAGAATACGAAGTGAGAGTGGACATCGACGACAGCCAAAAGATAGGACGAGCGGGAGAGGATACGGAATACGAAATAGAGGTGAGTAACACAGGGACTAAGGACGATACCTACCATATAAATAGCGAGGGGAACTGGATCACTGGATTCTATCACGACGGAGAAGAGATAGATTCTCTCACCATAAAGGGTGGTAACACAAAAGAGATAGAGGTTAAAATCGAGGTGCCCAGCAAGGCAAAAGAAGGCAGTGAAGAATCGACGAAGTTAAACATCCAGTCAAAGGAAAATAACAGCGTGAACGAGACTCACGTTCTGAGAACTGAGGTGCCTTATCAGGAGGTATTCTCGGAGGATTTCGAGGAGCTCGGAGATAGATGGGATTACTATCGAGAGGGGCCACGCACCAATAGGAGTGAACCCTGGAATAGGAGCCAGAACCGTAGCTTTGGTGGAGAATACTCTATGCATATAGGTCCAGAACCCGAGACGATGTATGGAGAAGGGTCCATCATAGAATCACCTCTGGTTTCTCTGAAAGGGGAATACAAGGACTACCGACTGTCTTTCCATCACTGGTACGAGTTCAGTTACAGTTATCTGGGCTCCATGGACGGTGGAATCATCGAGGTCTGGGACAATGTCTCGAAGAATTGGTCTATGATAGAACCACCCCACGGATACGGAGAAGAGATAGTAAAGGGGTATGGGAACCCTCTCATAGAGAAAGAAGTTTTCTCTTCCCGGTCCATGCACTGGGTCAAGGAACGGTTCGATCTCTCGGAATACAGTGGAAGGACCGTACGTATAAGGCTCTACGCAGGATGGGACAACCTACTGCAGGGAACAGAAGGTTGGTACATAGACGATCTAAGGGTCGGAAGGACCCCAGCCTACGGCATAGAGACTCAACTACGGAAGGAGAAAGGGGTCGGCACGCCAGGAGACTCAGTCTCTTATAGGTTCACGGTCAACAACACGGGCAGAGAGAACGATACATACGGGTTCTCAACGGAGACAGACTGGTCCATCACCATAGAAGATGTAGAGAGCGGTGAAGAGATAGATAGATTATACCTACCAAGAGGAGAGAATACAACGTTAAAAGCCGTGGTCTATATACCACACGATGCGGAATCCGGAAACATATCAGAAGGAACGATAAAGATATCTTCACAGAATCAAACAGGACTTGCAGATATTATAGGCATAAAGACGGTCACCCCCCACTCTAGACGTTTTGAAAGTGATATAGACGGTGAGAAAGGTCCTTGGACGCATCAACGGTTGTCTAAGGGCTTCGTAGACGATAATTGGATGAGGAGCGATAATCGCAGTAGCAACCTGAACATGTCGTGGTGGAGCGGAAGAGAACCGGGATGGCTGTTCCAGGGTGGCGACACATCCCTTGAGAGTCCCTACATCTCTTTGAAGGGCGTTTCCTCAAGAGCGGAGATGAGTTTTCAGCACTGGTACTCATTTTCAAGGAATCCGGACGGCTACGGAGACGGAGGAACGGTAGAGATATGGGATAACGTCACGGGTGAATGGGAAAAATTGAGCCCAAAGCGAGGATATCCGGGTAAGATAACTCCTGGATTTCTGAATCCTCTAGGGGGAGGAAGTGGTTTCGTGGGATACAGTGACGGGTGGGTAGAGTCTAGATTCGATATATCAAAGTACAAGGGTCGGACTATAAAGATAAGGTTCCATCTGGGCTGGGATTATTATTCATATACACGCTCGGAGGGCTGGTACATAGACGACGTGATGATAGGTGAACCGGCCGATCATCAGTTCAGAGTCGAGGAGAAAAAGAAAAATAGATTCGGGGAGCCGGGTTCAGAACTAGATTACATAATCGAGTTGAACAATACTGGTAAAAATAAAGATCGATACACTCTGAAAACTACATGCGACTGGAACACCACTATCTGGATGGCTCAGAAGAAAACAGATCTTGTAGAAGTGGAGAGCGGAAGATCAAAGACCGTGAAGATGAAGGTCCAGATACCGAATTCGGCGGAAGAGGGTACTCTCAAAACCGTGCAATTGTCTATAGAATCTAAAAATCGAAGTTCTCGACAGGAAAAATTACACTTCACGGCCCAGGTGTACGCACCCGTACTGCTCGTAGATGATGATATGGGCACAGGTACAGAAAATGTCTACAAGGAAGAGATGGAGAAGAACGGGTTCAGATACAATTACTGGAGTGTCTATCAACATGGTGAGATAGACTGCGAACGCCTCGATGATTTCTCCGTTGTCATCTGGTTCACCGGTGGGTCTGATGGTTATACCAGGCCGACTCTGACAGCGGAAGAAAGAGATGTGATCGGTTCCTACATTGATGGAGGGGGAAGACTGTACCTATCCAGCATGATGGCCGGTCTAGACGCATACCTGAACGGTTGGTCCGAGTGGAGTGAAGACGTTTTGCATATCACGTTGAACGATATAGTGAGCTCCCTTCTCCTGAGTGAAGATGTGCGGGTATTGGGCAAGAACAAGGACCCGATCAGTCATGACCTTCCTCTGAGACTTTTCGGGAATCATTCATATAACGGGTTGAGGCCCAACATGACCATCGTAGAACTGAAAAGAGATGCCAAATCCATCTATTCCTTTCTCACCTTTGGGAATTTCTTCAGTGAACTGAGTGTAGGAGCTCGGGTTGAATATGGAGAATCTAAAATCGTTTATACCGGCTTCGAGTTCGCCTCTATAGGCAAGAACCGGACAGAATTGATAGATCGTATAGTGAAGTGGCTCAGAGATTATCCCAACGTCCCTATGGAGCCAAAGCCCAAGGGTGATCTGAACTTTGGGACCGATACGGATCTTTCAGTCTACGTTTCAGACCCCCTATCTAGAGACTTGACAGTCGAATTTTACTGGGCGAACGGCACCTTGATAGAGAAGGTCAAGGACGTCAGCAGCGGGAATAGGACTTCCGTCTCGGTCAGCGGCTTGGATTATGAAAAAGTGTACAAATGGTACGTGGAAGTGTCGAACGAGGTAAAAACGAGGATATCAGACACCTGGAGTTTCACAACCAGGATAGATAAGACGAACCCTTCAGCCGATCCAGGTGAAGACAGGACCGTTTTCATAGGAGAAACGGTAAGATTCAACGCGTCAGGTTCGACGGACAACGTGGGCATCGCAAACTATACATGGTCCATCGAAAACGAGACACTGTACGGAGAGAAAATCGAGTACAACTTTGAAGAGATCGGAGTTCATAAAGTAAAGTTGACGGTCCAAGACGGGTTCGATAACCCCGATTCAGAATTGGTAAATGTAACCGTCAAGTTGAAACCGGACATGGACTCAGACGGTATGCCCAACGACTGGGAGCGGAAGTACGGTTTGGATCCTCGGGACAGCTCGGACGCGGATAAAGATAAAGATGACGACGGTTATACGAATCTGGAAGAATTCAAGGCCGGAACGGACCCCACAGACGGGGAAAGCCACCCTTCTTACAATCGAGATAAGAAATTGATATATTTCTTCCTGGTATTCGGTGTGAGTCTCTCTCTTATCCTTGGCATGTTGTTATACTCTAGAAAAGAAGATGATGAATCCGAAAGAAGATTGCAACAAAAGAGTCTGTATCCTAGTCACCCATCACTGGGAAAGAAAAACAGCGATGAACAATATTCCAAATACAGGCTTGATGACTCTGATAGAAGATATTAAAATGGTAAAATGGGTCCGTTATTCACTATTTTTCTCCTGATTCTCTCTTTCAGAGATATCTTCTGGTATGTCCTCTTGGAATTCATCGGCACTTTCTTCTTCGACCTCAGGTTCAGGTTCTTCCTCCTTTTCAGAAGCCTTCATCCTTTGTGGCAGAGGTGGGAATTCAATATCCGATAGGTCTATCTGGTCCTCTAGGCTCTCTTTTCCACGTTCCAAGATCCGTCGTTGGGCCCGGAAGAGCTTGTCTCTCTTCTTGGCCAGTTTTTCCTCTCTCTCTATGAGGGTCTTCTCTTTATTGATGAGGTTGTCCTGCTTCTCTAGGACCTGGGAGCGCATATCAGCCACTTTATCCAACTGTTGTGATATCTCTTCCTCTACAGCCTCGATCTCATCTTTTTCGGCGTTGAGATCCTCCCTGACTTCCTTCAGCTCATCCAGCCTCGATTGAAAGTCAACTTTACTCTCATCCAGCTTCTCCTCTTTCTTTGATAAATCTTCCTCACGTTCTTCAAGTTCGGATTCTCTTTTCTCTATCTCTTCCTCTTTATCTTCCAGCTCTTCCTCCTTTTCTTGGAGCCGATGTTCCATCTCTTCGAGTTCTTTCTCCCTCTCCTCCAGCTTCTCTCTCCTTTCTTCGAGCTCTTCATGCTCCTCTTCAAGGTCAGAGATGTACTCGCGCATATCCGACGTTATGGACTTGTCTTTCGGCAACTTTGTGCCCCCTTTTTTCTTCTGTAAAGGCCGATCAATGATATTTATCTTACGGTTAAAAGAGCGAAAGGGTTTGAAAGGGATTCCTAATTGTCCCGGTGGTCCCTTTTCACCAATGTAACGTCCTGGAAGAGGTCTATCTGATCCACTCTGTCCGCCTTGGAACGTACGACTTCCACTTTTCCCTGGCCGTCGTCCAATCGTATCTTGCCTATATCCTCTCCACTTATACCGTGCTTGTTCATGTTCTTCATGACGTCCCATCGGCCGGCGTCCTTGTCCAAAGAGAACTCGAAGCGCACCATACCGAAAACGTCTGAATGGTGTTCGTAGTCCACCTCTCTCTCGACTCTTCCCTTGTCCTCTACTTCCAGCTTCGAGAGCTCGGATTCAACGTAATCCTCTATCCTGTCCAAGAACTCTATCTCGTCCTTACTCACCAATGTGACGGCTTTGCCTTCCTTGCCCAGACGACCTGTCCTGCCGATCCTGTGGACATAGTCCTTCTCGTACCTTGGTATGTCGTAGTTCACCACGTGAGTTATGTTCTCGACGTCTATACCTCTAGAAGCCACGTCCGTCGAGACCAGTATGTCTATCTTGCCTTCTTTGAACTTGTTCATCGTCTTCGTCCTCTGGGACTGAGACATATTGCCCTCCATGGAATGTGCCTTGTATCCCACGTTGCCCAGTCTGTCCGCCAGGATACGGGTATACTTCCTCGTGTTGCAGAATATGAGGTACTTGCCCGGTTCGTTGTCCAAGAGGGAAGAGAGAACGGACAGTTTGTTCTTCCTACCCACCGAAATATAATACTGGCTGACCCCCTTCGCGGAGATCTCGTCCTCGCTCAACTTCAACTCTATGGGATCATCCATGTAATTCTGAGCTAATTTGACTATCTCGTCCGGCATGGTAGCGGAATAGAGCATGACCTGCTTTTCCTCAGGTGCCCTAGATATGATCCACTCTATGTCATCCAAAAAGCCCATATCGAGCATCCTATCCGCTTCATCCAATATAAAGAAATCTATCTGATCGAGTTTCAATTCACCTCTCCTCATCAGGTCCATCACCCTTCCCGGTGTCCCGGCTATGAAGGAGACCTTGGGAAGATGATCTATCTGGTACTGGATACTCGCTCCCCCGTAGACCGCTAGAGTGTCTATACCGTGGTGCTCGCCTATCTTTTCAGCTTCTTTTTCAACCTGCTGTGCCAGTTCTCTCGTCGGTGTGAGTGTTATAGCCTTTATACCCTGGCCGCTCTCTATCTTCTCGAAAACCGGTATCAAGAACGAATGCGTCTTACCAGAGCCCGTCCGTGCCTGTACGATCATATCGTTGCCTTCCATGGCCGGTTCGATGGATTCTTGCTGTACTTCTGTCGCTTCTTCGAAATCGATTGCCTCAAGAGCAGAAAGTGTTTTCTCGTCCAAAGACATGTCTTCGAATCTTTGATTGTTACTAACCATATTTTCAGTTCCTATACTATTTCTATCTTTCAAAAAGAGGCAGAGATGGGGTTGCTTATATAGTTTGACCCGCTTTTGGACGTTTTTCCAGTCTAAGGACTCAGATCTCGTCGTTCTGTATCACTTTTATCTCGTACTTTCCCTCCTCCTCCGAGGGTATCCATTCGACCTGGTCGCCCTCCGCTATATCGAAGGAATTGGCAACCTCCAAAGGCAGATATATGAAATAATTGCCGTCAAACTTTACTGGGCTTCTCGGGTTTTCCTCTATCTCATCCAAAGGATTCACCTACTTTTTATATATGCGTCGGAAGTTTTTAAACATTGTCTATCTACTATTCTTCTATTACTGTTCTTCTTCATAATCCTCGGTGTAATCACAGTCTGGGTAGCCCTCACAGCCGTAGAACTTGCCGTACTTTCCCTCCCTAACAACAAGGTCTTCTCCACACTCTGGACACCTCTTCTTATCGTCGTCCTTCAACTCCCTAGCTAGGAAATGATCTTCAAGAGCCAATTGAGACAGTTCGTCGGCCCTCTCGTTCTCTTCACGGGGCACGTGTTCTAACGTGATGGTCACATCCATATCCTGGAAGTGTTCCACGAGGTCTCTAGCCGTTTTGTACAACTCTCGAAGATTGCCCGATTTCACGCTCCATTCCCCGTTTATCTGCCTGATTATGAGCTGAGAGTCAGACTTGACATCTATCTTATCCGGCTTTATATCAGACTCCTTGACCCACTGGAGCGCCAATATGACCGCCTTGTACTCCGCGTAGTTGTTCGTGGCGTCTTCTCCTTCGTCCAGTATAGAATATTTTTCTTCCAGGGTTTCACCGTTGGACTCTACAACGAAGCCGAAGGATGCGACTCTATCCTTGCCCTGTCCTCGACTAGCTCCGTCGGCGTGTATCTCCAGTACATTTTTGTCGTTCATCTTACTCTCTGTCTCTGCAGAAGTTCATGCTATTTTAATCTGTTCGATGCCTCTTTCTATTCGAAAATCTTTCAAAAGTTCGAAACGTTTCAAATAAGCTATTAATATACTATCGGATCATTGTAGGGTTGCACAAGGAGGTGTAAGAATGAATATGAAAAGATTATTGACGTATGCGGCCATCGCTGTGATGTTCCTGCTCATATTGACTCCCATAGCTGGAGCCATGGCGGGAAACGCCGAGGACGTGAAGCAGGGCCAGGGTAACAAAGACGGAAAAGACGGCCAGGAAAGGGCTCAGAACATGAGAAGAGCAGCGGAAAAGAACTGTTTCGGACAGTTCACCGAGGACAACGGTACCATAGACGGAAGATTCGTCCAGTTTGATTACAACGAGACGACCGGTGTTATAACGGACTACAAAATATATTCCGGTTCTTCCTATCTGAAGATATTCGATATGATACAGGTGGAGAACCTCTCGAACATCGAAACACATCTATCGGGAGCGGTCTTCTGGTTGAACGGGTCCAACGCTAAGATCATACTGCATAACAATCCAACTGCTGTCATGCAGGTGGTCAATCCCTACGGCGATGAACCCTTCACGGTTATATACGACGTGGCTGACAGCATAGAGATAACCGAAGATCAGGAGAGCAATGCAAGAAGGTACACCCTGACCATGAACGATTTCGAGGTCTACATCAACACGCCGAACGACTCCAGCATGATAGACGATGAGATAAAAGTACACAGCAACGGGACCGGGCATTCACTCTTCATGACCATACCCGGATACGGCAACCAGAGTAAGGAACATCAGAGAAAAGTTGCTGATGGCGCTATGAACGGAAAGATCGGCGGCGAGATGGAAATCGTCGGAAGCGGAGAGAATGCGGTGTCTCACAAGGTCGCTTACAGGCAGAACTTGAACATGCAAGTGAAGTCCATGGAGAAGAACAGGATGAGACTGAGAGTCGAAAGCCAGGAGCACAACGGTACACGCATGATGGTAAGATTCGAAAAAGAGGCGTTGAACCTCGAACAGAACAAAGTACAGGTGAAATTAGACGGTGAAAAGATGGAGAAGGCCACCTTCGAAAAGGTGATGGAAGGCGGCGAGAAGGCCAAGTACTCCGTACAGGAAGGGGAGAACGGCATCGTAGAAGTCTGTATGAACGTCCCGTCTTTCTCCGAGCACGAGATAACCATCCAGAAGGCAGAGAAGGAAACACCTGGATTCATAACTCCAGTTCTGCTGACAACCTCGGCGATAGCCGTAGGTATCTATGCCGTCAAAAAGAGAAAATAAAACCCCTTCATTACCCTTTATGATCATATATATCAGAGTAGGTGGATCGAGATGAAGATGCTGAGTAAGGTCCTAGCTATAACGGTCATAGCCACCTTATTTACTTTACCTTTGATCAATCTGACCTCTGGATCTGAGTTAGAGACATACCAAGGCTATGGGGCAGGCCAGGGTAACTCAGGAGAGAACGGTGACCAGGACGGGGGACAAGGAAAAGGTCCCGAAAAGGGAGTCAACGATAAACGGAGGAACTACGAGGAAAGGGAACTGAGCGTCGACAGAAGACCCAAAAGGGCGGTCATAGAGTCTAACTGGAAAAACAAGGGTATGAAAGACCAGCTCATGATGCAGTATTCCTGTACCAACTATCCCAGATTCGATGTAGATTACCAGGTCGATGACGGCGTTTCTCTATCATTTCAGGTGATATTCAAAAAGGTGATAGAGTACGAGGAAAATAGCGGTAACGGCCGTTTCGATGAAAACGACCAAGTGGTAAGGACATCCGATCTCCAAAAAGAGGGATTCAAGAACATAAGATACGAAGGAGATGAAAACTACAGGTTCTCATCGGAAACGGAGGCAGGTCGATTCAAACTGGTCGTTAAAGGTGGAGATAGTTTCCTTGAAAACGGAAGTGAGATGATCACACCTACACAGGCCAAAGTGGATATCCAGATAGATCATGGATACGTTTCTAACAGTTCTAGACTGGCACTCGAGTTGGAGTTGAAGGCAAAGAAAGGATGGTCCTCGGGTCGATCGACATTCGATGAGAGAAATAACTACTCCCGGAGCGAGAGCTGGTCCTGGATGCAGAAGGATAATTACTCAGGTTACTTCAGTTGGTCTGATTTCTGCTCCGTTGATGGGAATAAAGAGACTGTAAACGCCACCGTGCTCTCAAAGAGCAATATCTCGCCTTCAGAAGATAAGGGGACTCCTTCCACCAGTCTAGTATATCTCTCATATCCCCGGGGCGAGATAGAGCACGACCCGAAGATAGGCGTTGTGGGTATTTCCTCGATAACTGAACCTGTGGTAGAGGAAAAGGGCGAATCATTCACTTACCTATTGACCGTTCTTCTGGTGACCGTGTCGGTAGCCAGCGTCGTCTTCGCGAGCGGCATATACATGAAGAAGAAATGACCTAAACACCTAAATCCTTCTTTTTTATAACAAGGTGATAAAGATGACCATACCTATCCTGATAATCAGCGGCTGCATGATCGTTTTCGCCCTGGGTCTGACCATCATATCGCTTCTATCCTACAGAGAGTACAGGAACAAGAAACTGC
Organism: uncultured Thermoplasmata archaeon; assembly: GCA_964394465.1. Lineage (GTDB taxonomy): Archaea > Thermoplasmatota > Thermoplasmata > Halarchaeoplasmatales > Halarchaeoplasmataceae > CAYMXS01. Next base: position 8,553 of record CAYMXS010000030.1, on the reverse strand, counting down.
TGTTCGTCAGCATCGTATTTATCTTACTTTTGGCCAAGGGAGGCATATCTTTACTCTCCATCTTCCTTGATCAACTGCCTCAATCACCCATCGTGTTCTACTCTGGACTTATAGACCTAGGTATACTGATACTCCTCTACCTGGCCACTCTAAAGAGTTAGTAATATGAGCAACGAAGACCCCTTGGAGTTGGAGACCCGGCGGAAGATATACGATCTGGTGAATGATCAACCCGGGATTCATCTGAGTAAGATCGCCGACCGGTTGGAGATGAACGTTTCGCTGGCCGAATATCACCTGAGGTTCATGGTGAAGCACGACCTTATAAGAACGGTAAAGAAGGGAGGCTACAAGAGGTATTTTCCCGAGAAGGAGAGGGTGAAAGATAAAGAAAAACTCATCGAGTTGAGGAAGGAGATACCGCTCAGGATCGTCCTTTTTCTACTGGAAAATGAAAGAGCTACACATAAGGAGATAGCGGAAGAGTTGGACCTGGCTCCCTCGACCCTGTCCTATCACCTCAAGAACCTGACCGAAGAGGATATCCTGGAGTCTAAAAGTTACGGCAAGGAGAAGGGCTATGCGGTCAAGGACAGAAAAGAAATAGTCCAATTACTGGTCAAGTATAAGCCTCACGAGGTACTGGACGGCTTTGCTGACATCTGGAAGGACCTGAAGATATGATCTTTAATTTTGAAATCTGCCCCTCACTCTTAAATAACCCCTGGTATCCTTCTACTTGTTGAACGTATTCAAGGTGAAAATATGAAGTATAGAAAGTTCGGGGAGATGGATTTCGAGCCCTCGGCTCTGGGCTTCGGCGCCATGAGGTTACCTACAGAAGACGATGACAGGAGTAATATAAAAGAGGAAGAAGCCATCGAGATGATAAGGTACGCCATAGACAATGGAGTGAATTATGTCGATACAGCGTGGCCCTACCACGGCGAAGAGAGTGAAAGACTGGTCGGTAAAGCTCTAAAGGACGGCTATAGAGAGAAGGTAAAAGTTGCAACTAAACTGCCGTCCTGGGATATAGAGGATGAAGACGATCCAGATAAATTCCTTAACGAGCAGTTGGATAAACTGGGTGTTGACTGCATCGATTTTTATCTGCTTCACGCCCTCAGCAGAAAACACTGGGACAACTATCTAGACCTGGACATGGACATCTTCGAATGGCTGGAGGAGAAGAAAGAAGAGGGGAAGATTGGCCATATCGGCTTTTCTTTTCATGACGACCTGGACATGTTCAAGGAGATAGTGGATTCCTACGACTGGGACTTCTGCCAGATACAGTACAACTATCTGGATCAAGAATTTCAGGCCGGTCGTGAAGGTCTGAAGTACGCGGCTTCCCAGGGTCTAGGGGTGATAATAATGGAACCCTTGAGGGGAGGAAAACTGGCGAAAGAACCCCCCGAGTCCATCAAAGAGATATGGGACCGTTCGGATAGGGACTGGTCCCCCGTCGAGTGGGCCTTGCGGTGGCTGTGGAACCAGCCCGAAGTCTCTCTCGTTCTGAGCGGCATGAGCACCATGGAACAGGTAAAAGAGAACGTCGAGATCGCCTCTGATTCGGGTATCGATACTATTTCGGATGAAGAGCTTGAGATCGTCGATGAAGTTGCTAAAAAGTATCGGGAGATATCACCGGTTGAATGCACCGGCTGCAACTACTGCATGCCCTGCCCGAACGGTGTTTCTATAACTCACAACTTCAAACTCTACAACCAGGCCGAGATATACGACGAGTACGAGGAGAATAGGGAAAAATACATGGAAAGACTGGACGAGGAGAAGAGGGCCAGTGCATGCGTGAGGTGCGGCCAGTGTGAAGAGGCTTGTCCTCAAAACCTGCCCATAATGGATCTTTTGGAAGAGGTGGCGGAATACTTCGAGGAGAGCTGAATTTTATAATAATTCCGATACGTTAAAATACCTTCGAATTGTTTGCATGTTTGTGCAAATCTTTAAATAGGATATCCTATCCTTTTTAGATTGTATGATGCGAGACCTGTTAGAGCCGTTCGAAGGTGTTTATACGACTCTCAAACAGAAGATGGGGCGTCCCGGTAAGGACGAGATGCTGGAGGGCAGCGTCATCTCGGTCATGTTCAAACTCGGTTGGCCGATGATGATCGCTACGTTTTTGAGGACTCTGTACAACCTAGTGGATACCTTTTGGCTGGGTCATATACCAGATAAAGAAGTCGCACGTTTATCTGTAACAGCTGTTGGTCAGGCATGGACATTCGTCTTCATGATGATGTCCATAGGCATAGGTTTCGGGGTTGCGGCTCTAGCTCTAGTTTCTCAGCACACCGGCTCTAAAGACTTTGAAGAGGCTGAAAGGGATGCTGGTCAATTGTATTTCATAGCTATCGTTTTTTCAATCGGCGTCGGTATCATAGGATACTTTGCCACGCCGATGATGTTGGACCTTTTAACAGGGAGCGGTGAATCTGGTGCAGCGTTAGCACATTACGGAACGATGTACCTCCAGATCATATTTTTAGGTCTGCCGTTCATGTTTTTATTCTTCGCATTCACCTTCGTTTTAAGAGGGTGGGGCGACACCATAACTCCCATGAAGATAACCGCGGTCTCAGTAGGTTTGAATATGATAGTCGATCCCCTCCTCATTTTTGGTGTCGGTCCTATACCCATGCTGGGGATCAGGGGGGCCGCGATAGCAACTGTCTCGACTAGAGGTATCGGAACAATACTCGGTATGTATCTACTTTTCAATGGAAACTTGGGTCTCAAACTGGATTTGTCCTATCTGAAACCCGATCTTTCAAAGATCAAAAAGTTCCTGAAGATAGGTCTACCGGCCTCTGCAGGTAGATTTGGTAGTTCGATAGGGTTTGTCATCCTCTGGGCGGTCATCTATAGGCTGCCGAATCCTGAAGTCGCCGGTGCCGCCTATGGAGTCGGGAACAGGATCTTGAACATCACATTTTTGGTCATGGGTGGTCTAGCTATGGCGATGAGTACCATGGTCGGCCAGAGCCTAGGTGCCGACGACGAAGAAAGAGCGGAAGAAGTCACAAAAAAAGGTATGTGGGCGATCGTTCTACTGATGGTGATATTCGCTTTGGCGATCTTTGCATTACGGAATTTCGTCATAGGGTTTTTCATGCCGGGAAACGAGGAGGTCATCGATGCCGGAGCGGACTTTTTGATGATCTTCGCTTTAGCGATGCCTTTCTTTGGAGTCTTTAGAGGAGTTACCTCTATCCTTGGTGGTTCAGGTCATACTATGCAACAGATGGCCTTGAGTCTCAGCAGGTTATGGGGACTCAGACTGCCCTTAGTTTTCCTATTTGGAATATACTTAAGCCTGCATGCCAACGGCGTCTGGCTTGGCATGGCCCTGAGTAACGTGATAGCCTGTGGTGTGGCTCTGATCGTATACAAGATGGGTTGGTGGAAAGAGAAAGTGATAGACGAAAAACCGACTCGGGCTAGCGCCGCTCGGTCATGATGAAAATATTTAAAGAACAGAACTTAAATGGTCGATAGGATGAAAAAAGACGTTGAGGTAGTAAGGGACATAGACGATATCAAAGTTGCAACCGAAGACACCAGAGGCAAGATCCTCTCCTTACTGAAGATAAACAACATGACGATCTCACAGATAGCCGATAACCTGGAGAAGGACCACTCCACCATATACAGGCACGTGAAGAAACTGGAGAAGGCCGGTTACATAGAAGAGGTGGGTGAAGAGGGCGAGAGCCACATGCCCAAGAAGGTGTACGGCAGAACGGCCAACGTTTTTCTACTGCTCCCAAGTGGCTCCGAGAGAGGAACTCCCTCCGAACTGATGTTGCAGTGGGAGAAGAAACAGACCGAGAACATAATAGACATCTTGGACGTCATGGGGTACCAAGTCGATGAGCCAGAACTGGTTGAAAAAAAACTCACGGACCTCTTCATAGAGTTGAAGAACAGGACCATAGAGCCCATCGAGGATGCCGAAGAGGAGATAGGCGAGATAAGTTTTCCACTCCTACTACGTTTAGAGATCTTGATGTTCCTGATGGAACAGGATAGAGACGAAGAACTGAGAAAGAGCTTTGACGATATCGTCTCCAAGATAAAGGAAACTGAGCAGCGATAGATGATTTCATATCCTTAAAAGAACCACAAGTCTAAGTACCAATATAAAAATATTTTCGATAATCTTTTTTAGTTAAGAATGATTGTATGTAGACACAAACGCGGGCTTATAATATGCCTAAGTCACTGCCTATCAAAAGAACGTTCACCAGTCTACTTTTTCAATCCCAAGGTCCTCGATAGTGATCTTTTTGAGATGTATCTATGAATTTCTGGTCCGCGTGGATCAAATGCAAGAGGACTCAACATGTATGATAAACGCGTCTACGCCGTTGGCATCGGGCTCCTTTTAGTGATCTCAAGTTTTTCTTTGGCTTTCTTTGCGGATGCAGGTTATACGAACAGCTATTCTCTTGGAGGATCTACTTCCGGGGAAAACTATCCTTTCTCAGATCAGTACCCCAGTATAGAACAGTTGTACAGCTGGTACGATGACCTGGAAGATGAGAACCCAGACCTGTGTAAGAAGATCGATATAGGCACGACCTGGGAAGGCAGGGATATATACGCGATAAAGGTCTCTGAAAACGTGAACACGGACGAGGACGAACCGGACGTTCTGATAGACGGGAATATTCATGCCAGAGAATGGTCGGCACATCAGGTCGCTTCCTACGTTCTCTGGAGATCAGTGAACGATTACGAGACGAACGAAACGATACACTGGCTGGTCAACAACAGAGAACTGTTCTTCGTACCGATGCTGAACCCGGACGGCTACTACCACGACGGAAACGGAGACCTGTCGGAAGCGCCCAGTTGGGGAGGCTGGAGAAAGAACGCACGAGATAACAACGAAAACGGCCAGTTCGATGAAAATACGGACGGCGTGGACCTCAACAGGAACTGGGATATCGACTGGGGTG
>CAYMXS010000030.1:0-3459 GCA_964394465.1 uncultured Thermoplasmata archaeon | reverse complement strand
AGTTATTCCTCTTCAGGAACGTACACTGTTGAACTTACGGTAGAGGATGATGAAGGTGCAACTGATACAACCACACAATCTATAACGGTCGAATCCGACGACGGAGACGGTAGCGATGAATACAGTTCCGTCGAAGGCGGAGACACGAGTTACGATGAGTACATGACCAATGTTCAGTTCAACGGTATAAACAAGGATTCAGGCGATGACGGTGGATACGCCGATCATACAGGCAGTGTTTCGGATGATGTTGTCCCTGGCCAATCATACGAGTTATCCGTTACACTCAACACAGGTGGTTATTCAGAATACGTGACAGTTGCCATAGACTGGAATCAGAATTATGACTTAAGTGACGATGAAGTAATACAGGTTGGAAACGGAGAGAGTGACCCGTTAACGGTTACCAAGGATATAACGGTCCCGAGCGATGTAGCGGAAGGTCAAACGAGGATGAGAGTGATGCAGAATTTCGAGAGTTATCATACAGACCCGACCTCGAACCAGGACTATGGTGAAACAGAGGATTACACGGTATCCATAGGTACAGACAGTGATGACGGCGGGGGCGGTAACGAAGCACCGACGGCTGACTTCAGTTATAGTCCAACCGCTCCAAAAGTAGATGAGACCGTACAGTTCACCGACGCTTCCTCGGACAGCGATGGAAGCATAGCTTCTTACTCCTGGGACCTTGGGGACGGGACAACTTCATCGGAGGCTGAGCCAAGCCATAGTTATTCCTCGTCCGGCACTTACACCGTCGAGTTGACCGTCACGGATGACGACGGTGCAACGGACAGCAAGACTCAGAGCATAACGGTGGAATACGATGACGACGGCGGTGGAGATGAATACAGTACAGTCTCCGGTGGAGATACAAGTTACGATGAGTTCATCACCAACGTTCAGTTCAACGGCATAAACAAAGATTCTGGAAACGATGGAGGATACGAAGATCACACAGGAAGTGTTTCAAACGACGTGACTCCAGGTCAGGCCTACGAGTTGTCCGTCACTCTGAGCACCGGTGGTTACCCAGAGTACGTTACCGTTGCCATAGATTGGAATCAGAATTATGACCTGAGTGATGATGAAGTCATACAGGTCGGTAATGGTGACAGTGATCCCTTGACCCTTAGCACGGACATAACGGTCCCAAGCGATGCTTCTGAAGGCCAGACAAGGATGAGGGTCATGCAGAACTACGAGAGTTATCATACAGACCCGACCTCGAACCAAGATTACGGTGAGACGGAAGATTACACGGTATCGATAGGTACAGACAGTGATGACGGCGGGGGCGGTGGAGATGGAGTCTCTACCGTGTTCGAAGATGACTTTGAAAACAGTGCTGATGCCTGGTCTGCTAGCGGTCTATGGCACCTTGTGGATGATGCTGACCAGTATGGAGATGCGAACAGCGGTTCACATTCCATGTGGTACGGTCAGGATTCAACTGGTGATTACGATACAGGTTCACAGACAACTGGCTCCCTGAGCACTTCCGTGGATCTAACTGGTGCTTCACAGGCGGAGCTCGTGTTCAACCATTGGTTTGAAACGGAAAGCTACGACGGTGAGTACGACCAGGTAAAGGTCCTAGTGAACGGAGAACAGGTTTACTACAAAGATACCTCGGATCCCAATGTTGGCTCCGAAGATAACTTCGCCGAAGAAAAGATAGATATATCCAGCTATACGGGTGAAACGGTAGATATCGAGTTCGTCTTTGACTCCGTTGATGGGCAGTCCAATGACTATCAGGGCTGGTACGTGGATGACATAGCTGTGAATGCTGATGTTTAGAGATAAAGGGCTAAGAAACTAAAACCATCCTCAATCTTTTCTTATTATCTTTTTTCTTTGACCGATTTGCTTTTCAAATGTATTTGAAGACTATACTCAATGCTATAACGAGATATCACAAAACAAGATCATCAGCAGGTGCTAGGATGTCCAGCATTGTCTTGTGCTTCAAAATCAGAGAAATCCATATCAAGCTCAATACTTGAAAAAGTAAAAATAGAAGAAAAACTATATTACAAATATGGCGGAGAAAACGATAGATGATTATCTTGAAAATACGGAGATAGGGAAGGAATGCAAAGATTGTGGAGAGCCTATGAAACTGTTACACTTCAAATGGGGCGATTCAGAGACACACGAGGGGTTGATCACCATCCTCAATACGATACTGGAAGAGGATGAGATGTTGGATGATCCATTGGGCTACGAAAAGTTGATACTGGCCTACTGCGAGGACTGTCAGGCCATCAATCTCTCACTCAGAAACAATCCCTGAGTGGAGGCACTAAAAAACAGGTCTTATCCCCTGTACCGTTCCTCTTTGGGGAGCTTAAAGTTTCCGTCGTCTTCGGTGTAGATCTGAAGGACCCCATAGATATCGGGCTTGTACACCAGATCGTCATCGACTTCGCATTCATTTTTGAGAAGGTCTCTCACCCTGAAAACATCCCCTTTATCCAAATAATTAGGTGTGTATACCATCAAGGTGAATTCCTCGGCGTCTCTCTGGTCTCTGAGCCAATCGGTGGTCACCTTAGCACCCCAAACAAGATCCTTTTCTATAAGGCGATTAAGCTCCTTCCAGACACCATCAACTCTTTCAGATCTTAAGTAAGTGATCCATCTTCCGCTGAGATAATCGTCTTCTAGGGCCTGTTTGTCTATCCTCCTTACCTCTTCATCTTCATCATCGGGTATGTCTTCTACCTGAGCGTCATCAGGATGTTTAACCTTGTTCTTAGACAGATATGTCTCTAACCTGTTCGATGCCTCTTTCAACCCCACCATCAGCCAGCCCTGGCCTTCCTCGTCTACCTTCGACGGTAATCGGGTCCCGGAATCCATATTAAAACGAGAGTAATATACAGGTCTGGAGTAATAAGTTTTTCCTTTCAATGTGGTAGGATGCCAGAGAGTTAATGAGGCTCAAAACATGTCTTTCTATATAAGATCAAAATCCATTATATATCGACCTTCGAAATGTAAAACGATATAAAGAGAACTAATATAACTAATCATATCGATATAATATATTGAGCAGGTAAGAATCCTAGTCCAGACCAAAGGTGTTTAGAGATGGTCAATAGAGTTGTATCATTTGGACTCCGTTCCCCGGGCAGGGGCATTCGTCTTTTGGAGTCAGGCATATGTAAAGCGGGGGGGATGTGGTTTGCTGGATAAAGACACGATCTCAAAACAGAAGGCGCGGTATGAGGAGGACAAGGAGAATTTCCATCGATGCTTGACCCGTGCTAGAGAGATAGCCGATGACAGTGAGGAATTCAGGGCCTGTATAGATAAGGCTGTAGACTACTTGGAAGGAAACTGCAACTGCTGAAACCCGGGAATGTATAAATTTTTTAAGCTGTGTTTTTCTGGTACTATCGAATTTTCTAGTGATAAGAAGAAAAGAGGGGTATTCTCTTAGGG
>CAYMXS010000029.1:19987-27725 GCA_964394465.1 uncultured Thermoplasmata archaeon | reverse complement strand
CATCCATGAGATAAATCCACCCATGACCATAAAATATATATACCTATATGTCCTTTTGCACAAGTACACATTGAGAGATCATATATCACGATAACCTCCCACCCCTCCCCTCTCCCCACCTATTTTTCATACATTTCCCGTTGATTTGAACCTCTGTTAAATATTTCTACCAAGATAATTACAAAGGGTAGGGTAAGGTTTATAACCACATTATTTATTGTGCCTTTCGGTGAAAGAGAAAATGAAACCAGGACAGATGGGTTATGACCGAGGTATTACCGTCTTTTCGCCCGATGGTCGCCTCTTCCAGGTTGAATATGCCCGGGAAGCGGTGAGAAGGGGGACCACTACTGTTGGTATCAAGGTAAAAGACGGAGTTGCTTTAGTAGTAGATAAGAGGATTTCAAGCGAGTTGGTCGAACCGAGTTCAGTCGAGAAGGTTTTCCAGATCGATAAAAGGGTAGGTTTAGCTACTTCAGGTCTAGTGGCCGATGCAAGGGTCCTAGTAGATTATGCTCGTGTTTCCGCTCAGATAAATCGTGTTTCTTACAACGAGAGGATCAGTTTGGAGACCCTTGTCAAGAAGATTTGCGACTATAAACAGACCTACACGCAGTATGGAGGAGTGAGACCCTTCGGAACAGCTCTTCTTGTTGCTGGAATGGACGAAGAGGGCTCTCATCTATACGAAACGGACCCGAGCGGGGCCTTCCAGGCATTGAAAGCCGTTAGCATAGGTATGGACAGAGAGGCCGTACAGGAAGTATTCGATCAGGATTACTCAGAAGACATGGATCTGGACGAAGGGATTGAACTGGCATTGAAAGGCCTGAGGAGAGCCAGTGAAGACGGTCTGAACCGCCGTTCTCTGGAGATAGCCGTCATAGAAGGCGATGAGGACTTCAGAAAGCTCAAGCAGGACGAGATAGACGAATACGTCGACTTTGAAGAATAAGGAGGCAGAGCATTTGGGAAAGAAGGATTACCAGAAAGAACACACCAGCACCCTGTTGGACGATTACGTCATAGCCAGGGTGAAGTCTCACGGAGAGACCTTCGAGATAATGATAGAACCGGACGCGGTAGAGAAACACAGGAGCGGCAAGGATATTGAACTCGTTGAAAGCATGCCGGCAGAGAAGGTTTTCACCGACGCCCTAAAGGGAAAAGAGGCCCCAACCCATATGATCGAAAGGGTCTTCGAGACAACGGATATAGAAGAGATAGCAGAACACATGCTGAACCAAGGTGAAGTTCAGATAACAACGGAACAGAGAAAGAAAAGGCAGGAACAGAAGAAGAGCGAAATCATACATCGGATAGCCAGGAATTCATACAATCCACAGACAGAAACGCCTCATCCGCCACAGAGGATAGAGAACGCCATGAAGGAAGCTAACCTCCATATAGATCCCTTCAAGCCCGTGAGTAAACAGGTGGACGAAGTGGTTGACGAGATCAAAGGTCTCATACCGCTCAGCTTCAAGAAGATGAGGTTCGCAGTCACAGTGAGAGGAGACCTTTACGGCAAGATATACGGAGCTTTGAAGGACATGGGGAGAGTAGAGGACGAAGAATGGCTCGACGACGGCAGATGGCAGGGCATCATCAAGATACCGGCTGGTGTGCAGGACGAATTCTACGAAAAGATAAACGACATGACCAAAGGAGATGCTGAGATAGAGTTGATAGAAGATTAAGTTTGATTGTAGTTTCTTATGAAATATGTTTAAATTGAGATTAGATAAGGTGAGATAATGAGTGAAAATGAAGAGAAAACTGAAAGAGAATTACTTCTACCTGGTGACCCGATTGAAGGCGAAGGCCTCAAGGCGGGTAGAGGAACGTTCAAGAGAGATGGTAAGATTCATGCAGCGAAGTTGGGGATCAAGAACGTCAGGTCAGGTTATGTTAACGTTGCGGCCCAGAGTGGAAGGTACGATCCCAACGAAGGAGACAAGGTTATAGGTACCATTACGGACTTAAATTCTTCCTTCTGGATGGTCGATGTCAATGCACCTAACCTAGCTGTGTTACACGTGAACGACGTTCCGTGGAGAGTCGATTACGGCGACACATCGAGCTATATCGACATAGGAGAAGCGGTCCTCGTCAGGATAACCAACGTGGATGAATTGAACAAGATGCAGATAACGATGGACGAGGAAGGCCTGAGGAAGTTGAATGAGGGCCAGATAATCGAGATTCCCCCTTCACAGGTGCCCAGAGTTATAGGTAGAAAGGGCTCTATGATCTCGATGCTGAAGCGTTACACTGAGTGTCAGATATTCGTCGGGCAGAACGGCAGGATATGGATCGATGGTGAACTTGAGGGACAGTATCTAGCTGTGAAAGCTATAAATATGATAGAAGAGAACGCTCAAGTTGTCGGTTTGACGGAAGCGGTTCAAGAGTTCCTTAAAGAAGAGACCGGTAAGGATTTGGAGATGGAATAAAGTATAGATTTACAGAGAAGGTGAATTATTATGGGAAGTAAAGATATGGATTTGATTGATGAAGATGGAAAAAGATTAGACGGTAGAGAATTTGATGAGTTGAGAGACATCAGTATAGAAGCTGGAGTTCTGAAGAGGGCCGACGGTTCTGCTTACATCGAATGGGGCAAGAACAAGATAATGGCCGCTGTTTACGGTCCTCGAGAGATGCATCCAAGACATGCGCAGGAACCCACGAAGGCGGTGGTGAGAGCGAGGTATAATATGGCCGCGTTCTCGGTTCCAGATCGAAAGAGTCCAGGCCCTGACAGGCGTTCTGTGGAGATCAGTAAGCTGGTCTCCGAGGCCCTGGAGAAGGTGGTCTTCACGGAAAACTATCCACGCTCCGTTATAGACGTCTTCATAGAGGTACTGCAGGCCAGCGCCGGGACTAGATGCGGCGGTTTGACCGTAGCGTCCGTTGCTCTGGCCGATGCAGGGATACCCATGAGTGATTTGGTGGCGTCCTGTGCTTCTGGAAAGATAAACGGACAAGTGGTTCTAGACCTGGGCAAGAACGAAGACAACTTCGGCCAGGCGGACGTACCGATAGGCTATATACCGAAGTCCGACGAGATATGTCTTCTTCAGATGGACGGAGACCTGACCGAGGAAGAATACGAAGAGGCCATGGACCTATCCATAGGGGCATGTGAAGAGATATATGAAAAGCAGAGAGATGCGCTCAAAGAAGCTTACTCCACCAAGATGGATAAAGAAGAGTTTGATGAATTTGCTGAAAAAGAGGAGTGATTGATATGAAAGAGATCGTTTCTAAGATAACCAAAAACTATCATTCTCGCTTGATAAAAGAGCACAGACGTATAGACGGCAGAGACATGATAGAGTTCAGAGATTTGAACATCCAACCGGATTGGATAGGGCCCTCCGCTGGGTCCGCTAGAGTCCAGCTCGGCGATACGGATGCAGTCGTTGGGATATCCATGGACGTGGGTGAACCCTTCTCAGATACTCCTGACCAGGGTGTGCTGACGACATCCGTCGAATTGATACCCATGGCTTCACCGGAATATGAATCCGGTCCACCAGGAGAAGACGCAACGGAACTGGCTAGAGTCGTGGACAGAGGTATACGTGAGGCCGGCGTGGTCGATACCGAAGCACTCTGTATCGAGGAAGGAGAGAAGGTATGGATAATATTCATAGATATCCACGTACTGGACTTCGACGGTAATTTGTTCGATGCGGCCGGTATAGGTGCCATGGCCGCTCTTTTGGATGCTACGATACCCGCCAGCGACTTCGACGAGATAGACGAAGATGAGGATTACCCGCTTCCGATCGAGGACGTGGTCGTTCCGACGACCTTCACGAAGATCAACGACGAGATACTGTTGGACTCTAGACTGGAAGAGGAAAAAGTGGCGGATTCTAGACTCACAGTTACCACGAACAAGGACGGCAATATAGTAGCCATGCAGAAGGGACTCAGAGGAGTCTTCGACTACGAATCGACGAAACAGTGTATAAAGTGGTCAAAGGAAAAGGGCAAAGAGATAAGCGAGCGGTTGGTCGACATGTTCGACAGGGAAAACCTTTAAATAAACCCTTCATAACCTTTCAGTATAGAAAAGGGGCGTAGAACAATGGCCAAGAAGAAAAAAGTAGGCAGCAGTGGACGTTTCGGTCCCAGGTACGGTGTTAAAGTCAGAGATAACGTTAAAGAACTCGAAAAGAGGATGAAGGAAGAGTACGAGTGCCCCAGATGTAACCATGAAAGAGTTGAAAGAGAGAGTACAGGGATCTGGGAGTGCAAGAAGTGTGGACTGACCTTTGCAGGCGGCGCTTATACACCTCAGCTTGGTAAAAGAGCTCACAGGATAACCGAGGAGGAAGAATAGATGTTCAGATGTGCCATCTGCAACGAAAGGATCAAGAGTGGATTGGAAGACAGCGTTGGGCTTCAGTGTAAAAATTGTGGTGGACGAGTGTTCTATAAAGAAAGACCCAACGTCAGAAAGAAGCTCAAAGCTCGGTAAGAGTGATGAAGAAGGCAGTAATCAGGCCTGAATATCTCCCAGAAAAGGGAGAATCACTGCGGCCTTTGATCCCCGAAGCCGAAGAAGGGATGAACAGAGTTGAAATCGATATCTCATTACATCCCCCTCAAATCGAGATAAAGGCTGAAGATACCTCTGCTCTTAGAGCTGCCCTTAACTCGTATCTCCGCTGGATCGATATATCTACGGAGATAGTCGAGAAAGCAGAGGAATGGTAAGGGGAACCATTAAATTTGAAAAGATATTAGACGTAAACATAAAGGATAAGACTCAATGGAGGATAGTATAATATGGGAATATCACAGGAAGAAATACAGGATGAAATAGCGAAGGCTCAACAGCTTGAACAGCAGTTACAGGCTGTTATGAATCAGAAACAACAGCTTCAGGTCAAATCGAAAGACCTTGAGAAAGCCCTGGACGAGTTGGAGAGATTGGATGAAGAGGCTACCATCTATCAGGAAGTAGGTGAGATCCTGGTAAAGGTCGAGGACAACGAAGAGATGATAGACGAACTCAAAGAGGATAAAGAGACCACTGATGTCCGTTTAGACTCTTTGGAGAACAAAGAAGAGAAACTGAGGGATCAGTTCCAAGACCTACAGCAAAAATTGAGCTCCCAGCTCGGCGGTCTCCAGCAAGGCGGAGGACCCATGGGTGGAGCATAAAATATATTATAAAACCCTTCCTTCTTATTTACCTGATGGATATCAAAGGAGAAACTCGGACTCTTTTCCTGGTCCATAAACAGGCGGACCTAGATGCAGTGGGCAGTTCTTATTTTCTTCAGCAGCGCTACGGCGGAGATATCGGGTCTCCGAACTCAGCCGACGGCGGAGCTAAAAAGCTTATAGATCATCTGGATATAGACCTGAAGAGCTCTCCCGATATTTCAAAGTATGAGCAGATAGTCGTTGTCGATACACCTTCCCCGGCTCAGCTGGAACCCATAAAGATAGACGGGTCTTCTGAAAATACCGTTATAATAGATCATCACCAATCTGATCAGTGGTCCGAGGACATCGTTTTTGAAGACAGGACATCATGTGCTGAAGTGGTCTTTGAACTCGTACAGCCGGAAACTCTGACGAGAGAAGAGGGTACAGCTCTGATCTCGGGCATCCTAGCCGACACGTCCTCACTGAAACGAGGTGATCATCATACATTTAGAAACCTTTCTGAGATACTCGAGAGGAGCAGAGTTTCATTACAGTCCGTGAAGGACATCCTGTATGACGATTACTCCTATTCCGAGAAGATTGCCAGGATAAAGGGAGCGAAAAGATTGTCCCATCGTGAGGTGAATGGGATGATAATCGCCTCCACCAACATAGGTGCCTTCGAGAGTTCCGTAGCTGGTTCTCTTCTAGGTCTTGGTGCGGACGTGGGGCTGACCGGTTCAAATCGAAAAGAGAGATTTCTTTTGAGCGCTAGGGCAAGAGAGAGTATCGTGGAAGAAGGCCTGAATATAGGCGATATACTCTTTCAGATAACCGAGGATTTCAACGATATAGAAGGAGGAGGGCATGCAGGAGCTGGAGTGTTATCTGGAGTGGGCGATCTTGAACGCTTCAAGAATATATGTGTCGATAGGATCGTCGAGTACATAAGAGAAGAGGAGATAAAGAGACCGCTCGATTGATCTCTCGTTTCTTTAAAACGGATAGAAAGAGAAGTAAGATTTATATCAACATTGCTTAATCCCTGCATGATAAGATGGGCTATAACTATGGTTCAGCCTCCGATTTCGACGATATCTTCACTCTAGATGATTTTGACCTTAAAGATGAAACGGTCCTCCTTAGAGTGGACATAAACTCACCTTTAGATCCCCGCTCAGGGAAAATATTGGATGATTACCGCATCCGAAACCACCTCAATACCATAAACGAATTGAAAGATTCAAAGTTGATCATAGTATCACACCAGAGCCGACCGGGGAAGAACGATTATACAACGTTGGAACACCACGCCAGGAGGATTTCTCAACTCTTGGGTAGAAATGTTTACTACAAGGATGGGCTGTTTGAGAGCCATGTAAGGGAGAAGATCAAGGAACTTGAGTGTGGGGAGGTACTGATACTTGAGAACGCCCGCTTCTATGCCGAGGAAACATACCTAAAGGGAGATAAGGATATGAACAAGCATCAGAACACCCATATCGTGAGGAACTTGGCTCCCTTGATAGATTATTACGTTCATGACGCCTTCGCTGCTGCTCATAGAGCTCAGCCGACCCTTGTCGGTTTCTCAGAAGTCGTTCCATCCATGGCTGGAAAGGTCATGGAGAAAGAGATAGTGAACATGAGCAAAGCTTTCACCGATGGGCCAGATGAGAACAGGAATAAAGTCGCGGTCCTAGGAGGTATAAAGGTTGACGATTCCATAAAGGTGGCTAAACGGATGCTGACCTCTGGAGGATTCGATAAACTTCTGACTAGCGGCGTCGTAGCGAATATATTCTTGATGGCAAAAGGCCATGAACTGGGCAAAGGCAACGAAGAGTTCCTCGAAAAAGAGCTCCCAGACTACAAAGAGTTAGTGAAGGAAGCCAAGGACATGCTCGAAAAGTGGGGTGATAGGATAGAGGTACCCATAGACGTAGTTCTGAACGTTGATGGAGAAAGGAACGGTATACCCCTAGAAGAACTCCCCTCTGATTATCCCATATTCGATATCGGATTGGACTCGATCATGGAGTACAAAGAAGATATCGATGAAGCGGATCTAGTCATCTTGAACGGTCCGGCCGGTGCCTTCGAGATCGAAGAATTCTCCATCGGGACCACAGAACTGTTCAGAGCAGTAGCCAATTCCAAGGCGTACTCCATAATAGGTGGAGGAGAAAGTACCGCCGCTTTAGACGAGCTGGGTCTACAGGACAAGATAGACCATGTTTCAACCGGTGGTGGTTCCTGCATAAACTTCCTAGCTGGTAGAGAGCTCGAAGGTGTCGAGGCCCTCAAACGGTCGTTCAAGCGTTTCAAGAAATGATATGGTTTTCAAATAAAAACAAGGAAACCGTTAATTTATTATAATTTATCCAACTGACCTTCATATCGGCTTATGAAAAGTATATCTGCCACCGTAGCTCAGCGGTAGAGCGATGGTCTCGTAAACCATAGGCCGCGGGTTCAAATCCCGCCGGTGGCTTTTGTCTTTTTAATATTTCTTCCGCTCTTGAAACCTTTAACTATGCAGCAGTAAGTCCTGTATATCGAA
>CAYMXS010000029.1:0-19887 GCA_964394465.1 uncultured Thermoplasmata archaeon | reverse complement strand
ATTTCTTCCGCTCTTGAAACCTTTAACTATGCAGCAGTAAGTCCTGTATATCGAAGATTATCGATTTTCTCTCTTCTCTACGAAAACTTTCTGGCTCGTATTCTATACCGATTATCTTGTCCTCTTCTATGGGACCTTCCATCAATGTATAGTGTAGAAAGAACTCTGTATTCTCAAGCTCGATAGTGACGCCCCAACTGTTCTGCTCGTGTTCCCTTGATATGATATTCACCAGGTCGGATATGAGGAAGTAATAGGTCTCTTCGACCTTAAAATCGTCTTCCTGAGTGGTCAGGTCTACACCGCCTGTACCGTCGAAGACCACTACGTCCTTCAGACCCTTCTTTTCTTTGAATTCTTCAAGTTTTTCTTCCATAGCCTCTGTGTCCATCGGTTTCATCTCCTTTATGGTCGAATCCATACAGTCTTTATAATATTTTTCGGCCCAAGTGCCCCATGATTAGGAGTTAACCGACTCTTTGAACCGAAGAAACGCCGTCCTTTTTGTTCACTAAGTAATCTACGTCTGCGATATTAGCTATCTCATCTTCATGAGAAACGATGATGACCTGGTCGGCTGCTATCTTCTCCATCACATCTTTTAGATGGGTCAATTGCTCCCTACTGAAACCCGTAGTGGGCTCATCCAATACCAAAAGATTACTTCTTAAACCCAACTCCTTCTTGATCATCGTGTTGAAGGCCAGGCGGTAAGCCAGGGCAACAGAAGTCCGTTCACCACCGCTCAGGTCATCGACTGACGTTTCATTATTCTGTACGGTAACGATTGGAGCGAAGTTCTCATCCAGCCTTGCGGTTATCTCCACATCGTCCAGTATCTCATCGAACCACGACTTGAAGTAGTTCTCGAAGTCCCTGTTTATCTGAGCCAACCTATGCTCTTCTATGGTCTTTATAGAGGCTTTAAAATCGTTCTCTACCCAGGACTTCAGTTTTTTTAACTCTCTCGCCTCTTCAAGGTTCTCTCTCATCTCTTCGAGTTCCTTCTCTATATCTTCGATTTCCTTTTCTAGCCTTTCTATATCATCGGTGAGATGCCTCTTCTCCTGTTTTAAGCTAGTGACTTTCTTAAGAAGTTCCTCGTGTTCCTCCTTTATCTCCTCGAACTCTTCTCTAGAGAATTTATTTTTTACCTCTTCAAGCGATCCCTCAAGCTCTTCTTTTTTCTTCTTCTTTTCCTCAAGTTCTTCCTTTTTCTTCTCTTTCTTCCTGAGCAGGTCACCCTTATTCTTCAACCTTTCTTTTATCTGGATGTACTTTGTATTGTACTTCTCCAGTTCGCTCTCTTTCTCTTCAACCTCCTCTAGGTCCGACTCATCATGATCGTAAGACTCTATCTTCTCCTCGAGCCCCTGGGTCGAATCCTCGATATCTTCGATCTTATCCTCTAGTTCCTCTATATCCTTGACCTCCTCCTGGAGACGTTTCCGTTCTTTTTTCTTTATCTCCAGTCGTCTTTCATTTTTTTCCAACTCCTCAATCCGCTCCTTCACTTCTTTCGATTCCTCTTGAAGTTCCTCCTTCTCCTCTTTTATAGATCCTCTATCCTCTTCCAGTTCTTCCCTTTCCTCCTTTAGATCGTCGGTGATCTTATCAATATGTTCCTGGGTTATGGGCTGTTTACACTTCGGACATTCACCTTCTCCTTCCAAGCTTTCCATCTCTTCGATCTCTTCTTCTATATCCCCGATCTTATCATTCATAGACTTTATCTTTCCCATCTTCGTGTTGATCTTCTCCTGGAGATCTTCCTTTTCTTCTTTCAGTTCGTCCAATTTTTCTATCTTTTCCTCCAGCTCCGGTATTTCCTCATCTACCTCATCCAGTCTCTCTTCATCCTCCTTTTTACCCTCCAATTTTTCTTTAAGATTATCCAATCTCATCGATAAACGTTCTTTTTCTCTCTTCTTTTTCTCCTTTTCATCCAGGATCTCTTGGATCTTCTTTTTCTTTTCTATTACATCGTCGTATTCTTCCTTTTTCTCTTTCGTCTCCTTGAGTTCCTTCTCTCCCTCCTCTATCTTCTCCAACTCTTCTTTCGTATCCTCTAGATTTTCCCTTATATTCTTCAGATTATCCTCCAAACGGGCCATCTGAGATTCTAACTCCTGCTTTTTATCTTCTAGTTCCTCGAAGTCTTTCTTCTTTTCCTGTATCTTCTCTTTTCTTTTCTCCTTCTTTTCCAACTCCTTTTTGGTCTCCTTTAACCTCTCTTTCTTGTCCTCTAGCTCTTCCTCCTTTCTCTCCTTTTCATCCTTCTTTTCATCCAGTCTTTCCCCTCTCACCTTCAACTTTTCGACCTCACTCCCGAGGCCGTCCCTGACGATCTTGATGTTCTCCGCCGCACGTTTATAATCCTCTAGATTGAACACCTTTCTTATGCTCTCTAGACGGTCTTCGTCGTTCATGGAGAGTATCTCTTTCATCCTTTCCTGGGGCGTGTATATACTCATGTGGAACGTCGGGGCGCTCCCTCTAGAAGATTCTCTAAGACCTAGAAGTTCTATTATCTGCTCTCTCATCTCCGTCCACGAGAGTTCTATCCTTTTCCCGTCGTGCTCCATGTAGGATTCCTGGGCCCAGTCGCTGGTCCTCTTCTTGATGCTCCTGAAAGCTTTCCATCTCTCGCCGTTTACCTGAAACTCGAGTTGGACGCTAGCCTTCTTAGCCCCGTGCCTGAGTATCTTGTCATAAAAATCTCTTTGAGTTGCACCAAAAAGGACGAATTCGAGCGCATAAAGAAGAGAGGATTTTCCGGACCCTATGTCTCCCTGGAAGAGCAGGACCCCTTCTTCGAAATCGATCTTTTCTTTCTTATAGCTCCTTATGTTCTCTATCTCCATCCTTTCCAGTTTCATGTTTCTCCTCCTAGCTGAAATCCGTCAGAGATATCTGGCTCTTGTTCTCTGAACGTTCGCTTTCTTTTTTCTTCGTCTCGCGTTCATCTACTATTTCTTTCTCTTTTTGTTCACTCTTTTCTTTTTTCTGGTCTTCGGCTTTTTCCTTCTTCTCTTCCTCCGCCTCGTACTCATCACGCTGCTTTATGAGTTCCCAGGCGTTCTCCCATATCCTGCTCTCATAGTCGGTGTTCGTCTCCCCTTCCTTCTGCTCCATTTTGAGTACACCAAGTAGGTCCTCTTCGAACTGTATAGAGAGGTCTTCATAGGTCCCGAACTCCTTCAACAGTTCTTCCTCCAGTTCTTCTTCCCTCTCTTCCTTTATCCTTATATTTTCTGTTCTTTTTCCTTCCAGGCCTCTCCTGTTGAGATAGACGGTTTCAGCTCCGCTCCTCTCGATATTGCTCCTGATAGTGGTGAAATCGATATCTTCGGGTACTCCTTCGACCAAGGTTCCACTCACCTTCAAGAGATAGACCTCGGCCTCCACCTCCTTATCACTCAGTTCCAAAAGTTTGTCTTCCAATTCCTGAGCCTTCATACCTTCTGCGTCTATCTCCCTTCTTTCTATCGCTATATCTTCTAGAGGTATATATTCAGGCTCCCAGTCTTCAACGATATAGAACCCTCTCTCGTCGGTCTTCAGGTCGATATACGAGGATCCGAATGTAGTGCCCGGATAGATGATCGTCTTCTCTTTATCATGAACGATGTGTCGATGGATATGACCCCCCGCGTAGTAATCGTACCCTTCCGGAAGTGAGGATATGGGCAGGCTCCTTTCTTCATGAATATCCGCCGGTTTCAACTCCGCTATAGAGGTGTGGAAAACGAAGATGCTCTCGCCTTCAGGCTCGCTGAAGTCCAACTCCTCGTAATAGCTCACGTCAGCCCTGTTCTTCCTTCCACTCAGACCGGCTATGGATATTCCGGAGGGATCTTCCTGAACGGCCAGTTTTCCCTCGCCTTCAAGATAGTTGACCACTTTCTTGAAAACGTCGGCGCTCTCCAAAACGTCGATCAAAGACGCATTAGATATGTTGAAATCATGTGAGCCATAAACGGAATATATCCTAATGCCCTTCTTCCTGGCCTTCATCAAAGCTTGAACGGCTCTGTTGACTATGTCCATATCGGGGTGAGGATTGTGAAAGAGGTCGCCGGCTATTATTATGAAGTCCACTCCTCTCTCCATGCTGATCTCTATGGCCTTCTCGAAGGCCTGGAGGTTGTATTCCCGAAGTTTTGGGTTCCGGCCGAAGGCGCCAAGATGACAATCGGCGATGTGCGCGAACTTGGTCATCCTCTATCTATCTCCATCACTCTTTGATCGGTATATATAGCTCATCCAAAGAACTCCAGTGTTTGATTCTGCTCGTCTTCATCCTCTACGATATCCTCGAAGAGGTCTATCTTTATGGGCACGGCGAACTTGGTAAATATGCTGCTGACTATCGCTTCGCCCTTATCCAAGCTGGCTATGTTCTTGCTATCCTTCGTTAGGTCTTGGGCCGCACTGCCGATTATGGCGTCCCTCTCGCTCTTCATCTCATTACCAAGTATGATCTTGGTGTTGAGATTGGCCAGTATCTCCCTGGGTATCATGCTGCATAATTGAGTTATGGCTATCAGGCCTACGCGGAACTTTCTTCCCTCCCTGGCGATTGTGTGGAAGACGTTCCTGCCGGCTCTATCACCTAGAACTCTAGGTGCCTCTTCTATCACTACACTGACGGTGGGCTTGTCCTCCAGTTCACCTTTTTCTTTATAATCCTTGTACCTGTTGAATATCTTGTTCGTGATTATGCCGGCTATCAGCAGCTCTTTATCTTCCGGCATGGAACTGGTATCCAGTATCACTTTCTTCCCGTTCTCGATGGCTTTCACTATATCTTTCACCAGGCTCTCGCTTCCTTCCGAAACGAAGATATTGCCGGTGGGTCTGACCTCTCCGTCTTTCGTTTTCAGGTCGAAGGTCAGGCGCAGTTTTCTTTTCAACGCATCCAGAGTGGTCTCCTGGATACCATGTTTTTTCGCTTCCTCCTCGTCGGACTGCAGTACGGACTCCAGCCAGTCCTTTCCGTACCTGCTGTAATAGACGTACATGGCCTGTTTCTGGGCCTCCGATAGATCGACTATGCCCTGCAGGTTCCACGGCCTTAAAATTGAGAGGTTCAACCTCAATCTGTAGCCTCCAGGGGGAGGGTTCGTAGAGTAGTAATCCACTCTTTTGTTCGCTTTAGGGTGATCCTTTATCCCGAGTTCGTTCCTCCCGTAGTACTCGTCATGAGGATCTATTACCAAGATGCCGGCATAATCCTTCGGTATCAGATTCCAGAGCATCACTTTGACCAGGTTGCTCTTTCCCCTCCCAGTCGTTGCGGGTATCAGTATGTGATGGGAAAGGGCTCCCTTCCCGTCTATATGTATGGGAACATCTAAAGTCTGGCTTCCGCTCCTGACTTTTCCCAGGTATAGGCTGTTGTCCGGCTGTTCCAAGAACTCGAAATCGTCCTTTTTTACCCTGTCCAGATTTCCAAAGAATTCGGGCAGGGTCTTGGGGATCTTGGGCTCGTCGTCCCTTATCTGAACCAGGGGTTTGGCCTTGGCATAGTTGTAGTTCCTGATATCCTCCTCCATCAGGCTGGTCTCCTCATACCCTTCGAGTTCCATGCCGCTCATCCTGGCTAGGTCATCGCTTTCCAAGAGTGAACCGTACTCCAAGTCCAAGACCTGTAGTATCATGTCATCTATGGAAAGGAGGTCGCCGATCTCGATACTGGCGTCGCTCTTCTCCCTTATCAGCAGCTCTCCATATTCTCCACCTATGATCTGTCCGACCGTCATGTTTTCAACAACCTCTTTCAGATATTGCTCAACCTATCATGCGCATTCGTTGTGTTTATCTTATCTCTAAAGTTTTCATTCATCCTGTTACTGCCCATGTTCTTCAGGTACTCGACCTCTTCATCCGTGACCCTAGCCTTCTTGTCCGCGTCTACGAGTCCGTAGGGATAGCCCAAAAATATCGGATCTTGTGCCTGAAAGGCCAGATGTCCCAATATGTCTTCTACCGGAACGTCCATATCGCGATAAAACTCCGTTCGGAAAGCGTAATTGGATGAAGGATGATACTTCACGACGTACATCTCACCCTTATGATCCGGATGCTCGTTCTCGGCTATGGGATGGTAGTACCATAGATCCTCGTTGCTGGCTCTAGCCAGGGACTGTATCGAAGCTATGAGTGGATATCCCTCGGTCGTCAAAAGAGAACTGGTCTTGGCGATCCCGGTCAAGAAAACGTTTTGATCCTCTATCGTTTTATAGGCTTTCTCAGCGTATCCCCTCTCCTGTTCCACGGTCGTCTGAAGTACGCCGTCCCTCACGATTATGTCTCCTTCCGAAAGGTATTCCTTTGCTACATGACCCAGGGTCTTCCACTCTAGGTATTTTCTTATGGTGTGGCCCGCAGAGGTCGGCTTTCCTTCGTCCACTTCTTCTTTTTGTAATGTGTACATCTTCTTTTCGATTGGTATCGTATGGTTCAGTGGCTTCAGACGCACGTTTATCTGGTCACCATCTAGTTCCGCCACGAGATAAGCAGTGAAAGGGTCGATATTTTCTATCCTCTCACCCTCCTTGAAGAGGTTGAAATATATCTTTAAAAGGTGGACGCTGTCCTTGGGACTTTCGTAGATCTTGTTGTTCCCCCCGTCGACGGAACACACGACCCTTTCCGGTTCCGTCAGATCATAACCCTGGACGTTATCCTTCTCGAGTGGAACCGGCCTGTAGTACCTATCCTGGCTGAAATAGGGCTTACCCCATTCGTCGGGTTCCTCACCCAGATCCCCTATTATATCGTACAACTCCTTCAGCATCTAGACCAAAATCCGGGAGGGATTACTTAAAGATTGAGAAGAGGGGGAGTTGAAAATGGTTTTTACATGCCTGGACATTCTCGTGCGACTTCCTCATCTATGCCCTTATCCCCATAGGCCTTCTCGAAGTGCTCCTTGAAGTCACTGGCGACCTTTTCAGCCCTCTCGTCGTAGGCCTCCTTGTCGTCCCAGGTGTTCTTAGGCCAGAGAACATCGTCCGGGGCGCCGGGACATTCCTCGGGTACCATCACCTTGAAATGAGGATGTTTCTTGAATTCCACATCTTCAAGTTTCCCTTCAAGGGCGGCATCGACCATAGCTCTAGTATAATCGATATCTATCCTGTGGCCTTCTCCGTATGGACCGCCCGTCCACCCAGTATTGATGAGATACACGTTGGTGCCGTGCTCCTCCATCTTCTCACCTAGCATCTCTGCATAGACGTCTGGATTCTGCGGCATGAACGGCTCGCCGAAGAAGCGTGAGAAAACGGACTCCGGTTCCGTTATGCCCGTCTCGGTACCGGCCAGCTTGCTCGTATAACCCATGAGGAACCAGACCATGGCCTGTTTCTGGGTCAGCTTCGCAACGGGAGGTATGACCCCATTGGCGTCCGCCGTGAGGAACAGTATGGTTTCAGGATGTCCTGACTTGGATTCTTCTTTTATATTTGAGAGGTACTCTAAGGGATAAGAGGCCCTTGAGTTCTTCGTCAACCTGTCATCGAAGAAATCGAAGGTACCATCTGGATACATCATTGCATTTTCCACGATGGAACCATGTTCCTTCCAGTCGTCCTCGTGCATGACTGCGTTGTAGATCTCGGGCTCCTTTTCCTTGTCTATATCGATCATCTTCGCATAACAGCCGTTCTCGAAGTTCGCTATGCCGTTATCGCTCCAGCCGTGTTCATCGTCACCCAATAAAGCCCTGCTAGGGTCCGCTGAAAGCGTGGTTTTTCCAGTGCCAGATAGACCTAAAAGCAGTGCCGAATCTCCCCTTTCTCCCTCGTTGGCGGAGCAGTGCAGTGGAAGGATGCCCTTCTCAGGAAGAAGAAAATTCATCACGGTGAACATGAGCTTCTTTACAGAACCGCCGTAGGCCGAGCCGTATACAAGTCCGATCTTGTTATCGAAGTCCATGGCCACCAGCATATTGGACGTCTTGCCTTCCTCTGTCTTCCTCAGCCTTCCCTCATATCTCTCCCTGTCGAGTTTATCATAGGGTAAAGCGATCAGTATGAATTCATCATCGGCGAAGATGCTTTTGTCTATATCCTCGGGTACCGGCCTGAACATATTGTCGGTGAAGAGGGCATGCATGGCGTAATCGGTTATCGTCTTAGTAGGTAGCGCCCAGTCCGAGTCCGCGCCTATGACCCTATCGGTTATGTACATCTTCTCCTTTTCCTCTATGGTCTCTAGAGCGTCATAAAGAGCCATC
Organism: uncultured Thermoplasmata archaeon; assembly: GCA_964394465.1. Taxonomy (GTDB): domain Archaea; phylum Thermoplasmatota; class Thermoplasmata; order Halarchaeoplasmatales; family Halarchaeoplasmataceae; genus CAYMXS01. Next base: position 11,642 of record CAYMXS010000029.1, on the reverse strand, counting down.
TCGAACGTATCTGGATCCAATGGGATATTGTTAGGGGAATCCCAGTCTATCTTATCCTCGCTCTCCGGCCTTTTCACGATCATCGTATCCTTGGGACTCCTTCCCGTGGACTCCACAGGCGTCCAGGTAGCCAAGGCGCCGTTCTTACTGATGAACGTTTCTTTATTCTTAACACTGTCCTCTATCATCTCTCTTCTGTCGATATTGTCTTTGACTCCATCGTGACCCTCCAGTGTATCTTCAAGTGAATCTCTAAACTCCTTTACAGAAATCTTTTCTCCCGCTGGCATCTGAACCACGTTGGGGTATCTGCAAAGGATATATAAAATATTGGGGAGGTTATAGACCATGGAATTCGACACGCCTTCCATAGAGGAGTATGACAAGATTATAGAACTCTGGAAAGATGCCGGTCTTCCTTATAAACCGGAGGGCAGGGACACTAAAAAGAACATAGCTAGAGAACTAGAGGAACAGCCCGAGTACTGGATAGGGGCCTACGAAGATGACAATCTTATAGGTATCATAGTCGGTACAGACGATGGAAGGAAGGGATGGATAAACAGGTTGGCCGTCGGAGAAGAGCATAGAGGACAAGGCACTGGGAAAAAACTTGTAAAAAAACTGGAGAACGTCTTCGAAGAGAAGGGATTCAAGATATGGGCCGCACTCATAGAGCCGGACAATCCAAGAGCTATGGAATTCTTCGAAAAGGTAGGCTTCGACAGCTCAGACATCAAGTACTACTCGAAAAGAGAGAGCGATAGGGTCTGATCTTCGTTCAATAGGATCTCTCCGGTTCCTTGACCGTCAACATTATTATGAGGGCTCCTAGAAGCCCGATGAAGAAGGCCGAGATGAAGGGGAATCTTCTTCCAAATGTGTCAGATATCATACCACTGGCGAAAGAACCTCCGGCCCATGCCATGTTCTGGAAGAACGTGTATATCCCCATGCCCTTGCCCCTGTTGTGTTTGGGGGTGAGCGACGTCACCAGAGCGGGTATAGAAGGCCTGACTATAGAACGGCCCACGGTGTAGAAAGCTATTATCAAAAGCAGGGAGTAGAAACCAAAAGCCAATACGATGGCTCCTATGAAAACTGAAGCTATTATGGAGCCGATGACTATCATCTTCTTCTTGCCCACTCTATCGGAGAGGCTGCCCGCAGGGAACATGAAGATGACCTGGACTACCCCTATAACGGTGAAAAGTATGCCTATCTGTTCCATCGTCAGACCAAGAACGTTCTTGCCGTAGATGGGCAGCATCGGGAACAGTATGGCTAGACCGAAGAACACAGTGAAAGATCCGATACATATCCCGAGGAAGGTTCTAGGATCCGGCGTTATGTTTTGGAGGTACTCTTTAGGTCTAGAGAGGAGTTTCTTCGCGTACTTCGTCTTGGCGCTTACCTTTCCAGCCTCTTCAAAGGACTCCTTCAGTCCGAAGAAGATGAGTATACCGCTTGCAAAAGCTAGTATGGATGTAACATAGAAGGGCATGGAAAGTCCAAACCTCGCGGCGATAAAGCCTCCCATGACGGGGCCAACGGCCATACCTGAAGCGAACGTTAGAGAATAGAGACCCATCGCTTTACCTCTATCTTCTTCCTTGACTATATCGCCGATGTAGGCCATCGCTACGGGCCAGACCAGGCCGGAAGCAGCACCTTGTGCTCCCCTGTATAGGAATAACTCAGGTAGGCTTTGAGCTGTCCCGAAGAGGAACATGACAACAGTGTAGGTGAACATGCCGAAGACCATCAACGGCTTCCTGCCTACCCTATCGGCCATCCATCCTCCTACGGGTGAAAAGACGAGACGTACTAGAGCAAAGATGCCCATCATTATGCCTATCTGGGTGTCGGTAGCGCCGTAGTTCTCGGCATAAACCGGCAGGAAGGGCATGATCAGGCCAAAACCGATCATGCTGACGAAAATAGCGAAAGAGAGAACCAAAAGCTGTCTATACTGGAGGACTATTTTCAGGTCGTTGAAGATGCTCCGTACACCGAAAGGTTCTTTATCGCCTCGTCGCATTGTAGAACCACGATGGAAGGTTTTACTTAAACATTTGTATATGTATGCAAGCCTTCTCGATATGAACGGTGAAAATATGGAAGAATTGGACGTCGTAGATGATGATAATGATGTCATCGAAAGAAAGAGCAGGAAAGAGGTGCATGAAAAGGGCCTGCCTCATAGGAGCGTCATGTTCTTCGTCTTCTCTGAAGACGATGAGATCCTTGTAACCCAGAGGAGTAAGGGCAAAAAATTCTTTCCGGAGTATTGGAGCGTCGTTCTTGGTGGTCACGTAAGCGCCGGCGATTCCTACGAGGAATCCTTGAGAAGGGAGGCTGAAGAGGAGATAGGTACCTTCGGACCGTATGAAAAGATCGGTTCGTTCATAAAAGACATACCGGAAGAAACGGAACATGTCAGGATATACAAGATAACGGTCAGCAAGGACGAGATAGACCTTCTACAGAAGGAATTGAAGAAGGGTGAATTCTGGGGTCTAGACAAGATAATGGATGAACTCGATGATAGAGATTTTCTACCGGAAACGGAAGACGCTCTGAACCTGCTGAGGGAATACAGAGAAGTGTAAACCCACCTACAAAGAGTACGGAACGGGAAGAAAATATATAACACTGGTTTCTAATCCTCCAACGATGGCAGATAGACTCGAGGACGTCAAACCTACCAGGATGGCCCTCCACGAGATGAGGAAGAAGAAGGTGCTCGCGGAAAACGGCCATGACCTCCTGAGCGAGAAGAAAGATGCGTTGATCAACGAGTTCTTTAACGTCGTGGACGATAGGAAGGACATAAAGGAAGAATTGGAGGAGCTTCTCGAGGAGAGCTACACCGCTCTGATAGAGGCCCAGATGGTGATGGGCAAGAACGAGGTCGAATCTATCGCCGACGGGGCCGAACCCATGGAGGGCATACCCATCAGTTCTTCAAATATCATGGGCGTCAACGTACCAGAATTAGAAACGGAGGTCCCTAAAAAGAGATTCTACGGTTATGCCGAGACATCGGTGAAATTGGACGAAGCGGTCGACAAGTTCAGAGAAGCCTTGGACCTATCGCTCCAGTTGGCCGAAGTCGAAGGGAAACTGGACAGACTGGCCGACGAGATAGAGAAGGCGAAGAGAAGAGTCAACTCCCTGGAGTACAATTACATACCGAAGTTGGAGGCCACCATCACTTACATAGAAAGACAGTTAGAAGAAAGGGAGAGAGAGGATTTCGTACGCAGGAAGAAGATAAAATCCATGATGGAAGAGGAGGAATGACTCTCTTACTGACTTCAGTGAGTTCCATATAGATTTTAACCGACCTTCTAAAGTGATAAAAGCGGCCGCATGATCGAAGGGTGATACCTTGAAGAAGCTGATAAAGAAATACTTCGATACACCGGAGAAGAGAGCGAAACTTTATCTTCTATTCACTCTGGCTCAGATATGGGCCATAATTGCCTTCGTCATAGGCATCATAGTTTTCGTTTACTTCTTGATAAAGGACCTAGGTCTCCTCGTCCTACTCTAGGTTCACACCACAGTTTGGGCATACCTCACTCTCTTCAGTCACCTGGGTACCGCAGACCGGACAGAAGTATAATTTTTTCTTTCTGAAGGTGCCCTTCATCTCCTTGACCCTTCTTTTTCCTTCCTTCTTTTTCTTTTCTTTACTCACTTTTTGTTCCTCGGAAACGTCCTCCAGAGTCTCGCCTTCCGGGAGTCCATCCTCCAGCTTCATCTCCTTGGCGAACTCATTTATCCTGTCTGTAGCCGCATCATCTTCAACCTCTTCTTCAGTATCTTCAGATTGATCGAACATCTTGTTGAGCTCGTCTTCATCCTGATCGGAGTCTGGTTGTTCCAGACCCAGTGGAGCGCCGCACCTGGGACATTTTTCTGCCCCTCTCGGGTATTCGGCTCCACAGTTCGAGCATGCTTTGGGTTCCTCTTCCTTTGGATCAGATGCCATATTTCCCTCGTCTATCTATTTAATATGATTTAATGATATTAAAGTTTAGTCCTTGTAAATCAAACTGAGGGATAGAATGAAATATGAAAGGGAGATTATGAGAACAAGTCTCTGTAAAGAATAAAGGTGATATCGTGTCCAGAGAAAAGGTCGATATAGTTATAAAGAATTGCTCTCAACTACATACGATGAAGGGCCCCGAGAGACCAAGAAGTGGAGAGGAGATGAAGTTTACGGGTCTGATAGAGAACGGGGCCCTGGCCGTCGATGGAGAAGAGATAATGGAGGCGGGCAGCACTCCAGACATAGAGGAAAAGTACACCCCTGAAAAGGTGATAGATGCCGAAGGTAAGACCGTGATACCCGGTTTTATAGACCCTCACACCCACTTAGTTTATGCCGGTTCAAGAGAAGACGAACTGGAGATGAAGATAGAAGGTAAAACATACATGGAGATACTCGAGGAAGGCGGTGGGATAATGAGGACAGTTAACGCGACCCGTGAGACTTCTAAGGAAGAACTCAAGAAGGAGTCCAAAAAACGGCTGAACAGGATGCTGGCTCATGGAACCACTTCCGCCGAGGCCAAGAGCGGTTACGGTCTGGACCTGGAAAGCGAGGTCAAATCTCTGGAAGCGATCCAAGAACTGGATAAGGAACATCCCGTAGACCTGGTTTCGACCTATCTCGGAGCACACTCCCTTCCTCCCGAATTTGATGAGTCGATGGAATACATAGAATACTGCACGTCCAAGGTACTTCCTGAAGTGGCTGAAAGAGAACTGGCGGACTACTGCGACGTTTTCTGTGAGAAGGGAGTCTTCGACACCACGGAGAGCCGTGTCCTATTGGAGAAGGCCGCCGAGTTAGGTCTGAAGCTTAGAGTGCATGCGGACGAGATCGAGAACATAGGGTGCAGCAGCATGGCCGCCGAATTAGATTCTATATCAGCTGAACATCTGGTGAAGACGGATTCAGAGGATATCGAAAAGATGGCTGAGAGCAACACGATAGGTATCCTTCTACCGGGCACTCCGTTCATGCTGATGGAGGATGAATACTCGCCGGCTAGAGAGATGATCAAGAAGGATATGCCCATCGCATTAGCCACGGACCTGAATCCCAACTGCTGGACGGAATCCATGCAGATGGTGATCACTCTAGCATGTACACAGATGAAGTTGAAGGCCTCAGAGGCATTGACCGCTTCAACGATCAACGCGGCTTACGCAATGGACAGAAACGATGTAGGGGTTTTAAAGAAGGGAAATAAGGCGGATTTTCTGATCCTAGATATGCCAAACATAATGCACCTGCCGTATCATTTCGGCGTCAACATGGTCGAAAAGGTCTACAAGAGCGGCAGAAAGGTAAGATGATAAACTGAAATTGAGGAGATCGATCGCATGAACAAATTGAAGGAGATATTAAACCATCTCAGAGCCAAGGTCGAAGGCGTCAAAGAGCTACGGTATTCCATCTTGATCTATGTCGGGACGATCTTTCTTGTCTCGATCTGGCTTCTGTTCGTGAGTCCCTGTTTCATGAACCTCCTTTTGCCGGTTTTCGCCCTGCTGGTCCCTTATAAATTCTACAAGGAAGAAAGCCTAAAAAAGGTCCTCATCGCCGGCGTTATAGCTATACTCATCTTCAACGTGACCGCCTCGGCCTATCGTCTGAACCTGCTATATAACCAGCCCTCCTCGGATCTATCTCTGGATGATGGATCATTGAGTGAAGGGACCGTTAACCCCCTCTATGGTAATCCACAGACTAGGTTCAATTTTACAGTGAAAGCTTCTGAGGAGATCATGAACTCGGCCAACCACACGATCTTCGTCAACATAACGTATTCTGACCCCACCACCCCAACCAGAAACATCGCTAAATCCGTAAAGATGGAACGATCAACGGAAGATGCATCTGTCTATTACGCCGTTGAAAACGTCAGCGAGAGGATATATTACCACAATTTTGCTCTCAAAGAGAACGTTTCAGACAACGAAGTGAACTGGAGAGAAACGGAAGCCGCTTACGGTCCAGTAACGATAGAGAAGAGAGCGGCCTTCGGCTACATAATGGGTCAGCAGAGCCTTTCCTCCTTATTCATATACGGTATAGTTGGTGCATTACTCTGGTGGAAGAGAAAGATGGACAGGAGCAAGGAGGTCAGCACGGAAGGTCTAGAAGACAAGGAGGAAAAACTGGAGGACTATTGTCAAAAGTGCGGTGCCCTTTTGGAGGGTAAAAAAGTCTGTCCTCGATGTGGTGAAGAGATAGAAGAAGTCGATGAGGATGGGGAAGAAACAACAGAAGAGGTAGATGAGGACAACATCGAAGAGGAAGATGAACAGGATAACGAGTAAATATCCATAGAGTGGTCAACGATGGCGGAAAACTCTGAGGGATCGAACTCCAAAAAAGCATTCTTCGTTTTTCTTTCTATCACCGTTCTTTACGCATTCATCATATTCTGGCTCTCTTCAAGTTCTCAGCCACCGGGCACGGGAGAAGGGACCCCGACTATACCACACCTGGATTACATAGCTCATCTGGTCCTGTACGGCGGTTTCACATTCTTCGTTTTCGGTACTCTAGTCAATAGTATAGACAGCTCGAAGACCCATCCCTATACGCTCAGTCTATCACTCGTGACCCTTTATGGTTTAACCGACGAGGTACACCAATACTTCGTGCCGGGAAGAACGTTCAGCCTGTTCGACCTATTCTTTGATTTCCTCGGAGCCCTGCTGATGCTTCTCTTGATATACATTCTAGACCTAAAATTCTTAAGAACGGGTCAGCGTTAAATCTAATAATATCCTCTCTTTTACCAAAGATGGATGATAACATGGGTATAGATATAGAGAGCGTCGAAGTTGAGAAGGAGGAAGGTATGAACGTCATCCTGGGTCAGAGTCATTTCATCAAGACCGTCGAGGACATCTATGAGGCCTTGGTGACTTCAGTACCTGGAATAAAGTTTGGTCTGGCCTTCTGCGAAGCATCCGGTGACAAGCTTATAAGATACGACGGGACCGATGAAGACCTGACCGATCTAGCCGTAGAGAATGCTGAGAAGATAAATGCCGGTCATTCATTCATCATCGTTCTAGAGGATAGTTATCCCATCAACGTTCTGAACGATATAAAGAACGTGGAGGAGGTCTGCAGGATATATTGTGCAACCGCAAACCCCTTGGATGTATTGGTCGCTGAGAGCGAGAAGGGGAGAGGTATAATAGGCGTCATCGACGGCAGTCCTACAGAAGGCGTAGAGGGTGATGAGGGTAAAGAATGGAGGAAGGATCTCCTGAGAGATATAGGCTATAAGAGATAGGCTATAAAAGATGAACTAGGCGCCGAACTTCTCGGCTCTGTCGGCCAGGTCCAGCAGTATGTCCAAGACATCTGCTCCTTTTATCCTATTGAGGCCCCCTTTAGAACAGCTCCTCTCGTCGTAATGCTCTACATCGTCAGTCCGTACACCTTTACCACAGATGGTTATGGGGAGAGGATCGCCGCTGTGCCCCATGACTTCGACGGGGGTGGAATGATCCCCGGTGTAGCAGCAGACGATATCGGAGTCCAGTTCCTCCTTTATCTTATCCATATTTTCTTCAAGGCCTTCATTTATCTTCTCTATGAACTCCTTTTTTTGCCGTGGCTTCCCGTCATGGCCAGAAAGGTCGCAGCCCTTTATATTCACGATGACGAAGTCATGGTCTTTCAAGGCTTCCTTGACCCCCTCAAATATAGACCCGATATCGGCGTCCATACCCCCGGTTGCTCCCTCGACATCGACGCCGTCCAGGCCTGCGAGTTTACAGACACCTTCGACCAGCGGTATGCCGGCTATAACTGCCCCATCAAGGCCTGTTCTATCCTTCAAAGGCTTTATGTCTGGTGCCACCCCGGCCCCCCTGCTGAGTATTATATTTGCCAGCGGTTTACCTTGCTTTTTCCTTTCTTCATTGACTGGATGATCTTTTAATATCTCCTGTGTTTTCTCTGTGAACTCGTTCAACAGTTCCGCCGTCCTTTTATCTTCCTCCGTATCGGTCAGTGCCTCCGAACGGTGCGGTGGGACGTTACAAGCGTGAGGATCTATATCGGTGACCTCAGAACCCAGGTCTCTCTCCCTGAAGACGAGGACTCCCCTGTGTTCTACAGCTTCCTTGAAGTAGAAATCGATGTCCATATCCATCCCGTTTATCGATTCGGCCAGCTCTTTCGTCCCTTCCTTTATACGACCCGCCCTTCTGTCCACGATCTTTCCGTCCTGGATGGTAGAAAAATTACATCTGAAGGCCACATCACCCGGCTCCAGTTCTATGTCTATACCGGCGGCTTCAAAGGGACCCCTACCGGTATAGGTCTCGTGTGGATCATATCCCAAGAGAGCCAGATGTCCGGTATCGCTCCCGGGTCGTATACCTGGAGATATGGTATCCATAATGCCGTTAACACCTTCCGCCGCAAGTGAGTCCAAAGCGGGAATATCTGCTACCTCCAGGGGAGTCCTATCGTTCAGTTCACTCACCGGTCTATCGCCGATCCCATCGAATATTACCATCAGAATTTTAGAAGCCATGATATCACCCAGAATATAGTTACAGATATCGAGATCGAGAGAAGATTTACGCTCGATTTTCCTATTACGCCTTTCCTTTCCAGAGTAGCCCCCAGGACGCTGTCTATCTGACAGCTCATGAACCCTATCAAAGTGCCCAAAAGGGCCATCTGAACAGTAAATGGATCATGATCGAAGAGCCAAAAGATGATATATGATACCAGAAAAGTGTATCCAGAACCTATAAAGGACCAGAGTTCACCATATAGGGAAACGCCTCCGTTGGTCCCCGGCTTTACCGGTTTAAGGTCCGTTATCAGATAGGTCTTTTTCGATAACAGGCCCATCTCCGAGGCCAGAGTGTCAGAGGCGGCGGCGGCAACGGCACCGACGAAAAGGGCTCTGGTTATCTCGGGAGTGAACACAGATGAACTCAACCTCGGCAGCAATGAGATGGCTACTGGTACTATGCCGTTGGCAAGAACGTTTATCGCGCCCCTTTCACCCCTTTTCCCCTGCTGTGCCCCGAGTTCTACCTTGTACGTGAATTTATACTTCGTAGCGAGAAAGGCACTGAGGAGAAATATCAGGAGTAAAAATATCCAGATAAGACCGCCTTCGATACCTATGATGAGACCGACAACGAAGGCCGTAAGGGCTCCGCCCATGTTCAAAAGGCCCTTCCAATAAGTCAGGACGGCCAAAATCGAACAGATTAGAACGACAAGCCCTGTTGTTAAAATACTCATCCTCCGGAGGAAAAAACCCGGAGGATATAAAAGTTATGTCATCTTCTCAGGTGATATGAGAGACGTAAAGAGGGCGTCCAACACCTTCGATTCGATCGCTGAACATTTCGATAAGACCCGTAAGCATCCTTGGAAGGATGTAGTAAATTTTCTAGATAGAACCAGTGGCAAGACTTTGGACCTAGGCTGCGGAAACGGCAGGCACGTAAAGGCAGGCTTAGAAAACGGCCATGAGATGGTGGGGATGGATGCCTCCCTTGAATTGTTGAAGATCGCTAAAGAAAACATAGACGAAAGTGTAGAACTGGTGCGTGGAAATGTCAAGGAGTTACCTTTTGCGGCAGAGACCTTCGACAATATCCTCTATATCGCTACCATACACCACCTGAAAGAAAAGAGAGTAGAGAGCCTAGAAGAGGTAAAAAGAGCCTTGAAAAATGGTGGTAAGACGATCATATCGGGGTGGGCTAGAGAGCAGGACCGTTGGGATATTCCAGATGAACAAAAAGACCTGATAGTTCCCTGGCACCGTGAAGACGGAGAGGTGATAGATAGATTCTATCATCTTTATACCCTAGAGGAGTTAAAGAGAGATGTAGAGAAGAGCGGCCTAGAAGTTATAGAAGCATACCACTCTAAAGGCAACAACTATGTAGAAGCCAGGAAGTAATGAATACAGTGGAGATCGAGCTACATAGCCTATCCTTTTACATCTGAGCCTTCTTAAAAACTAAATAGTACGTCTGATTAGTATGAACGCTGGGTCTAATCGGGGCGTTCGGCGTGCCCTTATACACCGAAAGCGTCGATACGCGGGGATGACCGCCAGGGACGGCGTAATCAGCCCGCCGATAAGCCGGACTCGGACGATGAGACCTCGTCCTTCGGGATCGGAGGTACATGGTGGATCAACCGGAGGGTTGGTCGCCATGTTTTAGCCATGTTAATCAGGCCAGGCCCGGAAGGGAGCAGCCGATACATGGACTCCCGATGCTCGATGGGTAGCGGGGTCGAGCCCGAGTCGGGACTCACTTATCGGCGTGCTGAGCGCCAACCTTGGTGACCCAGCACTCATTTTAATGGAACCGTTCACAGAGATATATTCCAAACAGAGTGATACCCCCACCGATAATAGTGAGAACGGGCGGCGTTTCGGCCAGTATAAAGAAAGCCAGTACAGAAGATATGATGGGCTCTCCAAGGAGGCTCACCGAGACCAGACTCGCTTTTACGTATTTTAAAGACCAGTTGTACAACGTGTGTCCAAATATGGTCGGGACTAAAGCGAGAGCGAAGAACAGAAGATATTCTCTAGGCGCGTAGAATCGAAAGGAAACCCGAAAAAATAGAGAAATCAGACCTAAGAAGAGCGTACTGAAAAGATAGACCGTGAATGTATAAGTCACGAGAGAAAGTTCCTTCCTCATCTCTCTACCCCTTATCAAGTATCCCGCCACGGCCAGCATGCCGATTATGGCCAGTATATCTCCGAAGAGTGCCTCCCCACTTATCCGGTAGTCTGAAAAGGTCATCAGGACGACCCCACCTAGAGCGATGAATATACCGAGGTAGGCCTTTTTGCCTATCTTCTCGCCAAGGTACCAGCCCGATATCCACGCTACGACTAAAGGATGGGCCGTGACCAGTACAACTGAAGAAGCCACGCTGGTATAGCTCAAAGATGAGATCCAGGCCGAGAAATGTAACGCTAAGAGGAACCCAGTGGACACCAGAAGCAGCCACTGTTTCCTATCCAGCTCTTTCAACTTTTCCCAATGTGAGGGAACGAAAGGCAGGAGTAAAAGCGTAGAGAAGAGCATCCTGTAAAAGGCCACGGCGATAGGATGTGAGTTGGATAAACGGATGAATATGGCCGCGAAGGAAACAGCTACTATAGCGATCGGTATGGCTATCCGACCGGCCCGTTTCTCGTCCGAAGAGGAAAGTGATTTAGATCTAGATACGATCCCATCGACCAATCTCATCGCCGCATTATACTGATGATCCTTAATGTAACTTTTCTCGAAACAGGGAACGGCCAAAATCTTTATTAATAAAATCTGTTTTTCTACCCTGTGCTGAATAGGATAAATGGTTCACACTGCGGGTGTGTATCGGAATAAAATTCCTGACACCCTCAGAGCTCGTACAACTCACTCTTGCGGGTGTAGTGTAGTTTGGTATCACCTAGCCTTGCCAAGGCTATAACCTGGGTTCAAATCCCGGTACCCGCACTCTACTTTTTAATATTTTATAACCTGGGTTCACGAGTTAAATTCGAAGGAATTTAACGAGCTGTTAGAATATGAACGGAGTGAAT
>CAYMXS010000028.1:16575-28249 GCA_964394465.1 uncultured Thermoplasmata archaeon | reverse complement strand
TTAGAACAGTACCATTGTATGGACGGCTCGTGTTGGCTCTGCTCATGTGGATAGGCAGACTGGAGATATTTACCGCCGTTGTACTGTTCAGCCCTTCCCTATACAAGAGAAGAAAGTTGACGAATATAATCAGTTTCAGGAAAGGATAAGGCCGAAAATAAAAAGAGACGCGGGGGGGGGATTCAGTTCAGAATAATCGCTACACTCATATTCTAAACGCTCGTTAAATTCAGAAGAATTTAACTCGTGAACCCAAGGGTTCGGATTCATTAAAAAGAGACGCGGGGAGGGGGATTTGAACCCCCGCGGTGCGAGGCACCAATGGATTAGCAGTCCATCGCCGTAACCAATCTGGGCCATCCCCGCTTTATGCTTGATGACTTTATGATATCCACAGATGAAACCTAACTTATAAAAAAGCTTTTCGCTGGAAATCTCTCATATCTCAGATTTTTTTCTTATCGTTCTGTTTTGCCTCTTTTATCATCTGCTCCTTTTCCTCCAAGACCTCTGCTATCTTGTCTATATACTCCTCCTGCTGAGATGACAGATCTGATTCCCGCAGAACTTCTAGATAGCTATCCAACCTTTCCACTTTCTCTTTCAGATCTCTAGTTATCATAGTTCTGTACCAGTTCATCTTCTTTTCGGCTATCTTTTGGTCCGTTATATCCATCAGAGATGCCACTGTTTTGGAAGTACCTGGTATGAGGTTTGCAGTGACGAATATATGCTTTATATCGCCCTGCTTGGTTCTGATCTGGAGATCGTATTCGTTGGGAGCAGCGTCAGGGTCCTTTCTACGAAGTTTATGGTACTTCTTTGCCCTTTCTTGATCCTCCTTCACGATGAATTTATCCATGGGCTTACCTTCTATACTGCTCTCGAAATAGTCAACCAATCTGTTGGCTCTTCTGTTGGCCAGTGAGATTGTCCAGTCATCGTCTATGATGACCATACCAGTCCCTGTATTCTCGAATATAGCCCGGTACCTCTCTTCACTCTCTCTCAACTCCTTCTCGTACTCTATACGCTGAAGAGAGCCGACCACATGAGAAATCAAGAGCTCTGCAAGGTTGAGGTCCTCCTCATCGAAGTAGGCCGGTTTGTCCGAAATAGCTTGGAAAACGCCCAGCTCATCCAAAGGCACGCTCAGGGCAGATTTATATTCCACACTCGTGGGTTGAGAGTTTTTCTCTTTATCTATATCCGTAACTAGATAGGATTCGTTGTTCTCCAAGGTCTTGGTATAGATACCTTCCCCTAGAGGGAGGTGGGTTCCTATTGGAAGCCCTTTGTCGGTGGTAGCCTTGACCACCAAATTATCACACTCTCTCAACGAGAAGGTGCAGACATAGAAATCCAGGATATTATTTGCCGCCTCTATCCCTATGTCGTATACATCTTCTTTTGAACTGGCGTTCTGTAACCTGTTGGCCGTTTCATGCAACTGCTCGATCTTGTTCTTTCTCTTCTCCAGTTTCTTCTCGAACCTCACCCTGTCCACGGCTTCCTCAACATTGAGGACCAATAACTCCGCCAGGTTCAAATCCTCTTCGTCGAAATAATTTGGCTTATCCGAAATGGCCTGGAATACCCCTATATCCTCTATAGGTACGCTTATGGCGGCTCTTACATCCGTAGATACAGGCTCCGCGTCCCCTTCTGAATAGGCATCTTGAATAAGGAAAGATTCGTTCTGTTTATAGGTCTTACCAGCTATGCCTGATTCTTCTAATCTGTTTTCAACGGATATCCTTTCAACATCTAATTGGGATGAAACCGCCTTGGGTCTTACCCAATCGTCTTCGACTATGTCTATACTGCACGCCTTCAATTCTAGAATACCTTCGGCGGCATCGACCGCTACCTTGAATATCTCGTCCTCTGATTTACACGTCTGTAACTTCGCCGCTATGCCGTGGAGTTTCTCTATCTTCTCCTTTCTGCTTTCAACCTTTTTCTCATGTCTGATCCTCTCTATTGCTTCCACGACATGGGATATCAGGAGTTCCGCCAATTTGAGGTCTTCCTCGTCGAAGTACCCTCTGTCATGAGAGATGGCCTGGAATACCCCGTAATCCCCGACCGGAACACTCAAGGCGCCGCGGTATTCATCCGATATCGGCCTTGCTTGTTCATTTTCAGCCGCGTTCTCGATCAGGAACGATCTCCCTTGACGGTACGTCTTTGTGTCCACACCCCCTTCTTCTATCTTTCTTACCCTGTCTCCGTTGGGTATCTCTGAAGAAGCCGCCTGGACCACGAACTTATCGTCCTCGACCTTGTCTATGGTACAGATGTTGAAATTGAGGATCCTATCCGCCGCATCAACCGCCAACTTGTAGACCTCTTTCTCCTCTTCACAGGTCTGAAATTTAGCCGCGATATCATGCAGATTCTCTATCTTCTCTTCCCTCTCCTTTAACTGTCTTTCAGTCTTTTTTCTTTCCGTGATATCTCTATAGATGCCAAAGATGCCGGATCGGTCTGGGCCGAGTTGAATCGGATAGCCCAGTATCAACACGTCTATATTTGACCCGTCTTTACGTTGCCTTACTGACTCCACACGGAACGTATTACCCCTGAACGATCTCTCGGTGAGTTGCTCGCCCTCTTCCTTCTTCTCGTCGGGGACTATCAGATCATCTAGGTATCCTCTTTTGATCTCTTTTTTATCATACTGGAACATATCTTCAAAGGCTTGATTTGCCTCGATGATCTGTTCGTTTTCATCTATAAGAACGATGGCATTGGGTGATTCCTCGAACAGCTGTTTGAAACGTATACGCTGCCCCTCCTTCATAGCTGTTGATTTCGAACGCTCTGTCTCCTGCTTTAGAGCCTCAGCTAGGATTTCGTAGTATTTCTCTGACTCATCCAGCTTTGGTATGTACCTGTTGGCGCCTAAATTCAGTATCCTGCTTGTATCTTCGTCTATTCCCTCTTCTGTGAATATTATGAATGTAGTGTCCAGTTCCATCCCCCTGAGTTCCTGCAGAAATTCGACTCCGCTTTTGGGTTCCATCTTAAAACCCGATATGATCGCATCGTACCCATTGTTCTTGACATTTTCCAAGGCCTTCTCTACATCAGACAATGAATCGATCTCAAGGTCATCGATGAGCTTGTCCAATTTTTCCTTGGTTTCCTCCAATATTTTAGGGTTATCATCTACATGCAGAACCTTCATTTTAGCACCACGCCGCTTCGTCAAAATCCCTAAAGAGCCTTCTTTGTGGTCACAGCCTTAGTTCGGGCTTTATAATAAACCCTTTGCGGTATTTGATTTTTTCCTTCTCTACCCGTGTCTCGGTAGATAGGGACACCTTTAAAAGGCCTGTCTAAATGACTGTGTAGGAAGAATCACTAGGAAGAAAACGATGGTGTCTATATACCAGGACCAACGCATCGGCATATTCGTAGACGTACAAAACATGTACTATTCCGCTAAGAACATTTACAACGATAAATTGGACTTTGACGGCTTTTGAGGAAGGCCAGCCAGAACAGGAAGATCATAAGGGCCATAGCCTACGCCATAGAATCCCAGATTCCGGACGAAGAGAACTTCTTCGAGATTTTGGAGGACATAGGCTACGAGGTCAAGAAAAAGCCCCTGAAGGAGTACTACGGAGGAGCTAAGAAGGGCGACTGGGACCTGGGCATAGCCATAGATGCTTTAAAGATGGCGGATAAACTGGACGTTGTTTGTCTGGTCACCGGCGACTTCAAACACCTGGTTGAACATCTACAGGCGAACGGGGTAAGAGTGGAGGTATTGGCCTTCGAAAAGAGCACCTCCAATGAACTGATCCGGAGTGCCAACAACTTCATAGATATGGGCAAGGATAAGAAGACTTTTTTGATGGGCTAGGATGGCCTGTTCAAAGATATGAACCAGCAAAAAGTATTTCATATAGTACCGTTGATTGTTTAAACGCCAAAGGTGCTTCCAATGGAATGTGAAGAAGATAGGAACAGGCCGGACTGTAACTGTAGCTATCCTGGATGTCCAAGGAAAGGCGTCTGCTGTGAATGCCTCTCCTACCATCTGGAAAGGGACGAGCTGCCCGCATGTGTGTTCCCAGACGATGTAGAAAAGACCTATGACCGCTCCTTCGAGAAGTTCGCTGAGATATACGGATGATATAGATGGTGGAGATAAAGAGTATAATAGGAAGGGGTTTCTCCTCTAACGTGTTTCTGGTCTCTTCAGATGAGGATTTCATTGTTGACGCCGGCCTAGGCGATATGGAAAGGATCCTATCTAGGGTCAGGGAACATTCGATGGAGATACAAAGGATAATCCTAACACATCGACATATAGACCATGTAGGTAACGCCGGCGAGCTTTCCAGGGAACTGGATGCCCCTCTTTATGCGCCTCCCAAAGAAGCGCAATCGCTCCGTGAAAGAGACGACGGGTCGATACTCGCCAGCGACTTCGGTATAGACTTTTCACCTTTGGACGTTGAGATACTGGATGATAAAAAATACTGTGGCTTTGATATAATAACCACTCCCGGTCACACCGAAGGTAGTATAGCCTTATATCATAGAGATAAAGGGATCCTCATGTCCGGTGACACCGTCTTCGCCAACGGGGGTGCTGGAAGGACCGACCTTCCAACGGGTAACAGGGACCAACTCGTAGATTCCATATCCAGGTTGAACGAGTTAGAAGTAGAATCACTCTATCCAGGACACCAGTCCGTGGTTCAAAAGAACGCTCAGTCACATATACAGATGGCTTTGAACAATCTTAACCTCCTATAAAATATGAATATAATAGAGTGCGATAGGGATGAGTGCGACGGCGGCTGCTCCTCTTACACCCTTTCTATGGTAGATGAGGTACTGTCCAATGAAGAAGTCGTGGTCTATCCGACCGAAACGCTCTACGGTCTAGGTGCTTTAGCGTTCATGGATGGAGTCAAGGACAAGATAAGGGAGATCAAGAACTCACCTCCGGACAAAAAGATATCGAGGGCTTACAACGACCTGGACCAGGCCTCGGAGTACTTTGAGATACCCAAATTGGCTAGAGAATTAGAGGAACACTTCATGCCTGGACCTATAACCATCGTTATCGAAACGGAAGGGGGAACCGAAGGGCTCAGGGTTCCGGACCACCCCATGGCCCAGAAGATGATCGGAAAGAACGGCCCGCTCACGGCTACAAGCGCCAACATACATGGCAGGCCTTCCCCGGTAGATATAGAAACGGCCAAGATACAGTTGAGGAATAAGGTAAAGCTTTACATCGACTGCGGCAGGTGTAAACTCGGGAGAGGAAGCACGGTCGTAAAAGTTCTGGAGAACAAAAAAGCCGTTGAGATACTGAGGGAGGGAGCTATTCCCGAGGAAAGGATAGAGGAGAAGACGAAAGTTATTTAATCTAAACACCTTTCCGTTATTCACTCAAACATAGATGGTGGTAATTTGGATTCTGAAACTTTAGAAAAATACAGGAAGGCCGGGACCATAGCGAGGGCCGCTCTGGAGAAAGGCAAGGAGATGTGTAACGTCGGCGTGAAATATCTGGACGTTGCCGAGGCGATAGAGGAAGAGATAGAGAACAGGGGAGCTAGATCGGCCTTCCCGACCAACGTATCCGTAAATTCCATAGGGGCACATTATACGCCCGTTATAGATGACGATAAGGAGCTCGAGAAGGGCGACCTTGTAAAACTGGATACTGGATGTCATGTGGACGGGCATATAGCGGATAACGCCTTAACCGTAGAAATAGGAACGAACCGTCAGAAGGCCCTGATAAAGGCGTCCGAGGAAGCCTTAGAGTTCGCCATCAAGTCCATCCGGCCAGGGATGAAGACCAGGGACGTTGGCAAGAACATCGAGACCGTCATAGAGAGCAGGGGCTTCAAGCCCATATCTAACCTGACAGGACATCAGTTAAAGCAGTATGAGCTCCATGCCGGTCTTACGGTACCCAACGTTCCCAAGGGCTGGAAGAAGATCAAGGAAGGCATGGTGTTAGCGATAGAGCCCTTCGCAACCGATGGTGTAGGAGAGGTAGAGGGCAACAGGAAGAGCGAGATATACAAGCTGGAGGAACCGAGGAGATTGAAGGACGAAGACCTTGAATTCTACCAATGGCTCAAGGACGAGTTCGATCATCTCCCCTTCACTTCCCGCTGGTGCAGTGATTACGGTGAGGATCACAAAGAACTGTTAGAAAGGCTCCACCGGTTTGGTAGTGTCATGAACTATCCTATCTTAGAGGAAAGGAAGAAAGGCATGGTCTCCCAGAGAGAGCACACCGTTATCGTAACTTCTTCCGGCTGTGAAGTAACTACCACGCTCTAGGTTCACATCTTCTCCTGCCACTCTTCCCTCATCTCTTCGTCCGATTCGATCTTGCTTTTTCTGCCCTCATCAAGTCTCTTTCCTATCCAAGCTATAAAAATTGTGTTGACATAGAATATTATCACGATGATGAACACGATATTTCCTGGCACAGCAGATATCGCTGCTCTGCTGACCAGTTCACTGAATGAATAAGCGCTATCAGGATGCATGCCCAGCTTACCCAACCAAAGGATGAGAGTGACTGTGAACAGCCATACATATATCCTTCTCAGCCGGTGTGAGATGGCGGCCCACAAAGGGATCTTAAAATGTGGATTTTTCAAATCTTCGGCTAACGTGTTCATCCAATCCCTGCTGCTAACGCTTTCTTTGGGATTCAGAGCTTTAGCTATGAAGTTCTTCTCTATGACCCTGATCCTGCTGGCCCAGACGTTGTAGAACCTGTACCGTCTAGCCTCGATGAACATCAACATCGTCATGAAGATAAATGTATAAAGCAGCAGTTCGTGAGACCTATCAGGATTACTGAAGACCCATGTTATTAGAACCGAGAGGATCAAGATCGCCCAGTTTGTCGTCCTATCCAACCGGGTACGCCAGGTGTAGGAGCGTTGGACCTCACCCCTGTAGAAGTTGGCAAGTATCGAAGTGAAGTCGCCGGTCTTCTGCTGTTCGACGAACTCTTCCGGGTCTCTTTCCTTCATCTATCTAAAATGAGGCGGTACCAATATTTAAAGGTGGCCCTTTCAAAGGTGTTCAGGAGTGGGCTTTGCCTCTTAACTCGGCTAGGCCTCCGATATCTTCCTGCTCCATCAGGCTTTCCATCTCCTCTTTTATCTTTTCAGGGGCCTCTTTCCCTCTGTAGTGTATAGCGGAGCCAACTTGTAGTGCGGTAGCCCCGGCAAGGACGAACTCCAGTGCGTCCCTTCCATGGTTTATGCCTCCGCATCCTATTATGGGTATGTCAACTTCTTCATAGACCTCGTAAACGCACCTCAGGGAGATCGGCTTTATCCCTGGGCCGCTGTATCCACCCACTTTGTTTCCAAGTATAGGCCTTTCAGCCTCTAGGTCTATAGCCATGGCTTTCACGGTGTTCGTCGCTACGAGACAATCGGCACCCGCCTCTTCGGCGGCCCTTGCAGTTTTGGCTATCTCTGAGCCCGGCGGTAATTTTGCTATGGCCGGTATGTCTGTATCTTCTTTCACCCTCTTGACCACCTCCTTCACCATCTTCAGATCGGAACCTATGGAGGCCCCGTATCTCTTCGCGTGGGGGCAGCTCATGTTCAGTTCTACGGCCGAAGCCCCGTTTTCTTCCATCTTTTTAGCCAAATCAGAGAACTCTTCCGGGTCTTTTCCGTAGATACTGGTTATCACTGGCTTGTCCGTCCTGGCATTCAAGTCCTTCAGCTCTTCCTTAAAAGTATCGATGCCTGGGTTCGGTAGTCCCATGGCGTTCAAAAGACCAGTTTCTAGTTCCACCATGGTTGGATTTGGATGTCCTTCTCTCGCTTTCTTTCCTATGGACTTTGTAACGACCCCTCCGAGCCCCTTATCTAACATCCTCTTCATCGAGTCCGCCGTCTGGTCCAGTACACCCGATGCCAGCAGTAGCGGCGTTTCAAACGATACGTCCTCTAACGATACCTCGATATCTGTCATGATATGAACATGTCCTTTTCTAAAATAATATTTTTGTGTCTTATGTAGGATCTCACCTTTATAATCGATAAAATTAAATGGATTAATCCCATAACCATGGATTGATACTGATGTTTAGAGACACCATCCCAGGGTTGGAGAAGGTTTTCGTCACAGATATAGACAGGCCGAAGGTAATCCTAGTCACAGGGCCCCCTGGTTCCTTGAAGACCAGCTTCTGTTATAGCATAATGACGAGATACGTGGAAAACACGGGTAACTTTGGTCTTTATACGACCCTAGAAGAAACGGTGGACAGCCATGTAAACAACATGAAGAGTTTGGGTGTAAATCTCAGCAAGAAGATGCAGATGACCGATATAACAGACCTGAGAGAGATAGACCAGATAGTCGATGAGCAGGAGACTGATTACGTGGAGTTCGTAGAAGATATGTTGAGACACTTCAAAGAGGAAAAAGGAAATCAGTTCACCGTTTTTGCTCTAGATTCTCTTGGAGCCCTTTACTCTCTCATGGAGGACGTTGGAAACATGAGGAAAAGGATGTTCTATTTTTTCAAGCTTCTCCGCGACCTTAATCTTTACAGCTTCGTGGTGATGGAAAGAAGCATGGGCTCAGCGGCCAATCTATTAGGGGATGAAGGCTTTTTGGTGGACGGTCTGATAAACCTGAGCATAGACAGGGAAAACGGCAAGCTCACCCGATTTTTACAGGTTGAAAAGATGCGCGCCTGTAAACACAACATGGAGAAGCACGCTCTGGAGATAGGAGACAACGGCTTGAAGGTCCTTGGACCTCTCTTTGAGTAGTTAAGTGTATATTTCCCAGACAGAACTACTCAAATCACCAAAAAGGTTATAATTCAATTGTCCGATATTCACCAGCAACACAGAACGTTATCTAATATACTTGGAATCAAATCGGATTGGACTCTATAGCCCTATGGGGGCAAAACAATGCCAAAAGATAAAGCCATCTTATCTGAAATGAACGAGTTTGTAGAGGAGATCGAACAAGAGAAAGAGGAATTGAACGAGAAGGAAAAGGAGATAGAAGAGAGGGAGGATGAACTGGAGAAGAGGAAAGAAGAACTCACCGAGAAGAGAGAGGAGCTAGAGAATAGAGAGCAATTCCTTGAAGAAAAAGAAGAAGCGTTGGACGAGCACGAAGAAGAGCTATCTCAGGAATTGGAGGGAATGGATGAGGGTAAACAGAAGTTTGAATCACAATTAGAATCGCTCAAGAAAGTAAGAAAACAGCTGGACCAAAAAAGAGAAGAACTTGAATCTCAACGAGATAATCTCTCCGATAAGTTCGATGAACTCAAGGGAGTCCGTTCTGACCTGTCTGAACAACAGGAAAGCCTGATAGAGAGAGAGGACGAGATGATAGACAGGGAGAAGGAACTAGCCTACAAGAGAGAGAAACTACTAGAGGCACATCGACAGATCTTGGTCAACGGCAAGAAGGAGATAGATAGCGGACTAGATATATCTGGTGTAGATATCCCAGAAGTTCCTCAACGTGTAGAGATACCGGAGGCAAAACCAGAGGAAGGGAGAGAGGAGAAAAGCCAACTGGATGAAACTGATATGGAAGAGATGGAGGAAGCCCCACCCGATGTTGAAGAGGAGCGCACAGAAGAGGAGACTTCCGAAGAAGACTCTGAATCCCCCTCTCAGGAGACCAAGGCCGATCAGGTGTTCGATTGATGTTCTTATAGCAAGACTTGGTCCAGGCGTAAAATGGGTGATAGATACCCCCTATCTTCGACTCATCTCACAACTCTTTTGATCGCAGTAATATTTTGGGGACTTTCTTTTCCAGTGATAAAACTCGCTCTAAGGGGTATACCTCCGTTGACTCTTGGCCTTTTCAGAGCTTTATTCGGATTGATACCCATAAGTATATACACCTTCTGGAAGAATGGTTTTTCAGATTCATTAAGTCCGTTGAAACAAGATTTTATTCCCTTCCTGGCTATTGGTCTTACTCAGTACTATCTTCCCTTGGTGACTCAGAATCTCGGTATGACCCTGATGGCGACTAGCACAGCGGCAAGCATGAGCTCTATCCTCCAGGCGACGGCCCCCATATTTACGCTGGTCTTCTCGGCGATATTCCTAGGGGAATACATCGGTCTGAAAAAATCCATGGGTACGGCGATCGCATTGACAGGAACGGTTTTGTTGGTATTCAAAGGCGGGGTGACGATCACCAAGATGAACCTTTTAGGGAACCTCCTTCTGTTGAGCAGTGCCATATTTTATGCCCTTTCGGGTATATTCGTTAAGAAGATCCTTTACGATTATAAGCCCACTCAGATCATCACACTCTCGCTGATCATAACAACGTTCATATTCATACCTACCTCCGTGATATTCGAGGCCCCCTCTAATATACCTACTATATCGACCCAGAATTGGATCTATGCGTTATATCTCGGCATATTCTGTAACGGTGTAGCTCTCGTTCTCTGGTACGGTGTTTTGAGTTCTCAGCAGCTCTCTAAGCAGATACTCTTCATCTACCTTATACCACTCCTTGGGGTGTTATTCTCTAATCTCTTTGCTGGGGAGATACTGACAAAAGGGATAGTTATATTTGGATTCCTTATAATATCTGGTATAACCATCGCTCAGTTCGGCAAGAAAAAGATAGACCGGGATAAGAGAGGGGTTTGAGAATAAGCTATGTTTATGTTTACCCTCAGCCGTAAACTACTTAAATTAGATGGATTATTTCCTTCCGAATCGAATTTAAGGCCCTAAATAGGGGGAACAACTTTGCCAGAAGAAGATGAAGACGTATTAACCGACATGGAAGGTTACGTTCAAAAGCTCAAAAAAGAGAAACAAAAATTAGAGGAAAGGAAAGAGGAAGTCACAGAGAAAGAGGAAGAGTTAGAAGAGAGAGAGAAACAGTTGAACAACGAGGAGAGAAAACTCGAAAGTTGGAACGAAAACCTTTCCCAGAAAGCCGATGAACTTGATTCTTTTAGAGATAAATTGGAGTCTAAGCAGAGTGGTCTTGAAGAGACTAGAGAGAGCTTGGATGAGGAGAGAGAAGAGATCGAAGAGATGAAGGATGACATATCTAAGAGATTGGATGAGATTGAGGATTTAAAGTCTGAATTCACTCAGAAACAGGAGCAACTTGCGGAAAGAGAAGAGGCTATAATCAATAGAGAACAGGAACTCGATGAAAGAGAGAGCGCCTTGGTGGAGAAAGAAGACGAGGTCCTAGAGGGCAGAAAAGAGGCCCTTGAAACGCTCTCCGAGTTGGAGAACTCCTTGAAAGAGTTGTTTGATGAGAGTAAATCAACCTTGAAATCTGAGAGAGAACTGTTGGATCAGGACATGGATCTCTCGGAGAAAAGAAAAAGATTGCTCAAGGCCCATCAGAAGATGCTAGAACGGGAAAAAGAACGTATAGGCGAGGAGGTTGAACTCCCGTCCATAGAAATTCCAGAGGCCCCTGAGAGAAAGGAGGTATCCGAGGAAGAGATCGAAGAGGTGCCGGAAGTTTCAGAGAAACCAGAGGAAGTAGAGTCTGAGGAAGAGGTCACTGAAGAGGAAGAAGAACCCGAGGAAGAAGTAGCAGAGGAAGCTGAAGAAGCCGAGGAAGAAGTAGCAGAGGAAGCTGAAGAAGCCGAGGAAGAAGTAGCAGAGGA
>CAYMXS010000028.1:0-16475 GCA_964394465.1 uncultured Thermoplasmata archaeon | reverse complement strand
AGCTGAAGAAGCCGAGGAAGAGGTCACTGAAGAGGAAGCCGAAGAAGAAGCCGAAGAAGAAGCCGAAGAAGAGGCTGAAGAAGAGGAAGAAGAACCTGAAGTGATCACCTGTCCCGAGTGTGGCACCGAACTTAGCCCGGATGCAGAGATGTGTTACGCCTGCGGTTCCGAGATAACTGGAGCCGGGGAAGAGGAAGAAGAGGCCGAAGAGGAAGCCGAAGAAGAAGAGGAAGAAGAAAAAGAAGTGATCGAGTGCCCGGTCTGCGGTACTGAGCTCGGCCCGGATGCAGAGATGTGCTACGCCTGTGGAGCAGAGATAGAGAAGGACTAGGTGACTGCAAAAAACCCTTTCTTACATTCTTCTTATTCCAACTTATCAAAGAGTAGTTTATAAATAGTCTATATGATTCTTTGAAAATAGTGTCAAGAGATGATGGAAGTAGGTCTAGTAGGGAAACCAAACGTGGGTAAAAGTACCTTTTTCTCCGCAGCTACCAGAACGGACGTCAAGATGGCCTCCTATCCCTTCACTACTATCGAGGCCAAGAAGGGCATCGGTTACGTGAGGGCCGAGTGCCCGCACGTTGAACTGGGCTTAGAATGCGAGCCCAACAACGCTCCGTGTGTGAACGGCACACGTTTGATACCCGTTGAACTCATAGATGTAGCTGGACTGGTCAAAGATGCCCACTCAGGCCGCGGTCTGGGGAATCAGTTCTTGGACGATCTGAGGAGGGCTAAGGCATTGATACACGTTCTAGACGCTAGCGGCTCCACAGACGGGGAGGGCGAGCCCTGTGAGAAGGGTGCCCACGACCCCAAGAAGGACGTAGAGTTCCTGGAAGACGAGATAGATCACTGGTTGAGAGGCATATTGGAGAAGAACTGGGACAAGGTCTCCAGGAAGCTCGAGGTGACGGGCCAGAAAGTTGAAAACGTTCTGTACGAACAGCTCTCCGGCCTGGGTGTCTCGGAAGGAGAGGTCACAGCCGCTCTGAGAGAGTTGGACCTGCCGGAAAATGCCTCGAACTGGTCATCGGAAGAGCTCTTTGAACTGGCTAAGAAGATAAGGGAGAAGACGAAACCGATGATCCTGGCTGCGAATAAAGCGGATCTCTGTTCGGATGAGCAGTTGGGAGTCTTGAGCGGGGTCGGCCATCCCGTCGTACCGACCTCTGCCGAGTACGAACTCGCTTTGAGGAAGGCGTCCGAGGACGGCATCGTTGAATACACGCCAGGGGCCGAACAATTCGAGATACTGAGAGACGACATAAATCCGCAGCAGAAAGAGGCATTGAAGAAGATATCGGAGTATATGGAAAAGAATGGTAGTTTGGGAGTACAACAGACCTTAGAGAAAGCGGTCTATGACCTTTTGGACATGATAGTCGTTTATCCTGTAGAGGACGAGAACCACTACACGGACAAAGAGGGAAGGGTCCTGCCCGACGCCCACCTCCTGCCGAGGGGGAGCACCGCCGAGGACCTGGCCTATGCCGTCCACACGGACATAGGGGAAGGTTTTATTAGAGCTATAGACGCTAGGTCCAACAGGGTCATAGGGAAGGACCACCAGGTCGAAGACGGTGACATAATAAAGATAGTCTCCGAATGAGTGTTTAAAAGTGGTATGATGGAAAAGAGGGTCAGGATACTGAGCGGGTCTTACAGTAGGGCCGATGACGGTGTAGTCGTGGAACTGTACGGCAGGGCCGATGACGGTAGGAGTGTAACACTGCTTTACGAGGATTTCGACCCCTACTTCTATCTGGTCAATCCGCCGGTGGAAGCGGTGAAAGAACTGGACAGGGACGATGAGATAAGACGTATAGAGGAGAGGGAACTCTGGGTGAACGGAGAATTCGAAGAGTGTAAGAAGATAGTGTGTACTCATCCCTGGAAGGTACCCAGATACAGGAACAGATGGAAGAAGAGATGTCAGGTTTTAGCTGCTGACATCCCCTTCGTCCAGCGGTTCATATATGACCTTGACCTAGGCTCGACCGTCATAGTCTTTGGAGAGGAAGTGGAAGAGGAGAGCTACACCACCGATATCGTCATGGATGTGCGGGATTTCAAAGAAACTGAGCCTCTAAAACCGACCCTGAAGATACTGAGCTTCGATATAGAGAACAGTCTAGAGCACGAGACGATATACACCATCGGAGTCGTGGTTAAAAAGGGAGACAGTGTGAAGAAGGAGAGTTTTGTAGGCGAAGAAGAGAAGATACTGAAGGAGTTCAGCGATTTCCTTATGGGAGAGGATCCAGATGTCATAACTGGCTACAATATAAACGGCTACGATTTCCCCTTGATGAAGGACAGGATGGACGAGCTTGGAATAGAGGGACTCGAATTGGGAAGGGATAAGGGCGGCTTCAAGAAGGTGGGCAACCGCTTCTGGAAGTCGAACGGGAGGATCATAGCCGATGCCTGGTGGAGCGTGAAGTCCGAGTTAAACATGAAGAGGGAGACCCTCGACCACGTCTCTGAGGAACTTTTAGGTGAGGAGAAGGACGACGTCAACCCAAAGGAGATAGACCGAGAATGGGAGGAGAATCCAGAGAAGGTGGCCGATTACTGCGTTCAGGATGCGAACCTCGCACTCCGTATCCTTCAGGAATTGGGCTCTCTGAACAAGGCCATGGATATGGGAACAGTGGCCAAACTACCGGTCGAAGAGGGACTGAACGCCAGGACCTCCACGCTGGTGGATTCTATACTCATAAGGGAGGCGGACAGGAACGATATCGGCGTTCCTCTGACTTCCCATAAGGGGAAGAGCGATAAGATAAAGGGCGGTTACGTTCATTCTATCGAGCCCGGTCTGTACCACTGGGTGAGCGTCTTGGACTTCAAAAGTATGTACCCGAGCATCATAATCCACAACAACATCTGCTTCACGACCCTATCTAAGGAGGGTGATATAGAGAGTCCCACGGGGGTGAGATTTTTGGAGAAAGGAGAGAAAGAGGGACTCCTTCCACGTATCCTTGAAGACCTGATGGATGAGAGGGATGAAGTCAAGGAGAAGATGAGGGAATCCGAGGGAAAGGAAGAGCGCTACTACAGGGGACTCCAGAACGCGATAAAGGTCCTGATGAATTCATTCTACGGCGTCTTCGCCTCTTCATTTTACAGGTTCACGGACCCGAAGATCGGGGAGAGTATAACGGCCTTTGCACGCGAGAACATCAAGGAACTCATAAGTGAACTGGAAGAGGAGGATCTGAAAGTTATATACTCGGACACGGACAGTGTTTTCTTTCAGTCGCCTTATGAAAATCTAGAGGATACCATCGAGATAAGCGAGAGGATAGCCGAGGACTACAGCGGGGACCAGATAATCCTCGAGTTCGAGAAGGTTTTGGAGCCATTCTTCAGCCACGGCAGGAAGAAAAGATACGTAGGGAAGATCATCTGGCCCGAGGAGGATATGCTCGTCAGGGGCTATGAACTTAGAAGAAGCGATTCCTTCGAGGTACAGGATGAAGCCTTGAGAGAACTGTTCGAGTACATATTGGACGATGACATCGAGGGAGGCATCGAAAGAGCGAAGGAGCGTATCGAGGAGATCCGTAAGGGGAAAGAGCCCTTGGAGAAACTCGTCATCTCTCGGTCCTGTAAGAGGTTCGGTTACTACAAAAATCCGGACAGCATGCCGAACGTTCAGGCCGCTAAGAAGATGAAGGAGCTCGGCTACGAATTCACACCGGGTATGAGGGTCTCTTGGATAGTCACAGATGCGGATATAACGCCTCAGAAAGTCGAGCCCTGGGTACCCGACCATGACTTCGAAAAAGAGCCGGACTGGAATTACTATGCTGGAAGAGTTGCTAAGACCCTGGCTAGAGTGACGGAGGTCTTCGGATGGGACAAGGAGTCGCTTCTGGCTGGAAATAAACAATCTGGCCTGTTCTCGGATAAATTTCAGGACGAGGATGTGGAGGTAGGTTCTCTAGGACCTGAAAGAAGTCAGGATGAAAAAGACGATGATGAAAATAAAGAAGATTCTAAAAAGATGACTTTACAAGACTTTATGTGAGTATTTCATCTTTCAGCGACCACGACCCAGGTTTCGGCCTCCTTGAGGTATGGCGTGAAATCATGGTGCTCCAGGTGTCTTACGTTTTCAAAACCAACGTTCTCCAGTATGTTCTTTATCTCTCGCTTGGAGAACAGCTCCAGCTGTATCTCGTACTCGCCGCTGTCTATCTCGCCGTTGTTCTCCACGAACAGTTTTTCCTTTATCTCCATGACTTTACTCGTAGAGTGATAACTCACTTCGTTGGTCTTCCAGAGGTCCATGCCTTGGGGCGGAGCTCTCTGCGGATCAAACTCTTTCTCCTCTCTGTGGAAGCTATCGCCGGGAAGCTTCAGTAGTTCTATCGCCACTGCACCCCCTGGCCTGAGATGTGCGTACGTCTTCGCCAGGGACGAGTCTATATCCTTCCTTTCAGAGAAGTGGTGGAAGTCCCCAGCGGCGAAGAAAGCGAAATCGAATTGCCTTTTGAGGTTGAAATATCTTGCATCGGCGTTCACAAAGTTTATCTTTTCTCTATCCAGGTCGCTCTCTTCCAGCTTGTTCTTCGCCTCGTATATCATCGCATCCGTCAGGTCTACTCCGTATATGTTGAAACCCTTCTTGGCCAGACCCATAGTTATCTCGCCCGTGGCACACATCAGATGCAGTATGTCGTCCCC
This sequence comes from uncultured Thermoplasmata archaeon, assembly GCA_964394465.1. Lineage (GTDB taxonomy): Archaea > Thermoplasmatota > Thermoplasmata > Halarchaeoplasmatales > Halarchaeoplasmataceae > CAYMXS01. The sequence continues at coordinate 11,771 of CAYMXS010000028.1, read as the reverse complement.
GTAATCTCCTGCGAGCTCGGCCCAGAAATCGATCTCTTTTGTCCTATCTGGGTAAAAATAGTCATAGGTCTCTGCACGGAGGGCATATATCTCCCTCATATCCGCAGGTCGGATCTGCTGCATATCTTCCACGGGGTTACAATTGACTGTGATTATTTAACCCTTTTGAATAACTGGGATGTTTGATATATGTGTCAGTATCGGACCAAAGACAACCTATAATAACCTGGACCCCATACATAGTGATATGCGAGTTATACTGGACGAGAACATACCCGCCGAAATAAAAAGTGAGATACGTTCCTTTCAAGATGTAGATGAGTTCTTAGACGTGGACGAGGAGCACGAAGGTATCCTCGACTTCGAACTGGTGAACATGATGGAGAAAGGGGATATAATGGTCACACGAGACAGAGAACTGCACAAGAACCTCCTAGATACGGATAGGAAGAGCGTGTATTACGATATAGAGAGGGACAACCTGATAGAGGTCCAGGTCAAACTCGCCTATTATATCAAGGGTTACGAGACAGAAAGGATACATATGGCTACTGAGGCCAACAGTGAGATAGAAACCGATGATGAGGCCTCGCTCAGGGACCGGTTCGAAGAGCTGAAAAAGGAGAACGCCCGGTTGAAGTCTAGGGTGAACGTGCTCGAGGGGAAACTGGAATCGGTTCTAAATACGGCTCGATCAGCTTTTGAAGACTGAGAGAACTCACCTTCTTATCTCCTTGATCTTCTTCTCCAGCTCGCTCCTGAGTTCGTCCCCTTTATCCTTATCACTGAAGTAGTCTATACGGGCTGCGATAGCTATCTTGTTCGCCAGTTTTCGTGCTACCTTTCCTCTTAGACCCGGGTCTGTACGATGCACGAATGGGTGTTGAAGTATGAGGCCGTGTTTCGGAGGAGGCGTACCCTTCTCTAGATGCTTGAATAGGGACTTTTCGGCACCGAAAACCTGGATGGTACTGGAAGGTTTCTTAGCCAGATCTTTCAGTGAACCGGCCGCTGCGATGAGTTCGGCGCCGAGCTTCGCCCCTGTAACCTTGGTTATGTTAGGGGCGTACCGTTCCATGGTCTCCTCTATATATGCGTGGAGCTCGTCCCGATACCTGACCTGATCATCTATTATACGGGCCAGATTTTGATAGTGAGCCTTGACTTCCTGGTCTATCTCTCCCCCCACCGATTCTATATCCTTACCTAGAGAGGAGATTATATTCTCTCTGTCTCCATGTTGTTTAATTGCTTCTAAGAACTCTTGATCGGAAAGCTCTTCTTCGAGTTCTGGAAAGTGAAGGGAGTACCAGTCCTTGAGCTTCTCTTTCAGTAGGTTTATCGTCTGGTCCAGCTCCTGAGTTGTCTCAACCGCTTTAGCGAGATGCTCACCGTGCTCGACCGACTCCTTGATCTCGCTTTTACCCTCCTCTATGAGGGCCTTCTGTAACAGGTCCCTGCTGAACCCGAAGTCTTCTCCGTTCAATTCGAGCTCTAGTTCTTCTGTAACGGGCCCATAGACGGAAAGGCGTTCCGACGTTACATATAGGTCTCCATCGAGGTCTTCTACGATCTGTTTTTCCTCGTCGAGGATTTCTCCTTCCATCCTACTCTGCCTTTTCTGCCCAATCTCTTTTGGATCCTTTGAAAATAGCTTCTTATCGAGGATGTCTATATTTCCCCTCTCGTCTTCAGACAGTACAAAGACTCCGAACCAAGTCGGATGGAGTATCGCTCCTCTCTTCTCATCTGGATCGGCTTGTGCGTCCATGTTCAACTCCCTCATATCTATATTTGTCCCTATAAACTTTATTCCGTCTTCTTCTTTGAAGAGATGGCGTGAAGCTTGCCCTTCACCTTGATCACCTTGACTGAATCCTTATCGAGGTCCAGGTGTTTCGGTTTTTTCAAAGTCTTGGTCTTATAGTTGTCTGGATCTAAAACCTGTATCTCCCCCTCGCTCTCGGAGACCTTTACAGCCTCCTGTGTCAGTTCCTCCCCTCCCAATATATCTACGTCTTCCATCTCCTTGTCGTCAAGACTTTTCTTCTCCCTGGACTGGACATCCCTAAGTTCTATGTAGCCGGCCTTCTGATTTATCTTCTTTATCTGGTATATATCGCCCTGGTACTCGATGTAGTCGTTCTTTCCATATCTAGGTAATCTGACCGAATAGGTCATCCGATAGACGTTCTGGCCGTCCTCTCTGCCTACGAGTTCCGAGGAGGTGGTCAGTTCTCCGCCGAACCTGTTCTTTATCTTGTTCGATATCTTTCTAGCCGCCTGTTTGTTGCTTATGAAGAAATCCAAGCCGCCGTGGATCTCCTTCTCAGCGGTTATGAACACCTTCCTTTCTTCCCCCCTGTCCACATCGATATCTTGGTGTACTATATCTATTATAGAGGCCTTATCTTCTGGGCTTATCTCCCCCTCAGGGGGTCTCACCTGCAGTATGGCCTCGTAATAATCACTCCTCTGGAGGCTGCAGTTCTCGCACTCTTCCTTCTGAAGGATCACTCTGGTCGACAGATTTTTTTCAGCTACGAAGCCGTCGGAATGAAGCTTGACGGTGGCGAAGACGTGTAAGTGAGTCGGGTCCTCCTCCTCGAATTCGAGCTCCAGGGAGTACTTATCTACCCCTGATGATATGGACAATGAATCGTCCACCCTCTCAAGAAGGATGGTGTTTAGGTCCGGCTTTTCTATCCATTTTCCCTCCCTTCTGACGCTGCCACAGGTACTGCATATCTGGATCTCAATAGGGTTCTCTAACTCGACATCGACGTGTTTCTTGAGAAAGCACTCCTTGCACACCCCTTCATGGAGTTCTGATGTCTCTTTACCACACTCGACGCAGATCACCTATATCACCCTCTACTGGATATCACGCACGTACTACTTGAAGATGTGGCACATCCTCTATCAAGAGTACGTCTTCTTCGGAGCCGAACCCTTCTTCTATAGCGGTCTGGACCGTTTTTTCCCCCACCAGATTCGCGATTGTCGTCTCCGTGAATATACTGGAGAGCCCTTCTTCATCTATCTTCTTTCCGCCGTAGAAACCCTCTTTGACTTCCAGATGTATGTTACCGTCCTCTAGAGTTCTACCCAAGAGTTCCTTATCGCACGCCGCTAGAAGGACGTCGGGTCCCTGCTGGTACATATGGTAGCTGATATCCATGATATCTTCCTGGCCTGATACAATATGTGTTCATACTAATTTATACTTTCCCTGCTGTGGCTCCATGATCTGCCCCTGCTGTCTCATCCTCTCTATCTCGTTCCTTATCTCCTCACGTGAGAGCCCTCGAGAGTCTCCCTCTTCCAAGATATCTTCTTTGGGGACGCCCCCCTCGTGAAGCTCGCCCAGTTCTCTTATTATATCCCTTATCTGTGCGAGCAGCGTTCTCTCACTGGCGGAAACACTAGAGGCGACCATGTCTATATCTATATCGCCGGATTCCGTCTGTGCCACCTTCTCTAGGAAGTATTTCGTCACCTTGATAGCTCTTTCTGCGTCCTCTAGAGTAACTCGTTCTCTCAGATGCGCCCGGGCACTCGCTTCTGCCAAACGGACCAGTGATTCCAACTGCCTTGCTGTTACAGGTATAGAGTTCTCGTCGTTCCCCCTGCCTCTCAGGTCTAGATAAAAATCCTCCAGCTTCTGCTGGCATTGTTCCGTCATCTGTGGGCTGATCTTCTTCGCATAGGCTATGTATTTCCTTAAGAAGTCCTTATCGAAGGTCGGGGTGAACCTTTTCTCGGAGCTGCCTTCACCACTCTCCAGTTTCTCGCCAACGTTGTGCAGTTCTAGGATGTGGTTCGCTATCCTGCTGTCCTTCTCCTTGTCCGGTTTATCCATCAATGCGAATATGAGGTCAAAACGGGAGATGAGCGGCGGAGGTAGGTCGATCTGTTGAGATATGTTTTCATACTGCTCGAATCTTCCATCCTTAGGATTTGCGGCGCCTAAAACCGCACATCTGGAGTTCAGAGTCGCGTTTATACCCGCTTTAGCCACGGATATCTTCTGCTGCTCCATGGCCTCGTGCATAGCACTTCTATCCTCGGAACGCATCTTGTCAAGCTCGTCGATGCAGGCCACACCCATGTCCGCTAGAACAAGGGTTCCAGCTTCTAAGATCCACTGGCTCTCCCCCATGACCTCTTCTCGTACCGCCGCTGCTGTAAGACCGGCTCCCGTAGAACCTTTTCCCGAGGCGTACATACCTCTAGGCGCCAGATTGGATATGTACCTCAATAGCTGTGATTTCGCCGTTCCCGGGTCTCCCACCATAAGGATGTGTATATCTCCCCTGGTTATGCTGCCGTCGGGCATCTCTTTTCGGACACCTCCGAACAACTGGAGGGTCAACCCCATCTTTTCCTTGTGCAGACCATGTATGCTCGGGGCTATGGAGTTGACTATCTTGTTGAACACGTGTTCATCTTCCGCAGTTTCTTCGATCTCTTCTATATCCTCCTCGGATAGCTCCAGGTCTTCGAACTCGTACTCGTTCACCTCTATACCGTTGACCCTCATGAACATGTCGAAGACCCTTGACTTTCCGCGGCTCGATTCCTTTCTCGGGTCACCGTCTATGATACCGTTGAGGGTTATACGATCTCCAGGAGAGACCTCTCCAACCATGTCTTCTTTTACCCATCCCTTCAGCCTTTCAGGCTGTTCTCCACCCCTCAGACCTTCCGGCTTCTCCTGGATCTCCAGTGATTGATAGTCTGTGAATTCTGACTCATCCAGAAGTAGGACGAAGTTCGTCTTGTTAGCTGATTTGCCACAGCCGCTGCACTCCACCGGCTCCTCTATCTTACCTCCGGACTGGGGCAGGTAAGTGTTGGAGCCGCATCTCGTACACTGAAAAGCGGCCAGGGAAACTCGGGGCCTGATCGAAGTTGCCTTCCTGACTAACCCATCTACGGCCATGTATTTGGTCAGGTGGTTGGCCCTCAGCTTCCTTATCATCTTGTTGCGTGGGTCCGAGAGTTTCGTGAGTCTCACTCTTATCTCGATGTCTTCGTCCGTCTTGCCTAGAATCTCCTGGATGGCCCTCTCCGCCTGTTCGAGACATCTTTTCGGGTTGTCTAAAACGTAGGAAGGAAAATCTAGGTCCTCGAAATGTATGGTCAGATCGTTATAAGTGAGGTGTATAGACCTTTCATCGGGATAGTTGTCCGATACACGGATGAGTTCAGAGTGATAATCCTCCTCCTCGAACAATTCTTTGAACTTTTCCTTTATCTCGTCATTTTCGTATTCCACCATCTGTATCTCCGGATTACGATGATTAAAACAATATGTTATTAACTTTTTCTTTTGGTAGATTTGAGTATATTTTTAAGTTAATGTAACCCCGGGGATTTTAGGCATTTAAAAATAGAAAGACGAAAAGGTTAATATATCCATTTATTTTAACATTTGAAACACAGAAAGCAGGCGTGATCTAGTTTGGTTAGGATCTGAGCCTTCCAAGCTCATTGGCCGGGTTCGAATCCCGGCGCCTGCATCTTTTATGACCGGAGGGAATAAACGATGCAGAAATAGAATCTTGGATTGTGTAGCCTGCATTTGACGACCTATGGGAGGAAAATGGAGGCAGAGGGATCAAGAAAAAATTTGAGATAAATGCTCATAGGGACTTAAAAACCCTATAGAAGAGAAAATTACTGAGTCCCAACCCGAGTGTAATTCTACCTAAAAGTGACCAAAACCCAATAGATTTAGCCACTTTAAACACGTAGAAACTCATTATAACTAAAATCGATACCAACAAGAACGTTCCATAAGCCAAGGATAAACGCTGTTTTATCTCTTCTTTAATGTCCTTAGCTATCAATAAAGTCGACGTTAGAAAATAGAAGAAATTGCTACCTAAAAAGAAGATGATTAGATTTCTAACATAGGTTTGGATGCTGAATGGTTTACCTGGAGTGGAATTAAAATTTGGATAGAATATGATTTGATAGATGATCCCAATTATGAATACTATAACACTGATCTTAAATATCCTTGTATCAACCCTTAGATTTTCTCGTCCTTTCCAAGACAAATCGAAAAAAATCTCATTTTTGAATATTTTAACTAATGAAACAGAAAATAATGGGATCATGATTTGTGGTAAAATTAACGGATATATTTGGATCCCTTGTACGGCGTAAAGCACAAAAAAGATAATAGCCACTACATTGCTAGAAGTTATCATGAATAAGGCTCCGAAAAAATATAAAACTGGTATGGCTAAGAAGTATAAAACCATTAATAAGTAAGACACTCTTATCGGGTCGAGGTGTTCACTGACCTCACTATATCCCATTAGTTATCCCTTATTGACTATTTTATGCCGTTTATACTTTTTAAATATTACCGAGTCTATATTCCTAAAGCTACTTCGATTGATCGAGCATCGAAAGCAAACAATTGCTCTGTTGACTTCATATCACCCCAAGCATTGAATTTATATACAAAGTTTGATTTCTTTTTCCCATGTCAAAGATATTCATCGGTGTCGCGTGGCCCTACGCTAACGGCCCCATACATATAGGGCAGGTGGGCGGCTGTTACCTTCCGCCTGACATCTTCAAGCGGTATCATCAGTTGAAAGGTAATGAAGTTTTGATGGTCTCCGGCTCCGACCAGCACGGTACTCCGGTTACGGTAACGGCTGACCAGGAGGGTCTAACGGCCAAAGAGGTGGCCGAGAAGTACCATCGTATAAACTCCCAGGCGATAGAGGACCTTGGTATAGATTTCACCCTTTTCACCTATACCATGAACTCCACCCACAAGAGCGTGGCTAAGGACATATTCAAAACACTCTACGATAAGGATCACATCTATAGAAAGAAGATGGAGAGCTTCTACTGCCCGGACTGTGAGAAGTTTTTGCCGGACAGGTACGTGAAGGGTACGTGCCCCAACTGCGGCGCTGAGGATATACACGGTGATCAATGTGATGAATGCGGTAAGCTCTTAGATCCAGAAGATCTAGTTTCACCAAGATGTATGCACTGCGGTGGAAGGCCGGAACTGAAGGAGAGCAAACATTTCTTTTTGAAACTATCTGGCTTCCAGGAAAGATTGGAGGAATATATCGAAGACAAGGACTATTGGAAGAGTCACGTCCTGAACTTCACCAAGGGCTGGCTTAACGAGGGCTTGGAAGATAGACCGATATCGAGGGACATGGAGTGGGGCATATCCGTTCCGATAGAAGGATACGAGGAAAAGAAGATATACGTTTGGTTCGAGGCCGTCATAGGCTATCTCTCCACTGCTATCAAATGGGCCGAAGAGACCGGTAGCGATTGGGAACGCTTCTGGAAGAACCCTAAGTGCGAACATTACTACTTCTTGGCCAAGGACAACATACCATTTCACACGATCATCTGGCCGGCCATGCTCATGGGCTACGACGATGAGTTGAATCTACCCTACGACGTTCCGGCCAACCAGTACATGAGACTCTCAGGGGAACAGTTCTCTACCAGCAGGGGAAGAGTTGTATCCTTACCGGACATGCTGGAGCAGTTCGATGCAGATGCTATAAGGTACTACATAACGATGATAATGCCGGAACTCAAGGATACCAATTTCACCTGGGAAGATTTCCAGGAGAAGAACAACAAGGAACTCGTAGGTAACATAGGCAACTTCATCCACAGGGTCTTATCGTTCACTCACTCCAACTTCTCTACTATACCGGAGGCCGGAGAACTGACGGAAAGAGACGAGGAGATGCTCGACACCATAGAGGAGAAGGTAGAGAAGGTAGACAAATTCCTAGCCAACAGGAAGTTCAAAGAGGGTCTCAAAGCACTCCTAGAACTTTCCACCGAGGGCAACAGGTACTTCACGAACATGGAGCCCTGGGAGGTCAGGAAAGAGGATGAAGAACGCTGCAAGACCATACTCAACGTCTCGTTCAGGATAGTCAAGGCAATGTGTGTAGCTGGTTCTCCTTTCTTACCGCACAGCATGGAGAAGGTATGGGACTATCTTGAGGAGGAAGGGAACGTTGAAGACCAGCTCTGGGACGAGGCATTCAAGGAACCGAAAGTGGGCAGCGAGTTGAAAGAGCCAGAACCCATATACAACAGCATAGATATAGCGGATATGAAGGAGGAAGAGAAGATGAAAGAGAAGCTGAGCGAACTGGACCTAAGAGTAGGTAAGATAACCACGGTGAAGGAACATCCGAATGCGGACAAGCTTTACGTTACCAGGGTCGGTATAGGAAACGAAGAGAGGACTTTGGTAGCTGGATTAAAACCATACTACGATAAAGACGAGATGGAAGGGAAGAAGATACTCGTTTTAGCCAATCTAGAGCCCGCGAAGCTCCGTGGCATCGAGTCCGAGGGCATGATGCTGGCCGCCGAGGAGAACGACGTCGTCTCTCTTCTTACCCCTGAAGGAGAAGTGGGTGACCAGGTTGAAGGCACAACTGAAGGGGCCGGACAGATATCGTTCAACGAGTTCCAGGATCACGAACTCAAGATAGGCGAATGGGAAGATGGAAACATCCGAGCAGGGAGAGCCTACCAGCCATTGTCCTCGTCCGGATTTGAAGGTCCAGCCGCGGTCCTAGTCAGTGGGGAAAAAGCTGCTGTCCTCAAAGTCAATGATAAAACCATCGGTATAGACAAGGAACTGAGCCCTGGGTCAGAGATTAAATAAAAATTAAGAATAAAATGTCATAAATATATCGAAAGAGACCCGCTACTCAAACCATAATATAAAAAACTTACTCCTAAGCCTTAAATATAACCTGTAAACTCACCTCGGTTGAGAGGAGCAAAAATGGCTGAACGCCAAAAATTAACGGTTTTTAGTTTGGTTATAGCGATACTGATGGTTATAGGCGCAGTGTCTGGTGCACAACTGTTCAATCCACAATTCGGTAACGATACAGCGAGCCAGGGAACAGCAACAACTGGTACTGGGCAGGAACTGACCTACGAGTCACATCCGATGACCGAAGATCAGGTCGAAGAGCTGAAGTCCAACGTTGGTGTTTACCAACCGGGAAAGAACTACAATAAAATTATAAACGGCCACGGTACCGGACTGGCACCGCCCACGGCGGAGCAATACAGGGAGATGGAGAACTCCGTGAAGTTCGTGGAGGACGTCAATGACTACAAGCCTCTATCCACTTCGGAGGATCTAACGGAAACGCAGTACTTCCCACCTGTTGGAAATCAAGGTACTCAAGGATCCTGTGCGGCATGGTCTGCCGGGTATTACGCTAACACCTATACTCAGGCGAAAAGCTACGGTTGGGATGTTTCTAGCGGTGACGACCAATATATAATGAGCCCGTCCTGGGTGTACAACAAGGTGAATGGAGGAGAAGACGAAGGTTCCCCGATAGGACCCAACATGGGCCTTATGAAAACAGTCGGCAGCGCAACACAAGCAAAGATGCCCTACGACGAGTCCGACCATACATCCTGGGGAGACGAAGATGCCTGGAGGAACGCACCACAGTACCGTGCTTCAGGATATGAATTCACAGATGTATCCAACTCAGAAGTCATCAAGTCTTGGGTCGATTCCGGCTCTCTTGTCTGTTTCGCTAACGACGCTGACCAGTACAGTGGGTGGGGCAACACCTGGAGCGACGACACAGACTGCTTGACCAGTCAGGAATACGAAGCTGGATCACCCAATCACGGACAAACTATCGTTGGTTATGATGACACAAAAGAAGAAGACGGTGAAACTGGAGCCTTCAAGATTGTGAACTCATGGGGGCCTTCCTGGGGTCCTAACAACGATGGAACCTACTGGATGACCTATGAGGCCTTTTCTACCCTTTCTTACAACGTTTGTTATCACATAACGGGCGCAGAGTACGACAACACTCAGGCAAACTCTCCTGAGCTCTTATCGACGATGGAACTGAGCACGACCGGCGGAAGGGACGCACCGGTAGAACTCGGCATAGGAAACTATGAAGACCCAGAGGAGATAAGAACGCCTGAATGGGACGGCGGCGCCAACGACTTCCCGTCGTTCATGTGTATAGACGTGTCAGAATTCAGCGATGAATGGGAGAGCGGTTCGGGCACATCCAACTTCTATCTGGATATCGGCTCCGGCGACAGTTCGAGCACCATCTCTTCCTTCAAACTTGAATCTTATCAGGACGGCTATCAGGCTGATTCACCCGACCTTACCTCGGACGAGGCCTACGATGTACCGGTAGACACACCTGGGACAGCTCATCTGAGGTTCAAGGGGGATGAAGGGCCCAACGGCCAGATATACTTCGATCAGGAGGATTACAATACCGAAGACACGTTAACAGTAACGGTCGAGGACACCGATCTTAAAGGTCAGAGCAGTATAGACGTGACCGTTTCAAGCGATACCGAAAGCTCAGGTGAAGCGGTGACCCTACAACAGCAGGACTATGATGACAAGTTCGTCGGAACGATAGATGTTTCGACCTCAGACAGCGAAGGCGTCCTTCAGGTTTCAGCCAACGATCAAGTAATAGCTGAATATCAGGATGAAGATGTCGGCGACGGTTCCTCCGCTACGAAGACCGATACCGCCAACATAGACGTGGCCGCTCCCAGCGTGAGTGGAGTGAGTCAACATAACAAGATAGGCACCATAGTCGAGTGGACCACCGACGAACCGACCACAGGTGAAGTCCACTATGGTAAGACGACAGACCTCGGCATGGCCGCTTCAACATCTAAACTTGTGAAGGATCATTCGGTAGCTTTAGACGGGCTACAGATAGGAGAAAGCTATTACTTCGAGATAAAGACAACGGACCAAGCCGGAAATTCTGAAACCGACAACAACGGCGGCGATTACTACACCTTCACTGCGGGAGACAGCGACGATATAGAAGCAGGGAACGCTGGTTGGAAACTTCAAGAGCCTAGAGTCGGCTCGGCCCACTGGCAGATATGGGGTCAGAACGTCTCCTCAGGCAGCCAAGCTTGGAATATTGGCGACGGCCACTACGAGAACAACTGGGACGCCAACTTAACTTCGCCGGTTATAGACGCATCCAACCTGGACAGCGCTACCTGGACATGGTGGCATTCGTACAAGATAGAAGAAGGATGGGACGGCGGAGTCGTCGAAGTCAACGACGGATCAGGCTGGACCAGAGTGACTCCACAGGACGGCTACGATGAGACGATGAACGAGAGTGCGGCCCACGCACTATCTGGAGAGGAAGGATTCACAGGGGGTCAAGATTGGGTGAAAGAGACCGTGGACCTTTCTCAGTACGTCGGCACCTCGGACCTTCAGGTGCGCTACAGGTTCGTGTCGGATGCCGCTGCAAAGGCCAAGGGTTGGTGTATAGACGATGTAAAGATAACCGGCCAATCCGACGGCGGCAACGATGCCCCGACAGCCTCGTTCACCTACTCACCCAGTGATCCGAAGACAGGAGAAACGGTACAGTTCACCGACGCTTCTTCTGACAGCGACGGAAGCATCGATTCCTATTCTTGGTCCTTCGGAGACGGCTCGACATCGACTGGAACAGACCCAACACACAGTTATTCGTCTTCAGGTACCCACACGGTAGAGTTGACCGTTACAGATAACGAAGGCGCAACAGATACAACCACACAAGACATAACGGTCCAGAGTAGCGATGATAACACAGTACCGACGGCAGACTTCAACTATGATCCTACAGAGCCAAAAGCTGGAGAAACGGTACAGTTCACCGATACCTCGGAGGATCCAGACGGCACCATAAGCTCTTACTCAT
>CAYMXS010000027.1:0-29108 GCA_964394465.1 uncultured Thermoplasmata archaeon | reverse complement strand
TTACGCCGCTTGGAGCCTGAGTCAGCTTGATCATGAAAGAGCCAAAGCCATCTTGGAAGAACACCTCTCTCAAGAAACGGACGAGAGTGTTATAGACGAGATAGAAAGGGTAGTAGGGCCTAAAGCACCTATGTATTGATATGTAATACAGACTGAAATAGTTGTTGGATTAGGATGACTCAACAAAAACACTGACCCCGATACAGAGCGGCTTAAATTCTAAACGTCATTCTTCGTATTTCTCTTTGAAGCTAGTGAACGGATGAATGTTTCCACAACGTCGACGGTTTCGTCGAGTTTCTTCGAAGAGATATTTTCAACGGTATCGTTCTCTTTGTGGTGCCAGCCGGATACTTCACAGGTCAAATCTGGGTCGATGGGGATCCTGAGGAATCGAGACAGAATTTTTTGGCCTATGTTCCTCTCTCTGGTGTCACCCCGCATCAGCGCGACACATCTCATCTTTCTCTTCATGAACTCCGCATGATCACTGGGACCGCCCCACATCTCCTCGTGTTCTACCCCATGCTTATCTAGGGATTCTATCAACAACTCGTACAGTTCTGGATCCGAATGCTTCTTCGGGATGATCCCCATTCCTTTCACGGTGAAGAATGTATCTCCTCTGCCAACGCAGTCCAGGTTCAGTACATACGTCTTATCTTTGTTGATCTCCTCCTCGTGTCTATCCACCCACTCTCGTGAGCCGAAAAGGCCCCTCTCTTCGCTGGCGAAACTGCAGAGATCGATCCTCATGGGTAAGTCTATATCCTCCTCCTTTAGCCTTTTCGAGACCTCCAGCATAGTGGCTATCCCTGAGGCGTTATCGTCAGCACCAGGTGAGTATTTCTTGTTCATGATACCCGTTATAGCAGTCAAAGCCACGATCTGGATCACGGAGAAGATCGTCCGGTAGATCAGGAAAAACCACCACGCCCAGACCCATATACCCTGCCCTAGTCCTTCAAACAGGCCGAATGAAACAGCCTTGTAGACCTGAAATATACCGAATCCAAACAGCACTATCAAAAGACCGATAGGGGTGATAAAGGTGGATATGGGGCCGATCTCTCTTAAGACCTTCATCAACTTAGTACCCCAGTCAGGTATGACGGGCGCACTATCATAATGCGCGCAGAGTAGGAGCCTTTCTTCTTTATCTGGGTTGATGGTGGCTATGATATTTTCAGACTTCGTCTTTGCCATCTTCATCTCTATCTTAGGGAAGGCCTTACTCATGAATGCGAGGAAACCTAAAAATACGGTACCTATCAAAAGGGTATTTACCCAACGGGCAGTTGCGATAAGGAACAGGATCACGAAGATAGAAAACAAACTCTTATAGAAAAGGTAAAACGGTGAGGATATATACTCCGTTTCCTCCCTTTTCACGTCGTACCCCAGTTCGTCGAACCAACTACAGATCTTCTTCTGTGCCTCTTTTTCCTCACGTGTCCCACCATATCTGTGGGTGCTAGCTAGTTCCTTTACATAATCGATAGCTGACATATTATCTGAACGTCATCATATTTAACGAACATTATATAATAATTAGGCTCTACATCCAACTCCTCTCAGGTGCATAAAATAGAACCCACTTTTGCAAAGCATTATTATCCACCCGCCCATATCACCTTACAGCGTGAGAACATGTTAGGCCTGGCACTGGGGATAGTAGATTTCCTGTCCAGCGGCACCTTCCTGGGCATCAACTACCTGGAGTGGATAGGCTATCTCGCCTCTTTCCTTGTACTGATATCGCTCACCATGAGCTCCATAATAAAGCTCAGATGGATCAACCTGGCCGGCGCCTCCATCTTCACGCTCTACGGATTCATGATCACCGCTTATCCCGTGGCCCTGATGAACCTCTGCATCAGCGGGGCCGATATCTACTACCTGTACAACATATACCAGAAGAGGGAGACCTTCGACCTGTGGAGGGTCGGTCAGGACAAGAGATACCTCCAGTACTTCCTCGATTACTACGAAGACGAGATAAACAAAATATTCCCGTCCTTCGAGTATCAGGAAAAAGAGAATATGGTCGAACTCTTCCTACTGAGGAATATGGAACCTGCAGGTCTCGTCATAGCGGAAAAGAAGGACGATTCCACCATATTCATCCATCTGGACTTCGTCACGCCTGCACATAGGGACTTCAAGCTGGGCAGCTTCTTCTACGAGGACAAGAACGACGTCTTCGCCGGCAAAGGATTCGAAAAGTTCGTTACTTACTCCGAGTCTAAGGAGCATTCAAAGTACCTGGAGAAGATGGGCTTCTCGAAAGATAGGGAGGAAAACGGAAAGGTATACTACACCAAGCCGGTGATGGACTGAAGTCTGTCTTTAACGCTTAAGATCTTTTCTCATTTGAATCCACAACCCCTCATACTAATATTTAAATATTGTAAATCACATAATCATTATAGTGATATCTTATGAGAGGGAATAAGGCATTTATCCTCGTGGTATGCTCACTGTTTTTTGTAGGTGGAATGGCCTCCGCAGTCTCTTCAGCTGGATCTTCCAGCTCGGAGAAGACCGTCGTGGAGAAGGGCATATCCCCTGTCTGTACAGCCGATGGTGATCAATATAGCGTGGACATGTACGGTGATCGAGCGGTATGGTCGGATGGAAGGAACGGAGAGGCCGCCGACGACATATACATGTATGACTTCCAAACGGAGGAAGAGACGGTCTTCTCGGACCTCTCCAACCACGAATATCATCCCTACATACAAGGAGAGACGGTCATCTGGGAGTGTTCCAACGCTTCCTATCAAGACCAGGTCATGTTGAAAAAAGAGGGGGGAACCGCCAAGAACATTTCAACTAAACCCGGTGAGAGCGAGATGAACGCCCGTATAGGAGAAAGATACGCGGCCTGGTACTTCATGACCGGTAGCTATACCGATATGGAGGAGAAACTGGTACTCTACAACAGAGATACTGGAAAAGCGGAGGTGAAGGACGTCCCCTTTGATTTCCCCTACCAGCTCGAGATATCGGATAACAGGATAGCCTGGGTCACTTTGGAAGGGGATGATCTCACCAACGCATGGAAGCTCTACGTATACGACGCCTCTACGGGTGAGTTCGATAAGAAGATGGACCTGAGCTGGTCCGAGATATGCCTCGACGGTGATACACTGACATACGTGGAGTCCAGCATGACAAAGGGCTACACGATAAAGGAGATGGACCTGGAGACCGGAGAAGAAAGAAAGCTAATCAACCTGGAAGATTCAGTGACTGGCCTTCAACGTCAGGATGATATCCTGGTATGGACCGACGAAAGGAACGACGAAGGGGATTCCATCCTGGCCAACAATACTGACATATACATGTATGATATAGCCAACGATATAGAGGCCCAGATCACATACAACGATAAGAAGCAGGAGAAGCCAGTGATATCCGGAAATAGGATAGTCTGGGTGGACCATAGGAACGGTGACAGAGATATATACGGGTACGATCTCAGCAGCGACGTGAACTCCAACGGAGTGGCCGATTATAAGGAAGAACGAGGAGTGTCAGTGAAAGGTCCCGAGGATTCCACGGAGAACGCTGCAGGTAAAACCTATACCTATTCCTTCTGGATAAATAACACCGGTACCGTGAGAGACACCTACGAGTTGAACGTGTCCGGTGACAATAACTGGACCACAGATGTGGCCTCCTCGCTCTCTGTATCGGCCGACTCAAAGACCAAGGTACAGGTAGAAGTCACCATACCAGAAGGTGCGGAGGAAAGCGAAGACGAGATCCGATTGAAAGCTACCAGCGAGAACGATACTTCGGTCTCAGACTCCGCTCATCTAAACCTTGGATTCGAGAAGACCAGCGACGAAGATACGGAGGGTGCAGACAAGGGGGCTGACGGCTTCAATTACTGGTGGGCGATGATCCCAGTAGCGGTGATCGTGGTAGCTATAGTGGTGATCCTTTTCATGAAGAAACCCTGGACTGGAGGAGGTAAAGGGAAGAAGGAATTCCTTCTATAAAAGGTCTCAAAACCTATATATAATAACGGCGCCAATCTTATCAGATAGATGGACTTAGTGATCTCTGAAGTGAGACAGAGTTCCGATAAGAGTTAAAAAACGAAGGGTTTCCCATGTGTTTCTCCGCTCCCGCCAGCTTCACCGCCAGTGCTGTGCTTATACCGATAGGTATCTACTGTGCAAAGGAGAGTCTGAGGAAAGATAGAAGTTACCTATTTCTAGCTCTGTTACCGTTGGTCTTCGGTATCCAGCAGTTCTTCGAGGGCCTACTGTGGATGTCTTTCAACTGCGGAGACGGTTCCAACATCAAGATATTCTCATACGTCTTCCTCTTCTTCGCTTTTGCACTCTGGCCCTTCTACAGCCCCTTCACCGTCTACAATATAGAAGAGGAGAGCGGGAGAGAACGCCTCTTACTCTTTTTAACAGTGGCCGGCGCCCTACTGGGCGTACTCATCTATTTACCGCTGGTGATCGGGACGACGTCCTTCACCACCAGCATCGTTAACAGGTCCATAGCGTACGAAACCGGCCGGGCGACAGTCTTGAAGAACATATACACCGTAGCCTACATAATCGTGGCCGTGCTACCTTTCGTTATAGCTAGTAGTAAAAAGGTCCGGGTGTTCGGCGCTCTGCTCATCGGCTCTATAATACTCACACTGGGCCTGTTTCAGTACGCCTTCTTCTCGGTCTGGTGCTTCTTCGCCGCCCTGCTGTCTTCCTACATACTGTACGTTGTTCACGACCTTGAAGAGGAAAAAAGTAGAGATGATGATCAAGGGTGATTTACAAAGTTCTCAGAAAGGTTCACTCCATCTTGTCCAGTTCATTCCTCATCTCGCTCACGAACTTTTTGAACTCGTTCTCCTCATACTGGTAAATCTTCTCTGTATAATCTATGGGCTGACCGGGAAAGGGATCGTCTCTATATCTAGGGTACAGGTGAAGGTGAAGATGAGGTAAAGTGTTTCCGTGAGCCCACGAGTTGGTCATCTGTAAGCTCGAACAGTTCTACCGCGTGGAATTTAGACGTTACATGACAGGCCCCCTTCAAACACTCCTTCGGTTCAGCATTGAGCCAGGTGTTCTCGTACTCGTAGACGTCAACCATATCGTCGGGCATATCTTGGTCACTGCATACCGGGCAGTTCTCCTCCTTCTTCCAGTCCTTCCACCTCTCGAGATCGGTATGAAAGCTCATCTTCAAGCATCATCATGGTATATATCAATCGTTCGCACCTTGAAAAAGCTAGAACCGTCCAAGCCACACCCTGTATTCGTCCATCCTTTCGAAGCCCAGTCTTTCGGCCAGTTTGACCGACGCTTCGTTGGACGCGCTGCATTCCCAGTACGGCGTCATGTTCCTATCCGAGCAGTCCCTCACGAAGGAGGCAGCGGTTCCAGTGGCTATCCCCTTCCGACGGTGACTCTCCAGGGTCTCTATGCCTATACCACATTTACTTTCGCTCACGTACTCGGCGGTGCACCAGCAGACCACCTCCTCTTTTAAAAGGGCAGCTTTACCGAAGCCCCTTTCGTGATACCTTTCAAGGGAGGGCCACATCCACTCTATCTCCTCCTCTACCCGGTCTAGGTTTTCGAGGCCCACTTCCTCCAAAAACTGACGGTCTATATCCCGTATCCTTAGACCGTTCACAGAGCTTTTTTTGTCAGCTAGATCTTCCCCTTGGTATCCATAGAAGTACTTCTCCAGGTCTCTGAATTCTATGTCCGAAAACGAGGACTTGTTCACACGACCGGTCAGATCGTTGACCTTCACATAAGAGTACCTTTCGGCCTCCTCTCTTATCTCTTCTTCGAAAAAAGAATGGAATCCTTCTCTAGATCTGGAGGAAGATTCACCGAATATATAGAGAACGATGTTGCCCTCATCCCAGAGGATGTAACTTTCATCATCCTTCCAGAGAACGCCTTCCGTGTTCCCCTCAGATATGGAGTCTAGAACCATCTTCAGCTGTTTACCGGCAGATGGATATACTCCCTCGGAGATATCGACCCTTCTGAACATGCTGTCCAACACTTCCATATTCATCTTAAACCTTTCGTGGTCTCTATTTTCATCCCATCAGGATTTGCGGGATTTTATACCTTTGTATATTCATCCCATCAATTTTATCAGTATATAAACAAAAATCTTATTTAACATAAGATTCTAACGTTTGCACGATCATGCAAAAGAACTTAAAAAAGAGGTAAATCCAGATGCCCGACGATGAAGATGAGAAGAAGGACGTCTTCGAGTTCGACGTCAAGTACCTGATAAAGAGGTTCTACAAGGAGTACCTCAGGCCGAACTTGAAGGTATATCTGCCCATACAGATAGGCCACGTGGTAACCGCACTCCTGGCCCTAATACCGCCTCTCATCCTGCGGAGTATAATCGACGATGCCGTTCTGTCGGGAAACGTAGACCAGCTCATCCGCTTGTCTTTGATGGCCCTCGGTGTCTTCGGAGCCATAGCCTTCGGCAGAGCTTTACGCAGTTATTACGGTCATAAGACGGCCCAGAAGATCGTCTACGACATGAGGAACGACCTGTACAACCACTTTCAGGAACTGCCCATGAAGTTCCACGATAACAAGAAGACCGGTGAACTCATAGCACGACTCATCGACGATCTGAACAAACTGCAGGAGTTCGTGCATCACGGGCCGGAGGGCATGTTCACCGCGGTGACCCATATAGTCGGAACCCTGATCATCCTCTTCTTTTTGAACATACCCTTGACACTGGTCAGTCTTGCATTCGCGCCTCTTCTCATAATCTACGGCTGGTATCTCATGGGCAGGATGCACGAGGCCTTCAGGGATGTCAGGAGCAAGAAGGCCGACATGACGGACCGTTTGGAGGACAACCTTTCTGGCGTGAAGATAATCAAGGTGTTCTCGAACGAGCTCTTCGAAAGAGGCAGGTTCGCCGAAGAAAATGTAGAGCATTTCGAGGCCAGGAGAAAAGCGGTTAAATACATCAGTATTTTGGGACCGGGGGCCTACTTCCTCAACTCTCTCGGCCTTGTCCTTACACTTGGATACGGAGGATACCTGGTCATGGAGGGCGTTATCACCGCCGGTACCCTCGCCGCGTTCTACACGTACTTGTTGGGCTTTAGAGGGCCGATGCTCAGGCTCATACACATAAACGAAGGATTATCTCGATTCTTAGCCTCTGTAGAACGCTTCTTCGACCACATGGATATCGAATCAGACATATACACCAAATCTGAGGCCGTAAGATCGAAGGACGTTGCCACGGAAGGGGATAGGGACAAGAAGAAAGGAACGAGAGAAGAAAGTTCTATACTGGAGGGGGAAGAGAGGCTGGAATTGATAAAAGATTTGGACGACGTGGACCCAGAAACGATCCACAGGGAACGGGTCCAAAACAAGGTCTCTATACCGGGAAGGGTCTCCTTCGACCACGTCTATTTTTCATACGATGAGAGCGAGCAGGTGTTGAAAGACGTGGACTTTGAGGTGCCTCCGAAGAAATCTATAGCTTTAGTCGGCCCTAGTGGTTCCGGTAAGACAACGATAGTTCGTTTGATACCCAGGCTGTACGATGTGAACGAAGGTTCCGTAGAAGTCGACGGAGTCAATGTAAAGGACTGGGACCTCAAAGAACTCAGGAACTCCATAGCAATGGTACTGCAGGACGATTATCTATTCTCTGGTACCATCAAAGAGAACATAAGCTACGGGAGGCCTGACGCTACAGAAGAAGAGGTCCTTAGGATGGCCAGGGAAGCGAACGTCGATCAATTCGCTGAAAAGATGCCCGACGGCTTCGACACTGAAGTGGGACAGCGCGGCATCAAGCTTTCAGGCGGCCAGAGACAGAGGATATCCATAGCTAGAGCTTTGCTGAAAGACCCGGAGATACTGATACTGGACGAAGCGACCTCTTCTGTGGATTCACATACCGAGAAACTGATACAGGAGGCCATAGACAGGGTCTCCGAGGGAAGGACCACTTTCACCATAGCGCACCGTTTGTCTACCATAGTGGATGCGGACGAGATCCTCTTTATAGAAAACGGTCAGATAGAGGAAAGGGGAACGTTCGAAGAACTGATGGACAGAGGTGAAAAATTCCAGCACTTCTACGACCTGCAGTTCGGCGGGAAGATGGATGAGTGACTGTGCTTTTGGGCAAGTCCAAGAAGATCAGATACAAAACCTTATTAAATATGATTCATATATGAATATGTATGAGTGAAACTGAAGTGAGAAAAGTTGGAAAAAGAGGCCAGATCACCATCCCTAAGGAGATAAGAGAAAAAGAGAACATAGACGGAGGAGATAAAGTCGAAGTGGTAGATAGAGAAGGCGAGATAGTGATAAAGAAAGTCGATAGGACAGAGGAGCTCAAGGAAGCATATCAGAATATGGCTGAGCAGAGTAAAGAGATCAGCGAGGAGATGCTGACGGCCTCTAAAGAAGCATTGGAAAGACAGTGATAGCGTGGATGTGAAAAGAGGAGACGTGGTCTTAGTAGACCTGGATCCAACAAAGGGATCTGAACAGGGAAAGACTAGGCCCGCAGTGGTCATCCAAAACGATGTTGGAAATAGGTATTCTCCCACTACTATCGTCGCGCCACTGACCAGTAGTTATGAGAAGGTATATCCAGTGAATGTAGAAGTTAAATCCAGCGAGAGTGGGATCGAGAAAGATTCTATTGTTTTGTTGAATCAGATAGTTACTATAGACATAAAGGCGAGGATCATCAAGAGATTAGGTACTATCTCTAAGTCAACGATGAAAGACGTCGATAAAGCCCTGAAAATAAGTTTAGGTCTGGAATAAGATCAGGAGAAGGTCAGACCGATTACATAAATATTTTCTTTATAGTATTTTTAATGTATGGTGTAGTGAACCGATTTTAAGGGTCTCCAAGGGAAGGACGTCCTTCACCATAGCGCACCGTTTGTCGACGATAGTGGACGCGGACGAGATCCTCTTTATAGAAAACGGTCAGATAGAGGAAAGGGGGAACGTTCGAAGAACTGATGGACAGAGGTGAAAAATTCCAGCACTTCTACGACCTGCAGTTCGGCGGCAAGATGGAGGAACAGTAGTGAGGCTCTTTGTAAAATTCCTAATTTATAAATATTCAAAACAAACTAAAGAAAACAGATATGACTGAACAGCCCGTCTTCATGCTCCAACTGACCGTTCGCGGCTGCTCTGGAGACGCCGTACTGAACGGCTGTCTGCTCTCCGATCTGAAGGCGCCCGTGGGTAACAGCCTTCTACAGCCGATGAACCATCTTTTGAGGAAGGGTAAGAACGAACTGAGTTTCGAGTTGAGACCTCTCCCCAAAGATGATAGATTATCCACCCCTGATGAGATCAGCATCGAGGGCTCTGTAAGGAAGTACGAAGAGGGCGAGATAGCCACACCCGAGGGCGGAGATATAGTCCAAAAACTGAGGTTCTTCGAGCCCGATACGGACATGCTGGAGCTGTCCTTCCCCATAGAGAGAGGTTTTACCTTTGATGCACGACCTCCCTTCGATTTCACTCCCCTCCTCACTGATTCTCCTAAGATAGAAGATAAAAAGACTCTTTTAGATTACGCCATGCATATCCAAGAGCTGTTGAAGGCCGAAGATATAGCTGGTTTGAGAGAGGAGTTCTCCCGGAAGATGGAGGATTTTGCCGAGGCGAATCACGAAGATCTTGAGGAGATGATGGATGAGTTCACCGCCTACTTCGAAGAAAAGGTCTTACCGGCGAGACCGGTAACGGACTTCGAGAGGTCGGAGCTCTGGTTGGAACCGTGGTGCGGCGGCAGGATATGGAAGATCGGTATCGAGCCAGATCTTCCTCTGATACACACCCAGGAGACGGAAAAGGGCACCTATTACGAGATACCGGTCTTCGTTGCCAGGCCAAACGGAGAAGAGCTCAAGATAGTCCGATGAGTTAAATAATCGCTTCCTCATACCTGTATACCTAGGAGGGTTCAGATGAAGAAGGAAGTACCTATCCATGAGGACGGAGGGCACTACGACGCCATGGTCGATTTCGACCAAGACGTGCCTTTCTACAGAGAGTGTATAGAAGAGTACGGAGAGCCAGTTCTAGAACTGGCCTGCGGGACCGGCAGGGTCTTACTACCTTTGGCCGAAGAGGGCGTGGACATAACGGGTCTTGACATATCTGGACACAGGCTTAGATTTGCAAAGGAAAAGGCACCGGATGGGCTTGCGATAGACCTTATAAGGGCGGATATGAGAGAGTTCTCCTTCGATAGAAGGTTCAAAACGGTCATCATCCCGGCTAATTCCATACAGGCTTTGATAAGTATAGAGGACTACGAAAAGTTGTTTTCCAACATACACGAACACTTGGAAGAGGACGGCAGGCTGATCTTCGATGTATTCGACCCTTCTTTGGATATATTGAATAGGGACCCGGACGAGGAGTTCGACGTGACGGAATACCAGGATCCATACGGTGGCGGCAAGATCGATATAATGGAAAGAACCGATTATATCTCGACGGAACAGGTCCTAGACTTCGAGTGGTATTATCGAAAAGATGACGAGCTTATAGAGACCTGGGACCGGCAGTTAAGGATGCTCTTCCCGAAGGAGATAAACGCTCTGTTGAGATACAACGGTTTCAAGGTAGAAAAGAAGTACGGCGGCTTCGACCGCTCGGAGTTCTCCCAAGATTCGAAGAGTCAGATAATCATCGGTAGGAAGAAGTGATAAGATGAACGAAACGGGAAAAGAGAAGATATACACTATCCAGAAACATGATGCATCCTCTCTGCATTATGACCTGCGTCTGGAGAAGGAAGGCGTCTTGAAGAGCTGGGCCATCCCGAAGGGGCCCTCGGAAACGGATAAAAGATTGGCAATA
The DNA here is from genome assembly GCA_964394465.1 of uncultured Thermoplasmata archaeon. GTDB lineage: Archaea > Thermoplasmatota > Thermoplasmata > Halarchaeoplasmatales > Halarchaeoplasmataceae > CAYMXS01. Next base: position 18,201 of record CAYMXS010000027.1, on the reverse strand, counting down.
CAGACCGAAGACCACGATCTGGACCACGCTCACTTTGAAGGTGAGATAGAAGGATACGGGGCCGGAACCGTTGAACTGTGGGACGAGGGAACCTACGAAACGGTGGAGTGGGAGGAGAACAAGATAGTCGTGGATATCCACGGTGAGAGGTTAAATGGCAAATACGTCCTCATCAGGTTCAAGCCGGAGGAGGAGCCGGACAATTGGCTGTTTTTCAAGAAGAAAAGCGACTGAGGATTATTTGCAAAATTGCTTCATCTCTCTTCCAGCCTCTCCAGTTCCTCTCCCAGCTTCTCGTCTCCCTCTTCAACGTCGTGCTCGATCATCTCTCCGGTCTCCATGTAAACGACCCTTTCGGCTATGTTGCAGGCGTGGTCCGCTATCCTCTCCAGATATCTGATAACCAGAACGTACTGAGTTCCCATCGAGATCTTCGAGCTGTCCTCGATCATGTACGTTAAAACTTCCCTAAAGATCTCATCGTACAACGCGTCGACGCTCTCCTCCTTGTCGTAGATCTCTTCCATCAGCGTCTCGTCCTCCTCCATGAAGGACTTGACTGCCAGGTCCACCATGTCTATGGTCAATTCGGCCATGTGTGGTATAGAGACCAGTTTCTTCATGTGCTCATTCCCCAGCATCCGTTTAGACACTTTAGCTATATCGCCTGAATAGCGGCCGATCCTGTCCAGATCAGTGATTATCTTCAGACAGGTGCCTATGACCCTCAGGTCCTTTGCCACGGGGGCCTGCAGGGCTATGAGCTTCAGCCCCTTCCTCTCGATGTGCCTGTCATAGGCGTAGATCTTCTTGTCCAGTTCTTCTACCTCTTCTATCTTCTCCTCGTCGAGGTCGACCATGCTGTCTATCGCAAGGGAGATGGCCCGTGACGAAAGATCCCCCATCTCCTCGACCATGTTCTTCAGCTCTCCTAACTCATGATGATACGACTTTCTCGTTTCCGGTCCCATTCTGATCACCCGAATCTTCCAGTTATGTATCTTTCAGTATTCTCTTCCTGAGGATTCTCGAAGATCTGCTCGGTGTCGCCGAACTCGATCAACTCGCCCAGATACATGTAAGCGGTGTAATCGCTTATACGTGCGGCCTGCTGCATGTTGTGGGTAACGATAACCACGGTATAATCCTTTTTCAACTCGTCGATGAGGTCCTCTATCTTGGCCGTGGCAATAGGATCCAAAGCCGAGGCCGGCTCGTCCATCAGCAACACCTCCGGCTCCGTGGCTAAAGCTCTAGCGATGCAGAGACGCTGCTGCTGTCCTCCCGACAAGGATAAAGCGTTCTCGTCCAGCCTGTCCTTGACCTCGTCCCATAACGCGGCATCTTTCAGGCAACGTTCCACCGTCTCGTCCTTGTCCACGTCCATATCGTTGACCTCGCACCCGTAGAAGACGTTGTTCTCGATGGAGAAGGGAAAGGGATTCGGCTTCTGGAATACCATGCCGATCCTCCGCCTTATGTCCACTTCGTCACACCCATCCTCGTATATGTTCATGCCGTCCAGCCAGACCTTGCCTTTTGTCCTGACCGAAGAGATGGTATCGTTCATCCGGTTCATGCTCCTCACGAGGGTTGACTTACCACAGCCAGAGGGCCCTATTATGGCCGTAACTTTGTTCTCCTCAACCTTCATGTCGATGGATTTCAGCGCCTGATCGTCTCCGTACCAGAGGTCGAAGTCCTCCACCACCATCTTGATGCCCTCCGGCATCTTTTTCGTCTCGCTCACTCCGTCTTCTTTAACCATCTCTTTTATCTTATCCAACATATTAGAACCTCTGTCTGAATCTTTCTCTTAAGATTATAGCAGTCACGTTGATGCCTAAAACGATGATTATGAGCACGAGAGCGGTGGTCCACGCGTTCTGTTCCACCGGTTTGTAGCCCAGATAGCCGAAGAGGCTCCAGAGGTGGTAAGGCAGGGCGTGGAACTTGCTAAACAGACCTGAAGGATAACCTGCCCCGAAGAAAACAGCCCCAGTGAACAGGATCGGCGCGGTCTCACCCGCGGCCCTTCCCAGTCCCAGAACGGTCCCGGTTATCACACCGGGCAGAGCAGGCGGTAGTACGACTTTCCTGATGGTCTGCCATTTCGTCCCTCCCAGGGCTAGACTCGCGTCTCTTATCTCATCAGGTACGGCTATGAGAGCCTCCTCAGAGGACCTAATAACGATGGGTAAAGTCAGTATGGCTAGAGTCAATCCGGCCGTCAATAGTGAGGGTCCGAATATAGGAACGAAGACAGTAAAACCGAAGAGACCGTGGACTATAGAAGGAGTCCCCTGAAGAATGTTTACTGCGGTCCTTATCACCCTGACGATCGGCCCTCGTTCTGAGTATTCCGCGAGGTAAACCGCTGTGCCGACTCCCAGGGGTAGAACGATAACAGTGACGACCAATATGAGTGCTAATGTACCAACTATAGCGGGCCCTATGCCCCCGCCTACGCCGTCGTAGGTTATATCACTAGTCAGGAAAGTCCAGGTCAGCCCAGCTATCCCCTGGCTAACTATCTCGAAAATTATCAGCACCAGGGGGAGGGCCGTAAAGACCATGCAACCATAGAGTAGGAAGTGAGCTGATCTCTGGCCGAACCTCTTGCCGAAGCCGTAGTATGGCGCGAATGAGAGAGCAGCGCTCACAACTCCCAGAATAGCTAGAGCTTGGTTCAGCAGGAACTTCTTGGCTATCACAGCTCCGATCGGCTCCTTGAACCAACCCAGGGGCTGGTCCCAGAGGTTTATCTTCTGAGGTAGTATGATGAAGACGTAGGCCGTTATCAGCAATATGGTCGCGAAGACGATAAGATAGGAGAACTTCCATGACTTGTACTTCAGGTAATAAACGATACTGGTGAGATAGTAGGAGAGTGATAGAAGCAGTAGTCCGCCGACACCTGCCCAGAAGCCCATGTTTATGAATCCGAAGCCGAAGGAAACGAAGCCCAAGACCGCTAGAAGCAAAGAGAGGGCGAGTATCCAGATGGTGACAATTTTTTCTGTCTTCATTTTTTCCCCTCGAATTTCCTCTTGGTCCTCACCTGAAGATAATCGGAGATTATACTCATGGCAGTCACGATGGTGAACAGCATTATCGCAGCCGTGAAGAGGACGTTCACGTGCATACCGGCGGCTTCGCCCATCTGACTGGCTATCAAAGCAGTGAGGGTGTTACCCGTCTCGAAGACGTCGAATCCAGGGGTCGGGATATCCATGACGGCCCCAACAACCATCAGTATGGCCATCGTTTCTCCTATAGCTCTTCCCATCCCCATTATCGTGGCACTGGATATGCCGGAGACCGCTGAGGGTATCGTGACCTTCTTGGTCGTCTGCCATTTTGTAGCTCCTAGGGCCAGACTGGCATCTTTCATATCTTTCGGTACGGATTTTAGAGCGTCATCCGACATACTGACGATGATCGGGAGAGCCATGATGCCTAAGATCAACATACCAGCCAATATCGAATTTGGAGCCAGTGTACCATAGTTCACATAGATGAACCTACCGAGTATGACCGCACCTATGAAACCGTAGACTATACTGGGTATACCCGCTAGAAGCTCTATTATCGGTTTTAGCATAGCTCTTACTCTCTCTGGGGCCAGTTCCGACATGAACACGGATGCGCCCAACCCCAGTGGGAACGCTACAAGGAGGGCACCTAGAGCGATGAAGATAGATCCGTAGATAGCCGCCCACAGGCCGAATTGACCCTTGTTGACGTTCCACTTTGAGCTCAAGAGGTTTATGTTCCCGGCTATCGATTCCTGGATAGCTGGAGCGGACTTATAGAAAAGGAAACCAAATATCAGGAAGATCACCAGAACGGAGAAAAAAGCGATACTGAAGAATACACCTTTTATGGCCTTCTCTTTTATCTCTCTCTTCATGCTACCGTTTTCTCCTTATCGAGATAGATGACATCGGCTTTAGCGCGCCCTCTGAGAGTGTCCTGGTACTTATGTCCATCTGTACTCATCTTTACTAAAAACTTCGCCAATATATGCCTTTTCTGTATAGTCTATATAGTCGTATATACCCTATATACGAGCATGTTAGAAAAAAGGAAGAAAGGGTTTTAGCTGTTTATAGGTATGAATCCTTCATCGGCTACGATCTGCTGTCCTTCGCTGCTCATGACGAAGTCAATGAACGCCTTTGTCAATCCTGTAGGCTCTCCGTCTGTGTACATGTGTAAAGATCTGCTTATCTTGTAGTCTCCGTTGACGATGTTCTCCTCGGTAGGCTTGACGCCGTTAAGCTTGATCGCTGGTGTCTTATCTCCTACGTATCCTAGACCAACGTATCCTATTGCGTTGTTAGATGATTTGACTGAGGATTTGACTTGAGCGTTCTCCGGCTTGGCGACGTCCGCATTGGTACTTTCTAGGCCTATGGCATCCATGAAGGTTTCTCTGGTGCCGGAGCCTTCCTGTCTCTCGACCACCTGTATCGGTTTTGATGGTCCACCGACTTCGTCCCATGTGGTGATGTTCTTCGTGTAGATATCATGGATCTGCTGAGTCGTCAGGTCCTTCACACCCGCGTCGTGTATGTCCTTGCTGACTATTATGGCTACACCGTCCTTCGCTATCTGGTTGTCGTAATAGTCCGTATCTGGATACTGTTCTTTCTCTGACTGTTTTATCTCTCTCGATGCGTCACCTATGTCGGCTTCGCCTTTTCCCAGGGCTGCTATACCGTGACCCGAGCCGCCTCCGGTGACTTCCACGGTGACCTTTGAATGTTTATCCATGAATGAAGAGGCCGCCGCTGCAGCTATAGGCTTGACCGTGGTGGAACCGGTTATCGTCAATGTTCCAGATAATTGATCGTCATCTGAATTGCCGCTGACCGGTATAAAATCTTCATCGGCAACGATCTGCTGTCCTTCGCTGCTCATGACGAATTCTATGAACTTCTTGACGTTACCTTCTGCTTCTCCATCGGTGTACATGTGGAGTGATCTAGAGATGGGATAATCTCCGCTCTTTATAGTGCTCTCTTTTGCCTCTATACCGTCCAATTTTACTGAGGGTGTTTTACTTCCTACATACCCGAGTCCGACGTATCCTATGGCGTTGTCTGAGGATTTGACTGAGGATTTGACCTGAGCGTTCTCGGGTTTTGCTGAGTCCGAGTTCACGCTGTCCAGACCAAGGTTGTCCATGAACGTCTCTCTGGTGCCGGAGCCCTCCTGTCTCTCTACTACGAAGATGTTCTTATCGGGCCCTCCGACCTCTTTCCAGTTGTTTATCTTATCGGTGTATATATCGACCACTTGTTGACTCTTCAGCTCTTCGACTCCAGAATCGTATATGTTCTTGCTGACTATAATAGCTACGCCGTCCTTAGCTATCTCATGATCGGTGTAATCACAGTTCGAGTACTCGTCTTTTTCTGACTGTTTTACCTCTCTGCTTGCCATCCCTATGTCTGCTTCTCCTTTACCCAGAGCGGCTAAACCGTGGCCTGAACCGCCACCGCTGACCTCTACTGTGATATCGTCATGTTTACTGTTGAATTCGGAAGCTGCCCTAGAAGCGACGGGTTTCACCGTCGTGGAACCAGTGACCACCACTTTGCTTTTATCTTCTTCGGTGCAACCGGACATCGCTAGTGTCGCTAGTATCAACAATCCGAACACGGCAAAGACCGCGAGATTTTTTTTCCATTTCATCTTTATCGGTTTTTGCAAACCGGGAGAACCTTATATACTTTTTCTGTATAGTCAATATACTGCTATAATAGGTATATAGGCCTATATATCAATATATTTTCTGATCACTTTATAAATAAAAAGGACGGAGGACCCCCCCCATCCTCACTGCGGTTCCGGATTATCGTGATAGGTATACACCAAGTGATCGCACCCTTTGAGAGGGGGAAGGATGCAACCACTGATGTATGATTTCGAGGTCGATCATTCCCTCCCTCCTTTGAACCACCGAGATGTAGTCCGATATCCTTGTATAGAGCTTACTTCCGTCTTTTTATAGCTGTCTAAGGTGGAGTTCCCCCTAGATACGTGATCCCCTTTTTTATGGTGTCTCTCCGCACCCGCTTTCCTTCTTTTTCCGCTCATGGTTCGTCCTAACAAGAGAACCCCATTATATTTATTTTTCTTATATAATTTGTATACGACTATTTTCTCTATATAGGTATACCCATCTCGTTCTCCCTCTAGGAGCCCTCACGAAGCATTTAATAACCCCCTTTTAATCACCATCACTATGGGCATAATAGTTGATGAGAACACGAAGGTTGTGGTTCAGGGCATAACGGGAAAGCAGGGAAAGTTCCACAGCGACTATATGAGTGAGTACGGCACAAAGATAGTGGCGGGGGTCACCCCGGGAAAAGGCGGCGAAGAAGTGGACGGTATACCGGTATACAACACCGTTGAGAAGGCTAAAAAAGAACAGAACGCCGACGCGTCGATAATCTTCGTACCGGCGCCCTTCGCAAAGGATGCAGCTTTCGAAGCCATAGACGCCGGAATGGACCCGGTCGTGATAATAACGGAGAACATACCGGTGCAGGACTCCTCGGAAGTGATGCGCTACGCCGAGATGAACGATACCACCATCGTGGGACCGAACACTCCAGGTGTGATCAGTCCGGGCAAAACGAAGGTTGGCATAATGCCCAACCATATATTCGAGGAAGGCAATATTGGCCTAGCTTCTAGAAGCGGTACCTTGACCTACGAGATAGTCAACTCCATGACCAAAGAGGGATTCGGCCAGTCAACCGCGTTGGGTCTTGGCGGGGACCCCATAGTGGGTCTGGACTTCATCGACGTTTTGGAGATGTACAAGGACGACGAGGAAACGGATGCCGTCATACTGATAGGCGAGATCGGTGGCTCCGCGGAGGAAAAAGCCGCCGAATACATAAAGAAAGATTTCGAGAAACCGGTCGTGGCTTACATAGCCGGCAGGACAGCACCCAAGGGAAAGCAGATGGGACATGCTGGTGCCATCGTCTCTGAAGGCGGTACAGGCACGGCGGAATCCAAGATAGAGGCTCTAGAGGAAGCCGGTGCTAGAGTGGCCAGGATGCCCTCGGAGCTCGGAGACATACTGAAGGAAGAACTCTAGATATCAAAACACATTCTCTCTTTTTCCTTTCTGACTTTACCTTTGCGTAAACATAAAGTGCCATGAGTTATCTTGCCCATCGAGTGAACAACGATGAAGAAATTTCCTACTTCCCTGGCTAAGCCGTTCATGAAGAATCCATACCTCCTAGGCAAGATGCTTAGGGGTGCCGGTAGAAAGTATATACGGGCCAATCTGGACAAGCGGAAAGGGAACGGCGAGAGCAACGCCCTGTGGCTTCTCAGCATGAGGATAACGGACAAGTGCAACCACCGCTGCAAGGTCTGCGGCCAGTACGGAGACGGAGGTTATAACAGAGAAGATAACGACCTGCCGGAGGTGAAAGGAAATGTTCCCGTCGAACGTTATAAGAGGATGATAGATAACATCGCACATCTGAAGCCACATATCTACATAACGGGAGGTGAGCCGTTCCTTTATGAAGGTCTGATGGAATTTGGGAATTACATAAAGGAGAACGGTCTGAGTGTCCAGGTAGTAACGAACGGGGTGAAACTTGAAGAGAAAGCTGAGGAATTGGTGGAGAACGAGTGGGACATGATATGTGTCTCTTTGGACGGTCCAGAAGAGGTACATGACGAGGCTAGAGGGCTTGAAGGCGCCTTCCAAACCATGAAAGAAGGAGTTGAAAAGCTGCAGAGGCTCAAAAAGGAGAGGGGGAAGAAGAAGCCCTTGGTCTTCCTGCTCACGACTCTCTCCACAACGAACTACGATCATCTCGTTAAAACGGTGGAAGTGGCGCAGCGCTTCGAACCGGACAACCTGGTCATATACTACTCCTGGTTCACAAGTGAAGAGGTGGGTGAAAAACACAGCGAGATAATCCAGGAAGAATTGGGCGTAGAGCCCTTCGCATGGAGATCATACGTTAGAGACAATTCGGGCGCGGATTTTGAAGCTCTGAAGGACCAGGTGAAGGAGGTAAAAAGCAGGGACTGGGAGTATCCAGCAGTGTTCGTTCCCAACATAGGTATAGACGAGATAGAGACCTATTATACGGATCCAACGGACTTCCTGGGATGGGACAACTGTTTGACGCCCTGGGTCGAGGCCAACATAATGCCCAACGGCGACGTCGTCAACTGCAGGGACTTTCCGGACATCGTCATGGGTAACATCCTGCAGGATGAACTGTTAGATATATACAACAACGAGAGGTTCAGGGAGTTCAGGAAGGCCTTAGCGAGTCAACCGGACGGGGTCTTCCCCATCTGTTCCAGGTGCTGCGGTCTCATGGGATTCTGATCATCGAAAACTCTGTATGTTGAATACCTTGAATATCTCGGTCCAGAGGCAGTCGGCGTTGGGAAAGTCCTCCTCTGGTATATCCTCTTCTAGGAACGAGCATAGTTCTTCCCACCTGTCTCCTTCAGGTATGTTCATGACCAACAGGTCGTCCTCTCTCCCTTCGAAGTAGTCTAGTACTTCTCTCTTATGTCTCTTGTACGCCTCTCTGAACTTATCTTCATCGTAATCTATCGAACCGTAGATATCTTCATGAAGTCGATTGAACCAGTAGTCGCCCTTGAATATCTGTCCGGGCCAGAAGTGACGCCTGCAGGAGTCCAGCCAGGCCTCCATCTCCCTCGTGGTGAGTATGAACTTGGAGTCTGGGAAGGCTATGTCCAGTTCTTTGTAAAAACGTGCGACTGGTAGATCTGAGAGGGCGTCGTACTTCCTTATCTTCGACAGATCAAGAGAAAGACCTCCTTCCGTATAGACGATCATCCTTATGGGGAAGTGGTTCGCCCTGTATCCCAGCATCTTCAGGGCCTTCGTCAGGCTGGTTGTAGCAGTCTTCGAGAGGCCGACGCAGAACACCCGATGTTCTTTTTCCGTCATGGCGAACGTACCTGCTTGGACGAATGTGAATCTTCGCCACCTATAAAAATAATTGTGTGTAGGGGAAAGATATAACTCCCTACAGCCCATTTCGGTATGCCCATGGAGCAGATATGGACCGAGAAGTATAGACCAAAGGACCTCGATGACCTCGTAGGCCAAAATGAGGTGAAGAAGAGGTTGAAGGGCTACCTGGATAAAGGTACGTTGCCCCACCTATTGTTCGTCGGTCCTCCGGGAACGGGCAAGACCACCTCGGCTCTGGCTCTGACGAAGGATATGCACGGGGACAACTGGGAGGCGAACTACAAGGAGTTCAACGCCAGCAGGGCCAGGGGCATAAACATGATCAGGGACGAGCTCAAGGAGTTCGCCAGAACTGCAAATCTGGATGTTGATTGGTTCAAGATCGTTTACATAGATGAAGCCGACGCCCTGACCTCCCAGGCCCAGTCCGCTTTGAGAAGGACCATGGAGAAGTTCTCCGGCAACTGCCGTTTCATCCTTTCCTGTAACGTTGCCTCCAAGATAATAGATCCCATACGGTCCAGATGTGCAGATTTCCGTTATCGGAGGCACGACAGTCAACGGGTCAAAGATTGGATCAGGGAAATAGCTGAAGAGGAAGATCTAGAGATAACGGACGATGGTCTTCAGACACTGGTAAGGGCATCGGAGGGTGACCTGAGAAAGGCCACCAACTTACTCCAGATGGCCGCCATCAAGTCGGAAGATATAGATGAAAAAGTTGCAAAAGAGTGTATCCAGGAAACATACCCGGTGGATATAAAGGAACTAATAATGACCGCCGTGAAGAACGACTTCTTGGATGCAAGGGAGAAGCTGGACACGCTTCTCATAGAGCACAACCTCTCCGGAGAGGACATACTGAAGGAGATCCATAGGAAGATGTACGACATACCCATGGATGAAGAGAAGAGAAAGACATTGGTGAAGGTCATGGGAGAGGCGGACTTCAGGATGAAGCAGGGCTCCAAGGAGCGTATCCACCTGGAATACCTTCTAGCTCAGATAGTCTATCGGACCTAGTTGGATATGTCTATCAGTTCGTAATCCCTTTCACCGAGACCTATCTTCTCACCGTGTTTCAACTGCTCTGTACCGTCGACTTCGTGGGCCTCCCAGAACTTGTCCGTTCCGCTTTCGTGATCCACGCCCTCTTCTTTTTTGACCAGGTCGAAGGAAGCTTGGTCTATCGCCAAAGGATCTTTCGACGCTACAACGCCTATATCCGGGACCATCGGATGTTTTCTCCAGGGTGGACAGTCACATTCCGGGGTGACGTCCATCACGAAGTTGAAGAAGATGGACTTATCGTACTTATCTAGAAGAGAGCCGTGGGCGAACTCCGCTATCTTCTCCTGCAGGGCCTTGTTGGTGGACGTGTCTTCCACCTTCACTGCTCCTTCTGGACATACGATACGGCACTCGCCGCAGCCTATGCACTTCTCTCTGTCTATCTCCGCGTATTCGTCCACTTCGATGGCGTCTTCCGGACACCAGTCGGCGCAGACTCCACAGGCGATACACTCATCGATATCTATCTCGGGCTCCACATCATAGTGCATCATCAGCTTCCCGGCTCTGGATGCGCATCCCATCCCCAGGTTCTTCAGGGTCCCTCCGAACCCGGTCATGCCGTGGCCCTTGAAATGCGTCACTCCTATGATGGCATCGGACTGATAAAAACCGGCGCCTATCTTGACCTCGTCGAAGTGTTCTCCCTCGATATCAACGGTGTTGAACTCGTTGCCGTGGAGTCCGTCGGCTATGAAGACCGGCGCGTCAACGGTCGGTCTCACCCAGCCGTTCTCCTGCGCCGTGTTGTGATGATCTACAGCGTTAGAACGACTGCCCTTGTAAAGAGTGTTGGAATCACCCAGGAATGGTTTACCTCCCTTTTCCTTCACCGCCTCCGCTATCGGCGCAACTCTGACCGGCCTTAGAAAAGTGTCGATACCCTTCTCGCCGAAGTGCAGCTTGAGCGCGACGATGTCCTTTCCTTCTTCATCTTCGTATTCTATCCCGTCGCTGGCTCTCTCGAACAACTCCTTTATCTTATGTGGAAGGTTCTTCTCCTGGCTCTCCGCCGAGAGGTCCGTGAAATAAACCTTTGATGTCATGCTACTCACCGTTTTAGAGAAGTCGACGCGGGTTTATGTAGTTTGTGCGGGTATCCTAGAAGAGAATAGAAGGGGAAAGAGTTTTTTTTTATACAGCGGAGCTCGTTTTAACTTCTCCAGAGAGATCTACCTGTGGGAAGGGTATCTCTATGCCGTTCTCGTCGAAGGACTCCTTCACGGACTTGACGTAGTCCGACTTCACCTTGATGAAGTCACTCCTGCTGGGATCGGAAATCCAGAACCTGGACTGTAATCCAACGTAGGAATCCGCTAACTCGGTCAGTCTCACCGAGGGCTCCGGCTCGTCCAATATCTCGTCGTGTTTTCTAGCTTCCTTGACGATTATCTTCGCCGCCTTGTTTATGTCGTCCTCGTAAGCTATGCCGAAGAGGAACTTGAGTCGGAGTTTGTCCTTCGCAACTGGGTTCTTCAGGACGTTATCGGTCAGTTTCGAGTTGGGGACCGTCAGCAGCTCGTTGTCGAAGGTCCTGACCCTTGTCACTCTGAGACTTATCTCTTCAACCACGCCTGAGTTACCATCCCATTCTATCCAGTCACCGATCTTGAACGGTTTCTCCGTATAGATGAAGACGCCGCTCACGAAGTTTTGGATTATGTCTTTCATCGCGAAGCCGATGGCAAGAGTTCCTGCAGCCGCTATGGTCGCGAACGCCGTGAGGAAGTTACCGAAGCCCGCGAAGCCGAAGGCTACGGCTATGCCGATGAAGATGATAACGAAGTTCACCAACTTGAGGAGCGGTTTCCTGGCGTGCTCTTCTATCTCGTGTGACTCCAACGTCCTTCTCAGCAGGGGCAGTATGACCGCTTTACCGATCCCGTATATCACTATGAAGGAGACAAGAAAATAGATCGCCTGAGTAACCGGTAACGCGTAGGGGCCCAAAAGGGCTTCAAGAACTGGCAGTGCGTTCACCATGTTTGAGATGAATGGTCGGAGATTAATATATCTTATCGAATCACGTAAAACATGATTATAAATAATAAAAACTCATTCTCAAAAACGGATGGAGATAGTCGACTTCGAAGATGTAAAAGACGGAGATATGACCGAGCTCACGCTGACGTGTTTCAACCATACTTATAGTAGAGAGCAGGTAGAAGAGATGATCAAGGCGGACTCCAGGATGCCGGACTGGTCGGGTGAGATGTACGCTAAGAAGAAAAACAAGGTGGTCGGGACCGTCGGCATACTTTACCCAAGGGTGAGACTTGAAAAGGGTGTCGAAGAAGTGGGCGGCATAAGGAACGTCTGTACCAGGCCCTCGGCTTCTGACAGAGGTGTAGCTACGACCCTTCTCAAAGAGGCTCATTCCCGGATGAGAGAGGAAGACGTAAGGTACTCCTTCCTGATGACCTCCGCCTCTTTCAAAGCGTACAGCTTGTACAGGAAACTGGGCTATGAGGACGTCATGCAGTACAGGATGGCCTATAAGAAAGTGAAGGATAAAAAAGAGAACGACGTCCAGTTCAGGGAAGAGACCTGGCTAGACTTCGTGAGAGAACTGTACACGAGGAACACTGAGGGTCTTCTGGGCTTGGTCATAAGGGAAGAGGATTTCTGGGGTATGGCTGAAGCCAGAGGATGGCCGAGGAACGACAAGACCAGCATAGCCTACAGGGAAGGCGAAAAGATAGGCTATGCGAACTTCACCAGGACGAGAAGACACCTGGTGTGTAAAGAGATAGCGGCCAAGGGAAAGAGGAGTCTGAGAGCCATACTTGAAAGGTTAGAAGAGGAAGCCAACGAATGTCTAGTTCTGAAGTTCGTGAATCCCAAACATGTTTCCGTTCTGAGGGAGGAGGGTTTCAACGTCTATAACGACACATGGGACCGTGTGATGGTGAAGCCTCTTGGTCCTAACGGTGAAGAGGTCCTAGATAGGGAAACGAAGAAAAGATTTCATCTCGGCGTTTACGAGGCGTATTGATCGGATTTATTTCATAACATCAATACGACTCCGATGGCTGAAGAATGGTTTAAGTGGTCATAAGAAAGATCGGACTGCCGGTATCGTCTGAGTTCCAAGATCCTCTTCTTTTTTGTAGGCCCAAATCAAAAATATTTCCCCTTGTGCATATCGTATAACGATGCTCGTAGACAAGGATTCCATGATCCTAATCCACCTGGCAAAGATATCCGTATTGGAGACCTCCTGCGGATTCTTTGAAGAGGTTATCATCCCTCGGAAGGTCTGGAAAGAGACCGTAGAGGTGGGGAGGAAGAAGAACTATCCCGAGGCGGCTTTGATCGAAGAGATGATAGAGAAGGACGGGATAGACGTGGTCGATGTAGAAGAAAGGGATCTGATCGATCGCGCCAATAAATTCAACATACAGGGCGGAGAAGCCGAGGCCGTTGCACTCTATTGGGAGAGAGACGCGGACATCCTGGCTACGGACGACGACAACGTGAGGAGTAAAGCAGTCCATCTAGGCTTGAACCTCATCGGCACCTTGCCTGTTCTAGTCAAGATATTCAAGGCCGACAAGATCGATGAGGACAAGGTGGAACACTCCTTGGATCTATTGGAAGATATAGGCTGGTTCAGCAACGCAGTTCTGGACAAGACAAGGATGGAGGTAGGATTGATATGAAGAGCTCTATAGGCGTGAGGATAGATGAAGATTTCATCGAGAAGCTGGAATCTATAGGGGAAGAGGAACAACTGGATCGGTCCACGATGATAAGGAAGCTCCTGGAAAAAGGATACAGGCAGTATCTGAAAGAAAAGGCCGCGGATAGATACCGCAGGGGCGAGGTGACCATCAGTAAAGCAGCGGAGATAGCTGAGATGACGATATGGGAGATGGAAAGATACCTTGTAGAAGAAGGATACGTTTCCGAGTACTCCGCTAAAGACCTGATGGACGAACTGGAGACGCTCTAGGCGGGGATAATACAGAAGAGGTGTAGTCATTGGCTGAGAGGCGAAACTAACCAGGTTGTTACTCAGGATTTTATCATCGGGCTGTATTCTTTCATAATATACTACAATATCGAGGATACACCTACAGAGGTAAAGATAACTGAGGAGAAAATACATCTTCAGTATCCTCGTAAGGAGGAAACATTGGATTGGGAACAGATAAAAAGTATAGCTCCTTCCTCCCCTTTGATAATACTTTGTGAGGACGGGGAAAGAAAAAAAGTACCTTACGTGGATGATAAGATCAAGAATAAGATGTATTCGACCTTTAAATCAAAGAAAGAAGAGGATGATTGAGTTGAGTTTGTCAAAACCCCAAAAGATTAGACAGTCTAACTCTCATTCATCTAAGGATTTCATCCAGTCTAATATAGACTCACATCTACCGTACTCTGAGGAGGTGAATGAAGAAGAGTCAGATATAGAGATTAGTAAGCAAGAGTTGAAGAGGCAGAGCGCCGCAGACTCTAAAGGCTTCTTCAATACCTTTCTATCTCTAGACCGAAGACCTCGCTTATCACGTCGAAGTCCTTATCGTTCGTGAGTAGTTTCTCGTCATTGGCAAGGGCTATACTGGCAATCTGTAGATCGACTGGTGGACGCATCTCACCTTCTTTTCTCAGCTCAGCATCGATCTCACCGCATACCTCAGCGGGATCTAGATCGAAGGTTAAGATGGGAAATTTACTCAGTAACGAATCAATCTTGATCCTTTCTTTTTTAGAGCCAACGAACTCTATCCCTGCAAGCACTTCATATACTACAGGAGTACACAGTTTCTGAGGGACGCCCTCTTCTTTGAGCTGCTCGCTTTTCTCTATAGCTTGTTCTTCATTCGACAAAACGTCGATCAGATAATTGGTATCAGGTATGATCTTATCACCTTCAGGATTGGAGTTTTTCTATAGACTTTTCGATCCTGCCACTTTCCTCTCTACTTTCCCTCATCTCTCTGATCGAATCGATGGTCTCCTGTGATAGAGTACCGGCAAGATCTGCATAACGAGGTATCTCATCTTTGGTCAAGTTTTCTATCACGTCGCTGAAACTTTCATCCTTTCCCTTCAATGCCAAGAGTTTCTCATAAGCTGACTCTTTCAGACTGATGGTTTTAGAGCCCATATCTTCACCTCTATGTATGCATGTATTTGTATGCATATATGTGTGTTTTGGGTATTTATACCCACCGCTCTAAGATATTTTTATCCCCAAAATAATTTTATTCTATCACTTAATATCAATATGACTTCGGAGGCGGAGGATTGGTATATGTACTCGAAAAAGAGCGATGAAATAAATCCTTTCTAGATCACTCAGAAGACCTGATCAGTCACACATAGACTCCGAGTGTTGTTAATAGAAAAAGAGATCTCTAAGAAGCTTATGCTCACCTATACCCTCTACCTCTACGAAAGGCTTCATCGATCCAGACCTTTTCCTCCTCGACAAAATACTCGAATCGATGGTCACCGACTCTCAATCGGTACATATCGTGTTTTTTCCCTTTCAATTTCTTGATATCGGCTCCACTCCTACTGTTATACGGATCGTCAGCCAATCTTTTTAGATGTTTGACCAGTCTCTCTTTTTCACCAGTATTTTCAAGGTATTTCTGAACCCTGGGATGTATAACTACTTCCATCTATATCTCGTCCACTGAGAGGTATTCATCTTTTTCTTCCTGGAGTCTTTTCCACCTTGCCTCTATAAACTCTTCCATGTCCAACTCATCACAGTAGTTCATCAACCGCTCTATTATCTCGTCATAGGATTCTCCCTTATGTCCAAATCTTTTCAGCCTTTCTCTCGTTTCTTTGTCTATCTGGATCGTTGTTGACATCTTACCGATATATAATGGTTATATGTCTTATATAACAGTTATGTGACGATTCGATATACGATCGGTATTAGTGTCCGAAAGTATTTTATTAACTAATATATATACATACCTGGAGGAAGTTGGTTGGCAGAGGCTGTTGAGAAGAACGGTGGAGCTATATCTTTTTTAGATGATTCAGAGGACTTCATCCAGCCCCACTTAGATTCACACCTCCCTCCAAATGTAGGGGTGATAGAAAAAGAGCGAGAAGATAAACAGGGGTTCTTAGAAGCCACCGAAGCTGACGGGTTGTTGGACCAGAACGAGAATCCAAGGGTGCACTAGAGGGGTTTGTAGACCCGAAAGTATTTTAACCATAATTACCATAGTAGTAATTATGAATAGGTACACGGAGTTATATGCATGGATAAGACACACCTTCGGCACTGACTCATTTGATATAGATGAATTTAGGCATGTGTTTCCGACATCTCAGGCGCCCAAGATAATGCATGACTTGGTTGAAGGAGGATACTTAGAAAGGGTGAAGAGGGGTGTATACAGGGCGGTAGAACCGGATGAATTGATAGACTCCGTGATCGAAAATGATGAAGGAATTAAAAAAACAATGAAAGATGCGGAAAGGAAATACGCGTACACGGACAGTACCGCTGTTACCATCTGGACTTCTGGATACTACTGGACCGGTTTTACGAAAGGATTCAGACCCATCCATATAAAGGTGAAAGAGGATGATTTAGATTACTGGAAACATTTTTTCACGGAGAAGGGAATAAAATTCGCTTTAGAAGGAAAAAGCAGGACATTGTTTGGACACATGTGCATATTACATCCCGAGAAAGATTTTGATGTAGAGGATAAAGAGGGAAAGAAGGTCATCCCTTTAGAGGAAGTCATAGAGTTGTGTTTAGATAATAGGATGATTTACCAACCCGCGTTGGAATATTTAAACCAGATTTACGGGATAGACCGTGATAGAAAACCCTCAGTAAAAACGTGATAAGATGGAGATTGAAGAACGTGAAAAACTTTGTTTAGAAACCCTTGAAGAATTATTGATAGATAAGTATGTACTAATCGGCGGGTACGGTATAAGTTCCTTCGATTTTCCTAGATTTTCTGTAGACCTAGATATAGTGATCGATGGAGAAGAGAAAGGTACATTTGAGAAGATATTACGAGACCAGTCTTTTAGTTTATCAGAAGAGAAAGTGCTTGAAAAAGACATCTATGGCAGTAAGTTCGAGAGATATGAAAAAAAGTTGGATGGTTTAACGGTCTCCGTTGACTTACTGATCAATTCTGTTGTTTCAAGACAGACTGAAAGTTCCTATTCCTTTGAATATTTACTAGAGAATTCAGAACTGAGAGATGTATCTAGTGCTGTTTCTGAAACTATGATCAAAGCTAGAGTAGGTACTAGAGAGATGTTGATCGCCTTAAAAACGAATTCGATGAGACTGGTAGATCAACGGGATATTATAGCGCTTTGTACTCAAGAGGTCGATGTAGACTTAGTGCTGAAACATCTACAGCGATGCCCGAAAGAAACTATAACGAAAAATATAGATGAGCTTTTACAGACTTTAAAGAGTGACAGACACAGAGATTCCATAAAAGGTGTATTCCGCCTTTCTGATAAAGTGTACGAGAAGATTACTGAGAGAGCTATCGATACATTCTCTGAAATACGGAAACGAAAGAAAAATAACTACTGAAGGACAAATCTCATTCATCACTTCCCCAATTACTTTTATTTTGAAACTTGTATTAATTATCATGATCATTGCAAATTTTGAAAGAGAAGTCTACAATTGGGGTGTTAACAGGTATGATCTAAAAAGGAAAGACCTGTTGGTGTTAATGCCCTGGCCGAAGTGTCAAACTATAAACGCTTTTACAATGGATAAAGGGCCAACAAGTGAAAACTTAACATGTAAAGAATGCGGATTTGATCTATCAAAAGAATATCAAATCTAAACGATTGTCACTAGGTGAGTGAAGACGTGAATAGCTGACTAATATCCCAATACTGACTAATATCCCAATATTATCATCTCAAATAGTCAATGGGTTGTGTTTTGCACCTCCTATCCTGATCTCCGAAATGATTTTATTGCATAACTTAATATCAATATGACTTCGGAGGAGGAAGATTTACCAAAGCGACAAGAAAGATAGTGATTAGGATAAACATTATATAAATTAAAACCCGTTATCCTAACTATGAGTACGATAGAAGAGATGATAAAATCTTTACCTCCTGAGCTACAGAAGGAA
>CAYMXS010000026.1:0-29122 GCA_964394465.1 uncultured Thermoplasmata archaeon | reverse complement strand
ATTCCTGGGAGGACGGGCTCTGGACCGGTATAAAGTTCAACCTTCCCCGGGTCGTTCTCTTGACCGTATCAGGTGCGGCAATCGGCTCCCTTTTCTACTTCTTCAAGAGCGCCGCCCTCTTCGAAACCGTGGGTAAATTTTCATTCCAGATAGGTTACGTCGTCATAGGCCTCTTTTTGATGGGTCTAGGCACGTACAGTCTGGCGCACTCTTTAGAGGAAAGAGAAGACATAAAGAAAGGGACCTGTCATCCCCTGTTCAAACTGCTGAGGAAAAAGGACTTTCCAATATTCACAGGGGGTGTGTTCAGCCTTGTCTGTGTCGGTGAAGCCGCAGTTGCTTTGGAGACCTTCATATTGGCGGGCACTCTGTCCATATTCTACTCCAACCTGGGTTTTGCTCTGTTATTGGGCTCATCCGTGATGTTCATCTTCTCGATTGGGCTCTCTATACCAACAATCGCTTTTACGACTTTGACTTCCAGATTGACCGAGAAGAGTAGCAGGAACATACTCAATAAGATGAGGCTCGTAAGTTCACTCCTGATGATAGTGTTCGGTATGGTCGTATCTCTTCAGGCCTTTCTGTGAATATCGTTCTATACGGCCAAAAGATTTGTATAGCCTCTTTTCAATCAATACTCAAAATCCTCAAAAAAGTGATATGTATGGCTAAGTTTTCCTCCGGAAGAAAAGGGAGTGGATCCAGTGGTGGAAGAGGACCTAAAGAGGGCGTTCCTGAATACATACAGGATGCAGATGTGGAGGGTGGAGAAAGACCTCCAAAGGATAATGCAGGTCTGATTTTAAGATGGGGGGCTTATATTTTAGATTCGATTGTGATCGAAATAATAGTGTTAGGGATGTTCATACTTTTTCTCTATTCAGGGCTCATCGATATGGGATTTGGCTCTTTTCTGGGGTATTTAAATCCCTCATATGAAAACATGCTCAATCTGGTTTTTTTTGCATATCAATTATCCACCATGCTCGTAGCTGTAGTTTATTTTACTCTCTTTGAGGCCTCGAGAAGACGGGCTACGCCGTGGAAGATGGTTCTGAATATCGAAGTAGTGGATAAAAGGGGAGAACCGATAGGTTTGAAGACCGCTTTTTTGAGGAATATTTTCAGACTCGTCTGGGCGATACCCTGTATAGGAGTTATTGTATTGATCTTTGAGGCGATCCTGGTTTACAGCAGTCAACAGAGGATAGGCGACATGGTCGCTGATACGTACGTGGTAAAAGAGAGCCAAAGATCCTACGGGTCTGGAGGGGCTCAGTATCAGGATAAAGGCCTACAGGCCTCTCGGCACAGTCAGTCTCAGGGGGCCCCGATGAGGGAAGGCAGCTCCAAGATAAGCGGTGTCTCTTCATCCGGTTCTTCCGTTCAGGCCGATTGGAAGGGAGACACGCAGAGATGCGATAAATGTGGAGCCTGGCTGAGCGGTAAGAAGAGGGTCTGTCCCCACTGTGGTAATGATCTCACCAACCAGGAGTAAACTATCTCTCGGGTCGATTTATAGTGGAAGACATAACTTCTAACCAATTCGTTATGTCCTCCACGGCTATCCGCAGGGCTTTGCCTGAGGATAAAGTGGATTTTAATCCACGCTAGTCAACGACCCTACAAAAGTTCAAAAAGTCGTGTCGTTAACTATAGGTGTGAAATATTAGAGCAAGACCTTAGAGACGGCAAGGCTTTTATACGAAAAACCGACTAGTCGGTATGTGATAAGATGGGGGAAAACACCAAAGATCGAATACTCGACACTGCCTTCAACTTGTTCCTCGAGAGGACTTATGATTCAGTTACTCTTGACCAGGTAGCTGAGAAGGCCGATGTTTCTAAGGGGGCTATATTTCATTATTTTGATTCGAAGTTCAAACTCGCGAGCCAGTCTATGTTCAGGTACATGAAAAAGGAGTGGATACCGATGTATAGGGAGCTGGATAAGACAGAAGATGCGGAGGAGGTTTTTAAGAGATCGATAGAATACTCCTTCGACTTCTTCTTGGATAATCCAAAGTTCATGCAGTTCTTCATGGATCTATATGAGAGGAGCGAGAGAGAAGAAATGATAGAGGGAGAATTGAACAAGTTCTATGACGGATTTCTACAGGCGGCCTCAGATGTGTTCGATGACCTAGGCATGGAAAAGCCGAGGTTAAAGGCCCATATTTTAACCGCTTCTATAGACGGCCTAGCTCTACAGTTCACTTTCTTAGGAGAGGATGAGCTACCTCCAGTAAAGGAGTTGAAAGATGAGATATACAGACTCTTTATGGACGGCGATAATAGATGAGTCTTCTAGAAGCTGAGGACCTATGGAAGTCCTATACGAGTGGTGGGACAGAGAGAGATGTTCTGAGTGGATTGGACCTGGAAGTCGATGAGAGTGACCTGATCCTGGTGATAGGCCCTTCAGGCAGCGGTAAAACCACATTACTCAACCTGTTAGGAGGGATAGATAGACCTGACTCAGGAACCATATGTGTAGGTGATAAAGAGCTTTCAGGTGCGTCGGATGAGGACCTGAGAAAGCATAGAGCCGAGTACGTTGGGTTCATCTTCCAGTTCTACAACCTGATGCCCACCTTGAGTGCCAGGGAGAACGTTGAGTTGGGTTGTGAAGTCAAGGACTGGTCCAAGAAAAAGGTGATAAAGGAATCGAAGAGGTACTTAACGAAGGTGGGCCTGAAAGAAGAAACGGATAAATTTCCCCAGCAGCTATCCGGCGGTCAGCAGCAGAGGGTGGCCATAGCTAGGGCATTGGCGAAGCATCCCAAGATGATACTCGGTGACGAGCCTACCGGTAACCTGGACGAGGAGACGTCCATGGAGATCATCGAACTTTTGAGGGACGTGAACAAAAGGTTCGGAACGACCATGGTCATAGTGAGTCACGATAGAGCATTGAGGGAATACGCGGACGATATCTACGAGCTCCGACACGGAAGACTGAACGAGGTGTGATGGATGGTCTCCAATATATTTCTGAAGCCCTTCAGAGACGTCAAGGACATGAAGGGGAGGATGATCGGGATCGGTCTGGTTTTCATGTTCACGTTGAGTCTCACCGTTGGGGGCATGTACGCAAAGGACATGATGATAGAGACCAGGGAGAGGATGTTCGAGAGGTCCAACCATGCGGATCTTGAAGTCTCTGTGAATGACGCCGACGGTTCCACCCTCCAGGAGTTGAAGGACTTAAACGGGGTAAAGAACGTGGAGGGCAGGATAGTCGTCAACGGCCTGGTAGTGAGTCCTGAATACAACTCTATAATATTCGTGGGCGTAAAAAACCCGGAGATCAACACCTACACACTGAAGAAAGGAAGCGATGAACTGCAGGAAGATAAGGTCCTACTCGCGGGTAAAGATACTGAGTTCGATATCGGGACTTCCTTCGATGCGAAGCTCTCCGGGAACTCGTCCACCTTCAAGGTGATAGGCACCGTGAAGAGCGCCGAGTACGCCGCGGTTCCTCCAGTGCCGGGTTCTTCCGTTCCCATGCCGGGTGAAGGCATCGTTGCTTACGTGAGTCTAGACCATCTCCAGAACATTACTCCGCTCGGTTACAATGACCTACTCATCAAACTGGAAGAGGGTGCCGATAAAGAAAGGGTCAAAAGCGAGGTAAAGGAAAGGATCAGCGCTTCCAATCTTGTCAGCATAACGGGCAGGAAGGACGAATATACCTACCAGATATTCGAAGCGGCCATAGAAGAGGAGGAGAAGGTCATACCGATAATGACGGTCATCTTTCTGGCCATAGGCGCCGTTCTGATCATCGTCGTCATAAGTAAGATCATCCTGAGCCAGCAGAAGGAGATAGGAGTGCTCATGGCCATGGGCTATTCGCGGAGGAAGATAATCTCCAGCTATCTCTTGTTGGGGGCCCTGATCGGTCTCATATGCGGTTTTTTGGGAGGCGTATTGAGCATCTTCGTGGGTTACATGTGGGCCTCCGCCGGGATGCAGTGGTTCATGGACGTGAACATCGTGACGAAGTTTTCGGTACCACCCTTCCTTCTATCCATAGTCATGGGCACTTCACTGGTAACCTTGGCTGTCCTTATCTCCGTCTACCGGATAGATAGGATGTCGGCTAGAGAGGCCATGAGGAGTGGTGAGGCCGAAGAGACCATAGTGAGTCTCAAACTCGGCGAGAGATTGAGTGGCATAAGCAAATTCTCTCTGAGGAACCTGGTCAGGAAGCCGAAAAGACTGACAGCTCTTTTGATCGCTCTTTCATTGACCATAGGTATCTCCGGCTCATGGGTCATAATGATGGATTCCATGGCGGGTCAGGCCGACCAGTGGGAGGAGCGTCAGAACTGGGACCTGCAGGTCACGTTCACAAGGCCAATGGCTGATGAGCAGGTAAAGCAATTGATCAGGGACCACGAACGGGAGATGAAGAGTTACGAGACCTATGCCCTTGGCTACGGTGAATCCGAGGGCGAAGATATCAAGATGCTGGGCCTATCGCCGGACAGTGAGATGATAGGCTTCATAAAGAGGTCGGGATCACTGGATTATGGAGGAGATAGGTGTTTGATAACGACCGACATCGCCGAAAAGCTGGATGTATCCACCGGGGAACGGATCTTGATAGAATTTAACCGGAAGGAGGCACGTCTCCAAGTCACGGGCGTGGTCGCCGACCTGAGAGAGGATACCGTATTCCTTTCGAAAGAAAGGCTGCAGAACATAACTGGTCTAGCGGATCGATCCAACGGGATCTTTCTGAAGACCGACGACCTACAGCAGATAAAGAGAGATCTCTACGGCTCGAGAGGCGTATCCAACGTGATAAGTTCGGAGGAGTTCCAAGGGTCCATGAGCACCATGATAGACGAGATGAGATCTTTGCTATACTTCTTCTTCTGGATGAACCTCTCACTACTGATCGTGACCGTTATAACGGTATCTTTGATCAACGTCCTTGAACGCAAGGGAGAATACGCCCTTTTGGAGATGCTGGGATACAGAAAAAAGGACTCCGCGAAGATCATAGCTCAGGAGATAATGACCATCGGCTTGATCAGTACCGTGATAGGCCTACCCACATGCTACGTTTTCTCTATCATACTCCGTGATATCTACAGGGAACTGTTGTTCTACTACCCCATAATGATAACTCTAGGTACAGTCTCTCTGATCGTGGGCTCGACGATCGTTTTCTTTATACTCTCGATGATATCACCAATAAGGACAATCCAGAAAACAGATATAGTCGATGCCCTTAGGGAGAGATCCATAGAATGAGATGAACTTTCTGGGATGATCCCGATGGCCCCACCAAAATTTTTAAATAGACAAACATATGTCAGTTGACTCAACCTGTAGGAGAACGTCCCTTGAGGATGTTTCGTCCGTAAATCACTACAGGAGGTAATCAACTTGGCAGAAGAGAAAACTGTAGAAGCAGTCAAGAAAGCCTTAGAAGAGGCACCAGATCGTGGTTTTGAGGAGAGTCTGGAACTCGCTATAAATCTCCGAGGAGTCGATCTTTCTCAGCCAGAGAATAGGATAGACGAAGAGATAGTTCTACCGAATGGTAGAGGTCGAGAGATAAAGGTCGGTGTCTTCGGGAGCGGTGAATTGGCCCTGAACGCTAGAGACGTAGCCGACACGGTCATAGAGCCCGATGAGTTGGAGAATATATCCGATGATATGAACGAGGCTAGGAAACTGGCTGAAGATCATCAGTTCTTCCTAGCCGAACCACCTTTGATGCCCGTTATAGGTAGAGAGTTGGGTTCGATACTCGGGCCTAAGGGTAAGATGCCCAATCCTATCACGCCCGAGATGGAACTCGATGAAGAAGTAAGATCACTGAAGGGGACTGTTCATGTCAGATCAAAGGATAGGAGAACATTCCATGCACCAGTAGGTACTGAAGGAATGGATCCTGAAGATATAGCCGGGAACATCGATACAGTCATAAGGAGATTGGTGATGAACCTAGAGAGACGTGAAAGCAATATAGATAGTATCTATGTAAAAACGACCATGGGACCAGCAGTGAGGTTGATGTGAGGGATATATATGTCTGAAGTGCCTAATTGGAAAAGGAAGGAAGTCAAGAAATTATCCAATCTTCTCGAGACCAGCCCTGTGGTAGGTGTTGTCGATATAGAGGGCATCCCAGCTTTTCAGATGCAGCAGATGAGGTCTAAATTGAGAGGTACCGCTAACCTTACAGTTTCAAGGAATACCCTTCTAGAGAAAGCGATCGATTCGGCTTCTGAAAAAAGGGAGTCACTCGAAGAGTTACATGACTACATAGAGGGTCAAGTCGCTTTAGTTTCCACCGGTCTCAATCCCTTCAAGCTCTTCAAGAAGATGGAGGAGACGAAGACCAAAGCCCCCGCCTCTGGTGGTGAGATCGCTCCTGACGATATAATGGTCGAAGAGGGCGAAACGCCTTTCAAACCAGGGCCTATCGTAGGCGATCTCCAAAAGGTGGGGATCCCCGCTTCGATACAGGGAGGAAAAGTGGTCATCAATCAGGACAAAGTCGTTGCCGAGGAAGGCGAGAGGATATCCAGTGACTTAGCAACCATGCTCACCAGGCTGGACATCCATCCCATAACAGTGGGTCTAGATCTTAAGATAGTTTATGAGGACGGCTCTGTCTTCGAAAGAGACGTGCTCGATATCGACTCAAGTGAGTACCTTGAGGATTTCAAGAGTGCCGCCGCTTCAGCCTTCAACCTAACGGTGAACGCGGCTTACCCAACGAAAGAAAACATAAAGACGCTCATATCGAAGACACATCAGGACGCTTTCAATCTGGCATACAACGGTGAACTGTTCGTTGATGAGACCATAGAACTGCATATATCTGAGTCACATCAGAAGATGCTGAGTCTCGCCGCAAAGATTGATCCAGAGGCTTTAGATGATGAGTTGAGAGAGCAACTCGGTATCGATCTAGATACTGATTCGGAAGAAGAACAAGAAGAAGATTCAGAAGATGAAGAACAAGAAGAATGAACGTATGATCGTATAAAATTCAAAAAGGAGGAATAAAAATGGAATATGTATACAGCGCGATGGTTCTCCATTCGGCAGGTAAAGAGATAACAGATGATGGCATAATGAGTATCTTAGAGGCCGCTGGCATAGAGCCAGATGAAGCGAGAGTCAAGGCTCTCACGGCCAGTCTCGAAGAGATAGATATAGACGAAGCCATCGAAGAGGGCATAGCCATGCCCTCTGCAGGAGCGGCTTCCGCACCTGAGACTGCCGAAGAGGAGGAAGAAGAGGAAGCCGAGGAAGAAGAAGAGGAAGAAGAAGAGGAAGAAGGCAAAGAAGAAGAGGAAGCAGCGGAAGGTCTAGGTTCCCTCTTCTAGGGATCAAACCCTCAAACCCCTTCAAACCTTTTAATTCCTTTCCCCAGGCAGTTTAGATTCTGACCAGATTTTATACTAAAACCCGGGATGGATCGAGAGCCGTTTACTATTCTATCCATAAATATTAATAAGAGTTTACTAATTACTGACTAGAACAGCATTTAATGGGGCGAGAAAACAATGGAATCGTTAGTAGAAGAAGCACTTTCCGAAGGCGAAGAAGGCTCAGAAGAAGATAAAGACTATCAGGATGCAGAGACTGACGAGGAACTCAAGAGTGTTTTAGAGGATTTAAGGACACAGATCAACATAGTTGGCCTAGGTGGTGCTGGGTGCAATACGATCAACCGTATATCAGAAGAGGGTATCCAGGGTGCCCAGTTGATAGCTGGTAACACAGATGCCCAGGACCTGCTCACCGTTCGGGCCAACAGAAAGGTTTTGATGGGTAAGAACTTGACCAAAGGACTAGGTGCAGGAGCTAAACCGGAGATAGGCGAGAGGGCCGCTGAAGAAGCAGATGATAAATTCAAGGACCTGCTCTCCGATTCTGATATTGTATTCCTGACCTGTGGATTAGGTGGCGGAACCGGTACTGGCTCGATCTCCAAAGTCAGCAGTATAGCCAATGATGCCGGAGCTCTTACAATAGCCATCGTGACCAAGCCCTTCAAGGCAGAAGGAGAGTCCAGGGCTAAGAACGCCGAATGGGGTATAAGCAGATTGAGGGGAGCAGCCGATACAGTGATAACCATCCCGAACGACAAATTATTGGATCTTGTACCCAGGCTTCCTCTGAATAAGGCTTTCAAAGTGGCCGATGAAGTTTTGATGAGAGCCATAAAAGGCATGACCGAGATAATCACCAAGCCAGGCCTGGTCAATCTAGATTACAACGATCTCTGCACCATCATGGAAGGCGGCGGCCGGGCGATGATAGGTCTAGGGAATTCCACGGCCGGAGGAAATAAGAGAGCCGAAGAAGCCATAGATGAAGCTATCAACTCACCTCTTCTCGATGTAGACATATCCGGTGCCGACGGCGTATTGATCAACGTGACTGGTGGAAGTGACATGAGCGTTCACGAAGCAGAACTTGTGGCCGAAGAGGTCGAAAGGCAAGTGAGCGATGACGCTAAGATCATCTGGGGCTGCAACGTCGACCCGACCCTGGAAGACGAGATACGAGTGATGCTTGTCGCTACAGGCGTGAAATCCGAGCAGATAATCGGTGGACAGGCCAAGAAGAAGAAAAAGATCGAAAGCGTAGCCTGAACAAAAACAACTTTTCATTTTCTATTTTACTATCTATCGATTTAAGGATGAGCGTCATGTCTGGAGATAGTAGAAAAGGTTCGTTCACCTGTGATCTCTGCGGGAAAAGGATATCGGAAAGGGCCGATACCATGTACGACGGTCTGTGCAGGAAGTGTTTCGAGAGGGAGGAGGAGGATGCAGATGGCATCTACGAGGTCTGATATTTATCATATAGATGCCGTTGAACCGAACACTTCGTAGATGAATCTCGCACCTAGGTTAGAAGTTATCTCTCCGTGGTCGTACTTCGGGTTGATCTCCATCAGGTCGAATCCCACCAATCTATCGGATAATTCACCGATCATTTTTTTAACCCATAGGGGCTCCAAGCCGAAGGGCTCAGGGGTCCCGACTCCCGGCGCGTAGGATGGGTCTACAACGTCCATGTCGATGGAAAGATAGACGTTATCTCCGAGCTTTTCTGTTATCTTCTCTAGATTGAACTCATCTTTTTTCAACTCGTCCGCGGTAAAATATAGCGGCCTTTTTTCCATCTGGGCCTCTTCCCTTGACAAGGAACGTACTCCCGCCACCGTTAGATGATCTAGACCCACGTCCTCGGATAAGCGATGCGTTACCGTGGCATGGCTCCTCTTTCTTCCCTCGTATGTATCTCTAAAATCTAGATGGGCATCCAGTACCAAAACGTCCAGCTCAGCATGTTTTTCTTTTAGCGGTGAAACGGCCCAGGAAGTCAGTGAGTGCTCCCCACCGATGATGATAGGGAATTTCCCGTCTTCAACTATCCGCTTCAATACTTTTCTGACCTCTCTCTCCATGTTGACTGGATCGTCTTCTATATCGAGATCCCCATGATCACAGATATACACGTCATTCAGATCGACATCGTATTCGAAAAGGTATGGTTCAAAACAGTAGGAAGCTCTTCTAACCTCAAGAGGCGCTCTGTCCGTTCCAGTTCTAAAACAGGCGGTCTTATCGTACGGTACCCCGACTAAAACGAACTCTGCTTCTTCATATTCGGAACCAGAAACAGCGAACCTTTGGGGGATGCTTTCCATGAATTTTATGTTTAAGTCTGAGTGATCTTCCGCTGTCCCATGGTCTCTAGGTAGCGTATCTCTTGACCCTGTTCTATCTCATCCATGGTCTCTTCGTCCACTTGAAGCTGGAAGGTATCGTAGCTGTCCAGGTCCATTATGTTCACTTCACCGTCGGCCTCCGATATGGAAACGATCTGCCCTTTCCTTCTGTCTATTATCGGTACCTTGACCTTGTGTGTCACGGGATTGATCATGCTGTGCTTTTTCTTGTCGAATATCCCCACGGCTTCGATCCTTGCTTTTGCTTCGCCGTGCTTCCCGGGTTTTGAGGTATCTATACTGTTGATCTTGCAGGGTTCGTCATCTATGACCATATAGCGGTTCTCTTTAAGATCTCTTATCTCTTTTTGTTCCCAAGCCATCTTATCTAGACCTACATGTACTTTTATATTAAAAATATTACGTTGTCCAAAGACCTCTTTAGATCTTACCAGTCTCTTCTGCCAATCTCTCCGTCTCTTCAACGTACCCTCTGAGCAGTGAGAGACCTCTCTGCCAGAACTCGGGATCGCTTATATCGACACCTATCCTTTCCAATAGATTCCTTGGGTCGTCGGAACCGCCGGCTTTAAGAAGTTCCAGGTACTTCGGCACGAACTCTTCGCCTTGTTTCTGATACATGTCGTATAGAGCCAAGACCAATAGTTCTCCGAAGGCGTAAGCGTAGCAGTAGAACGGATAGTGTACGAAGTGCAGCACGTAGGACCACCAGATGCCGTATTCATCTCTCAACGTGAGAGACTCTCCAAACTCCTTTTCGTTGGCGTCCATCCAGTAACTGCTGATCTGGTCTGCTCTCAACTCACCCATTTCTCTCTGTTTCTCGTGCAGCTCCTGCTCGAAACGGGTCATTATGACCTGTCTGAAGACCGTCGCGAAGTCGCTCTGAAGCTTGTTCGAAAGCAGAGCCAACTTGCTTTCTGGGTCCTCGACCTCGTCCATCAATTTATCGAACAGCAGCATCTCTCCGAACACGCTGGCCATCTCCGCCGTCGTCAGAGGGGTGCTCTGCTGTAGAGCGCCCTGATCCCTCGCCAGGTACTGATGTATGCCGTGTCCCAGCTCGTGGGCTAGAGTCATGGTATCGCTGGTTTTATCTGTGAAGTTGAGCAGTATATAAGGATGTACGGAAGGAACGGTGCTGGCACTGAAGGCTCCACCTCTCTTGCCCTGTTTAACCCTGGCGTCTATCCAGTTATTTTCAAAGAACTTCTCGGCTATCTCTCTCATCTTCGGCGAGAACTTTTCGTAGGCCTCCAATACCTTCTTCTTGCTGTCCTGGAACGTTGTTTCCGGCACCGTTCCGGGAAGAGGATTATATCTATCATAATCGTAGAGTTCGTCTAGGTCCATTATCCTCCTTTTGAGGTCATAGTACTGGTGGACCATGTCCACATTATCTTCGACGGATTCCATCAGGGTCTGGACCGTCTCCATCTTGACCCTGTTCTTTAGATTCCTAGGCGTCATCGGTGAGGGGTAACCTCTAAAATTATCTATTGTAGAGTGGTTCTCGACCCTGTTGTTGAATATGAACGTCAGAAGGTCTTTGTTATCCTCTAGCGTTTCGGTCACGGCGTTAGACGCAGCTAATCTCTTCTCCCTCTTCTGGTCGTATAACAAAGAAAGGGCCTGGTCCAATACCATCTTGTGCTTTTTACCTTCCACCTCGAACTCCACCTGCATCTTCCCGACCGTTTGATCGAAGAGCCTGATGAACGATTCTTTTGCAGTGTTCTGTAGAGACTCGACTATCTGCTCTTCGGATTCTGATAGCATATATGGAGTGTATCTCCGCCAGTGCCGAAGGTAATTCTTGTACTTGTCCAGTTCTTCTGCTTCCATGTACTCTTCAGCTTTGTCCTGGTCGAGATTCTGCCATTCCAACTCGAAGAAGATCAGTTCGTTCTTGACTTCACTCTGTTTCTTCTTCGACTTCTGGAGCAGTGCTCCTCTATCTGGATCCTGAGTGTCCAATGAATGATACAGTTGAGCGAAGGACGATATCTTGTCTATCTGTTCATAGATGTCCTCGTATCTCTCTATGGCGTCTCTGAGTTCGGATGCGCTTAATTCACCTTCCTCTATCCTCCCCCTATATCTATCCCTGAACTCTTCTCCTTCCCTTACGACCTTTTCTATGTCTTTCTGTATCTGTGGGTCCTCGTGATCTTCGTAAAAGTCGGTGAGATCCCATTTTATACCATCGGCGCTAGTGGATTCTTCTTCCGTCATCTATCTCACGGAGGAGGAAATCACAGCTTACAAATAAATCTTTTTACGTGTTATCATTGGAATCTAGAGAAAACTTTTAGACCCTTTTTTCCATCTGAATATTCCTTTCCCTTGCTCCCGATTATCACTCGTGATTTTCAGGTCAAACGTTTTAAATCTAAAGGTGAGAATAAGAAAATATGCTCGACAGGGGTTGGTCTGTCTCGATATTATTCTCACTTCTGTTAGTCTCTGGTTTGGCCCTTTCGGGTTCTCAGGCTATAGCTGATGTTGAGACGGAGACTCCTGTCTACGGAACCCAGCCATATCAAGAGATATGGTCGGATGATTTCGGAGTCACTTTCAACCAGTCTACGTCCCTGAATTCAAGTACCACCGTGGATACTGAGGGTGATCTCCATCTGGTCTGGCAGGACGATAGGAACGGCAGCTGGAATATTTTTTATCTAAAATTAAGAAACGAAAACGGTGAGAAGCTGATAAACGACATGAGGATAACCCGGGATGAGAATACATCTATGAATCCAAAAGTGGTAACCAAGGGGTCTGACCACGCCTACATAATATGGGAGGAAAAAATAGGTGGTGAATGGAAACTATTCTTCACTAAGCTGCTCTACTCTGTCGAACATATAGAGATGATGATAGATAAAGTACAGCTGGCCGTTATGGGTACAGGGGGGCCCAAGGATTATTCTTTCGTGGTGGATTCATCCAACGAGGTTCATGTGGTCTATGAAAGGACAGAGGCAGGAATTCAGAACATATATTACCTGAACATAGAAGGGGATGGAACGGTTATGGAAGAGAGAGCTGTGACCAGTTCAGACCAGTATTCTTACGACCCGAAGATAAAGCTATCCGTAAACCAAGACGATCACCTACATCTATTCTGGCTGGAGACGGACGAGAAGAACAGAGGAATATTTTATAAAAAGATAGATCAGGATGACGGTACGGAAGTCGTAAGGAAGAGATTGACAGTTGTGGACAAGATAACCCGGTATGAGATCTCAGTTGATGGTGAAGGCTTTCTTCATCTGGTATTTGACGACAACAGATATCACGACTACAAATTCGATGTGATCTACACGAGGTTGGACTCAAAGGGCGAGACAGTACAGGATGACACCGTTTTGACTGTTAGGGGGGACGATGCCAACTCCTTTTCGCCCTCTATCAACGTGGACAGTAGAAACGAGATCTACGTGAGCTGGGCCGAGAGTCGGGCTCATCAGAGGAATACGAACCGTACCGATTTTCTGTCCCACCCTCATGATATATATCTGACCAAACTGGGTGAGGATGGTTCGAGGTTATATTCAGATATCAGATTGACTGTGAACGGGTCGCTATCTCGCTCGCCCCATTTGATCACTGACAATCAGAACGAGCAACATATCCTCTGGTCTGATAAAAGGACGGGATTCATGAATATTCGCTATGAAAGGACCTATAAGCCAGACCCAGCCATTACTTCTATAGAAGTCCCACCGGAGCCCGAAGTAGATACGACCATAAAGGTCGATATATCCATATCCAACAAAGGCCCGAGGCCCATCGAGACTGACCTGAATATATACGGAAGGGCTTTCTCTGCATCTGACATTTTCGATGGGAGCGTACCCCAGGTAGAGACCGTTGAGCAGGACAGGATCGCTACCAGGTCGATATCTCTAGATGGTTACGAAGATCAGACGTACGTGGTAAATCTCACGATGGCCGAGAAGGGCTTTCAGAACGTGAGTGCGGCCGTTTTTGATTCTGAGTATACCGAGGAAGGAAGATATGAAAATAATGTTGCAACGGAACAATTCTTCGTCCGTTATTTTGGACTGAATATCTCTGCCGATGATACCTCCACCGCCGTTGACCCAGGACAGAATACTACATTCGATTTCAACCTCACCAACCTGGGTAACGTGGATCAAAAAGTAACCCTCTCTTTTTTGAGTTCAACGGGAGTTGACCTCCCGAACTCGAGTTCCCACCTTTTGGACGCGGCAGAAACAAGGCAAATGAATTTTACCGTACACGTGGACAGTGATAAACGGGCTGGGCCTATCAATATAACGGCAGCTGTTGAATCGGAGGAAAATCCGATATCGAACGATACTCTGAATTTCACCCTTGAAGTGGCCCCGGTCTATGGACTGAAGTCCGATATCTGGGAAATAGACCAAAGTGAAGAGAGAGTTGTAAAAAAGAGCGAATTAGAGAGATTGAACTATACGCTGCGTATAGAGGTCAAGAACCTAGCCAACACGGAGCAGAGGATATCTTTGTACGTCATAAACGGCAGTGAATACGCTCGAGTGGAACAGATGGAACTCTACTTGGAGAGAGGTGAGAGCCGCTTCGTTTCTTTGAACCTGACTGGTCATAAGGAATATCAGGGGACTGAAGACCTTAATGTGACGGTCAGGGTTCAGTCACAGAACGAACGATCCGTTCAGGAGGATGAAACGTTGTGGTTGAAGGGCAAGGAAAAACAAGGAGAGACGTCTTGGTTTGGCAAGATACCTTGGAGATGGATAGGCATCTTTGCGGTTCTGATAACGGTGGTTCTTGTGTCGATCAGGATAGTCTATATCAGGCTTCAGGAATAGTGTGGTTCTCTTTATGGTGAAAAGATAAGGGATACGCCCCACATCGAGAGTTGACCCACTATAGCGGCTATCCAGACCATCATGGAAAACCGGTACATGATAAGGGTCTTATGCTCTCCCCTGGCGTGCCATGTTATTATTGCGCCTACCAGGGCCTGTATCAGTACCACGCTTATGATTATGTAGAAGAAGTCTGTTATGTCGTAGGGAGCCGTTCTGATAAATCCGATCTCACTCCACAATCCAGAATACTCAGACGGCATCTCGATATCCCTCATTATACCGTTGATCCTTTTTACTATGCCGTAGACGGCGAACTGACTCAGACTGAGAGCCACGATCACGCCGTAAAGAACGCCGGTCAGGGACTTGGCATGGAGCAATTTCTTGTTCCTAAGTCCCAGGATACGGATGAAGTTCTCACTTATTATCGAGGCGGCTTCATCTGGATCGGCTCCAGCTTCAGAGGCCTTGAGATACATGTTGCTGAAATGTGTTATGAGATAACTCCTGGTTTCAGCGCCGAAGAACCGCCAGGACCTCTCTGAGTCGATGTTCATCTTCAATCTTCGGTAGAGGTCCCTGATATTGTCCGTTAGATGACCGAAATCATGGTAGCGCAGCTTTCTGAGGGCATCTGTAAAACCGCTTCCCTTGGCCTTTCCACTCCCTGCTAGTGATCTTATGAAGGAGGGAAAGCTCACATCCCTTCTCAGTATCTTGCGCTCTTCTATCTTGGTGTATAAACCGGGTACGAGGAAAGGGGTGAATATCAGACCGAATTTGATCATCAGGGGTATGAAATCAAGATAGAAAAACAGGATAAGCGCCAAGAGCCCTGTAACTGCTGCAGATAGTAAAATAAGGTACTTCAATCTCTTATCGAACACCGTTTCAGTGTTTTCACCGCCGTCCCAGACCTCACTCTTGGGTATGGTTCTCAAGAAGATCCAGCAGAATATCGAGGTTATGAATGCGAAGACCATGAATACGAGGTAGATGAACAGTGTGCTGTTGACGTCCATTATGAGCGGGATGAGTACTCCTAGAACGGTCACGAATATCCCCAGGGTTATAGCGGAAACGTAGAGTTCTTGAAGGAGGTCCAACCTGAAGAGCATGTTCTCGTACTCGTTGGCATAGTCGTCCATCACGGTCTTCTGCTCGTCCTTGAAGAACTCCAAGGGGCTCAACTGGGTCTCGAAGGCGTAGGCCAATCGTTCCAAGAAATCCGCCAGGATATCACTCGGTGTGTCCATGGCTACGGTCCTGCAGGCATCGGGAACGGCCATGTTCCATTTATCCACTAAAGCATACAGTTTGTCCACCTCTTTGGATATCTCGTCGTGCTTCTTCATCTCCACTAAAAGGTCCATGATGCCCTTATCTGAGATGCGTGAAGCGGATAGAACGCCGAGGCGGGTTATGAAGAAGTGCATCTGCCTGTCTATCTCCAGTTTCCTCTTCTCGAAGGCGATGAGTGGATAAACGAGACCCACAACGATTGTGAAAATAGGGATGATATAGAGTAGAGCGATAAAATAGGTCTCTAGAAAAACATCTGGCATCGATACAGCGAAGAATATAGAAGCGAAAAGACCGCACAGGAACAGGGGAAGTACCCTCAACAAGAGATATCTCGGTATCGACAAGTCGAGGTCCCTGTAGGCCTTTATGACGTCCATATATTCACTCCTCCTCCGACGTGGCCCTCAGACCTTCCGGTATGCCTTTAAATCCCTGCTCCGAGTAGTTCTTGAATATCCTCGCTACATCCTCGTTCCTGGTGATGTTGGCCTCGACCATGTTCTCCAGAACGTCGGCCCTCCTCTCCAACTCGTCGTATATCATCTTTGGATCATCCAGTCTCAGTTTGGGAGCGACCTTTTCCTCCAATATGTAACTGTTATGCATGCCGGTGAAATTATGATCGTCGTTAACTGGATCCCAGTTGAACACCTGTCTCGTCAGGACTCCTTCCTTCTCCTTTGAGTAGCGCAGTATCTCCTCTACGGCGTCGCACCTTCGTAGTATCTGCCCGTCGTGATAGACGATCTGCTGGAAAAGAGCCACGTTCAAGTTGTCCATGAAACGGATCGGCACATTGATCGGCTCTCCAGTGAACCTCTGGATAAGTTTTTCTATACCCGATGAGTGGAACGTGGAAATGACAGGATGCCCTGTCTGTATCGCCTGGAAGGCCGCAGAACCTTCCCTCCCTCTCACCTCGCCGATAACGATGTAATCAGGTCTGGAACGTAACGCGGTTTTCACAAGATCGAAAAGTTCGACCCGGCTGTCCTTGGGACCGGTCTCTCTCGTGACCAGTCTCTGCCAGACCGGCTGTGGAGCTCGGACTTCCGGCGTATCCTCCGCACTGTAGATCTTACGGTTGAAACCGATGAATGGGAGCAGTGAATTCATGGTCGTCGTTTTACCCGAAGCCGTCACACCAGAGACGATAACGCTCATGGAGAATTCCAGGCACAGCCAAAGATAGGCGGCCATCTTCGGAGAGAGGGTGCCGAACTTGATCAGCTGAGTCACGGTTAAAGGTTCATCGCTGAACCTCCGGATCGTGAAGCTGGATCCACCTTTACTTATATCCTTGCTGTAGATTATGTTGACTCTAGAACCGTCGGGCAAGGAACCGTCCGTGATGGGGTCGCTCTTGCTGACGCTCTCACCCATGCGGTTGCTCATCCTTCTGATGTATGTTTCAAGTTCCTTCTCCGACTCGAAGGCAAGGTTCGTCTCAAGGAGGTCGAAGATCTTGTGCAAGACCGCTATATCCTTGAGTGAGATGGCGTGTATGTCCTCTATATACGTATCTCTCAAAAGGGGCTCCAGCTTCCCGTTCTCCATGATGTCCTTCTTTATGTGGTAGAGTACGTTATCATGTTCCTCCTGGCTCACATAGACCTTCTCGGGCCCCAGCTTGCTGAACAGTCCATTACTTTTGTCTGAGGTTATGGAATCATCGACCAGATTCTCCAGTTTCTCTTCGAATTCATCCTCCTCCTGTGGAGTACTAGACCTAGAGGCTCTCTTCAAGACTATGTCCTGTATCTCGTCTTTCTTTTTTGCAACCTCCTCGGTCAGAGGGGGCTCCACCGCTCTATATTGACCGCTCTCCCCCTTGGTTTTGTAGATATGTATGAAGATAGGGTCTCCCACTGGATAGATCAGGTTTACCTCTTCTTCTCTGACGAGGTCACGGGACAGGTACTTTGTGAACTCCGGCCTCTCACCTTCCTCTTCCTCGAACTCATCCATGTAGTTCTTTAGATGCTGATTCTTATCGAATACCTTCTGAGTTCTAGAGGTTGCCATGATGCCTCACCTTAGGATGATACCGCTGTGATATCTACGATGAATCCGGCTCCCGGTTCCACTCTAAAGTTGATCACGTCGCCGGTCCTAGCCTTCGCGGTCGTAAACCTTCTGACGTACATGCTGTGTTCTGTCGTCCCCTCTATAGTTTCGCTAGACAGTTCTAGATATATGTCAGATGCGGATTTGAAGGGTACTAGCACTTCGTCTTGAGTCTCTTCTGGATCCATGGTTATTATTATCACTTTTCCTTTACCACATACCTTCTTGAAGAACGAGATCGTATCTATGGCCCTGTCCTCGTCCATGTCCTCCTCTATAAGAGCCGAGAGCGTGTCTATCATCACAACATCGCTATCATAGAGTTGTTCGGTCTCCTTGAGCCTGGAAAGGAAGTCCTGGCGTGCACCTGATTTTCCCAGGAGAGGGAAAACAGGCACGAACTTTAGCTGTCGGTCTAAAAGTGCAGGTTTCACGGGATAATCCAGGGAATCCATCTGGTCTAGGAAGCCCTTCGTGTAGTTCTCAGTCGAGATCACATTGACGTCAAGATTGTGTTCGATGAACCCGTATGCGAACCGTTGACAGAGCACGCTCTTACCGGTACCGTAGGGGCCCGTTATCAGCATCAAAGTGCCCTTGGGTATACACTGACCCAGAGATTTATCTAAACCGTCCCGTTCCAGGTCGAAGTAATAATAGTTCTTATCCTTCTTTCGTCCTTCTGTTGCCATATTATCCTTCTACCTTTATATGAAATTCCAAGGTGTCCTGTCCTCTGCCCAAACTCTCTCTTCCGGGTGTTATACCCTGGACCTCAATCCAAGCTGTATAGTCGGTTCCTTCAGTCAGGGCTATCCCGGTTATATTGATCCTAGCGACAGTTCCGCTAGACCATTTATCGTTTTCTCCAAGTACGGTCATATCAAGTTTCTCTGGAGCGTAAGCCTTTCCATCTATCTCCATCACGACTGAGTCTAGGGGTATATCGTATCTACCGGTGTTCTTCGCATAGAACGAAACGCTGTTGGTGGTATCATTGTAAGGTACGCTGGATGGGTCGTTTATCAGTTCGACATCCACGTAATAGTCAGCGGCTTCCGCTCTACCATGGTCTCTTATGGCCTGAGAATGATTGTAGGCTATACCGACGAACAGCCCGACTATCGAGCCCGCTACTATGATAGATATAGCGAACCAGATCAGATGTGTAGCGCTTTCCCCTGCCATTTGAGACCCTTCTAAGCTTAACTGTACCTGTAATAGGCACACTTTCCATATTCGTTGACGATCTTTATCCTTATGGGCGTTGATATGTTGATATCATCCAGGGTGAGATTCAGGATGGTTTCTGCCATCCAGAGATTTGTGTCCGTGTTTTCATCCACACTCGACGAAGATAGGTTTATCCTGTCCGTTCGATAGGTACCGTTTATCAGCACATCAACCTTGTTCACGTGTAGAGTAGTACTGCCGGAATTCTTAACGGTTATGTTCAACCGTTCTGACGTACTGTTATAACTACCGTTTATGATCTCCATACTGGATTCCTGTTCTTTCATCTTGGTGTTGAGCCATTCCTGCCTCGCCTGGTTGACGACTTTATCGGATACCTGTAGAGCTGGATAGATCAAACTGAGGATCAATATAGCCCCTATCAGGACTATCGCGGCGGAGGCGGAGACGCTCATACCCATTCAATCTTCCTCCCGGGCGGAGTCCACCTCTTCTAGGTATTCGTCTATATCGATCTCAGAGTATTCTCCCTTTATGTTCTTGATGTACTGTAAGGACTTTTGATGCTCCTTAGGGGTCAATCTCCAGTCTTCACTTACGACCTCGCCGTCTTCCGAGATGACCTTATCTTTCGCCCCTTTTGCCGCACCTTTTCCTCTCTTCACCCCTTCCATGTAGGATAGGACTTTTTTCTTTATCCGCTGGTCTATCCAGTCTATGTCTTGGTAGTAGTTAAGTATGTCTTCTATCTTGGCCGGCGGCACTCTCTCACTGAGGAACTCGGCCCATTCTATCATCGCTGCGTTGTTCAGTTCCGTGGTTTTCTCTTGGCCCAATCCTAATTCCCTTTCTTTCTTCCCGCTTCTCGACTTACCTGGTCTGGCCTCTTCAGGCGTGGATTCGATCTCCATGAAGGGGTTGATATCCGCTGTGATCAAGTCGTAGAGACCAGAGAGCTCTCTTACCATCTCCTCGATCTTCCTGTATTCATCTTTTACGTTCTCCAGTTCCTCTACCTTGGAGTCCATCTGAGAGACCTTGCCGGATATGCTAGATACGTCATTGGATAGGTTCGATGTCACGGAGTAAAGACTGTCGATCTCTTCCTGTAGATCCTTTATAGATTCCGTTATCTTGGAGATCTCTTCCTTATATTCTTCATCCATTCCTTTTCCCTCTTTCTTTTTCTTCTTTCTTTTCTTCTTTTTTGGTTTCTCTTCTTTGGGCTTCTCTTCCTCCTTACCCCTCTTCAAAACAACTGTTTCTCCTGATATATCGGGTATGTTCAGTTCTATCTTGTATTTCTCGATGGGTTCTTCTTTCTTCTCTATTTTCTCGGCTTCTTCTGGTGGTGTTTTATCGATCCTTTTCGACGGTGTGGGCGTTGGCAGAACATCCACATCTTCCTCTGTAGCATCGCTCAGCGCACTCGAGATGATATCGTCCCACTTCTTCTGTGCCTCTGTTTTTTCTACCCTGTCTGGAGGGGGTGGAGGATTTTCTTTGTCTTTTTCTTCTTTCTCTGCCATCTTGAATCATCTATCCTGTAGATAATATAATAGAGAGGGTGGGGTTGGTTTAAAGGTTTTTACAGCTGAACAGTCGAGTTTTACGGTAGATTTACCCAACCACTCGTCGGATAGGATGAGGGCGTGGTCGTCTCGTAGAGAGTTCCAGTCCCGCCTTTGCTGGGCATGAAATATATACTCACCGAAGATGCTGGACTGAGTCCGCCGTTGCCGAGCTCTGGGTCACTGCCGAGAGATGTGAAGTTCAATTGGACTATGGAGTCCGTATCCAGTCTTGGGGGATACATATCGTGTGGGTTTGTGAGAGCCCATGCTTCAAACGTTGGTAGGCTGCCAGGAGCGCTGTCACTGTTCTCGTGAGCGAACTTCTCGCTGAAGGCAACGTCGTCTGGTTCATCGTTGTCGGTCCCTTCCATCTGTATGATCAAGTCATCCACTATGTTATAAGCCTCACGTCCTGCTAATAATGTGACCGTGATCTGGACTTCCGTTATGTTCTCGGTAGCGCTATCGACGTTTCCACTGACTCTCTGCACCTCTATCGGTGGGATGATGTTCTCTTCTGCTTCTCTTCCTGTCTTTTTACCTCGCTGCTGGAGGTTGTGGGCCACATGTATCATCACAGCGGAAGCTACCGCAGCTACTAGGATGAGCCCTATGAAGACTATCAAGGTTCCGATTCCTATGGCGGCTTCGTCTTTCTCCTTGAATCTTCTTTTCACCAATTCTCTTTTCATATCAATTCCTCGGACGGGTTTATTTCAGTTGATTGCAATAAAGTTTTTCCTTCCAAATCAACGTCTTTTCTCTGGGTCGTTGTAAAAATATGAAAAAATATATATCGTCTTGCTCTCTTAACAGAGTCGAATCATGGATAAAGAGGTGCCAAATTGAGCTCAGATATTCGGAAGTCTTTCCAGACCTGCATTATAATTCTTTTGTTGGTTTTAACCACTCAGGTCTTCCTGGTATCTACTCCGATCGCGTCTCATGGTGAGGGTCGAGTCCGGGAGCCGGATAGTCCTACGATCGGATCCTCTGATTATCCTCTCCAGGGCATAGATGTAGCGGTCACATCCATCGATTCTCATCAAGACGGCTCAGAGTATAAGAACACTTCACAGACCGTAGAGGCTCTTGTAAACAACACTGGTACATCCGATGTAGCTTCATCCTTTGAAGTCAACTTGACGGTAAGGGAGTCAGGCACAGGGCAGCTTGAATATACAGACAACTATACCGTATCTGCGCTGGATGTATCAGAAACAACGATCGTCTCTTACGATCCTTGGGACCCTTCTGATTCCGGTGTATACAGCATCAACGTCACTGCTGAGCTCGGCTCTGATGAGAACTCCACCAATGATTGGAAAGAGATCGAGATATCCATCGTGGAGGAAGCGGGAGTTATAGTCGAAGCGCCAGAGCCCAAGAGAGGGGACCCCGGGGATGTATTAGACTATAATTTCAATATAATCAACAACGGTACGGGCGATGATCACTTCATCTGGAGTGCAGTATCTGGCCACGGTTGGGTAGGATCGGGAGCAAGCGGCACTACGCCGGTCCTATCACCCGGCGAGTCATTTACTACTACAGTAACGATAGAGATACCGTCAAATATATCCGGTCACGAGAATGACAGGTTGAACTTGACCGCCACATCCAACCAAAACAGCTCGGTCTTAGATTGGGGTGTAGTGATAACCTACACGGACGAGGTGCACAACGTCAAGGTGATATCGCCGGAGCCTAAAAATGGAGAACCTGGCGAGGAGTTGAACTACACTTTCCGGGTGAAGAATATCGGTAACGTTCCAGACTCATATGAACTCTCTTTGGAGGCGGATAACCAGTGGTGGGACGGTGGATTTGTTGAGTCCAATAAGACCGGGACCGTAGCCGTTGGGGAGAGTGTAGATGTCAGGATAACTTTGGAGATACCGGAAGTGACCCCGGCTTACAAGATCGAATCGAAGAACATATATTACGGGGCAACCGGCGACCTGACCTTGAGGGCCGAGGCCGAGAACGGCTTTATCAACTCATCCACGGTCAAAACGGAGGTCGACCCCATATATAAATCTCATATCGAGGCACTAGAAGATAGAAAACGTATTGATTATTCAAAATCTCCTCAGGAGGTAGAGTTCACCCTCCGCGTCAAGAACCTGTGCAATTTCAAGGAACCGACCGCTGGTAGAGACAGGATAGAGCTCGATAACAAGACGCCTGTACACAAGGCGCCCTGGGGAGAGACCAACGTAACAACTTCTTGGCTGGTATCGATAAGCGATGAAAACGTGACCCTAGATGCGGGCTCTTCTGTGAAGGTACAGGCCCTAGTTACCGCACCCAGAGAGCCGTTGAACGGTACCTGTACCGTTGTCATCGAATCCTTCCCTCAGGCCCTTCCCGAGGAGCCCGGCAGTATCTATCCCAGCACTGACACTATAGAGGTCGACGTCAACCAGACCGGGAAGGTCAGAGTTAAAGATGGTGAACCCTCCGAAAAAGAGGCTCCTCCCTTGGATTGGGTCTACTTTAATTACACCATAGTTAACACGGGTAACGGACTAGACAGCTATAGTTTGAATGCATATTCCGAGCATGATTGGACTGTTAGGATAGTCGGCAACAACAAGACCGGCGATATAGAACCAGATGAAGAATGGGTAACCATGGTTAAGGCGAAGGTGCCCATGAAGACGCCCATCGGATTCAGGGACGATATATTTTTAGAGGCCTACTCTCTCTTTGAGCGTCACGAGAACGCAAGGAACGTTTCGACCTCAGGTGAAGCGGAGATCGTCACCATCCAGGGCTACGAGATAGACTTGAAACCCGAGAACAACTATACAACGGTCGAGCCAGGGCAGCCCGCTGTTTACAGTATAACGATAGCCAATCTGGGCAACGGACAGGATACTGTCAAGCTTTCCACGGAATATGAATCCTTGCCCCATTGGACCGTAGAACTGGAGGATGACACATTCACCATAGACAGGTGGACGAATATAACCACTCAGATCACTGTTACGCCCGGCGAAGACGCCTCCCATGATGAGCCATTCAATGTGAGTATAACCGGTACGAGTCAGGGCAACACGTCCAAGAGTGACACGGTCAATACCACCACGAACGTGACATATGTTCCAGACCTGGAAGTGACCCTGTCGCCCTCGCAGATACACGCACAGCCGGGAGATAGGTTGGCCTTTGAACTCAAGGTCTTCAATCACGGAAACGGGGAAGACACTTTTTCTCTAGAGGGGAACCTCAGCCACGGTAGCTGGTGGTGGGAGATTGAGAGGGAGAACCTAACGATCTCGGCACACCGTCGTGAGACATGCACCGTGAATTTAACGGTTCCAGACCTGCCCGAAGACCCGACGGAGTCAGAACTCCAGGATCTTTGGATAGTGGCGAGCAAGGAGAACACTTTCTCGATACAGGTATCATCTTTAACAGATCCCGAGGTGGAGAACGATGATGAGACCACTGTTATAATAGATAAAAAGACCAATTATACACTCCGATCAGAGAAAGCCGCTGAGGAGGTACTTCCCGGTTATACAGTTGAAAGGATCATAACCGTGGACAACTGGGGCAACGGACCTGCTCAGGCCACTCTTACTCTGGAAAGGACCTCAGAGAGGTACATAACCTGGGGGACCCTCGAAAATACCACCTTAGACTTGGAGATAGGAGAGGCCTCGCAGGTGACTCTTTCTGTTTCGCCTCCAGTGGCTGATGAGCCTTACTGGCACGAGGATATAATGATAGATGTAGGGGTGATGGGTCAATCCGAGAGTATCCTGACCAGGACTCGAGTCGTTATGCTGGATTGTAAGGAGCCGGATAAAGAATTGAGATTGGGTTCCTCTCTCAACTATAATCTGACCGTGGTGAATGTACCTCTGGAGGATGATCCAAAATCCTCGGGAGAATCCTTGATAAGGACCATCAATCTCACTGAAAGGATCGTTTCAGATTCTGACCCTGATGACTGGATGATAGATTTCGAAGATTCAACCGTTGAGATGTCGACCGCCTATCAAAGCGAGGATACCTCACTCACCGTCAAGGCACTAGGCCGTGTGAAGTATTCCCTTGAACTGGAGATAACCGCCAAGTCCCTAAGAGGGGACGAAGACATGAGTGATACGATAGATACGAGAACGAGACTTATCTGGTTCGACATCTACGTGGAATCTATCGGTATAGACAAGGATGTCGAAGGTGAGCGTACCACGATAAACGTGACCTTTGATTATACTGGTCAGAACGTGTCCGATATACCGTTCAAAGTCTACGTCGAGGGAGAGCTTATCGATCCTGATGACGACGGCTACTCAGGTGTGATATCCTCTACCGGGTCCGGGGACTTGAGCTATAAACTGAAGTATAAATTGCCGTTGATGGATTGGAATAGGAAGAGTAAGAGTTACAGTATCAGAGCGGTGGTCGACCCAGATAACGATATTACGGAAACGAACGAGGATAGGGATGCGGAGGAAAACAACGAGTACACGGTGGATAAGCAGATAAATGACTTCACACCATCTATGTGGGTTTCTCTGACCGTGTTGATAGTTTCCGCTGTGCTGCTCTTTGTAATGGCTAGATACGTGTTCGACTACCATGAGCTCTATCTACCTATTGGTTTGCTGGTCGCTGTCCTCATCGGGTCCATGTTCGTTCTACCCTGGCAGGAGGTCGTCGAGTCTGTTACCATGATGAACATCTTGGGGAATGGTGTGATACTGGCCGGGATAGTACTCTTTGGGGTGATATCTGTCTTTGCTGGTTGGCGGTCTAGGTCCTTCCTGCACAGGAAGGTCGATTTCAACGGAGAGGAAGAGGAGGAAATAGAGGAGAGATCCTATGAGAAGCAGTTCAACTATTATTCCTTGATGATCTCTTGTATCGTGGGTGCCATGGCTTTCTTGATGTACCCGGTGATGCTCATCATAGTAGGTGTGGAAGAGATATTGAACGGATCTGGTATAGGAGCCCTGTTCTTGGATGATAATTTCCTAGGCGTGCCCAATATCTTGTTTCCGTTCATATTCCTAGGTATCACCGTTGCATTGATACTGGCGGCATTATGGTATCAGAATAAGGTCTGGAAGAAGATAATGAGTGTTGAAGAGGATATAGATAGGCTCAAGAGAGAAGCGATAAGGTCGATGGGAATGGATCAGGAGGAATCCCCAAATGCCCGAGCAGAACAGCAAGGCAAAAAAGTCTACTAAAGAAAAGTCAACCGGAGCATCAGCAGTCTCTTCGGGTCCGGTGAAGTTGAAGGACCTGATCGAGGCAGAGAGGCTGGTAGAGGAATCAAAGGATCTGTTTCAGTCCGGCAAGTACGGACAAGCCGAGGAGTACGCTGAAAGGGCGGAAGAGGCTAAAAAACATGCGGAGGAGACCCAGGAGGCAGTTATAAAACTCATTAAACAGTTACAGAGGAATATAGAAGCTAGAGAACGTCAGGACGATTATGACGTTTCCGAGGCCAAGGACTACCTGCAGAGAGCCAGGCAATCAGTACTCGACATGAAATATAAGAAGGCCTTGGACCTTCTCAAACAGTCAAGGAACTCGCTTAGAAAAGCGTTGTATCTTCCTTTTCCACTTCTAGATAAAGATGTGAGGATGAGGATAACCATAGGGAGGACGGGCAAGGATATGACATACGAGTGTTGGATTGACAACAGGATGGACGAGCCTCTCGGC
Source organism: uncultured Thermoplasmata archaeon (assembly GCA_964394465.1). Classification (GTDB taxonomy): domain Archaea; phylum Thermoplasmatota; class Thermoplasmata; order Halarchaeoplasmatales; family Halarchaeoplasmataceae; genus CAYMXS01. Next base: position 2,693 of record CAYMXS010000026.1, on the reverse strand, counting down.
GATATATTGATCGACCCAGTTGTTCCTGAAGGCTTCAAGGATCTTCCTGAAAAATTTTTAGGGGTCATCAAACCCAATGAAACGAGGGCCGTCAAGATCAACCTACTCCCAGAGTCAGCGAAGGATATGGAGGAGGGAAGTCTGGCTAAATTACTCTATGATAGAGCGATCATGTTGAGAACGACACTCGATTGTTCAGAATCGAAACCTAAATACACGGTTATGATAGAGAGTATAAAGTATACTGGGTTGAAGAACGTGAAGGTCAGTCCACCAGTACCTGCCTCCTTGGTCCCAGTGGAGGAGGTGAAGACCATCGATAAGATCCCTCCATTCAGTTCTAAGAGTGTCGAATTTACTCTGATACCGAAGGACCGAGGGATCGCAGGGGTCTGATACGATAGGTCCCCGATAGAGATGATAAATATTTGGCCTCTTCAAATCTTAAGGGGCTTTTTATACCTACGCAAAAATTTCATATAATATAACCATAATTTTAAGGTGAACAGATGCCGAAGGACGTACCCCCACCTGAAGAAGACGACGAACAGGAAGCAGATATCTGCCCTCAATGTGGTGAGAGATCCCTGATAATCTATGAGGACGATTCAGCCTACTGTAAGAACTGTTCTTATATGACCAAAGATATAACTGAGGGGTTGGGTGAGCCGCCGGAACCTGAAGATTCTCAATCTGGTATGGAGGAAACTATACAGGAATGGGGTTTAGAGGAGAGCCCCCCTTCTGAAGAAGGTGCCATGCCGCCCCCGCCCCCAGATCAGTCCCAGGGGTCCAAGGAAGATGAGTCAGCAGAAGAGGTACCACCCCCTCCACCGCCCGGAGAGGAGGAAAAGGAGAAAGAGGAGTGTCCACGATGTGGTGAGAGATCCTTGGTGGTAGAAGATGACTATTCGGCGTATTGTGAAAACTGCTCTTATTCCACCCCGGATATCAGAGGGGATAGAGGTGAAGAAGTACCGCCCCCGCCCCCTGATGAGATAGAGTTCGAGGGCCTTGAGGTAGAAGAGATAGAAAGGGTGATGAGCGAGGAAGAAGTCGAGGGTCTGGAGAGAAAACTTGAGGAAAAATTGGAAGAACTGAGCGAGGAGGACCTGAAGGACACCTTGGATAAGAAGAAAGATTACCTGGAGAGGAAGGAACAGATCCTCGAGAACATGATGGAGAACCTCAAGAAAAAGGATGACAAGATACAGAGGAACAAGAAGAAGATAGATACGATAAAATCAGTACTAGAAGATAAGAAGAGAGCGATCGAAGAGGACAAAAGGGAACTCCGTCAGAGGGAGAACGAGATAGAGAGCAGAGACAAAGAACTAGGAGGCAAGGAAGAGGAACTTTTGGATAAGGAAGACCGTCTAGAAGACAAGGAGAAGGAGCTGCAGAGTAGAGAGGAAGACATAGTCAAGAAAGAGGAATGGCTAGATGAACTCGAGCAAAAGCTGGATAAGAGACAATCTGACTTGGATGAAAAAGAGAAAAGACTTAGCGATAAAGAAGCTGAACTGGAGGAGAGAGAGGAGAAGGTGAAAACTGATTTGGATTATATCGAGGAGAAGGAAAAGGAACTGGAGAATTTAAAGGAGAGGGAAGAGAAAGTAGAACAGGAGGAAGAGGAGGTAGAGAAGAAGATAACGGAGCTTCAGGAAAAAGAAGAAAATATCGAGGAAAGGCTAGATGAAGTACAGGTCCGAGAAAGAGAGGTAGAAGAGCGGAGGAAGAAACTCGATGAGAGGGAAACGGAACTGGAGCAGAGAGAGAGGGAGGTTAAAGAAGATAAAGAATTCGTGAAAGAGAAAGAAAGGGATCTGGAGCAGAGAGAAGACGATGTCCAAGAGTTAAAAGGCGAATTAAAAAGCAAGGAAAAAAGATTGAACCAGAAAGAAAAGGATCTCAAAAAGAAGGAGAAAGAACTAAAGGAAGAGGAGGAGAGACAGGACGAACTTTGGGGTGACCTTGAGATAAAGGAGACCGAGCTGGAGGAAAAAGAGAAGAAGGTCGACGAAAGATGGACTGAACTGGACATAAAAGAGAAGGGTCTCAACGAGAAGGAGCAAAATCTAGAGGAGTGGGAAGAAGGTCTGGAGAAGCGTGAGGAGAAGCTGAACCAGAAGGAAGATGAACTTGAAAAGAAGGATAAGGATTTGGCCGAACTGAGGGAAGACCTAGAGGGTAAGGAAGCCAGGTTGAACAATAAGGAAAGAAATCTTAGGGATAAAGAGCAGGACTTGAAACAGCAGAGCGAGCAGATCGAACAGAGATGGGATGAGTTGGAGGAGAAAGAATCAGAGCTCAACGCGAAGGAAAGGAAACTAAACAACAAGGAGTCGGATCTAAACGAGAAAGAAGAGCGCCTTCAGAGCCTCCGTGAAGAGGTAAGGAGAAACAACGAGCGTCTGGACAAGAGAGAGGAAGACCTTGATGAAAAAGAGAAGAGGTTGGACGATAAAGAGGAAGAACTCGAAGACATGGAGAGCGACCTGAAATACAGGGAGAGAACCGTAGAGAGGAAAGAAAAACAGCTAGACGATAGAGAAAAAGAGATAGAGAATGAAGAGGAGAGACTCAGGGACCTAAGAGAGGAACTTGAACAGAGACAGGACGAACTCGACGAGAAGGGGAAGGTCCTGAGGGGAAAAGAAAGGGACATAGAGGAGAGAGAAGAGGATATAGAA
>CAYMXS010000025.1:5862-29598 GCA_964394465.1 uncultured Thermoplasmata archaeon | reverse complement strand
AACAACAGACGATGTCGCTGGACAGGTTTACTAAGGCAGAAGGCTATCCCTGGTCAGAAGGTCACTGGAGTTTTACCACTGCGGAGATGAAGATCGATACGATCGAAGCACCTGAACAGTTGAATATAGGTGAGAGTTTCTCCGTCAACATCACCGCCCACATAGATGAGGACCGTGCCGTGAGGGAAGAAGACGATGCAAATGTGACCGTCAAGTTGATAAACTCCAGTTCTGGACAAGTGGTCGATGAGGTCAACGATCCCCTGTTGAAGGTCGGTGACAACTCGAGCGCTTACGAGGCCGTCTTCTCTACAGATGGACTGCCCCAGGGAGATTACATGGTCAGGGCGGAAGGCAAGCTGCCCGGACAGGCTGGTTCTTCAGTTAAAAGTACGAATTTAACCTTGGTCGAGGATACGTCCGACGGCGAAGATAATAATACGGATGATGGAGGGAACGGGAAAAACGGGGATGACGGCATACCAGGCTTCGCTGTAACGGTTCTCCTGCCCGTTATAATTGTACTAGCGATATACAGATGGAGAAGAGAGAACACTTGACCGCCCTTCCCTAAAGATAGAAATAGTCCCACCATCCTTTTAAAACGATACCATGACTTACCTGTTCTCGGTAGATATAGAGGGGATCTCTGGAGTGGTCTCGGCCAACCAGGGAAGTATGGATTCCAAGGAGTATGAAAGAGCGAGAGACCTGATGACCAAGGAAGCCAATGCCGCGGCAAAAGGCGCCTTCGAGGGAGGAGCCGAAGAGGTGTACGTAACCGACGGCCACGGCAAGATGAGGAACATAGTCATAGAGGATCTGGATGAGAGAGTCCAGCTGTTCAGCGGCCGTCCGAAGCTGCTCTCACAGATGCAGGGCCTCAGCGGTGAACTGGACGGCGTGGGATACATCGGCTATCACAGCTCGGCCCACAGTAAAGGTACTCTCTCTCATACTTATTCCGGCGGCGTGGTAGACAAAGTGATGATAGGAGACCAGATGGCCAGCGAGTTCGCAATGAATTCTTTTCTAGCCTCTCAGTACGACGTTCCGGTCATCTTTCTAGCGGGAGACCAGGAGATCTTCAGGGAGGCGAGCCAGCTTTACAAGGAGATACCTCACGTCATAACCAAAGAAGCGACGGGCAGATACAGCGCAAAGTGCAGGCATCCAAAAGTAGTCAGACAGGAGATAAAAGAGACGGTCAAAGAGGCAGTACAAGATAACACTGGAAAGATCATAGAGCCCGAGGAAGAATACTACCACGTCTGGTTCAAGGACGCTGGAAAACTGGACAACTTGGAGCTTCTACCCTCCGTTGAAAGAGTAGGACCGAAAGAATTCGTTATAGATACAGGAAACTACGAAACGAACTACAAGGTGTTCAGGGCATGTACTATGCTGGCAACGGTCGACTCGCAGTGAGGAAATAGTTTCAGAACAGGATATAAATAATCAGAATACAATATCTATATCGGTATGGGAAGTATGAGCGCTGAGGGTTTTTGTGGAAGGTACGCTGAATATGTGCTCATCATAGGTATATTTCTAGTGGCTGTAGGCCTCATCGTAGCTTCACAGGGCTCACCACAGCCGAAAGAAGGTTCAGTGGAGGACTTTCAGGGCGGAACCACACATTATACTTATGAGGTCCCGGGCCAGAAACATGTCATGGGCATGAACATCATGCTCGTGGGAGCTCTCATGAACGGTGTAGGAGGGGCCATGGGATGGTGGTTTTTAAGAGACCTCAAAGAAGACGATGAGATATCGTCCAACTTCCGGTGGTTCAGCCTCTCTTCTTTATTGTTCGGTCTCTTCATCGCCTGCCTGGGCTTCTACTGGGCCATCACCAATGACATGCAGACCGTTTCCTCGGGCGGTGTGCCGAACATGGCCGCCTCCCATTTTGCCGTCAAGCAGATACTCGGGATGATATTTCTAGCATCTGGTATAATGATGAGTGTCTCTGGCGGCGTCCTGGTCGGTATGGTGATGTCCAAGACCGAAACGGGGAGCGTATTGCCGGGCCAAGATGAAAGAGAGGAAGACATCGGGCAAAGAACACTCTGGGAGGAGAGTGACGAGTACGGTGAACGTACAACTTCCTACAAGAGAGTCGCTCAGATCGGCCTCCTGATGATGGGTGTGGGCACCGCCCTGATGTTCAGTCTCTTCGCTTTAAACGATCTGAACAGTGATCTGTCAATAATATCCATGATGCTGTTCTTTTTAGGCCTTTTCGTCGCTGTACCTGGAGCCTGGGGCTACTTCGAGGAAAAAAGGATGGAGGGCAAGGATAGAGTAGGCACCAAGGAGGGTATGGCGTCCCTGATGCTCCTACTGTTGGGCATGCTACTCCTTTCCAATATGTTCCCCCTTTTCCTGCTTTTGAACTCTATAGCTATAGTACTGGGGTATATGGGGATAAGGAAGGGAGACAACACCATCGCGATAGCGGGTCTTGGAGGAGGCGTGATCATGTACGTGGTCTTTGGACTCCTGGTGATCTTCTTGGGGCTGCCAGCCGGCTGAGTAAGAACTCCAAAAAAGCAAATATTTTATAGCAGTTATAGTATTTGATGCGGATGTCTAGCAAGATGTATAAGATCATGGCGATAGTAGTGGTGATTCTCAGTATTGGCGGTATGGTATACGGTGGTTATACGTTCTATCGATCATTGGGTGACCCTGGAAGGAACTCTCTAGAGGAGGTACAGTTCAAAGGATCGGGGGCCGATTCTCAAAACGTGACCCTAGAGGAAGGCGATTATGAGGTCTGGGTCGAGGGTGAGGACAACCTAGTGAAGAACCTCTCTGTAAAGGATAAAAACGGAGACTCGGTATATGAAAGGAATACGGGGCATTCAATCTCGATAAACGAGAGGTCGTACGAGAAGATGGGCGACGTGGATATAGAAGAAAAGGGCACCTATACCATAAGCACGAAGGAGAGCTGTACACTCCATGTTACGAAACCTCAGGGCAGTTTTGTCGGGATCGCAAAAGGATTCGGGATCGTACTACTCGGCATATTGGGATTGGTAGCGGCCTTTTTTCTCTACTCCTTCAGCAAGGGCGGAGAGAACCAGGTACAGACCCAAAAGATGGATTACGACCTGTGAATATTCAGGCCCTTGACCAGATGCCTATGTTGTCCTCCACGGCGTTACTTTCCCTCTGGAGGTAGGCGTCTTTCCTTTCGAAGTGACTGTTGTCGTAGACTCTAGCCAGACCGTTGGAAAGTAGTTCCGATCCCAGGTCTGTTCCGTTGCTCAGTTCTACATATGCCAGGAGCCTTCCATAGTATCCCCTTTTCCCGGCGGTATCATCGTAAATCAATGTAACTTCGTCCTCCAACCAGCGCTCGGTGAAGTTCGTTGCCCTGTTGCCACACCTTCTCAACCATGTCTCGTTATCGATGCCGTTCCATTCGTCCATGTCCTCGGAGCCGCTTGTCTCCGGCGAGTCTATGCCCAGGATCCGGACGTATTCCGTTGTGCCGTTGGAGAACTCCACTTTGACTGTATCGGCGTCTACGACCTCTTCCACGGCAACTACGTCCAGGCCGGGTATATCATCTACAGCAGGGTTCGGTTCTTCGGTAGTCCATTCACTCGAATCGTCCTTTGTCAGAACCCTTCCAGTTTCAGCCTCGAGTTCGCTGTCCAGTTCACCTTCCCATCCCACCCGGTCCACTTCGTTTCCTTCAGAGTCAAAAAGTGTTAGATGATCGCCCCCGTTGTTCAAGGTAAGTGTGAGATCGCTCATCTCCGGGGTAAAACCGTATTCGTCTTCGAAGGTTGCCTCATCTCTAGACAGGACGTAATGATGCCCTGCTTCGATGGTAACCCCCTCAGGGATAACGTTGTCGTACTCACCTTCGTCTACTGACCAGTTACCTATGTTCACGTCTTCGGATGTGGGGTTGTACAGTTCTATGTACTCGCCTTCGTGATCCACTCCTTCCACGTCGTAATAGACCTCGTTGAAACGAACATTTAGCGTGGTCCCACTGCATACCGCTGCGGAACTACTAGTTGAATGATCACCATCTCCATGAGACGACTGGAGCAGGACAGCGTTGCCTAAAAAAAGAGAGAGCACCAAAGCCGCGATAAGCGCCTTCTTATACCACATATGGGAGGGATTATTGAAATAGAATTATTTAGTTTTTGGCTTCCCCTCCAGTGGAAGAAAACCTCGATTTTATAAAATCTTCATCTATACTGATCGAAGCCTCTATTTTCGTTCCCATATCCCCAGGACAGCCAACCCACGTCGTCCTGAATCTTTATATCTTGCTGCTTGACCTGTTTCGCCATGAATCTGAAAGAGTCACCGAGGTTGTTCATGCCGAATTTCCATCCGGGTAGTTTATAGGTGTCATCCTTGGTCTCAATAATTATATATTTCAATCCTACGAAGTCTCTCATATTATCTTCATCATAGGGAGGACCGAAGTAGAATTTGAAGTACTGCTTTTTCCCCGCCTTTATCCTCCTTATGTCGTACCAGCTTATCAGGTTCTCCACGTCATCTCCTTTCTTCAGGGTTATACCGGATTGATCGATCCTGACCTTTTGCTCCCTGATAAAGCGGATCCCGAGCCCGAAGAAGATGATCCCAGATCCCAACAAAGCTGGAAAGATTATAGCTATATGCATCATATCTAGATTAAATAAGGTTGTAGCCATCCGGTAGAAGACGAAACTCATGGCCGCCAGGAAGACGCCTGGAAAAAAGAAGTAGGTGATAACGAACCACCTGAACAATCGCCTCGGTTTCCCATCTTTATGGGAGGATATCTCTATCTTTCCCCTTCTTTCGGGTCTTTCGTATCTTTTATATCGAGATCCCATCTTGTTACTGTTTAATTATTCGAGAGAATTATATCATATTTTTCCCTTTTTTCTTAAAACGTACCAGATATCGTCTCCGGAGAAACCACATCTCTCGTAGAAACCCTTGGGATTCTTTTCCGTATCGTATTCACCCGCCACCGTGATCATATCCACTCTGTCCTTCGCCCTTTGAACCAGTTCATGAACGAGCGCCTTTCCCAGACCTTCCCCATGATACTCTGGTAGTATCTGGATCCACTCCAGGGAGGCCTCGGGCACACTTTTGTCCATTTCCCCTACCCCCAGACCGGCCCTTGTTTCTTCTCTTTCATCCATCATCCAGACCCACAGGTTATCATCGAATACGGGGTGTTCTTCCCACGACCTGACCTCTTCAGGTGTCGGAGATATGTCCTGGTAACATCTCCCTATCAGTTCTGAGATCTTTTCCGCTTCACTGTCTATATTTACGTCCTCTATGCTGTACCGTTCCGATATACTTGAAGAAGTCTTTCCCGGTTCTAGAAACATCCTGAAGTACCTCTGTACGTTGCTGAAAGAATCGATGGGCACATAGTCGATATAGTCTGCGTGTATAAGAGCGAATCCTATATCCTCCAGATAACCGCTGTTTAGATCGAAACGTTCTCTGTCCTTTGTCCAATATAGGTGAAGGGCCTCCTCGTCGTGCATCTTAAGTTCCACTATCTCGTCGTCAACGCACTCGCACTCCGTTTTCATCTGATCTACTCGTTTCATCGACTTCCACAGGGCGTTCGGGAGGACCTGGCACGGTTTTTCCCTGTATACTGAGAGCAGGGCGTCTTTGAAGTCCAAGCCCACGCTAGAACCCCCAGTCGGTGTGAGGGTCCGGTAAGCTCAATAGATCGTCAAGTTCGTTCAGCAGCTCTTTCGGTGCCTCTAGATCATCGGTGACCGATATGCCCGTGGGGGTTCGAACGCCGAGCCACATCCTGGTGAAGGCACCTACTCCAGCTTTCATCTTCGGTAGTCCCTCGGTGAAGCCCTCTTCGACGGAGGATTTCCCGCCGAGTCTTACGGTGTACCTGCCCGAGACCCCTCTCCATTCACAGTCATCTGGTAGCATATCCTCGATGGGGTCCCTCAGATGGAGGTTAAAAGAAACGCTCCCGCCTTTCAGGTGAGTTTTACTTATGCAGCTCTCCAGGTCTAGTATCCTCATCTGCCAGTAAGCTATGGAAGCGATCTTGTTCTCGTACTTCGATTTCCTCGTGATCCTTCTTTTGTGCAGCGGCTTCTTCAATAAGCTCTGGATCTGTATCTCAGGGGGCTCGTTCATCCTGATCAGTTTCACCTGGTCACCCAGGTTCCTCATGACAGCCATGAGTTCCAGGAACTGGTCGTAGTCACGATAGGCCATCCATTTCACGTAGTAGGGGCCCTGCTCGATGGAGTCCACGCCGAACCATATATGGTGCGTGAGTTCACCCGAATCGTCGAAGAAGCCGAGTCCGAAATCGTTCTTCTCGTGTTCCATCTCCGTCTTGGTCCCCTCGGGCTTCAGGATACTACAGGCCCCGTGACAGCGCTTCCTCTTTATCCTGGACTCGTGGGCCTTTTCCCAGTCCTCCGAGGTTATCCTCTCAGGAGCTCCAGCTTCGACGTCCAAGACGAGGTCGCTTGGATCGAAATATACCCACTGCTCGTAGCTGCCCGTGCCGAAGCCCAGGCGGTCGTAGAAGCCCTGTTCGAAGATCCCAAGGGCGGCGAGTTCGGCTCCTTCCTCCGCGTCTTCGGCCACGGCCTTCGCCGTGAGCTTCCCCGCTAGGCCCTGTTTCCTGGCTACCCTGCTGGTCGCAACGCTGGTCACCACGGAGAGGTCTATATCCGTGTCCAGGTAACGCAATACGCCGGGCACCGTCAAGACCAGGCATTCAGCGCTCCCCTTCAACTCCGCCACCCTGGCCCTGCTCAAACTCAGGAAGGAGTCCATCGTCTCTTCATCGTCCTCCTTGAACCATCCGACCTCCTTCCAGAGTCGGTGGACTGCTTCCCTGTCCCTCTCAGGTTCGTAATCTCTTAGCTCATGCATCGGACGGTTTATAGACCTCCTTCGGTATATATTTATTCTAATATCTTAGACCTAGAGTGAAGAGATACAAGGAAACTCGCTTGGAAGCTTCAGGCATGAGATAAATCCATTTTAAGATATTTTAAATAAAAACTTATTTATACTAAGATATGCCTTATTTAAAGGGACGATATATTCTAGGTGAAAAAGATGACGATAGAACCGAGATTGGACATCCTTATCCCCCTCGTTAGCTATCTAGTTCTGATAATCTTCATCGGTTGGTGGTCTGGAAAAAAGGTCGAAACCTCAGAAGACTATTATATCGGCGGTTATCAGATACCTGGTTGGGTCCTCGCTCTCTCCGAACGTTCTACCGATATGTCGGCATGGTTGCTGATCGGTATGCCTGCCATGGCCTGGTCAATAGGCCTAAGTGCGGTTTGGATCCTGGTCGGCACTGGATTGGGCATGGTTCTACAGTGGATATTCTATTCTAAAAAGTTCATGGACGAAAAAAGAAAGACAGGGGCAATCACTCCAAACGACTACATAGCGATAAAATTCCCTGGCGGGGCTGACGGTATAAGGATAGTGGGTGCTCTAGTGGTGTTCCTATTCTATATCCCATATGTCGGCTCTCAGTTCGGTGCCGGCGGTACGGTACTAGAGCAATCATTTGGTTTGGATCCATTATATGGCAGTCTGATAGTCGCAGCGGTAGTGGCTTATATAGGAGTCGCCGGCGCCATGATAACTGCCAGCTACACCGATGCCATACAGGCGCTGATGATGGTGATAACTCTGATAGCGCTCCCTTTGATACTGTTCTCCCTGGTCATAGCTGACCCAGATATAACCATCATGGCACAGTTGAGATCTCAGACCGCTATACATGATACAGACGTAGTGCTGAGCTCCTGGTTTGGCGGTAGAGAAGGTGCCGCACTAGGGTTACTGTTCGGAGCCAACTTGAGCTGGATATGGGGCTATCTGGGTGGCGAGCCACATATATTTGTAAGGATGATGGCCTTGAGAAACGAATCCGACAGAAAGAAAGGCATGGCCGTGGCATTCGCATGGGGATTGCTGACATCCACAGGTGCATTTCTGATAGGTATACTGGCGAGGGTATTGCACGGTGCTCCGTCGGAATTGGTGGAGAACGCAGATATGACTCTTCCATTCATGGTGCTTGAACACACCCCCGGTTGGCTCGGTGGCATCCTGCTGGCGGGTGCCCTGGCGGCTATGATGTCCTCCGCTGATTCCCAACTAGCTGTTGCGAGTTCTGGCTGGGCGGTAGACTTGTATTCTAAGGTCATAAAAAAAGACGTAAAGGTGTCTGAAAAAAGAAGGGTGCTCATCTCTAGACTGACTACAGCGGCAATAGCTATCTTGGGCCTGATACTCATCCTCAGCGTGGATCAATTAGTCTATCAGGTCGTGGGTTGGGGTTGGGCTGGCCTCGCCGGTGTTTACGGACCGGTGATGACCCTGCTATTTCTAGGGTGGAAGAGATACTCGAAGAACGCGGTGATCTTGACCATGGTCGTAGGTTTGCTCTTCACCGCTATCTGGGTGTTCAGCGGCTTGGAAGAACAGATAGTCACGGCTAGACTGCTCAGCTGGCCCGTGGGCTTCGCGGCCGGTATAATAGGAGGCTTCATATGGCCTTCAGACGAGTACAAGAAAGAACAGAGTGGGACATAGAAGTTCCAACACCCCAACACTTTTACTCTTTATAGGTTTTTTAGCCATTCATCTCGTCTTTTTAATCAGCCAAATTATAAATAACAACACCCAGTTTATATAATGATCAAGAGATGAAGTCCCACGGCTATGAGTACGACGAACTGACCCTGAGCACCCACGAGGAAGGCAAGATGAAGTCATGGGCGAAGAGGCGCTTCTTGAAAGTCGTTGTCATTTCTTTTATAATCCTGGTCCTGGGGATCGTCCTATTTTACTTTAGGTTCGATTCCTTCCTGCCGATAGCACTGCTCATATCCATATATGTGGTCTTGCTTATATACTACGGTTACAGGTACCTGATACCTACCACCCTGGAACTGGACAAGAGAGGTATAAGGCTCAAGCGGGGAGACACCAAGAAGTTCGAGGCTCACTGGAGCGATATAGATGAGGCTATAGCGATACCGACCCCGGCGGGCTTTTACAGCATCTATAGGACTTCCCAGGAAAGATCGACCCTGAAGGTGAGATCCAAGGGAGACAGTTTCAAACTTACCGAACGAATCTTTGACGAGAGGAAGTTGAAGCACGCCTTCCAGTTCATAGCGGAGAAGGCAATGCGTTATGATGCTAGGGTTGTAGACGACCTTCACTGGCTACCCGAGAGCTTGGAGTCCAAGCTTGAAACCACTGCGGGAAAAGAGGTCGAACATACCCTGGAAAGGAAGTACAATATGGTCATCTATTTCGGTATCGGCCTGATGGCAGTCGGTGGAGTATTATTCTTACTCCCAATTTCTGGAGAGATAGACATGGTCGGCGGTATGTTGGGACTCTTCATAGGTCTCTTTTCTGTGATCATTGCTCTGTCCGGTAAAAGTCAGGAAAAAAAGAAGTCAAAAGGCGGGTCCATAGACTGGGACGAAAACGAGGAGTGGAAAGGATAGCCAGCAAAAATTTTAAGTACCGCAAAACAAACAAAAAGACCCATGCTGGACGACCAGAGCATACAGAAATACCTCTCATCGATAAGCCAGGAGGATTACGACGATTGGATAGATGGGAGACGTTCGATCTCCAGCTTGATCGAAGACCACCGCATGATCGCCATGATCTTCAAGCCGAAGATATTCGAAGCTATCGATGAGTACGAGCCGGATGAGATCATCCAGATACTGCAGGAGGAGAGACCGGACCTAGAGATAAGGGACACGGGGGAAGCTAAAGAAAGGATAAAGGAGGAGTTTAGAGGTATCAGGGAAGCGCTTTCACTCTAGTTTAACATGTTTACATGTATGCTTCATCTCTACATGTAGACTACATGTACGGCTATTTTTTATATACTCTATTGAATCGTGTTAATCTGTGATAAGATGAGCTTGAACGGCGGTATGAAAAAGGGGCCGGAGTTGATCAGGGAGAAGAAAGTCACGTTGGTTGTTTTAGCTATAGCTCTGATCCTATCAGCAGGGATATTGGCCTACAATATGGACAGCATCTATGCGGTGAACAATTCTAACATCAAGGCGGTCATGCCCTCGGACTATTCCGGTGGGGAAGAGGTGAAGTTCCCCGCCCTGGTCACGGACCTGAAGGGTGAACCGAAAAAGAACGAGCAGGTAAGTGTTTACCTTAAGAGAGATGGTGGAGGAAAGGATCTACTCTATAAAGGCCAGACGTCTGAGCAAGGCATCAACAACGTGAAGTTCAAGCTCCCGGAGGGAGAGTACGAGGGGACCTTGATAATGAGGTCTTCCGGCGAGACCATAAAGAAGGATATATCCGTCAGAGGTGAAAAGAAACTCTTCGTCTCTACCGACAAACCGATATATCAGCCGGGCCAGACCGTGCATATAAGGAGTCTCTGTTTTGAAGGCGATGAACCACTGGATAAAAGCGACGAAGTCACATACACCATAAAGACCCCCTCCGGCGATAAGATATTCCGAGAAAGCTTATCACCGAACGAGTTCGGCATCTCTTCCTACAACTACACGCTTTCCGACCTTCTTCCCCTGGGCACCTACGAACTGAAGGTCTCTGTTGGAGATAAAACGGTCAAGGAGCAGTTCATCGTTGATAAGTACGTTCTACCGAGGTTCAAGATAGATTTCAGAGGTCTCGAAGACTGGTATCTCCAGGGAGACAGCATATCGGGAACTTTAGACGTGCAGTACTTCTTCGGTAAAAAGGTTGATGGAGAGGCCCAAGTGCGTCTTCAGTACGGGGGGGAGGTTATAGACACTTACAGCGATACTTTAGAGGACGGCCAGATGCCCTTCTATTTCGAAGATATCTATTCTCAAGATGGACATCTCACGCTGAACGCAACGGTCACCGACACTTCAGGACATGAGGAATGGGATTCGAAGGACATTCCTGTTGCTGATACACCGGTCCAGTTCAAATTTATATCGTCTAAAAACGTTCCGAAGACCGAGTCTCTTTTCACCGTCAGGCTGACTCATCCAGATGGAAGTCCGGCAGCCGGCTTGAAAGTAAACGGGGAACTTGGAAACAAAGACCTATCCACTAGAACCACCGGTTCCAACGGTGTTGCGGAATGGAAAGTGACCTATGCAGGGGAAAAAGAAGTGACCTTTTCGACCCAGTATCAGGGTGAGAAGTACCAGGAAGATTTCATCATCTCCGAGAACAAGGGGATCAAGCTTTTACCCGTCGAAGGTGGCGACGAGGTCGGTCAGACAAAGAGATTCCAGCTCTACTACAAGGGAGATTCACTGACCAACCGGATATACTACTCAGTTCAAACCCAGACCCAGGTACTTTACTCGGACTACTTCGTCATGAAGGGGAAGTCTCGTGAACTCTCGATACCGGTAGTTTATGAGATGGCTCCAGAGTACAGAGTGAACGTGTACGCGGTGGAGAAGAACCTCTCCTTCAGCTCGGACACGTACACGGGAAAGGTTTCTACCGAGAGGTATCTAAACTTGGATATATCCACCGGTCGAGAGAGTTACCTTCCGGGTGAAGGATGCAGTATAGATTTCCATGTATCTGAGAGGGGAAAACCTACCAGGGCCGCGGTTGGAGTCAAGATCACCGACGAGTCTCTGTACGAGTTGAATCAGCTCTCCGGTATGGATAAGGTATTGACCAAGGAGGGTGAAGAAAGTCAGAAAGAAGGAAGAGGGTTTGAGGTCATGACTGCGGGAGGATCATATCAAGAAGCAAAACAGATCCAGGATAGATGGGTATCGAGCTACTGGTCTTCTCTTCTACTGCTGGGTTTTATCGGCGCCGTAGTTCTTTTCATTCTTTCACTCAAGTACAAACCGGCCGGCGCGGTTCTAGTCGCTGGTCTTTTGATATTCGGTTTCGGCGGTGTATCGATGTACCAGACCCTCTCGACACAGAGCAGTGCGGATATATCCGCCGATGACGGAGCCGTTCCCGAAGGACAGCAGGAAGCTGGAGGAGACATGGGCCGCCAGCTGATGCCCACCGGTGACGGGCAGGAAAAGTCGGCGGCACCCTCGGATGAAACTGGTGGAGAAGGTGAAGAGAAAAGTTCGGAGACCAGGACTCACTTTCCGGAGACATGGTACTGGAACCCAACTCTGATAACGGACAAAAAAGGTGAAGCTAGGCTCAATCTTACGACCCCGGATTCCATAACCAACTGGTTGGTTGAAGGAGTGGCCTCTACGAAAAAAGGAGAGATGACCGGAAATACAACGGACATAAAGGTGTTCAAGGAGTTCTTCGTGGAGCCGGACATACCAGTTTCGGCGGTGAGAGGAGACAGGTTCAGCCTCAGGGTCATGGTGTACAACTATTTGAACGAGAGCGTAGAGGCTCAGGTCGTTCTAGAGGATTCGGATTGGTTCACGCTCCACGACGAGGAGATGAAGACAGTAAATCTAGATGCTGGAGCCGTCGGAGCCGTTCACTACGATATCACCGCGAAAACGGTCGGAAAGCACGAGATAAGCATATCCGGGATAACGGACGAAAAAGAGGACAGCATCCGTAAGATCATGAGGGTCAAGCCGAACGGCGAGAAGGAGGTAGAAACGTTCAACGGCCAGTTGACCAATGATGATAAAGCAAATATATCGTTCACGCCCGACGAGGATCACGTTCCGGGCAGTCAGAAGGCCTACGTGAAGCTGTACGGGAGCATGGACGCCATAACGTTGGACTCGGCGGAAGGATTCATACACCAGGTGAGCGGATGCGGCGAACAGAGCATGTCAACTCTTTCGATAAACGTGTTAGCGTTTAACATAGCTTCCAACTCCGAGCATCCACCAGAGAACATGGAGGAGTACGAGTCCATAGTAACGCAGGGGATACAGCACGAACTGACATTTCTAAAAGAAGCCGAAAACGGAAAAGGACGCGGTATAGTCTGGTTTCCATCCGATGAGGACGTGCATCCCTGGTTGACGTCCTGGGGCCTACTGACTTTCCAGGACGCTAAAAAAGCGGGTTTCATGATAGACGATGCGATAATGAAGGACATGCAGACCTGGCTGGTCAGTCAACAGGATGAGAACGGCTCATGGGAGTTCCCAGAGAGGGGCCTGTACGAAACGACGAGCCAGACGCTGAAGACAAAGAACGTGGCCACCACCGCCTACATCGCTCGTTCCCTCGTCTATTCAGGCTATGATCCCTCCTCGGGAGCCGTCACCGAAGCGGTCGACTATATACAAAACAATGTAGATAGGCACTGGGACGATCCATACACACTGTCGGTCTCAGCCCTAGCCATGGAATTGGCCGGCGATGACAGCAGTAAACTGGATTCCATAGTAGAGAGGATAGACGAGTTGAAGAAAGTGGAGAACGGGACCTGCCACTGGGAGACGAACCAGACCATGCTTCAGAGTGGATCGCCTAGATTCTATATGGGCGGCGGCAACAGCAGAATCATCGAAACGACGGGCTATGCGATAATGGCTCTATCCGGTCAGGGTTATCCACAAACAACGGACATGGCCGTTCAGTACCTACTGGAGAACAGGAACGAATTAGGTACGTTCTTCTCCACTCAAGACACGGTCGTGGCTTTACAATCTTTACAGTACACCTCCGGAGAAGTGAAGATATCCAACATGAACATAACGATAAGCATGAACGGAGGACCCGTAGAAAAAGTGAACTTCGACCAGGAGAACAAGGATTTGACTTACTTCGTCGATCTGAGGGGACACTTGAAGACAAACGGAACGAACAACGTGACCGTTATGAGTGAAGGAGAAGGCAAGGCCGCCTACACTCTGGTGTACGAAGAATACGTGGATTGGTCTATGGAGCCTTTGCAGCATATAACATTGAACGCTGAGGTACCCGAAAAAGCGGAGATAGACGAGGAATACTATATAGGGATAGAAGTCAGATACGGTGAAAAAGCGGGCTACAGCAAGATGGGCCTGGTCGAGATACCGATACCGACTGGTTTCACCACTATGAAATACGATCATCTGCTTGAAAAGGAACACGTCTCCAACTGGGAGATAAAGGACGGCAGCCTATTGATATACCTGACCGATATGAGCGCCGGAGACCACGTAGAACTGGACATCAGGTTCCTACCAACGAGGAGCGGAGAGATACAGGTCCAGGGTATCAGGTACTACGACATGTATTCACCCGATATAGGGGTCCAGGTGGACCCGACGAACGTGACCGTCGAGGGCTGAATCCAAAATCTCTTTTTATTCTTTTAAAACTCAAAAAAGAAAAAGACAAAATAGCAGAGTTTAGGTAACGTGTGTGAGGAAGATGGGTAATCTACCTGGTCTGACCGTGAAAGAAAAGGTCCTCGTTCACCTGCACGAGGAGCAGATGCCTGAATGGGATGTGGAATGCCCTAGAGAATTGACCCAGCAGGCCATGGCGGATATAATAGGTGTAAGTAGACCGCATATATCTCAGACCCTCATATCATTGGAGGAAGATGAGTTAGTCCGGAGTAAAAAATGCAGGATCGAAGGTGAGAAGAGAAAGAAGAAGGCCTATCGTTTGACGGAAAAAGGGAGGAGGAAAGCCGAGGGTCTAAAAAAAGACCTTTTGGATGTAGAAGTTGAGATCGAGAAAGACGATAAGACTGTAGAGAAGAGTTTTTCTGAACTGTTGAGCGAGACTTCTCTTTCTATAATAGAACTGTACAACAATCTTTCTGGAGAGGAACCCACTTCTTGGAAAGAATTGACGGGTGTTGAGGAAACAACAACTGATGAAGAGATATCCATAGAAGAGGAAGAACCACCGCCTCCACCTTCCCCATCTATAGAAAAGAGGCCCGTAGCCACTGAGGTCGAGGAAGAGCATCTTGAAGATCCCTCCAGAAAGAGAAGAGAAAAGAAGAGTTGGCGTGGAGAGGCCTATATAGCTCTCATGCTGACATTCTCGATCCCGTTAGCACTTTTATACATCATACTGGGCTCACCTGACCGTTCTGGAGTAATGCTCTGTCTTTCACCTCTGCTGGGTCTTATAACCGGCCTGGCTATCATGGCCCACTATTTTTCGTGTCTGGAGGAAAGGGACCTATTGGTGGAACAGATATTCTCCGGGGCTGTCATCCTGAATCTAGCCTCTATTATCACTGTGTGGAACTACACTAACGTTGGAGACATGGCTGACCAGGTCATCACATACGTGTTCGTGTTTCTAACACTGATATTGGCTGCGTTAGTCCCTCTAAAGGGCGTGAAGAGATACAGGAAGGAGGTCACCTTCATCTCCTCTCCTCTGTTGATAGGCCACGGGGTGTTCTCTTTTCTCTTCACCGAAGTGGAGTTCGCCTCCCCTTTAGCGCTCTACTGGGTACTGGCCGGCCTATTCATGCTGGACATCGGTCTGAGATGGCATAAAGAGGAAGATTGGTGGGAGGACTTTTTAGTCGGGGTAGGTCTTTATTCTCTAGTCATTCTGGGTTGGTTTTTATTCTATCGGGCCGGTACCTGGGTTCACTCTATAACTATAATGATATGGATGGCCCTGGGTGCCTCGGGTACCTCCACAAGACTGATGAAAAAGGAGAGAAGGGAGAGAATTTACGACGAAGTTTGGAACGGTCTTCCCTTGGCTTTGACTCTGATATTTGGTGTTTTGGCCTTCGTTCTTTTTATGCTGAGCAGATATGTAGAAGGTCTGATAGAATTGTTCCTATCGAGCGTTTTCTTCATCTCCCTATTCAATCGTGAAGATATAGACGCTGGTGAAATAATAATAGGTCTTACCCTAGCAGCTTTAGTAGGCTGGACACTCATGGACGTGTTCATATTTTGAACTCATCGAACTTGCCGAGAGCCTTGTTAACGAGCTTGATCCCCTGCTCTTCATCGTCCCTTCTATAAAACTCCTTTAAACTTTCTGCAAAGCTCAAGACCTCTTCCACATCAAGACTCTTTATGTCCTCCTCGAGGTCGAACTTGTTTATCCCACATTCCTTCATCATCTTCTCCCTAGAGTGATAGGGTATATCACCGATATGGGACGATACAGCTAAGAGCACATCCAGCAGTTCCTGGGGTGAATCGATCTCTTTCGTCTCCACTATATCATCTGTATCCTGGACAGAGAGTTGAAGGTTGTAGGCGACTTGAGAGGCTATGGACTTGAAGACATACTCGATGTTTCGCCCGGTCTTAGCGGATGTGAAAACGATCCTGTCGAAGTCGGAGGGCAGCGCTTTGACCCTCTTTGGTATATTTTCCTCGTGCCTAAGATCGTATTTATTTACTACAGGGATGACTGGGTTCTCCTCGCTGGACAGTTCATGATACCGTGGAAGCCAATCGTCTATGATGCTGTCCAAGGTCTCCGGTCTGAGCATATCGATCACCGCTATGGCACCATGGGAACCTTTAAACGCTCCCTTCTGGACCGCGTTAAACTTCTTCTCGCCCATTATATCGTATATGACCAGTTTGACCTTTCCATCCTCGAACGGCACGGTCTTCGTATAAACGTTAGAACCGATGGTCTTCAGGTATTTCTCCCCGAAAACGTTCTTGACGAAACGGAGTATGAGAGAAGTCTTCCCCACTCCCGCGTCGCCTATGAGGTTGATCTTCTTCTTTGCTACTATTTCCTCTCCTGACATATTTAGATATACTATAAAATCGATTCATCTATTAAAGTTTATTCGTGGACCCGTCCAAAGCTCCCCCTTGGATTTTAGAACATGAATACTATATATGGGGAGTACAATCCCTATCTGATTATATCGCTTCCGTTTCCGTCTGGTTTGCTCTGGACGTCGGCTGCTAATAAAAGGTGAAAATAATGGTTGATCTTGAAGATATCATATCGGAGGAAGTAGGTGGATTCTGTGGTATCATAGCGCCCATCATCGCTTTGGGAGCTATAGCGATTTCCATCCTTGTACATCCCGGTTTCGTATGGATGGATTGGGCGTTGAGTGATCTTGGGAGATTAGGCACTCCCCACGCCGGTATATTCAACTTTGGTCTGATCCTATCTGGCATATTCTTCTTCATCTTCGCACTGTCGCTCATGAGCACGGTCGAGAACGACATCGGCCAGATAGGGGTCTTTGGCTTCATGGTCGGTATATTCTTCTTCGTCATAGTGGGATTCTCTCCCGCTGGTGCTTCTCCTTATCACACCCCTGCTGCGATACTAGGCTATACAATATGCATAGCAAGTCTGGTGACCATCGGCGTATCTTACTTCATAGAGATGGAGTACGTGTGGGCGGCCTTCATCTGGTCGGAGGTGATCGCGGCTGTGAGCCTAGCGGCAATAATATATACGATACCAGATATAGGCCATGCGATACCGGAACTGGTGGGTTCCATGCCCATAGTAAAGTTCGCGATAGTATTCGGTGCTAGACTCTTTGCAGAATAGTAAGATAGTGTCGTGGGCACGCCTTTCGAAACTACCATCACCGGACTGATTCGTCTATGTGAATATATCCTTGAGTATATCCTTTATCCCTCTCAGCTTTTCTAGGTCTCCGTCCCAGTCCTTTAAAGTCTCCTGATATTCATCCTCCACCGCTTCCAAGGTGTCTTCCATCTTCTCAGATACCGATCGGGTGTCTTCGCCGGTATATACCACGGCTAAGAAGATATGTGAAGAGCGTTTGATTATAATGTTATGGTCTCCGAACTCTATCTTCTGTATCTCCCAGTTCGATTCACCCTTGAACGAGTCCTTCACGAAGTCCTGTATTGCTTTCAGCATACTGCTGAATACATCGTCGTCGAAGGTGGGCTTTATCCTTCGGGTCTCATGTTCGACCAGGATCCCGTTCTCGTAGATGAGGAATATATCCTCTATCACGGTCTCCTCCTTCTCTCTCGTTTCCTTCACATTCACCTTCACAGAATCGTGGTCTGTCAATCCCTTCTCGTTTGTCACCGTGAGTGTCACCGTGAACGTACCTGTCTCGTCGTATCTATGCGTGATGGACTCTCCGGACTCTATGTAGCCGTCTCCCAGGTCCCACTCGTAATCGATTATACCTTCATCGTCATATGAACGAGAACCGTCGAACTCTATTATCTCTCCCACCTCGACGGTTGTGTCCTCTCCTGCTCTAGCCACGGGGCCGCTCTTGCTCTTGAGATTTCTTCTAGCGACCTTCTTCATATCCCTTGCCTTTTTCTCCGTGATATGTGGTATGGAGGTGAGTTCTTCCATATCCGCTTTGAGTATGCTCTTGAAGCTGTTGTAACCCGTTTGATAGATACGTTCTGCCGTCGCCGAGCCGATCCCCTCTACTGAATGCAGAGCCCCAAGGATCCTCTCCTTCTTTTCGGCGTCATCTCCTTTCTCTTCTATCTCCACCTTTATGCTGTCTTTGTCTGAAAGGCCAGCCTCGTTGATCACGCCTAGAGTGACCCTGTAAGCCCCCGGCTCCTTATAGATATGCGTGACGGACTCACCCTGGGCTCTTTCCCCGTCTCCAAAGTCCCATATGAACTTCTTGATCCCTTCGTCGTCTTTGGAGTTGCTTCCATCGAAACTGACCTTATCGCCCGTGAATGACTTTTTGTCTTCGCCGGCATCGGCCTCTGGAGGACTATCGACTTCACCCTCGGCCAGTTCTTTCATCTTTCTAGCCCGTTTTTCGGTTATGTGCGGAATCTCCGTCAACTCGTCTACATCGGCCTCGGCTATCTCTTCGAAGTTCTTATAGCCGTCTTTGAAGACCCTCCTAGCTCTCTTCTCTCCGATGCCCTCTATGGTCTTTAGTTTTTTGATAAAGCTCATCGGGATCTTATCCACTTTCTTCAGTATCTTCTTTCTCTTCACCTTCTTCTTCTTCACCCTCTCTCTAACTTTCACTTGAACGGTGTCTTGGTCTGAGAGCTTTTTCTTGTTCCTGACTGTAAGAGTTACATCGTAATCTCCAGGTCTTATGTACTGGTGGGTTACCCTCTCACCATAATCGTAGTTACCGTCGTCGAACTCCCATTTATAGTCCACGATGCCTTCTTCGTCGTGTGAATCAGAGCCGTCGAACTCAATCAGTTCTCCTCTAGCAACCGTCTTATCTTCACCGGCCACTGCAGTAGGTGGTGTTCCGACCTTGTCTTCAGCAAGTTGCTTGATCTTTTCGGCCCGTTCCTCGGTGATATGCGGTATGGCCGATAGATAGTCTATATCGGCCTCCACCAGATCTCTCATGCTTTCATAGCCCTCATCGTAGACACGTCTGGCCCTGGACCTTCCTATGCCCTCGATGCTCATCAGATCGCTTATATACTCGTCCCGTTCCTTGTCGGGTTTCCCGGCGAGCTTCTTCACCACCTTCTTAGGCCTTTTCTCTCTCTTCTTCTTGCCCTTTATCCTGACCTGGGCTCTGTCCTCTGCGGAGTTACCGGCGTAGTTCGTCGCCGTTACCGAGGCGTAGTACACACCTATATCGTCATAGGCGTGGGTCACTCTCTCACCCGTGGCGGTATCTCCGTCCCCGAAGTTCCATTTGTAACTCGTTATGCCCAGATTGTCAGTGGACTGTGAGGCGTCGAATTCGATCTCTTCTCCGACTTCAGCCGTCTTATTGGGCCCAGATTCTGGGTCCGGCGGGGAGATCACTTCTTCTTTTACCTCCTTCTTCAGTTCATTTGCTAGAAGGGGATCGAAACCGTTCAGTTTTGCTATATCCTCGACGTCGGCTCTTATTATAGCCTGGTAGTCTCTATAACCAGAATCATACAACAGCTGGGCCATCTTGGGCGTGATATCACCTATATTGGCAAGACTTTCCAGGAAATCAGATTTCCTGATGTCTTTGGCCGAGAATATCTCTGCCTTGAAGGATGTTTTTGTTCCTTCATTGATATCTCTCTCTTCGAGCGCCTCCCTTTCAGACATGACGGGATAATCCGG
The DNA here is from genome assembly GCA_964394465.1 of uncultured Thermoplasmata archaeon. GTDB lineage: Archaea > Thermoplasmatota > Thermoplasmata > Halarchaeoplasmatales > Halarchaeoplasmataceae > CAYMXS01. The sequence goes on along the minus strand of CAYMXS010000025.1, from coordinate 9,654 downwards.
TGTTTTTTCCCTCCGTCTCCGGTTCCAGTAGAGTAGCCCCGGCACTGCTATGGCCAGTATTATTATGATGGGGAGTGTATAATCATCGCCAAGGAAACCAAGACCGAACCTATCAAATATATCTTCGTTCTCACCGGGATGGCTGGCGGCATCCTGAGGGTCAGTGCCCGCTTCGTATTCTTCCAGGTTCGAGTATCCATCTTTATCTGCATCCTCAGATGCGTCAGAACCGCTCATAGGGTCCAGGTTGTATTCCTGTTCCCACGTATCCGGCATCCCGTCGTTATCAGAATCCCTTAACACGTTCAGTATCAGGGTGTCGGTATCGCTGTTGTTTATCGTATCGACCACTTTCAAATGAACCCTATATTCTCCTGGTTCCTCAAAGGCGAAGTCCGTTTCGACCTCTTTCCCGGTCAAGCGGTGCGTTGAGCCATTATATTTGAAAGTCCAGATATACTTGATTATCTCCTTGTCGTTCGAAGACTTGGAACCGTTGAACCTGGCCCTCTCCCCCTCAGTTATGTTGCAAAAGCCTCCAGCTTCTGCGATCAACGGTTCTCCCCCGAAGACCCGTATCTTTACGCTCGCAGAGTCTTTATTGTCAGAAGTATCGGACACCGTGACTGTGACGTTGTAAGTACCCGGTTCTCTATATCTGTAGGTTCTGGTCTGGAAGCGTCCGTAAAGCGTCTCCGTGTAACCGTCTCCGTAGTCCCACTTGATGGTATCTATCCCTTGGTTATCATGGGACCCGGATGCGTTAAGAAAGACCTTCTGATCCACGTTCACTTTGGGGTCACACTTGAGTACCGCCACCGGGGGCTCTGTATCTTCCACCCTCACTTCGATAGAATCCGTGTCTTCGTTACCCGCTTCGTCTCTCACGGTCAACGTAACAGTGTAGACCCCGACAGAGGTATAATCGTGGGTGACGGTGATGCCGTATGAGACATTCCCGTCGTCGAAGTCCCAGGTGTAGTTCACGATATCAACATTATCGGATGAGCCCCCACCGTCGAAAATAAGGCTCTCATTTACACCGACCTCCTTGTTCTCTCCAGCATCCGCTTCTGGAGGAGTGGTATCAGCGCTATCGATATTTACGGTGTTGAGGGAAAGGACACCAGATGAGATGAGTGAGGCTATCAATAAGATAGTGAAGATGATGGAGATGACTCTGACTCTGTCAGTAGAGTTCCGCCTAGCACCTCCCCCGGTGCTGTCTGGAGAGGCGGATGAACTTTTCTCATCCTTGGTTCCTTTACTGGGTAGCATAGAATTCACATTTTGGGTCTTGATTAAACCCGACTCTGAAGCGTGTTTCACTTACTTAAAGGATGAAAGTTGATTTATTATTTTTCCCTGTTCCGATAATCATATGGAAGGTAATTCCCCGTGGAACCAGTGATGCTCCCCCTCTATCTCGAAGCCAAGCGTTGTAGCCAGAGATATCGAAGGCTCGTTGTCCTTGAATATCTGGACTGATGCCGTCCTATCGGACTCCTCTGCGTCTCTACACAACGCTCTTGTCAGGGCCTTGGCGAAACCCCTGCCCCGCCATTTTTCCTTTACATAGAGCATGCCAAGCATCATGACCTGTTCCGTCAGGAAATGGGTGAGGCACCAGGCTGCAAGTTCTTCTTCCCTTACAACTCCGTAGGCCGGTGCCTCTTCTATCCTCTCTATTATGTAATCCGTAGAGTCCTCTCCCCCAAGGTTCCAATACTGGTTTATGGTCTCGGCATGAGAAGGTAGAAGCTCGGTGACTTCGACATCCGGCTCTTCTACGGTATCGCTTCTATACACCAGGAGGTGCGTGGGATGATCGTCCTCTACCTCAACGAACTTCCTCGTGGCTTCGAGGCCCTCTGGACGGATGGCATGGAAGCTGTATCCTTTGGTCTCCTGTTCTGTTTGGTCTTTTATGCTGGAGAAGATGTCCTCCAGGGCTTTAACTTCCCCGGCTAGGGTGATTATACCTTCCCTTTCTATGAATACGCCTAGGCCTCTCTCGTTCTCCTCCGTGAAGACCTTCGACTCTTCTTCGTTCAACCTGGCTATCTGGTACGAGTTCTTGAAGGGCTCCACTTCGAGGTACTTCTTGGCCTTCTCTCTCTTATCCATGTTGTTTCAGCTAAACTTGAAGAGTATTTGTATCTTTTTCCCTTTTTCCCTTTGAGGAAAAGAAACTATATAAACGGACGTCAGATACAGTTCCATGAACCTCCTAGAGAAGACAGAGGAAGTTATCGAGAAGGAGCTATGCGATCACTGTCTCGGTAGACTCTTCGCCCAGTTGGGGCACGGAGCCACGAACAAAGAAAGGGGCAAGAGCCTTCGAGTGGTATACGCGATGGATAGGTCAGGTGAAGAAAGGGAGAACGTACCGGGAGAACCGGAGACCTGTTCCTTATGCGGTAATATATTTGACGAAGTGGAGAAGTTCGCCGATCTGATACTGGATGAGTTCGAAGAGGTGGAGTACGATACTTTTTTAGTTGGATCAAGGCACGACCCCGAGGTGGTGAACAGGGAGGAGGAGCTATGGACTGAACTGGATCTGGCTAAGACCGCAGAACCTATAAAAACCGAGATGAACCGTGAGGTAGGCAAGATCGTCCAGAAGAAGAGCGGGAAGGAGGTTGACCTGGAAGACCCGGACGTCAAGGCGATAATAGATACTAGGTTCGATACCGTCGAGACGGAACTGACGCCTTTGTTCGTTTACGGCCGTTATAACAAGCTGACGAGAGAGATACCTCAGACCGAATGGGTCTGCCGCAAGTGCAGAGGTAAAGGATGTGAACACTGCGATTACAAGGGTAAGATGTACGAGACCAGCGTGGAGGAGATAATAGGAGAAGAACTGAGGAAGATGACCTATGGAGAGGATTTCACCCTCCACGGCATGGGAAGAGAAGATATAGACGTGAAGATGTTGGGGAACGGTAGGCCCTTCGTCATGGAGATAAAGGATCCTCTGGAGAGGGACATAGACCTTGAGAGGTTCGAAGAGACCGTGAATCAGAATGAAGATGTACAGATAAACTCAACGGAGATAACGGACAGGGATAAAGTCGTGGAGATCAAGCAGGCAGCTGCCGATAAGACCTATAGGGCGAAGGTCTCCTTCTCCGAGGAGGTCGACGGGGCAAAACTTAAAAAGGTAGTGGAGGAATTGAGGGGAAAGACCATCTCACAGAGAACCCCCAATCGAGTCAGCCATAGAAGATCCGACAAGGTAAGAAAAAGAGAGGTAAAGGACATAGAACTCGAGGAATCCAACGAGGAAGAGAACACTGCTGAAGTCCGCCTGAAGTGTGAAGCGGGCACCTACGTCAAGGAGATAATAAACGGAGACGAGTCCAGAACGGACCCGAACATTTCGCATATGCTCGATATGGGATGTGAGGTAGTAAGATTGGACGTCTTAGCGGTTCATTACCCGTAAAGTTTAAACCTTAATACTTAAAAAGCTTGACCCTATAAGGAAGTGGGAAAATGAAAAGATCGAAAGGAACCAGACAGGGAACCCGTAAGATAATGCGCAAGAAGCCGAGTGAGAGAGGCCAATTACCGGTGAACAGGGCCCTCAGAGAGTTTGAAGAAGGTGAAAAGGTAAAGATCGTCATAGAAGGCAGCGTCCACAAGGGAAGACCCCACCGACGTTTTCACGGCAAGATAGGCAAGGTAAAAGGAAAGCAGGGAGAGGCCTTCGTCGTACAGGTAAAAGACGGAGGCAAGACCAAGAAGGTCATCTGCAGACCCGAGCACCTGAAGAAGGCCGAG
>CAYMXS010000025.1:0-5762 GCA_964394465.1 uncultured Thermoplasmata archaeon | reverse complement strand
GTCCCTGATGGTCGGGGATAAGGTGTATATAGGCAAGGATATGGACAAGAGAGAGAAGATAAAACACGTTAAAAGGCGCATCAGGTGGGATGAACTCACACATGCGGCTCAGAGCGAGGCACCCTATATAATAGAAGATATAATGGAGAACGATGATGACAGGTTCCTGAAGTTCTACAATCAAGCGAGGCCGATAACGAAGAGGTATCACATGCTCGAGCTGTTGCCTGGCCTAGGCAAGAAAAAGATGGAAGCTATATTGGACGAGAGAAAGAAGAACGGCGAGTTCGAGAGTATAGAGGACCTGAAGGAAAGAGTTCCCTTAGTCCATAAGCCAACGAAGATGGTCAAGGACAGGATCCTTGAAGAGCTTAAAGACCCAGACATAAAGTACAAGGTCTGGGTGGCTGAATAAAAAATAAGATGTGATTTTAGATGTTCGAGACGCAGGAGTTAGATACCCAAGAAGAGAGACAGGTCGACAGGACGGAGCAGTTCATGACCGTTTTCTTCGTCTTCGATTCCGTGCTGGAGAACAGCGCCATGGAATCTCAGGAGGCCCTGGAACTCTTCAAGCGGATACAGAAACAGACCTTTCAGTAGTTGAAATACTTTCCCGTTTTTCCTTTCAAAGGAGCGGGCTAGAACAGTGTCGATATGAACACCGAGAAGAGAGACGGAGTTGCGAAGGGCGATGCTTTGATTATTTTTGACCTAGATGGGACTCTCTATAACACGGAAACGACCGTTATACCCTCCGTAAAGAGAGCTTTGGATGAATTGGATATACCTCTAGTCAGTGAGGATAAGATTGTCAGATTGGTGGGGCATAAAACGCCCACCTACTGCGAGAAATTGCTCCCTCCAGAGCATCTGGACAAGAAAGAGGAGTTCATGGAACTTTTGGGACAGTACGAAAAGAAGTTCATCCCGTCCAAGGGAGAACTTTTCGAGGGGACGGCTGAGATGCTGGACGTGTTTTACAAAGAGGGATATGAACTGTCCATATGCAGCAACGGCCGCCAGGACTACATAGAACTGATATTACGTACGAACGGAGTGGACGATCACTTTTCTAAAGTGGTTGGACTGGCCGAATCGAAGAGTAAGACAGAAGCAGTGAAAGAACTGATGGAAAACTCTAAGAAGGGTCACGCGGTTATGGTCGGCGACAGCGAGCACGATATGGAAGCGGGCCATGAGAACGGTATTCACTGTATAGGGGTCAGCTTTGGATTCGGGGATATATCCAGGGCGGATCACGTGGCCGATGAGTCGAAAGATATAGTTTGTCTGGTCCACTCGTTGTATCCCTAGAGAAGAGTTGGAGGTCGAGAGTTTGAGCGAAGAAGATAGGGAGTTAGAGACGAAAGCCGTCCATTCTGGACGAGAAGTCGACGAGACTACCAAAGCGGTGGTTCCACCGATAAACCTTTCAACCACCTATGAAAGAGAGAAAGACGGCTCCTATCCCAAGGGCTACGTTTATAGGAGGCAGAACAACCCGAACAGGGAGTCTTTGGAGCGTTGTTTGGCTGACCTGGAAAATGGGAAGGAATCCATACTCTTTTCTTCCGGTTCCTCTGCGGCGATGTCGCTCTTTCAGACGCTCGAGCCGGGAGATCACGTCATAGTACCCGAAGATATGTATCACGGTATCGCCAGGCAGGTCCACAAGATAATGGGCCCCTGGGACCTGGATAGTACGCACGTTGATATGACTGATATAGAGGATATTGAGAACTCTATAAGAGAAGAAACGAAGTTGATCTGGATCGAGACGCCTTCCAACCCACTGCTCAAGATAACGGACATAGAAAGAGTGTGTGAACTGGCCTTAAAGAACGATATCTTGACGGTGAGCGACAACACCTGGTGTTCTCCCGTTGTTCAGAGACCGCTGGAGCTCGGCTGTGACGTTGTTTTACATTCCTTAACGAAGTACATAGGGGGCCACAGCGACGCCGTTGCCGGTGCTTTGGTCACCAAGAGTCAGGAGGAGCTCTTCGAGAGGTTGAGAGGCATAGAGGTGGACGGTGGAGCTACGCCTTCGCCTTTCGACTGCTGGCTCATATCTAGAGGTATAAGGACTCTGCCGTACAGGGTGAGAGCCCAGTCAAAGAGCGCTTTCGAGATCGCTAAGTTTTTATCGGAAAAAAGTACTGTAAAAAAGGTCCACTATCCAGGTCTTGGATCACATCCAGGACATGAGATAGCCGAGAAGCAGATGGGTCTGTTCGGGGGCATGCTCTCTTTTCAGGTCGAAGGTGGAAGAGAAAAGGCCTTCGAGGTTATGTCCAACGTGGATATATTCACGAGGGCTACATCGTTAGGTTCCGTCGAGAGCCTGATAGAGCACAGAGCTTCGATAGAGGGTGAAGATAGTACAACGCCCAAGGATCTGCTGAGGCTCTCGATAGGTCTGGAGAACAGCCAGGACCTGATAGAAGATTTAGATAACGCTCTGAGCTAGTCCTTCTCAGAACATTCCGGGCAGATACCGTGCAGGACCGAGGAGCCGTCCTTTCTTTTCTCTAATGTTTTGATCTCGCCATCGACCGCGTCACTGTCCGGGTCAAGATCCCAGTGTCCCGGTGACATGTCCTCGATGGCCTTGAAGGATTTGACCTCTTTATCACACTTCAGGCAGTGATAGTACTCCTTCTCCATCTGCTCGTCGGTCTGAAGACAGACCTCCTGCACATCTTTCACAAGTACGTTAGAGCCCTGGGTTATCGTGAACTGGCCTTTCACCTTCTCTTCATTGGCGTAAAGTGAGCCGTCGCCGTATACCTCCAGTTTCTCTATGTCCTTCCAATCCGTGTTAAGCTTCCCCATCATGCTGGAATAGATACGTTTGGCCTTGCCGTTCTTCCATTCCATCACGACGTAATCCGAGGGGTCTATCTCCTCCATATCTTCTAGAACCTCGGGCTCTTCCTCTTCAAGTGATATCTTGCCCGGTTTTTCTATGTTATCTAGATTCTCCACCGGTATCAAAACAGTAGAGATCAATTCTCTTCCGTCCAGTATGGTTCCCGGGACCTTGCCGTCACCGTCGTCGACTCCGTAGTACAGTTCACGCATGGTTTTACCGTACCTCCAAAAGAGTGATACAACTTGTAGTTTTCGTTTATCCTTTTACCTCTGTAGGATCGTTCCTACTATGTACGGTGCGATGAACATCGAGATCAGAACCAATATCCAGATCCTGCCCGCTAGTATGTTGTAGTCCTGCAATAGGTCACTCCATGGATTGCCAAAGAGGAAATGTCCCGCGAGGAACTCGAAGGCTATGGTGAGCACGAGCCAGATACTTCCGACCTCTAACAGGTCAATGGCGGTATAAACGATCGTTATCTGTCTGAGGAAGAGAAAGGTCACTAGAAATATTATGATGACCAGTGCTATGGTGCTTATGAGATGACCGTAGTAGCTTCCCAGGATGGGAGCGTAGACCACCTCTCTCAGTATGGCGTTGCCGACGGCCAGGAAAGCTAGAACGACCCAGACCCCCAGGGCCGGAAGCAACAGTTTGGTTTCCATGGTATTAGATTTCTTCCCTGATATATATACTTGTTCTAGATCTATTTGTACCAATTTGTACTCTTAAAAACCATAGTGCTTATTTATTTGGTAGGGATAGAATAAAGGGGATAGAAGGTACAAAAGAAAAATAAGAAAGAGATAGAAGTTTTTTAGCTCACTTGCCGGAGACCGTCACGTCGTTCAGTCTTGCGGTTGGAAGTTCCACTTTCACTTCAGCGCTGCCCACCGAGTAGTAGGACTTCTGATGATCGTCACCCAACTCGATTGTATCCAGTATATCTGGTATATTTCCAGAGATCATGGCGCCGTCGATCCTGCCCTTCTTCTCGCCGTTTTCAACGAGCCAGACAGGGTTCGTAACCACGCTGAAGTCGCCGCTGACCGGATTGGCCGTATGGGCGCCCAGAACGCTGTCCACGTAGAGTCCTTCGTCGGGCATCATCTCATCTACATCTTTTTCTTCCCCTTCTAGGACCAGATTTCTAGCCACCGTGGACGGAGAAGATTTGAATCCTCCACGGATGCCGTTGCCCGTACTTTCCGTATCACACTTGCTCGCATCTTTCATATCGTACAGGAAGTTCTCGAGCATTCCGTCCTTTATTATCGGGTTCCTTTGACTGATAACGCCCTCGTCATCGAAGGGCCCGCTGCCCAGGCCCCAGTCTTTTGTGGGATCGTCGGCCAATGTGAGTGATTCCGAGGCGACTTTCTCGCCTTTCTTGCCTTGATATACCGACTTACCTTTGCGTACCTCTTCGCCGTATACTGCTGGAACGAGGCCGAACCAGAGCAGCGTTGCGAAGGCATCGGGCTCTATAACGACCGGGATCTTTCCCTTCTTGAGCCCAGAGGACTCTCTCATGGAGTCGACCTTCAAGCCGGCCTCTCTACCTATCTCCTGGAAATCTATGTCGGCTTTACGGGAAGCTTGACTCTCCGAGGCGCTCAAGGAAGTCTCACCTTTCTTTATGGTGGCCATCACGCTCCCGACCATCCCTGTGGTCCTTTTCTCTAGGAACAGCCCGGTGGTGTTACCTAGAACGGTAGAATGCTCGCTCAGGGTGACCCCCCCTCTGGTCGGTATTATGTCTTCAGCGACCTCACTGGCTGCGTCGAGCATCTGCTGAGCCAGTTCACCACCGCTGGTCTCTCTCACTATCTTCTTTACCTCTTCATCGAAGACCTCTACATCTGGGATCGAGTCATCGCTGGGCAGTTCTGGATTCAACTCTGCAGAATACTTCGATAGTTCTACCGCTCTATCCACACCTTTTTTCACGTCTTCCGGCACGGCGTAACCGAAGCCCAGCTTTCCGTCCTTGATGACCCTTATGCCGAGACCCATGTCCTCGTTCTCAGAGCTGTCGGCTATCTCGCCCTTCTTTAGCCCGTAAGAAATACTCCTACTTCTAACGCCGTAGATGTCTCCTTCCAGGTCCTTACTTTCGATGTACTCTAGACCTCTCTTCACGCTTTCTACGAGTCTTTCATTCATTCTTGACCACCTACCGTTACCTCAGAAACAAGAGCATGGGGTCCTCCATGGGATACTGGCGCCGTCTGACCTTTACCACAGTGGCCGGCCCCCATCTTCATCTCGTCCGTTATGCCGGTTATGTTCTGGAGCGTTTCTAAGGTGAAGCCGTTGAAACTGACGTCTCGCAGCGGTTTCACGATCTCTCCGTCTTCTATCAGGTGTGCCTCCTGGGCGTTGAACTGGAAGGTGCCCTGTCCGGTGTTCACCTGACCGCCGCTGGATGCCTTGGCGTAGACGCCTCTATCCACCTGTTCCAAAAGCTCTTCGAATGACATATCGCCGGGTTCCATTATGGTGTTGGTCATCCTGACTATCGGTTTGGCTCTAAAATCTTCCGCCTTTGCGCCTCCATTGGGCTCCATGTCCAGCTTCCAGGCGCTTTCACGGTCCAGGATGAAGTCGTTAAGGGTTCCTTCTTTTACAAGTACACGGTTCCTGCTCTTCGTGCCCTCGTCGTCGTACAGCGTTCTACCGTAGGCATCGTAGGTTGGGTCGTCCTTGATGGTTATGCTCTCCTTCGCCACTTTATCGCCTATCTTACCCTCGAGGCAGCTGTTGCCTGAAGAGACAAGGTCTCCTTCCGCCGCGTGACCGAAGGCCTCGTGAATGAACACGCCGTTCAGGTCGGGGTCCATGATCAATGGCATCGAACCGCTGGGCGGCGTATCGGCTT
>CAYMXS010000024.1:22025-33444 GCA_964394465.1 uncultured Thermoplasmata archaeon | reverse complement strand
TTCGATTTCCATACTCAACGTTACTTTTGCGGTCATCTATTTTATCTCCTTTGTTTGTAGAGTTAGTTGGTAACAATATTTAAATAATTTCTGAATATCCTATTGTTTTGTTCAATGGATGAAAATAACAAAAATGAAAAATTAAAACCTGACTTTTTAATAGTTGGAGCTCCCCGATCCGGTACGAGGAGTCTCAAGGGCTATTTAAACCAACATCCAGACATTTTAAGTGTCGGAGAATTTCAATTTTTTGATAGAAATTATGAGAAGGGTTGGGAATGGTACAGTAAACAGTTTGAGAAAACTTATAATGCCGAAGATATAATAGGAGAAAAAACCGCTGAGTACATGACTAAAAAGTGCGCGGTTGAGAGGATAAAAGAGGATTTGCCGGAAGTTAAGATGATATTCATATTGAGGAACCCAGTAGACAGAATTTACTCTTGGTACTGGCATCAGGTCCGATTGGGGAATGAAGATCGAAGTTTTGAAGAAGCGATCGAGGAAGGAGATTATATTGATTCATCATACTTGGAACAGATAAAATATTTTGAAGACTTTCCGGATGAACAAAAAAGAGTTGTTATTGCTGAAAGATTTTGGGAAAACCCTATGAGGATAGTGAAAGAACTGTACGATTTTTTAGGGGCAGACGATGACTTTGAACCAAAAAAGAAGCGGTATAGACATTGGGAATCTGGAGCGCCACGTTCTAAACTTTTGAATAAATTCGCCCATGAAAAATATGATGTCCCCATAATTTCTAACCTCTTGAAAGATTTTATGCCATATATTCGGAGAGGAATAGGTATAATAAATTTAACAGACGATTATCCAGAAATGGACATGAAGCTTAGGGAATATCTAGAAGATCATTATGAAGATGAGATCAAGGAGCTAGAGGAGTACCTAAGTGAGGATTTAGAAGAATGGTAATAATTATCTATTTTTTAAAAATACTTTGAATGTCTCAAGATGTTTTTCTATTACGTTCTTCCAGGTATATCCTTCTAAATTATATCGAGGTTCAGAATCATCATCTGTAGCTTCTTCCAATTTATTTTTTAGTTCTCTGATCGAAATTGGGTCATCCACTAAGTAGATGTTTGAATCTTTATCAATAGAATCCTTAATCATCAAGGGGATATCTCCAACAGATGTAGCTACTATCGGAAGACCCGCTGCCATGGCCTCGATAATGACCCTTGGTGTCACCTCAGCCTTAGAGGGCAAGACAAAAAAATCAGCTGAAGCATAGTAAAGAGGCATCTCCTCAAATTCCTTACTACCATGGAATACGGTATTATCAGAAATACCGAGGGATGTAACTTTTTCTTCAAGGTCTTTTTTCTGACTACCATCTCCAACCAGGTGCAATTCAGTCTGAGTTTTTAATTTCTCTGAGCTAGCATAGGCATCAATCAGTGTATTTAGATTCTTTACGTCCTCTAAGCCGCCCACGAAGAGCATGATTTTTTTATCTCTATTTATCCCTAATTTTGCTTTAGCCACTTCTTGTTCGACGGCTTTGAAACGCCCTATATCTGTAGCATTTGGAACCATGTGAATTTTCTTTTCGTCGATACCGAGTTCAGATAGATTTTTTTTACCCGATTTTCCAACCGTTAAGTATGCATCGTGAGGGAGCCTGATGAAACTATTCCGGTTGAACTCATCGATCAAGTCTAATTCCTTGTAATCGGGAATAGGCAAAGCTCCTACATGAACAATATGAGGGATATCGAGAAGTTTAGATAAGAAAAATCCAAAGGGATATACGAGGGTGTTTTTGGTTAAGATCAAATCGAAATTGTTTTTCTGTGATAGGTGTAAACCTTCTTTGAATATCCGAAGTTTATCTAAAAATCCTCTAGTGTGTTTTACTGAATGGATATTTTCATGAGGGGAGACACCCGATTCCCGGACCTCGATTATATCCACATTCCACCCATATTCAGGAAGCAGCTCCAACATTTTTGACAGATAGATGACTCCCCCACGGCTGCTTTCTTCCTGGATGGGAACAGTTTCATGGGTTAGGTAGAGGATTCTTTGCATATATATTAGGATAAAACATGATATATACTAATTTTTTGTGTTATAGGCTCAGTATGCGTGATATTTGGTCCTATCTACCCATAGTAAAAAGTAATTTCAAAAATTTAATTTTTTAAGTACTTTTTTAATTTTATTTTCCTCTTCAGTTTTTATATTATCTATGTGTTTTTTTAGTCGGTTTTGCAAATTATCAATTACTTCTTCTTTTATTTGAGTCTGGTCTGTTTTGATATCTTTTTCTATTTTATGGAGGGTCTTCTCCCCTTTACTAATATTCCAAATTAATTTAGAATCACTGTCTTGTATGCAAAAAACTTGATTTCCTTCTTTTTCTCCCTCACTGATTGCTAAACCAGTTAATCTTTCTATATATCCTCCAATATTCTCACTAGAGATATTTAAAAGCAGGTCTAATAGATTGAGATTTGAATAAACCTTATTAATTCTTCTCTGTCTCTCGCCATCATAAATAATCAAAGGGATATGAAGTCCTTCATTATAGAAAAAAGAGGGGTGAGTAAGCAAACCATGATCCCCGAGGTATTCGCCATGGTCAGAGGTTAAAACGAAGCTCCCATCGTCCAAATAATCGTGATTCTTTAGAAAACCAAAATATCTCTTAATATTAGTATCAACAAGTCTAATAGCAACTCGGTATAGCCTCCTGATCCTTTTCATATCTTTCTTAGTCAACCCATCGCTGACTTTTTCATTTTCTTGTCTTTTTTGTCTCAACTTTTCCATATCCCATCTTGGTATATACTTTTCATCGATTTTTTTGAACCATTTAGGTTCTATTCTATATGGACTATGCACTTCCATCAAATGAACCCAAACAAAATAAGGTCCACCACCATCTTCATTCTCTAACCACTTCATCGCTCTCCCCAATAATCCTGTAGAATATCCTACATCATCATTAAAAACAGCTTTTACTCTCCTATAAAATTTATTTTCATGACTTAAATCAAATGGGGCTATGTTATCTAAAGTAGATACTAAATCATTCTCAGATTTTTTAGTATCTTGTCCAATGTTATCAAGCCCATCATAGAAATGATCAAAACCTCTATTATAATTCTGGATCCTAGTCAAAAATGAGTTGGATGTAAAACCCGCAGTTGTATACCCCCTTTTCTTAAATTCCTCAGCAACAAATGAAGCCTCCTCAGGAATCTTATATTTTTCAAAATCTTCTAGATCAGGACATCGTTGTAAAGGAGAGAAATCAGTAAACATACCTTTGAAGGATAGACGTGTTGCATAGGAAGGAGAAAATGCGTTTTCGAAAACTAAGCTTTTATCCAATAGTGAAGACATGAACGGATGAATATTGCTGTTTTTCGAATAGGTATAGTCCGCTCTAAGAGCATCCACAGTAATCAGGAATATATTGGGTTTCATAGTCATTTCTTTAAATTCTTTGCAATCGTATCTTATAAGGTTTACTATCTTTATTAAGGAAGATTCACTAATCTTTTTATACCAACGTTATTTATCTCGTTTCGATGAACGTACTATTTATCACAATTGACTCCCTAAGATACGATCATTTCAACCCTAAAAAGACACCAAAAATATTCAATGAAATAAAAAACCCTATAACCTTCACAAATGCAGTAAGCAACGCTCCAGCCACTCCGTCCTCATTCAGATCGATGCTGACTGGATGTTACTGGAGGACGTTAACAGAGAAAGAAAGGAAAAAGAGGATGGCAGCCAATACATTCAGAGTGAACGGATATAAAACCCTGGCCGTGCAATCCAATACAATTTTGATCATGCAAGAAGAATTCAGAGAGGGTTTCGATATCTATGAGGATACTATAGTTCCATGGTTGGGGTGGGACCGGTCGAAAAAGACGACAAAGTTCTTTGAAAAGTTGTATTATTATTACAAGGGCAATCCGACCTTATCTGCCAAAGCCACCACGGATAAATGCTTAAAACTTTTAGAGAATACCGAGGAAGATTTCTTCTGCTGGCAGCATTATATGAACGTGCACGTGCCTTACTTTCTCAAGGGTGAACTGAATCCCTTCGATAAGATCAAGGCGAATAAGGTATTTCAAAAGTCGAAGAAAGAGCCTGAGAACTTAACTGAAAGTGAAAAAAAGTACCTCTCGAAAGCATATAAAAAAGAGGTGGAGAGAGTCGATGATGAGATAGCTAGACTCTTAAGAGGAGTTAAAGATAAAGGATTATGGGATGATACCATCATAATAATCACGAGTGACCACGGAGACGGTTTTGGTCTACACGGAAGATATTCGCATCCCAGTGACTTCATCTACGAAGAGACCACCCACATCCCCATACTCATCAGGATTCCAGGGGCAAAGAAAAAGACTATAGACGAGGTAGTAGGCTCTATCGATCTTAAACCTACTCTCACTGATTTATTAGATTTTTCGACAGGGTATAAAACCCATGGAACTTCCTTGTTGCCCTTGCTCAAAAGTGAAGAATTCTCAAGAGAGGGTGTCTTGACCTTCGGAAACGGTTTGGTTTCGATAAGGACGAAGGATTGGAAATACATATTTAGGGTGGAGGAGGAAGAAGGAGAACTATACGATCTACGGGAAGACCCTGACGAGTTGAACGATCTGAGTGAAGAAAGGGAAGATAAAGCCTTTGAGCTGCACCAAAAACTCAAGGCAAGGTTGAATAGATTTGAAAATTTAGACTTCGAAGTAGACGACCACGATTATAAAGAGACTGAAAAGGTAATTAAGAATAGATTGAGAGATCTGGGCTATCTCGATTAATTGTTTGTAAAATAGAGGATAAAAAAGAGTAAAATTTTTAAATACGACCACGGTCAATCCTGCAGAGTAATAATGCTGAACAGAAAGACGTTTCTGGTCTATGCAAACAGGATCGTATCGGGGCTCACAGGAGCCCTAGGCCTGTTCTTCATATCTCGATTTATGGATAATCCCACCTATAATTATGGGGTGGTGATGTTCGCTTTCAGCTTTGTCTCTGTTTTTACACTCATCTCCAATTTTTTCGATCAATCGCATATCAAAAGATTCTCTGGTAAGGAGGACGAAGCCTCCTGTATGGGAACCTATGTTACCTTGAATTCGCTAGCTACCGCTTTGATGGTCGTCTTCGTCTTCGGTGCTATCTGGTCATGGCAGAATATATTGGGCAGAGGCTTTGAATCTCAACTCCATAGGGATGCGATATACATCATGCTGCTATACTGGGCCATATGGTCCCTATGCAGCATAGCAAAATCTACGTTTATAGCAAAAAGAGAGCTTGCAAAGAAGGAGATCTTAACGTTTGCAAACCAATCGATCCCGACCATATTCATAATATATGTGGCCATCTCAGGAGGGGGGGCTATAGAGCTCACTCTAACTTACCTGGTTGGAGGACTGATAACTGCATTATTGGGTGTTTTCTTCTTGATGGATGTCGAAATCAAGAGGCCTAAATTCCAGTTGATCAAGAGATACTGGGACTTCGGCTGGCCGACATTTTTGAACAGAGTTTTCAATAAATTCGGTAATAGAGTAGACGTGATCCTAGTACAATTATTCTGGTCCTCGGTCAACGTCGGGTACTATTCAGCGGCGAGAAGACTTTCTATGATCACCATAGGCATGGCTTCTGCTATAGGCACAGTTTTATTTCCCACGATCTCGAATTTGCACGCTGACGGAGATGTAGAAAAGATAAGATCTACGGTAAGAGGTGCTATGAGATACATCAGCATGTTTTCTTTACCCGTTATAGCGTTCATGATCTTCTTTCCAGACAGGATTATCCATATCATCATGAGTGATAAATTTCTACCGGCAGTCCCGGTAGTTCGTATCCTGGCATTTCAGGGATTCATAGCGGCCTTCTTCAGACCGATCAACAATACAATACCAGGCATGGATAAGCCAAAATTGCTTATGAAAGTCGGCATCCTCGCTAACGGCACCAACATCGGGCTAAACCTGATCCTCATACCTACTTCTATCTTTTGGATACCTCTCGTTGGCCTTGGAGAGATCGGGGCAGCGACCGCGACTTTGACCGCTGCCATCATCAGCTCAATACTAGGGTATTATTACGTAGATAAGATGATAGGGATTAAAATCCCTACAGGCACCGTCTATCATATCATCTCCGCCGCAGTTTCCGGTTTTCTACTCTACAGTCTACACCAGTATGTACTCCCGATAGACCGGTATTATCACCTTATCGGATACGGGTCGGCGATGATAGGTATCTATACCGGTCTCCTTTACCTCCTTGGAGAATTCACTAAACAAGATTGGGACTA
This sequence comes from uncultured Thermoplasmata archaeon, assembly GCA_964394465.1. Taxonomy (GTDB): domain Archaea; phylum Thermoplasmatota; class Thermoplasmata; order Halarchaeoplasmatales; family Halarchaeoplasmataceae; genus CAYMXS01. Next base: position 27,098 of record CAYMXS010000024.1, on the reverse strand, counting down.
TATAATGGACACGATCCATCCAGGCGAGATGTGGAGATATGTAAAGGAAGAACTGACCGGTAAATCCGAATAAAAATCCCGTTTCCAAAGCTAAGTTCTCTATATCTCATCGAGTTTCTTGCCAACTATCTGAAAGGCATTAGCGAACATCCAAAACGCCCCAGAGATGTTTATCAATCTCTTTCCAAATCTATATATCTTCTTTTCAGGATTTACCGGGACCTCAAAATTATAAGATACGGGAAGATCATTTAACATGTCTTTAACTTCTATATAGGTCGGTAAAAAACAGTTGTCGTAGGCTTCACCCCGGCCGGCCAACTGAACGTATTTATCCGCTAAGGGTCTTGGCAGATATGAAAGAAAGGGAAGATGTCTATGAGCCTCTATCGGCCAAAGCCTATTGTTTGTTTTTATATAATACACGCCTTCTATTCTCAAAGCCTTCAAGCATATCTCTAAGGCCCTTTCTTGGTCGGGAACGTGTTCGATAACATCGTTCATTATTACGATGTCGTAAATTTCCTTCTCTTCAAATTCATACACGGATTTTGATTCAAACTTCACATTGTGCAGGCCAAACTCCTCTGCCTTATCTCTCCCTCTCTGGAGTTTATTGGGTTTTATATCAAACCCCTTCACTTCCTTGACTCGTTGAGAGAGTGAGATAGAAAGTCTGCCGTTTCCGCAGCCAACATCAAGCAGCTTACATTCTTCTAAACTTTTATCTAGATAAGGTTCAATCACATTTACTATTTCGTCAGCATCTTTTTCTCGTCTTTTGAACCTGTCCTCGGATTTAAGGATACCAATGATCATTCACCTTTTTTCAATTTTTAACAAATACTCAACTCGAAAGACAAGATTTCCCCTATATTAGATTTTGCAATAAAGCGATCTACCCATGACTTCATAGAATCACCTCTGAATACACATCCAAATCTAGACATCCTTCCTCAACGAAAAACTATATAAACCCTTCTCTATTCCATCAACTTGCGTAGGTGTTATTATGTTAGGCATTTCCCCGGATTTATACGTCATAGTAGCGGCTATCAGTGCGATCGTAGCGGCCTTTGTAGGGCTAGGTCTAGCCGGCTATTTCACCAAGTTCATCTCGAAGCAGGAGCGCGGAACAGACACGATGAAGAAGCTGGCCGGCGAGGTACAGAAAGGCGCGAAGACCTATCTTTATACCGAATACAAGTACATGGCCATATTCGTGGTCGTGGTCGGAATACTTTTAACGATCAAAGATGTCTTAGAAGGAAACCTTCCCCTCACAACGGTTGCTTTCCTAGTGGGAGCGATACTTTCAGCATCGGCCGGTTATCTGGGTATGATAACGGCTACAAATTCCAGTGCACCTACGACCCAGGCAGCTAGAGAGAATCTAGATGATTCCCTACAGATCGCTTTCCGAGGAGGGGCCGTTATGGGACTTTCAGTCGTCAGTTTAGGCCTCTTGGGACTCAGCGCCGTTCTATTGCTGGCGGACCAGATAGTAGGGCTGGGCGACGCTTTGACTTATATCGCAGGTTTCGGATTCGGCGCCAGCTCTATAGCTCTTTTCGCAAGAGTGGGTGGAGGTATATACACGAAAGCGGCAGACGTTGGCGCAGACCTAGCCGGTAAAGTGGAAGCTGAGATACCAGAAGACGACCCAAGAAATCCGGGCGTGATAGCCGACAACGTGGGGGACAACGTGGGAGACGTGGCCGGTATGGGCGCGGACCTGTTCGAATCTTACACTAACTCGATAATAGCCGCTTTGACCCTAGGCTGGATGGCCTATGAAACGTCTCCACTCCTATCACACAGTCCTCTTACGGAAGCCGTGAGGGATCACGCTCTAGGCCTTCAGATATTTGCGATCCCTCTTGTTTTTGCGGCCGCTGGCATACTATCTTCGATGATCGCGATATTCTTCGTAAGGACCGAAGAGGACGCTTCACAGGAGGCTTTACTCTCAGCCCTCAGAAGAGGTACTTGGGGCGCCGCATTTTTAGTTGCGATATTATCATTCATCGCTGTCTATATAGCTCTCCCACCTGAATTCTTTGGAGATCTGGCTTTCAGGATATTCGGTTCGGTCCTAGCCGGTCTCATAGCCGGTGTACTCATAGGATACTTCACCGAGTATTACACCTCAGAACGTTATCAGCCAACGAAGGATATGGCCGAGTCTACAGAAACAGGGCCCGCGACGTTCATAATCCAGGGCATAGCCACCGGCATGGAAAGCACCATGTTCCCGGTGATCATCGTTTGCGTCACGATACTTATATCGTTCTCTCTTTCCGGTCTCTACGGCATAGCTATCTCGGCCATAGGCATGCTGTCCACTCTAGGGATAACACTCTCATCAGACGCTTACGGCCCCATAGCAGACAATGCAGGAGGACTGGCCGAGATGAGCGGTCTCGATCCTGAAGTGAGGGAGAGGACAGATGCATTAGATGCGCTTGGAAACACGAACGCGGCAACTGGCAAGGGCTTCGCCATAGGTTCGGCGGCCCTGACTGCGTTGACGCTCACCGCGGCCTACATAACGAGGGTAAAGGTTGTGAACGAGAGTTTCGGACTCGACAGCCTCAGCATCATGCATCCTCCCGTCCTTGTAGGCGTCTTCTTGGGTGCAATGGTACCCTTCATATTCTGCGCGATTACGATGAAAGCAGTAGGAAAATCGGCCTACGAGATAGTGAAGGAGGCCAGAAGGCAGTTCGAAGAGATAACCGGCCTGTTAGAGGGTGAGGCCGAACCCGACTATCAGAGGCCCATCAACCTGAGTACCGCCGCAGCATTGAGAGAGATGGTAATACCTGGGTTGATGGCGATAGTGGTTCCATTGATCATAGGATTCGTGTTGGGTCCTGCCGCACTGGGCGGTTTCCTGATAGCGGCCGTAGGCACCGGTTTCGTCCTAGCGATCATGATGGCCAACGCCGGAGGTGCCTGGGACAACGCGAAGAAATACATAGAGAAGGGCCATCACGGAGGCAAGGGCTCGGATGCCCACAAGGCGGGCGTCGTCGGAGACACGGTAGGCGATCCGTTCAAGGACACTTCAGGGCCTTCCCTGAACATACTCCTGAAGCTGATGTCGATCGTTTCACTGGTGTTCGCCAGTGCCATAGCGGCCCACGCCCTTACGTTATTCTAAAAAGGTGAAGAACGATGTACAAAATGGAGAAGAAGCGGGATACCATAAGGATCCCACCCGATAGGTTGGACGAGGACATAGACGACGTCGCAAAAGACATAGCTAGGGACACCCTTGAAGGGGTGATAGAGGAAGAGAGGAAACTGATCATCCTGGCTACGAATATCGACCGTATCGGCGAGGGAAAGATAGTCCACGGCGACGGAGGGGTGTATCAGGACGTTGAATATGACGCTCTCCTCTTCGATCTTATAGAGCAGGAACTTATCTTAGGATTCATCTGCGAGGTCCTGAAATTCGGGGCCTTCGTCAAGTTCGGTCCTTTAGACGGTTTACTCCACATAAGCCAGATAATGAACGATAAGGTGGAAGTAGACCAGGGCAACCAATTACTGAAGGGAAGAGAGAAGGACAAAGTATTACAGTTGGACGACGGAGTCAGGGCGAGGATAGTCACCATCAGCGTCAACGAGAGGAACCCCAGGGAGAGCAAGATAGGGCTGACCATGAGACAGTCCGGCCTGGGCAAGCTGGAATGGCTGAAAGAGGATGAAGAGGAAGAAGAATAGAGAGGTGTATCTAGATGGCTAAACTGAAGGCGTGCAAGGACTGTAACTATCTCACAGAGGAGAAACAATGCCCCATCTGCGGCGGCGAGGTCTCCAACGAATGGCAGGGCTACCTTGTTGTTCTGAATCACGAGCATTCCACCCTGGCTAAAAAGATGGGCATAAAGGCCAACGGAAAGTTCGCTCTGAAGGTAAGAGGATAGATGAAAGAAGAGGAATTCTCGGTCCCGGATACAGACCTGTTTTTACCTGGATCCCTTCGGGAGAAGTTGAAGGAGACGCTGGGACCGGTGGTGTCTGACGATTTACCGTCTAAGTACCGGGAAAAGGAACCGGTTGTTACTGTTGGAGATGTGGTCACGGACGTTCTTCTTGAGCAGGGTATGATCCCCGATCTAGCGTTGTACGACGGGAAGACGAGGCGCGGGGAATACAGAAGTGAGACCAGAAGGGAGTTAGAGGAGATAAAAACGGTAAAACTGGAGAACCCGGCCGAGAGGATAACCGTGGAGGCCTGGAAGACTATAGAGAAAGGTTTGAATATGGATGAACCTCTTTTCATAGAGGTCGATGGTGAGGAGGACCTTCTATCCCTGCCCTGTATAATGCTCTGTCCTAAAGGCGGAATCGTCATCTACGGCATCCCCGGCGAAGGCATGGTAATAAACGAGGTAAACGATTATATAAAGTCAAAAACTTGGGAAGTAATAAATAAGATGAAAAAAGTCAACGATGGATGATACGATGGTAGATGTAGAAATCGAGAGAGAGTCGGAGAATAAATTACTCGAAAGGAGAGAGCTGACCCTCAAGGCGGAACACGAAGGTGAGAACACACCGACCAGAGACAACCTATTGGACAATATTTCCGACTTGGTCGGTGCCTCAAAGGACTGTATAATCATCGACTCTATCAACCCGGAATTCGGTAAAGGAGAATCGACTATAACAGTCAGAGTGTATAACGATCCAGAGTATGTAGAGAAGTATGAACGAGATCATATAATAGAGAGAAATAAGTAAGATAGGGGTGTAAAGAATGGATAAAAGAGACCTGTACGAAGTAGAAGGCGACGAGTTGAAGAGAAAGAGACGTAACTGCCCCAAATGTGGAGAAGGCGTTTTCCTAGGGGTTCACAAAAACAGGGTGTCCTGCGGGAAGTGTGGGTACACCGAGTTCAAGGAGTAAGAAGTTCACTTCGGGCTCGTGGTGTAGCTACCCGTCCACGTCAGTGGGCGGGCTACAATGGATATCACCGGGGCTTCCGGAGCCCTAAACCCGGGTTCGAATAGCGGTTTGGCAGTCCCAAGTCGCTCGGATTTCCCGGCGAGTCCGTT
>CAYMXS010000024.1:0-21925 GCA_964394465.1 uncultured Thermoplasmata archaeon | reverse complement strand
GTCCGCTAAACTTGTTTAAAATCTAGAACCATATTTTACTTCTACTCATCTCTTTCCTCGTACTCTATAGGATCTTCTAGACCAGCCTCTTTGAAGCCTTTCAGACGTAACCTGCAGGAATCGCACACACCGCATGCCTTCTCTCCCCCTTTATAGCAGCTCCACGTCTTCTCTAGCGGAACGTTCAACTCATCGGCTTTTTCAACTATCTCGGCTTTGCTCAGCCTCAAAATAGGCGTCCTTATCTCTACGGGGTTTCCTTCAACGCCCCTTTTCGTGCCCCGTCTGGCCATCTCCTCATAGGCCTCGTAGAATTCCGGCCGGCAGTCAGGATAACCACTATAGTCCACGGCGGTGGCTCCGATGTAGATATATCCAGCGTCTATACTCTCCGCATAGGAAAGAGCATAGCTCAGTAAAATTATATTCCTAGCCGGCACGTAGGTGGAGGGTATCTCTTCACCTATGTCTTCCTGATTGTTCGGTATGTCGGCTCCTCCCTGTAGAAGGGAAGAACGGCCTATATCCTTCAGTGGGATATCCAAGATCTTATGCTCCTTCACCGAATAATGCTGGGCCAGCCTCTTCGCGCTCTCTATCTCCTTTTCGTGCTTCTGGCCATAAACGAAGGTCAAAGCGTAAAGCTCGTCCATCTCTTCATCCGCAACGCCCAAAGTCGTTGAGGAATCCAGTCCTCCGGAGAGTAGGATCACTCCAGATCTCTTGGACATGATATCACAGTTCCTTCGTGGCCCAGGCGCCCTGACCCCTGGACTCGTCTATCCCTATCTCTACCTCTGTTATGTTGTCGGGAAAATCGATCTCTTCTAAAACCCTTTTAAGAACGTACATGGCCATCTCCTCGGCTGTGGCCCGTTCTATTTCCAGTATGACGGCGTCGGTTTTCGGGAATATGTACCTTTTACCCTGTATCTGTAATTCCACCTCCGAGTCCTTCACGTTAACCTCGTCACCCTTTTCAGGCACTATTATCCTGTGATCCAGACTGTCGGCTATATCCCTCAATTTACTTTTGATGGGTAGAAAATCGTAGACCACACCTTCGGAACTGGGCTCACCCCATATCTTCGCATGTATTGCATAATTATGACCGTGGAGCCTGCCGCATTTATCGTGTCCCGGCAGGATATGACTTGCCGAGAAGCTGATGGATTTCTCCCAACCGTCCAACTCCAACCTTATCATGTTCATGTATGAAAGAAAAGGTGCTATACTTTAAAACTTTACGTAGAGAGCTTCAATAAACTTTATACGTTGTTTAATAATATTCATGCCTGATAAAATGGTCGAAGCTGAAGAAGTCACGGAAGGAGATACGGTAAAAGTCGATTATACTGGCAGGTTGGAGAACGGCGAGGTTTTCGATTCCTCCATAGAGGAAGAGGCAAGGAAGGGAGGCGTATATGACGACGGTCGAAACTATCAACCGCTGGAGTTCAAGGTAGGCGCGGGAAAAGTGATAAAGGGATTCGAAGAAGGCGTCAAAGGGATGAAGATGAACGAGAAGAAGGAAGTGGAGATACCGCCGGAAGACGCCTACGGAGAATCTGGTGATCATCCTCTAGCGGGAAAGACCCTGATATTCGAGATAGAGGTCAAGGGCATAGAGTGAAGGAAAAAATCGAAACGTTTATCTTCTCTCCCTCTTACCATCAGGTAGAGTGTGGTATCATGGGAGAAAAAGTAGAGGAGTATCATAATTTTATAGACGGAAACTGGGTTAAATCAGTCAGTGGGAAAACTTTTGAAGATCGGAATCCAGCAGACAGGGAAGAGATTATCGGACATTTTCAGAAGTCGGACGAAAGCGACGTTGACGAAGCGGTGAAGGCGGCTTTAGAAGCTGAGAAGTCATGGAGCCAGAGAGCGGCTTCTCAAAGAGGAAAGTTTTTGAGGGAAACGGCTAAGATAATAGAGGAGAAAAAAGAGGAGTTGACTAGAACACTCACCAGGGAGGAAGGAAAAACTCTCAGCGAAGCCGGTGGAGAGGTCCAGAGGACCATAGACATATTTTATTACTATGCCGAGAAGGCCAAAGACCTGGGAGGAAAAGTAAGATCGCCCGGCGCGGAAAAGAAAGAACTGTACACTAAAAGGCAGCCGCTGGGTGTCGTTGGACTCATAACCCCGTGGAACTACCCTATAGCGATCCCTGCATGGAAGATGGCTCCTGCATTGGCGACCGGTAACACTGTGATCATAAAGCCCGCCTCTCTGGCACCTAACACATGCAGAAAATTGGTAAGATGTATGGAAGAAGCCGGAGTTCCAAACGGTGTGGTCAATCTCGTCACCGGTCCGGGAGACGTCGTCGGTCAGGCCATAGCCACTCATGAAGATATAGACGCGGTCTCGTTCACCGGCAGCTTGAAAGTCGGCGATCTGGTCTACGAGCAGGCCTCTAAAACGGGAAAGAGGGTCCAGACTGAGATGGGAGGTAAGAATCCCGCGCTCATCATGGAGAGTGCAGATGTCGAGAAAGCGGCTGACATCGTGACCAAAGGGGCCTTCGGGGTCACGGGCCAGGCCTGCACGGCGAACTCGAGAGCTATAGTTCATGAAGACCTGTACGATGAATTCGTTCATAGGATAAAGGAAAAGGTGGAGTCAGTTCAGATAGGCCCCGGCCTTCAAGACCCAGACATGGGGCCTAAAGTTAGTAAAGAAGAGCTGGAGAACACCCTGGAATACATCGAGATAGGCAAAGAAGAGGCGGAACTCGTATGCGGTGGTGAAGAACTGGACGAGGGTCTCCATTCGAAGGGGCACTATGTCCAACCGACGGTTTTCAAGGACGTAGAACCGCACATGACCATAGCCCAGGAAGAGATATTCGGTCCCGTTCTAGCGGTCATGAAAGCGGAAGATTATGACGAAGCTGTAAAGATAGCCAACGGCGTCGATTACGGCCTGTCCGCCAGTATAGTGACGGAAGAACTATCGGAGGCTCACCGATTTGCTGAAGACTCGGAGGCCGGCGTTATCAAAGTGAACGAGAAGACCACTGGTCTGGAACTGCACGTTCCCTTCGGCGGGTTCAAGGGCTCGTCCAGTGAAACATGGAGAGAGCAGGGGGATGCCGCCCTAGACTTCTATTCGATCAGCAAAACTGTATATATGAACTATTAGAGTATTATACATTAAATGGATGAATATCTCGCTGATTTACAGAACTGTGAGCTCTGCGAGTGGCGGTGTGGAGTCGACCGATTGGACAAAGAAAGAGGAGTCTGTAAGATAGGAAAGCCGAAGGTCGCATCCGCCACATTACATCCTGCGCCGCCAGAAAGTTATACGGTCTTCATGAGCGGGTGCAATTACCGGTGTCTTAACTGCCAGAATTGGGGTATAGCTCACTATCCCGATACTGGAGAAAAGATAAGGGGCTGGGTCGAGCCGAAGGTTCTAGCGGAAGAAGCGGTAGAGAAGATCCACTCTCTAAGAGGTAAGACCATAGGCGCGGACAGGATATTCTTCAGCGGCGGGTCTCCCACTCCCAGTCTTCCATACATCGAGAAAGTCGTCGAGGAAGCCAGGAAACTAGAGGACGTCAAAGTCAACTTCGATACCAACGGTTTTTTAACGATGAGATCGCTGAAGAGAGTTCTCGATTTTACGACCTCCATAACATTCGACATCAAAGCTTATAGTGATGAGGTACACCGTTCTCTTACCGGCGCCCCGATAGAACCGGTCTTGAGGAACGCGAGATACGTTGCCGAGAACGCTGAAGACCAACTGTGGGAGTTCCGGACTTTATTGGTCCCAGGTATAAACGAGGAGGATGTGAAGCCCCTTGCAGAGTTTTTGGCGGATATAAACAAAGAAGTTCCTTTGAATTTTCTGGCCTTCAGACCACACTTCGTTCTAGAGGATTATAAAGGGGCTTCAACAAAGAGCCTGAAAAGAGCCGTCAGGACCGCAAAAGAAGCCGGCTTGAAGAACGTCGGCTGGAGCGGTAGGCCAGATATAAAAGGAAAGGGTATAGAAAGAAAAACCGAGGAGTACAGCAAAGAAGGGGCGAAGATCGCCGGTGGGAGAGCTGAAGAGGTCGGATGTGAAACTCATCCTAGAGAATGCGGCTCCTGCGGTTCGAACCAGGACTGCCCGGTCAAGAATTATAGGCCGGCTAAAGGTTTGTTCTACTGATCATAGGAAGGCTAGAGCGCCGTAGCCCACCACTTCTCTCATCCTGGCTATGTCACCGCTTGTGGCGTACTTCAACAGTTCTCCTTTCCTTCCATCGCTGCCTATCATCATCGATATGACTGGACCGTAGCCGCACATGGATATGTTCTCTTCCTGGACAACGTTGTACAGGCCTTCAGGATCGTTCTCCTCGATCTTCTCGATGGCCATCTTGTCCTTCTTTTCAGCAACATCCTTCATCACGTAGTGGGAAAAATCGGTGGATGCGATTATCACGACGTCCTTCCCACGCAGGACCTTCCGGAGTTTCCTTCCAATATCCTTCACCGTCTCCAGGTCCTGCTTGATGAACGTTAGAGGTACGATATCGAAATCCTCGGAAAAGTACTGCAGGAACGGAAGTTGTACTTCCAGCGAATGTTCCTTTGAGTGGGCTCTCTTATTTATCTCCATCCCTTCACTCTTGAGATCGTTGACTATATCCTTATTGACGGAGACCTTTCCGATCGGAGTGAGGAACTCCTCGTCGGTCAGAACGACGTCTCCTCCATAGCCCTGGTGGTTCGGTCCCAAGATTACAAAAGTATCGGGAAAGCCGTCCTCGTACAATCTTTTGTACGAATGCGCCGCTACCGGGCCGGAGTACTCATAGCCGGCATGTGGCACCACCAGACCTTTCAGTTGTCTAGTGTTTCCTTCCTTTCTGGGGACACCTCCCGGTCCGACCCTATGTTTGAAACTCTCCTCTATCTTGTTCTTCAATCTCTTCTCGCTTCCAGGGTAAAACTGGCCTGCCACTGCGGGGGTCCTCACCATTATATCTCTCCAATTTTAAATGAGGGTGAGAATACTTAAATCTATCGAGTTGCTTTGTCTGTCGAACTCAACATGATAGAGATAGACGGTTCACACGGAGAAGGCGGCGGCCAGATACTTCGAACGGCCATAGCATTGTCCATGATTGAAAATGAAGAAGTCAAGATAAACAACATAAGGGCGAACAGGCCGAACCCAGGACTCTCTCACCAGCATCTCATGGCGGTGAAAGCCGCGAAGGAGATCAGCGATGCGGAAGTCGAGGGGCTGAAGAAGGGTTCCACTACCGTCAGGTTCGATCCAGCCGAGATCAAACCAGGGGATTACGAGTTCGATATAAAAACTGCAGGCAGTATAACCCTGCTACTCCAGGCACTGCTTCCAGCCTTGACCGTGTCCGATGGTTCGGTACATCTCAGAATTAGGGGGGGCACCGACGTGAAGTGGTCGCCTCCCTTCGATTATTTCAAGTTCGTCTTACTGCCCGTCCTTGAGAGGATGGGATGCAGGATAGAAACGGAACTGCTCAAGAGAGGTCACTACCCGAAGGGGGGCGGAGAGTTGAGATTGAAGGTGAAACCGGGTCAGCCAGAGGGATATCCCGTCGAGGAAGGCAGGATAACGAAGATAAAGGGCAGGGCGTTCACCACGGATCTGCCCGACCATATATCTGAACGGATGAAGGCCAGTGCGGAGAAGAACCTATCTGGGTTCTCCACGGATATAGAGACGAAGAGCTACAGCTCGAGGAGCGCGGGAACGGGTATAACACTCTGGACAGCAGACGGTAAAAGATTGGGGGCCGGCGTTCTTGGTGAAAAGGGGGTGCCCGCGGAAGATGTGGGGTATGAGGCATCCGAAAAGCTGTTGAAAGAGATAGATTCTGGAGCCTCTTTGGATATATGGGCAGCTGACCAGATCATACCCTTCCTGGTCCTTTCCAGAGGATCTGGAGAAGTCAAAGTCAGGAAAGAAACGGGTCATCTAAAAACCAACATTTGGGTGGCCAATCAGTTCGTCTCCGGGGATGAACGGATAGAGTTGGAAAGAAATGGAGATCTCTTTTCTCTACTATATTGATATAAATAACTAAAATAACTATACTGTAGGAAGTGTTAGAGGTGCAGAAATGGTCGAGAAAGATAAGGATGAGTTCCCCAAGGTGATAGTCAACCTAGCTATGTCCGCGGACGGGAAGATCGCCCTGTCAGACAGGACCGAGGTGAAGATCTCCGGAGAGGAGGACTTCGAGAGGGTCCACAAGCTCCGTGATCAAGTGGACGCCATACTGGTGGGCATAGGGACGGTACTGGCGGACGATCCGAAGCTTACCGTCAAGAAGAGGTTCGTGGAAGAACCGGAGCACCCGTTGAAAGTCATACTGGACTCCCGCGGAAGGACACCAGAGGGGGCTCAACTCTTCGATACAGGCGAGTATCTCATAGCCACTACGAAGGACGTCAGAAAGAAAAACTGGGTGAAGTTCGGTGACGGAGAAAAGGTAGACCTTCAGGAACTGCTGAGGTACCTGTCTAAACGAGGGGTTGAGAGCATACTTGTCGAGGGAGGCGGCGAGGTCATATACTCGTTCTTTGAAGGGGGCCTTGTCGACGAACTGTACACATTCGTGGGAAGCATGATAATAGGGGGTGAACATTCGCCCACACCGGCCGACGGTGAAGGCGTCTCTTGCCTAGAAGATATAATAGAATTGGAGCTGAAGGAGAGCGTGAGGATGGACGACGGCATCCTCCTGCATTATGACGTGGTCCAGAAGTGATAACATGACGAGATTCCTGGTTGACAGGATGCTGGGCCAGACGGCCAAGTGGCTAAGACTGTTAGGGATCGATGCTGAATACGCTCCAGAGGGTGATGATGAGAAAATAAGGTCCCTCGCAGAGGAAGAGGACAGGATAATAGTGACCAGAGACAAAGAGCTGGCCCGACAGGACGATGCGATATATGTGGAGAAAAGAGACCCTGAAAAGATAATCTCCATGCTACTGTCCAGGTATGATCTAGAGATAGAACCCCTGACGAGATGCTCGATCTGTAACGGCTTGATCACAAAGATCGATAAGGAAGAGGTAAAGGAAGAAGTCCCGGACGGCGTATTTGAGAGGAAAGAAAGGTTCTGGCGGTGCCAGGACTGTGGACAGGTATACTGGAAGGGAAGCCATTGGGATGACATTTTAGAGAAGATAGAAGCGATGAGGTAAAAAGAGCTCTGGACTAATGATGAAATTTTATTTATTTATATATGGGCTATTTTTTACTGGCTTTTAAAATGGTTTCGTGTTATTTTTTTGCGATGATATTAGTAAAACTTATATACCATCCTATATGTTCATTGAGAAGAGGTCGAATAATAATGATATGGAAAAGAATAATCTCACTGCTAATCGTTGCTGTATTCGTTATCAGTGGATTAGCAGTGGTATACAATACCCCTGCCAAAGCACAGGGTGAGTATGTAAACAAGATAGAGTTAGAAGTGTCAACAAACAGAGAGGCCGTTTTGGGCCAAGTAGCAACAGGTGATCTAGACGTATTCCTACAGTCACTTGAAGGTTCAGTATATGACAGTGTCAGGGAATCCTGGAAAGAGAAACTAGGCACATGGGTAAGCGAGGGCAGCTACAACAACTTGTACCTCAATCCAGCCCATGAACCGGACACGGAGTTCAAGTACATCTGTGACGTCGAAGGTGAGAAACGGTTCAACCCCTTCGCAGTCAGAAAGGTAAGATACGCCATGAACTTCCTGGTGAACAGGCAGAAGATGTGTCAGGACCTTGCCAACGGGTACGCGAACCCAAGATTCATCTGGTTATCCTCAGGTCTACAGGTATATGAAGAGTATTTCAAAGATCTAGTAGAGGAGGAACATGGTCTTACCGAAACGGGCAACAAGGAAAAAGGTCTTGAGATGATCGATAACGCCTTGAGCAATCTCGAGTTCAACGTAGACAACGCCCAGCTGCAGAAAGGAGACGACGGCTACTGGGAATTCAAATACGGTAGCGGCAGCTGGAAAGACATCCAGACTATAGGTATACACAGAACAGAGGATTGGAGACAAGACATCGGTGAATACGTTGCCGGTCTCTTAGACGAAGCGGGCATAAAGGTAGAAGCCAAGAGCTGGGACAGGACCCAGGCTATACCCGTAGTGTTCGACGGAGATTACGACGACCTTCCATGGGGATACTACACCGGTGGTTGGTTGGCATCTGGTAACGTGTACTATCCTGAGTGGTCTTGCTCTCAGATGTACGCACCATGGTACGGATTCATGCCGACACGTGCCGGCGAACAGAACTATCAATACGAGAATCAAACACTCGACGACCTCGGACAGGACCTGGCGAACGGTCGAGTCAACACCGAGGAAGAGTATTGGAGCGGTCTGGAAACCATGGCGGACGTCGGACTGAAAGAATCCGTGCGTATATTCCTGACAACCGAAACATCATACTATGTATATGATAAAGACACGGTGGTCGGGGCTGCGACAGACGCCGTGACCGGTTGGTCGGATTACTTTACTCCGCCGACGATCCAGACAACAGACGGTGTCCTTGATCTATCGCAGTACTCAGCCGAGGCTCAGCTATACATGGACAACTGGAACAAGTACGGCGGTTCATCCGGTGCCTACGGGGCAAAACAGAGAAGAGCACTACACGACATGTCTTCATGGAACCATCCACAATCCGGACTTCCGATGCCAGTCAGAGAGAACTGGCAAGACGGAGACGGTAACATAAAGCTCGGTTACACCTACGACGAAGACGGCAACCTGAGCAAGGAGATCGACGTGCCTTCCAGTGCGGTCGATTATAACACCGCAGAACAGAAATGGGAGGAAGTCGGTTCAGGTCACAAATCGGCCGTTAAGGTCACCTACGACGTCGTCGAAGGTAAATGGCACGACGGACACGATATGACCGTCAGAGACATCATGGCCAGCTACGCATTCGACAAGGACATGGCCACCGACGACAACAGGACCAACGATTACTACCACGCAACATACAGCAGTTCAATGACGCCTTGGTACAACAACATAGTCGGTACAGAATGGAACCAGGATCAGGGTACATTCACCATATACGGTGACTATACGTTCCCATTGAAGGACAAAGTCGGCTCTTACTTCGTCAAGTTCCCATGGCTACCTTACCAGGTCTACGAGTCGGCCGAACAGTGCGTTGCAGAGACGGACCTAGCTAGTGGCATAGGACCCTACACCTGGGACAGTGCAGGAGAAGGCAACTGGGTACACTGGCTGAGCGAGGAGCAGTCACAGGACTTCAAGTCCGTACTACAGAACATGAAGGGCAATTGGAGACCACCATACTTGAAAGCCGAGAACAACGCGCCGATAACGATAGATCAATCCACATACGACAGCCAGCTGGACCAGATAATCACGTTCATCAACGACTACGGTCACATGTATGATTCCAACGGTGTGTTCAAGCTGACGGAGTACGATTCAGAGCAGTCCACCATGACGATGGAAAGGTTCACCCAGGAAGACGGTTATCCGTGGTCCATGAACCATTGGGCCCAGGAGATGCAGATAGCGACTATGGTCATGGGTGGAATATCGGTCGATCCTCAAGAAGCCACACAGGCTCAGCAAGGTATCGAGGTCGGAAACGACATGACAGTGAGTGTCACTGGCTATATCGACGAGGACTTCCCCACAGACAGGAACAGGGCCGTCACTCCAGACGACGACACAACAGTCACATTACAGCTCTTGAACGAAGCGGATGAAGTCGTGGTCGAGGAAACGAACCCATCGATGACAGAGGGTACCGATACGAGCACCTTCGAGGCGACCTTCTCAACAGGCGACCTCGATGAAGGTTCATACACCCTAGAAGCTAGTGGACAACTCGGTGACGAGGCAGCCGACACATCTGATCCAGTAACTGTGTACGTGTTCGACACCAACGATACGGGACCAGTAGGACTAGAGGTCAAGAGCCTATCACTAGACAAGAGTGAAGTGAAGAAGGGCAACGATATAGAGGCGACGTTCGAAGTGGAGAACAAGAACACCACGGCATCCAAGGATATATCCATCAATGTGGACGGCAGTGAAGTCGAGACGAAGACGGTACCTGCTGGCACAACGAAGGAGTTCACGGTGACCATCAAGACAGACGATCTTAGCACAGGCGACCACACGGTAGAAGTCGGAGACCAATCGTCCAGCTTCACAGTCAAGAAATCTGGTGATAATGGTGGTATACCTGGATTCACCTTCTTGATCATGTGCGTGAGCGCAGTCATGGCGGTAGCGATATACTACCGCAAGGAAAGAAGGTAGAATGTTGATCACCGTCTAAAAAGTCTAAAACCTTTTCTTTCTTTTTCTTAATTCTTCGATATATGATTCAGATGGAACTCAATAATTTCTCTGTCTTTTTAGCCCATAGCAGCATACCTCTATCTTCGAACAAAGACAGAGCTCGGTCTAATTCATCCTTAGCCCTTCTTTCGTCCCCCTTTTTGAGCCAGAGGCGTCCATATTCGTAATGGATACGAGAAAGGCCCGGGAAAGGGAATACACCGATGACCTCATCGCATAGGTCCTCGGCCCGTCCCAGTTCCTCCAAGGCTCTATCCCATCTCTCCCTTTCTATTTGTACCATTCCCGATGTGATCCTTGCCATGGCCTCGTCCGACCTGCTGCCCGTCTTGAGAGCCAATTCAAGTGCCTTCCCAGCATGGTCCTCCGCTTTCTTTAGCTCTCCTCGATCGATTTCTATCTGGGCTATCAGACTGTGACACTGTACCTCCTGGCTTTTCATGCCAATATCCTCTGCCAGGTCGAGTGAGCGTTTAACGAAGTCCATAGCTCCGTTCAGATCACCGGTGTGAAGATCGATAAGAGCCAAAGAGCTCGCTGATAGAGAGACCAAAGATCTTTCTTCGATCTCCCTACTTATCTCCAGGGCCTTTTTAGAACTGGCTAAAGCCTCCTCTAGCCTTCCCACAGCAATCAGTGCATCAGAGAGATAGTTATAGAATATGGCCAATTCCTCTCTGTCATCGTTATCTTCAGCCAACGCTATCGCTCTATCAATATAATCTAAGCAGGCCCCTATATCTCCGTCCAGGCGTTTGACCCGGGCGAGCTGTATATAGCTCCTCAAAAGGCCCTCATCCTCATCCTCCTTCTTCCAATATTCGATGGCCTTTTGAAAGTTCTCTAGTGATCTATTAAGTTCGTTACTCAACCATCTTACTCTGCCCTGATGATGATAGGTCTTGGCCAATTCTAGGGTGTCGTCGAGCCTCTCTGCGATCCTTTTTCGTCTCTCAAAGGTTTCTCTCGCTTCTTGGAGTCTCCCCATCTCTATAAGTGTGGACCCCTTTTTCTCCAGCAATCTACACCTTTCCCTCTGGTACTCTGTTCTCTTAGAACGATCTACCCTCTCTTCATCCAGATAGAGGCCTTCATCGAGTGTGTCTAGAACACGCTCTAGGTTTCCTTTCAAAAGGTAGTTGTGCGCGATCTTCCTGAACATCCTCTGTTTGTCCGCCGCTTCATCCAAATGGTCGATTGCTTCACGTTGATAGTCCAAGCTCCTGTCTATATCGCCCATCAGAGTAGATATCCATGATAACCTCTCCAATAGGTTAGATACCTCTAAGTTGTCTATATCCAGTCTAGCTGACAGGCTCAATGCATCCTCATACATCTCCGCCGCATCCTCGTATGCAAAAAACTTCTCTGCGGTCTCTCCAGCCTTTTTAAACCATATGTATGCCCTCTCGAGATCTCCGCCTTTCTCATAGTGGCGGGCTACTCTGCTGCAAGTTCTTCTCCCCTCTCTATCCGTGTCAACTATCTTATCAGCTATCGCTAGGTGCAATTCCCTCTTAAGGTTGGGGGATAAAGCATCATAAACAACACTCTGGATCAGGTTATGAGAGAAAGAAAAATCCCTTCTATCTGGAGTGTCCATCCAGAGGCCCCGTTGCACTAATACGTCTACGTGGTCTAAGAGTTCTAACCTATCTTTATCCAGGATATGGTACAATATGGAGAAATCGATCCTCTCACCCATCACGCTGCTTATCTTCAATATCCTTTGTGTATCTCTATCCAATTTATCTATCCTACGTCTGATAACGTCCTTGATTATCCCGGGTATATTGACTTCCTCTCTACTCAAAGGGAATCTATTCGTATCCAGGTCTATCGTATCTTCTTCGATCATCTGTTTGCAGCATTCACCTATAAAAAGGGGGTTGCCCTCTGTGATATCATGAACCAGCTTGGTGAAGCCCTCAGGGAGCGTTTTTTTACCCAGGGTACCTTTAAGTATATCACGGGTGTCCGACCACTTCAAGGGCTCCAATCGGATCTCATCTATCTTCTTCTCACGGGACAACCTTCGAAGTACATCGCGAAGGGCTTCGTTCTCCGTTAATTCCTCGGGGCGATAGGCGATGATCATCAAGACTTGCGGGCGCGGGCCTTCCAGCTTGTCAGCCATGAAGTAGAGTAGGTTTAACGTGGTCCTATCCGCCCAGTGTATATCATCGAGGAACACTATGAGGGGCTTATGCGAGGATAGACTTCTGACGCGGTCCAATATATCATGGAAGGTCGCCTCCCTCTTGTTCTTGGCCGTTCCTTCGTCATGGGTCGGCTTCCCCGGTTCGATCTGGAATCCATCATCTATATCGTGCCTTTCCTCGTACTCCCGTAGGGCGTCCATGACCGGTAGATACGGTCGGGAATCCTCGTAGTAGGCCCTTCCCGTGATGAACTCGTAGCCCTTATCGACAGCCTTCTTTTTGAACTCCATGAGCAGCCTTGTCTTACCTATCCCTGCATTACCTTCTATGGACAGGATCGAGGTGTCTTCACCCGAGGTTTCAAGTTTTGCCTCCAATCTCTCGAGTTCTTTCTCACGGTCCACGAATACATCCACCCTCTTATCCCGACCATCGACCAGGTCTATGACCCCCTCGGAATTCATGTTGTCTAAAGCATAGAGGACCTCGTTTCTGCAGTTCACATGATCACTGATATCCTTTATCTTCATCCTTTTTTTACCATCCTCGGTTTTCAGTTCTACCTCTTCCTCCATATATCCTTCAAAGAGGTCCCTTGCTCTCCTTTTCCCCTTTTCGGTTAGAAAATAGACGTTCCTCTTCCTGTCATGACCGACCACCTGTTTCTTTTCACTGTATATCAAGCCATCCTCTACCAGGTCACTCAGCAGTCTGCTGATGTAGGGAATATCGGTATCTACGATCTCAGATATGCCCGCCTGTGTGAGACCAAAAGGTACTGTGTGATCATCCTCGTGACCACGATAGGTATGTAGATGAAGCATTATCTTATCAGCGTACTTTACCATCTTCCCACTATTTTAAGCCGCTAGAATCTACTTATTGTTTTTTGTTGTTTTTGGGTTCATCTCATCATGATTAAACATCGAAGTAGACCGCAGTAGATTTTACAAATTTGTAAATCGGGATTTAAATATCTCCAGGCCTCTTTTTCAATTATGTATCCTTGGAACGGGTATATCCAAGATATAGGTGATATATATGATGAAAAGACCGTATAGGGCAAGGAACAAAAGAAGCGATATCAAGGAGTTCGGGGGAATATTAACGTATAGACCCGGAAGACGGACATGGAAAAAAAGTGAGGGCCAGAAGAGTATTTCCTTTGGTGAAAAAGGGGATGAAAATAGGATAAGGGCAAAAGCTTTATATGGAGGGGTTAGTTAATAGAGGTGATAGTTATGCCAGCTTCATGGAAATATTTCGCTTTGAGGACACTGAACATGTTTATCGTGCTCGTGATAGTGGTCTTTATTATGGCTACTGCCTACAGCACATTGGCAGAGAAGAAGCTTGAAGCTAAGGTGACTTCCCAGATTAATGGCGAGATGCAGAGCATGCAGTTCCAGAACGAGACCCAGAAAGAGAATTATAGGGAGCAGAGACAGGAATATTATAGAAAACAGTATGATCTAGATAAACCGAGGTGGCAGAGGATCTTTATAACTTCTAGGGACGTGTTGATCTTTGATTTCGGCACGGCCAATGCCAGATCGGCCAAGACTGCCGATGGGTCTCAGGAGGTCAGAGATATAATAATGGCATACCTGCCGAATACAATCCTGCTTTTCACCACGGCGGCGGTGATCTACACCGCTCTGGGAATCGCTGTCGGTCTCAAGGCCGCACAGGTGGCCGGAAGCAAGATGGACAGGTTCCTTTCGCTCTTCGGTATGACAGCATCTTCCATGCCGATGTGGTGGGTTGGTATGTTGGCGATACTAATCTTCGTTTTCGAACTACAATGGTTCCCGGCTCCGTCCGTCCAGTACCCGCAGATGAGTGACGTGGGTTTTGGAACGTTCATAGTAGAACTGCTTAAAAAGATGGCCCTCCCCCTGATGACCATAGTCTTCGTACTGTTCGGGTCACGGGCCTGGGCAACGAGGAACATCGTAACGGGAGTTCTACAGGACGATTATATCATGGCTGCAAGAGCAAAAGGGGTACCGGAGAGAAAGGTCATCTACGGTCACACCCTGAAGACCGCCGCACCGCCGATAGTTACGTCGTCGATCATGGCCCTGTTGATGTCATTAGGTGGTGCGATGATATCCGAGCTGGTTTTCGGATGGCCCGGGATGGGTATGCTTTTGAGGAACGCCCTCATGTCCTGGGACGACGTGCCGACTATCATGGGTGTCAGCTTCATAACTGCGTTCCTGTACATATTCGGTTACTATATATCCGACCTTATATACGGATTCCTTGACCCAAGGGTTGAGGTCGGTGCTGAAAAATCGGTATAAGAGGTGAACAAGAATGGCAATACATTGGGATGATGTGAAGGCAAATATTAAGGAATTCCTAGTTGAACTGCGTGGTCAGAAGATCGGGATACTGGGCTTCAGCATGATATTTATAATGCTGGTCATCGGCCTACTCGCTCCCGTCATAGCCCCCGATGCTCATACGGAATGGGGGCCAGGGAACGAAAGATGGTCTAACAATCCACGTGCAGCTCCACCCGCTTGGATAGACTACGTCACGGCTAAATCCTACGCACATCAAAAGACCCTGAACACTGTAAGTACCAGAGATTCAAGGCAGATAGGTGATAACACGATCTATATCAGGAGCTGGAATTTCAAGATGGACTCGGATGTCCCGCCCAAAGATATAATCGCCGAGATAAGGGGGACCGCCGACAGTGTAACCAGTGCAAATATAATCATAGAGAGACCGGATGATAGAAGTATCACCCTTATGAGCCTGAGCGGGAGCGACGTCTTCCACAATGGTACGGTTTCAAAGGGCATGACCACAGCCAGGTCACAGGCGATAAGAGATACTCTTTACACCCATGTGTCAGATTATCTCAGAGAGGAAGAGGGGATGACCTCTGAGGAGATGATCTCAAAGGTGAACATGAACCCCACAAAAACGATATTTGGAAAGGCGAACGAGGACTGGTTGGACTCACCTGACACACTGAAAGGAGAGTATAAATTAAAGCTGGTCGTGACAGGTAACAATCTTAAACTCAATGAGGATTCAAAGGTGATCCTCGCTGGAGCCGTTTTCGGTGTTATGGGCACAGATTACATGCGTCAGGATATATGGCAAGGATGGGTGTGGGGCGCCCGTTACGGTCTAATAGCTGGCGGTATAGTCGCTGTCATCACCATCATCCTTGGAACATTCTATGGGATGACGAGCGCATATTACGGCGGCTGGGTCGACGAACTGATGCAGAGAGGCAACGAGATAGCCATGGGTATCCCGACATTGCCCATACTGATCATGGTGCTCAAATTCTGGCGTACCTCGATCTGGGTGTTCGTGCTGATCTATTCCTTGTTGATGTGGCGTGGGATAGCCAAGATCATCCGATCTAGAGGACTCCAGGTCAGGCAGGACACCTACGTCGAGGCGGCGGAATCTCTAGGTTCCAGCTCTGGAAGGGTAATAAGGAGTCACATGATCCCACAGATCCTCCCCTACGCGGTGGCCGAGGCAGCCCTGATGGTACCTATGATCATCATCGCCGAGGCCGGTCTACATATGCTCGGCCTGGGTGACCCAGACATCGTAACCTGGGGTACCCAACTCACCGAGGCGAACCAGTCAGGCGCCACCCTTAACTTCACGGCATCCTGGCATTGGGTCCTGTTCCCGGGACTGGGTATGATTTTCCTGGGCTTCGGATTCATAGCCACAGGTATGGCCGTTGAGAAGATAGTCAACCCCAAGATGCAGCAGAGGTGACAAGATTGGATAACAAAACCGTACTAAAAGTTGATAATTTATCTACCCATTATTTCACGTCAGACGGAGAAGTGAAGGCCCTGGATGACGCTTCATTCGAGTTGGATAAAGGCGAATCTCTGGGCATAGCTGGAGAATCAGGCTGTGGTAAGAGTACCATGGCCTTCTCCCTTCTGAACCAGGTTCAACCACCTGGAGAGATAGTCGACGGCTCCATCAACCTGGATGGCATAGAGATCACGCAGCTGTCGGAGAAAGAGACAAGGAAGAATGTCAGGTGGCAGAAATTATCGATGGTTTTTCAGGGCGCGATGGAGATTCTAACCCCTGTATATACAGTGGGCCACCAGATGAAAGAGCCACTCAAGTATCACAAGGGCATAACCGGAGAGGAAGCCAAGAAGATATGCCTACGTTACCTAGACCTGGTGGACCTCGACGAAGAACTGTTCGATAGATATCCGCATGAATTGAGCGGTGGACAGAAACAGCGTATAGTCATAGCTACAGCTCTTTTACTGGAGCCGGACCTTGTAATACTAGACGAGCCCACAACTGCCCTCGACGTGGTCGTAGAAGCACGGATAATGAACGACTTGAAGAGGCTGAGGCAGGAACTCAACATATCGATGATATTCATCACCCACGACTTGAGCATACTGGCCGAGGTTTCAGATAAATTGGCCATAATGTATGCCGGATGGATCGTCGAGATAGGCGATGCTGTTGATATATACACGGACCCAAAGCATCCGTACACAGAGAAGCTCATGGCAGCTATACCCGACATCCACACGGACATAGATAGGCTTGAATATATCCCAGGAGTTCCTCCAAATCTTGTAGACCCTCCAACGGGATGTAGATTCCACCCGCGATGTCACAAGGCCATGGAGGTATGTAAAAATAAAGAGCCCCCGGTCTACGATGTGGACGGAGTAAAAGTGAAATGTCATCTTTACGGAGGTAAGTAAACATGCCAGAACCCGTATTCAAAGCACGTAATCTTGAGAAGCATTTCGAAGTCACACAATCATTTTTCCAGAAGATAAAAGGCGAAAAAAAACAGTACGTTAGAGCCGTCGATGGTATAGATTTCGATATATATTGGAAGAAAAACTTCGCTATAGTGGGTGAGTCCGGATGCGGTAAGACCACTGTCGGGAAGTTGATGATGCGGCTCTTAGACCCCACCGGCGGAAAGATGGTCATGAAGGGGAAGGATATCACGAACATATCAGATAGAAACGAGCTCAAGGCCTACAGGAGGACCACTCAGATAATATACCAGGACCCCTTCTCAGCGCTTGATCCCCGAGACAGGATCAGGGACATACTTGAAGAGCCCCTGCTCATCCACGACATAGGCAGTACAAGAGAAGAACGTGAGGACATGATAGCAAGGGCGCTCGAAGAGGTAAGGCTGACACCTCCAGAGGAGTTCCTTCCTAGGTACCCTCACATGCTTTCAGGTGGACAGAAGCAGAGGATATCCCTCGCTCGAGGTATGATACTCAATCCCGATTTCATAGTGGCCGACGAGCCCGTATCCATGCTGGACGTTTCAGTTAGAGCAGAGATCCTCAACCTGATGAAGGATCTGATAGACGAGGAAGATGTCACCTACTTCTACATCACACACGACATCTCAACCACGAGGTTCTTCTCCGATTATATGGGCGTGATGTACCTAGGTGATATGGTAGAAAAAGGCAAGGTCGGTGATGTGTTGGACAACCCGATACATCCCTACACTCAAGCGCTTCTTATAGCAGTACCCGAACCCAAACCACAGGAGGGTAAAAGGGTAAAGGAACTGCCTATCATAGGTGAGGTGCCCTCTGGAACCAACGTACCTGACGGTTGTAGGTTCCATCCACGATGCCCGTATGCTAAAAAGATATGCAAGGAAAGACAGCCACCCGAGAAAGAGGTCGAGAAGGAGCACACGGCTAAATGCCACTTCGCAGGTGAGATCGAATTCGAGATAGAAGGAGACGTCAATTACTAACCAGTAACGAAAACTACCAAAAACTACTAACTCCCATATATACACATATATGCAGGGTGCCGACCCTGCAGGACCTATCTAAAATCAAAAGTGATCTTCCAAGTCAAATTTGAATTCCGTTATGCACCGGGGGTAAAGATGAGTGATAAAGGAGAGAATATAAGCGTTCTCAAGGAGATGTTTCACAACAAAGACATAAGGAGGGGTTTCTTGTGCTTCACTGTAGCCCTGATCCTAGCTTTTGCCGCCGTGACCCCCCGATTGGATACCGACTCGGAGAAAGGGGAGGTAACACCTGAGGGAGACGAGCAAAATTTTCCACTCCTCATATCTTACAGGACCAGAGATTCTACTCTCAGACTGAATTACACCTCCCCCAACTCTTCGGACAGGGCTATCATCCACATACGCAACAACGAAGATGAAACTCTGAAGAACGTTTCGCTGAGTTCAAATTCCGTACCCATAGAGATAGATCTGACCGCCTTCGATAGCGATCCCGCCTATATCAGCGTCAATATCAGCTCTGGCATTCTGCGATACTCACAGACGATAGCCTATACTAGGCATCCATACAGTCTAGTCTCTTTACCCGCTGCGTTCTTGACTTTGCTGGGGATGGTCTACGCTTTCAAAGGAAAGGGCGCACTCCTGGCTGTTATAAAGGAGAACAAAGAGGCGAAAGAAGCAAAGAAAGAGATGGAAAAAAAGAAGAAAGAAAAAGAAGATAAGGAAGGAGAAAAAGACAGTGATAGTGAACAACAGGTAAGCAGTTCCGGAGAGAACGAAAAAGGGGTGGATGAGGTACCCAGTGAAGATAGATCTGAAGAAGAAAGTGAAGCAGGGCATATCGATTTCATGGGGGTGCCCGGTGGTCTCGGAGGAGAAGAAGAAAAAAAATAGGGGGTAAAAATGAAGATATACTTCAGCCATCCAACGTTCACGTTCAAGAAAAAGACAGAGAAGAAATGCATCGAGATAATCAGGGACAACCTTGACGCCGATGAGATCGTGAATCCATCAGATTTTGGATTGAAGGACGATATGAGAGAAAAGGTCAAGGAGTGCGACGCCATGGTCGGCATGGCTGTCTCTAGCAACTTCACTTTCCTGGTATGGAAGGAGATGGAGCTAGCTGAAAAACACAGCCAGAAGCTATATACATTCATGGTCGAGAACAAGAGAGACATAGGACCCTTAGTAAAGGGTGTGCCGGATAAGATAAAAAAGCTCACCAAAGAAGAGTCTAAAAGATTCGCTCATAAGATAACGAAGAACGATTATCGGGACAGCTTCATGAGCGCACTTATAGGCTCCAGGAAGAGCCGTTTTTGATTTTTTATACTCAGCCCTTCACGACGCCCAAGGGGACCAATTTAGCCACTATTTTAGAAAGGCCGGCGTTGTGGGTTACCTCGACCACATTGTTGACATCCTTGTAGGCACCTGGACTCTCCTCCAGCAGAACCTTGTTACTGGCCGCCTTCACATAGATACCTCTATCGCTCAGATCCTTCTTTATCTGGTTGGTGTTGAACTTCTTCCTGGCCCCGGTTCTTGACATGACCCTTCCGGCACCGTGACACGTCGAGCCCCAGCTCCTGTCCATGGCGTGTTGGGTGCCCATCATCACATAGCTCGCGGTTCCCATGTCACCGGGTATAAGAACCGGCTGGCCTATGTCACGGTACTTCTTCGGCACCTCTTTTCTACCGGGAGCGAAGGCCCTTGTAGCTCCCTTTCTATGGACTATTATGTCTTTCTTTTTACCGTCCACTTCATGCTCTTCTTTTTTCGCTATGTTGTGGCACACGTCGTAGATCATTTGCATGTCCATGTCTTCAGCCGATTCGTCGAAGACGTTCTCGAAGCTCTCCCGGACCCAGTGCAGTATCAATTGGCGGTTGGTCCAGGCATAGTTCGCTCCACAGCTCATTGCCTTGAAGTAGTCCTGTCCTTCGTCCGAATCGAAGGGCGCGCACGCCAGCTGTTTATCCGGCAGATCGATATTGTACTTACGGACGGCCCTCTCCATCTCGTCTATGTAGTCTGTGGCTATCTGATGGCCGCATCCTCTAGAACCGGTATGTATCATGGCCGTGACCATGCCCTCTTCAAGGCCCATGGCCTCCGCCGCTTCATCGTCAAAAATCTCTTCCACCTTCTGTACCTCCAGGAAGTGGTTGCCGCCTCCGAGAGTTCCAAGCTGTGGAGCGCCTCTGTCCTTCGCTTTTTTGCTTACTTTTTCTGAATCAGCGGACTCCATCCTGCCGTTGTCCTCTATCCGTTTAAGGTCTTCCTCCCAGCCGTAGCCTCTGTCTACGGCCCATTCCACGCCATGGTCTAGAGCCTCTTCTAATTCCCCCTTCTTGAGCCGGACCTTGCTGCTCTTACCGACGCCGGCAGGAACATTATTGAACATCTCCCTTATCAGTTTCTTTTTATTGGATTCAACGCGGTCCAGTTCCAGGTTGGTCTTTACGAGGCGTACTCCACAGTTTATGTCGTAACCTACGCCTCCAGGGGAGATGATGCCTTTCTCTTTATCGATATCTATTGCCGCTACACCCCCTATGGGAAAACCATAGCCCCAGTGTATATCCGGCATGGCCTGAGAGGCCTCTATTATGCCCGGCAGCGAAGCGACGTTTGCCACCTGCTCCGGGGCGTTGTCCTGCCTGATGGACTTTATCAATCTTTCATCGGCGTATATCCTCCCGTTGACCCTCATCTCGCGCTTGTAACTCTTAGGTATCTCGTACACGTACTTGCTCTTCTTCTCCAAAGGTCCGTTCCAACTCCTAGACATATTATTCCTCCTATGCTCCTATGATACTATGATACTACTCGATCCAGATATTTTATCCAGATATGTCATCTTAAGACTTTAAGTCAATCATACCTAGATCCACTCTGGTATGTATCGGTTAAGGACTTTTGTTGTATTTTATGTTTTATGGTCCTTGCTCAGCGGTCACTCGATGACCGATAGGATCTTTTCAGCCGTAGACGGTCCTATCCCCTTAACTTCCTCCAGCTCCTCCTTATCGGCGGTGAAAACGGCCCTCACGCTGCCGAAATGGTCCAACAGCCTGTCCGCCAATGTGCCCGACACGGAAGGCAGGCCCTCCAGTATGAACTTCTTAGTCTCCATGGTGGACATGGACCTCTTGTCTTTTCTAGTTCTCGTAGCCGTCGAACTTTTGTCCTTCGCCTCCCTCTTGACCATACTGGATAAGAGACGGGCGGTCTCCTTCCCATCCTCGGATGGGAGTATAGAAAGGCGGAAATCACACGCCAAGGACGTCAAAGCACCGTATATGGCGTTATCATCTATATTCCTCCTCTCGAAGAGGTCCTGGCCCTCCAAGATCATCACCGGATGTTGATAACTCTCGGACAGTGATCTCACCTGTGAGAAGAGTCTGCCGTCCATGAGGGATTCCAGGAAATCGTCCACGCTCTTCCTTTCAACTGCGGTTTCTTCCGAAACGATGTAATCCCCTATGGACAGTTGAGACGTGTTGATCTTTATATCTTCTCTAGATATCTCCTGGACGACTTGGCTGTTCTGTTCCCTCGTGTCAACGGTTATCTCGCCCTTCG
>CAYMXS010000023.1:0-34780 GCA_964394465.1 uncultured Thermoplasmata archaeon | reverse complement strand
CACGCTGAAGACGTGGATGTCGCCGGTTCAAGTCCGGCCTGCGGCACTCTTTTTACGGTCCCAAAGATGAAGACCAGGTGCCTACATGGAGATACCAGAACACGTTGAGGAGGAACTCGAGAAAAGGGGAGGTATGAAGGAGCTTATCGGATCTATCGACGAGGAAAATCTCAAGGAAAGAAGTGAGACCTACAAGGCCCTGTCTGACCAACTCAGGTTGAAGATCCTCGCCCTCCTGGGACAGCAGGACCTGTGCGTCTGCCTGCTGAAACAGATCTTGGATATAGCGGATTCTAAACTTTCGTACCACCTTTCCATCCTGAAGGAAGAGGGCTTGATAGAGGGCGAGAGGAAGGCGAATTTTGTGATCTACAATATAACGGAGAAAGGAAGGAAGTTCGTCTAGGGTTCAACTGAAGTACCGTGTCGTTCTGTTCGCTATACCCACTAGAGTCAGCATAAGAGGCACTTCTACCAGGACCCCCACTACGGTGGCGAGCGCCGCTCCCGACGATATACCGAAGACTGATATCGCGACGGCAACTGCAAGTTCGAAGAAGTTGCTGGCACCGATCATGGCCGCAGGGGCCGCTATATCGTGCTTCAGATCCCACAAAAATGACCATCCATATGCTATTGAGAATATGAGGAAGGTCTGGATTATCAGCGGGATCGCGATCAGAAGGATGTGGAGCGGATTGTTGAGGATGACGTTCCCCTGGAAGGAGAAAAGCAGTATCAACGTGAGCAGTAAACCAAATATGGTCAGATTGCCCGTCCTCTCTAGAAAAACGTTCTCGAACCAATCTTCGCCTTTTCTATCGATCAGATACTTCCTAGATATGTACCCGGCGGAGAGAGGTATGACAACGAAGAGTATAACTGAAAGCGCCAAAGTATCGTAGGGTACGCTTATCCCTCCAACGCCGAGAAGGAAGGTCACTAAGGGAACGTAGGCGAACAGTAATATCATGTCGTTGGTCGAGACCTGAACCAGCGTGTAGGCAGGATCCCCATCGGAGAGATAGCTCCAGACGAACACCATCGCCGTGCACGGAGCGGAACCTAAAAGGACCGCGCCGGCTATGTACTGGCTTTGAAGAGTAGAAGATATGAACCCATCGAATAAACGGGTCATGAAGAACCAAAAGATCAGGTACATGGTGAAGGGCTTTATGACCCAGTTGGATACCCAGGTGACTAGGAGCCCTCTGGGATTCTCTTTGACGCCGAGTATGCTCTTGAAATCTATCTCTGCCATCATCGGATAGATCATGAACCATATCAGTACAGCGATGGGTATGTTCACATGAGCGTATTGGAACTCCCCTAGGTTGTCGGGCACAACGGGCAAAAATTTTCCTATAGCCACTCCAGTCGCGATACAGATAGCCACCCATACGGAGAGATACTTTTCAAAGAAGGTCAGCTCTTGACCTCTCTGTTCGGCTTCTCTTTCCAGTTCTTCATGATCGATCTTATCTGACATATTCCGCCTCAACATATGATAAAATATTCATATAAAAAGTTTTTCACATAAATCTTAATTATCAGGCGTTCATAATCGAGTGATGATGGAATGCGATGAAGAAGTTGACCTTTTGAAGTGCGTGGCTAACTCCACAAGGCTCAACATACTCAAATTACTGGATGAGAGGGGGGAGATGTGCGTGAGCGAGATAATCGATGAATTGAACGAGGAACAGTCTTTGATCTCACACCACTTAAAGGGCATCCGCGGGTGCGGTCTGGTTGAAAAAAGAAGGGACGGCAGGAAGATAGTCTACAGGTTATCTGATCCCGACATATCAGATTTTTTGGACCAGGTGGAGAGTCTCTCTACACGCTTCTGCAACGTAGAGTGACCGATATAAAATATGAATGCCCTATCCACTCAAAAGCTCCTTTATCTTTTTAGAGCTCGGGACTTCTCCACTGGCTTTCATCTCTCCATCTATCGACAAAGCGGGCGTCACCATGACGCCTCTCGCGGAGATGTCCTCTATCTTTTCGACCTTCTCTATCTCTGCCTCTACGTCGAGTTCATTCACCGCTTTTCTAACGTTCTTCTCGAGCCGCTTGCATTTCGAGCATCCAGTTCCCAATATCTCTATCTTTTTCATCTCGTTCACCTCTTTTTTTTCATACAATCATACCGTACGTGAATCCCATGAGAGTGGATAGTACGACCACGATCATTATGTAGGCCATCCACTGTTTAAGCTCCATTATCCTGAAGAGTACTATCATATTGGGCAGACTCAATGAAGGTCCAGCCAGTAAAAGACTCAGAGCGGGAGCGTCTCCCATGACACCGGAGTTGTAACCGAAGGTCGTACCTATTATCGGCACCTCTAGAAGTGTCGGCATGTACAGTACAGCCCCGATTATAGACCCCAAGAAGGAGGCCGATAAACTGTCGTCTCCAAGGTAAGGCCTGAAGGTTGCAGGAGGTAAGAAGTAAGCTATGAGCCCGACCACGAAGGTGCCGATTATCAGTATGGGGAGGATCTTCTTCGTCAGGTCCCAGGTTTCGTACCCCCAGTCCGTCACCTCTTCTCTTTCATACTTATAGATCAGGATCAGGGCTATGAAGACCGTCGCCAGATATATGATCCCGAGTTTCGGTACCCAGGAGATCTTGGCCGCGCCCACCACTAACACCAGGATCAGCAGACCGAAGAAACTCAACTTTATCCAGAGGGGTCTCTCTCTTCCCTCGCCTGTCTCCTCCGTTTTCATGGATGCGCTGTTTTCATCATCGTGAGGTTTAAAGATGTAGGACATGGTAAAAGCTATCACGAAGGCCATGGCAACAGCGGCGAGAGCCCGAGCCAACCCGAGCCTGTAACCCAATATGTTGGCAGTATAGACAATAGCCAGTATGTTTATGGCCGGTCCGGAGTACAGGAAGGCCGTCGCGGGTCCGATCCCGCTCCCTTTTTTGTAAAGTCCGGCGAACATCGGCAATATGGTACAGCTGCACACGGCCAACACGGAGCCGGAAACGGAGGCAATGGGAAAAGAGACCCATCTCTTCACATCTGGACCCAGATACTTCAGGATGGCGTCCTTCTTGATGAAAGATGAGATCGCACCAGCTATGAAGAAGGCTGGTATCAAGCATGTAAGGACGTGCTCCGACAGATAGCTGTAGACGTTGAGCAGCCCGCTCATCAGTACCGCGTAGATCATATCCATCTTGTAAACCTATTTCAACTTTATTTGAAATGACATGACCAGTACTAAATAAAGATTACGGTTTCAAAAATTTTTAAAATGGGTGTTATAATGCAGGGGCAAATAGAGAATGAGGGAAAAGGGTTTTTACTTCAGATCTTTCAATCTCTCTTCAACGGCCTGGATCTCCTTCTCCAGTTCTTCTTTGTAGCTCTCGAGTTCTTCTCTTATCTCTTCCTTCGTCCTGAATTTCCTCCATCTTTGATGTCCACCACAACAGCAGCATCCGTCTGTTTTGCCGTGTTTGTGGTGCCCACTATCGTGGTGTCCGTGTCCCTTTCTTCCGTGTTCAGAGGAGCAGCAGTCTCCGCACATACTATCACTTCGTTACTTGCTACAGATAGTAAAGTATATAAATTCGGAAGTTTAAGGAGATTAACGTGGTTTAAGATCTGAAAGTAGGTGAAAAACCATGAAAAAGAGTGATGATGTTTGCTGTGGAGATGAGGAGCCCTGCCTTTGCCCCGTGGAAGGTTTGATAAACATCGTATCCAAGAAATGGGCGATCTGTATAATCAGTCATCTTGGGTCTAAGGAAGAAGGCTACCGTTTTAACGAACTGCAGAGATCGCTGAACGGCATCAGTCCTAAATCATTATCTGACAGGCTGAAGGAACTTACAGAGGAGAGACTGGTGAACAGAGATGTTGAAGAATCTGTCCCGCCAAAGGTCACTTACACACTGACCGAGGATGGAAAACAGCTGCATGAGAGATTGAAGCCCCTGGTGAAATGGGTGAACCAGAGGAAGTAAATCGCCAATCATACCTTCAGCTGTTGAGGATCTCTCGCAGCTCAGCTTCGTCATCCCTGCTCTGATGGTCACAGATACCCGGTGTTTCTTCCTTCTCGATCACAGCTTCGGCAGCTTCATGACACGAGTTGTATCCGCAGGAACCGCAGTTGTAGCCGGGCAGTTCTTCCGTTATCTTTTCAACACGCTGTTCTATCTCGCTGGACTCCTGGATTATATTCTCCCTTTCGACCATCTTTTCTGTAACGACCCCTATGCCTATGACAGCTGGGACCGTAAATATATAGCGGGTGAGCATGAATGGAAGGCCCATGAACTTCGTTTCCACCACCAGCATAGGGGCCTTTATAACGGCCCAGGCGCTCAGTATTATGACCACGTTGGATATGGAAGAGCCCTTTTTCAGTAACGTGTAGGTGACTGGAAAGGCCGCATAGATGGGGCCTGCTGAAAATGAACCCACGAGAACGGAAACCAGTCTTCCCTTCATACCGGCGGCTTCACCGAAGACGTTCATTATCGTCTCTTTGGGCACCCAAACTTCAACCAGCCCGGTGATGATGAAGACCGCCGGTAGTATCTCGACCATCTCCAGCAGGTACTCCGAGGTCAAAGTCAAGCTGTCCAGACCAAGTGAAGGCGAGTAGATGAAAGCTGCGATATAACAGAAGACCGTGAAGACCCCTATCCTGTTGTCTTTGATCTTTGCTTCGATACTTTCGACACTCAAAGTATCAACCCCATACCCAGGGCTATGACCAAAGCGGCAGCGAAGCTGAGGATGTTCCTGACGAGGGTGAACCTCTTTCCGAAATGCTCTATCTCTATAGGCGCTGTAACGAAGCCGACCATCGTCAGGGTCGTGATGAAGGCCGCCAGAGAGACCAGGTGAGCTCCCCTATCCAAAAGAGAAGCCGAGAGCGGGAAGGCTACGAAGGCAGGTATTATCGTAACGGTGCCGAAGAAGGCCGCATACAAGGTGCTGAGCAGTCTAGATGTGCCGCCCAGAACGTACCGTATGGACTCCGGAGGGACGACCGTTAAGAAGAGGCCTATGAGAGCCAATATCGAGATGATATCGACCGCTATACCCTTGAAACGGCTGACCGCCAGTGTAAGGCTCTTCTTCGTCTTCTCTTTGTCCCTTTGGAAGGACCAGAGGAGCAAAGAAACGGCCAGGACTATCAGGGCTATGGTGGTTATACCCATGTCATCTACCTATTACGTTGTGTAATATTACGTTGAATAATACTTAAACCTTTGCCATCCTTTACGGTCTTGATATCCAAGGGCTCACCACTAAGTATTTACTTCGCCACCTATGTTGTTTAACCAGGTGAAAAGATGAAGAAGATAGGCATGTTGGCGGGGATGAGCTGGAAATCGAGCCTTGAGTACTACAGGATAATCAACGAGAAAATGGCCGAAAGAAGGGGAGGCGACCATTCCGCCGAGCTGGTTATGTATTCCTTCGATTTCAACGATATAATCAGGATGCAGCATGAGGGGAGATGGGATGAACTGGGCGAGATGTTGGGCGAGAAAGCACAGCATCTGAAGAATAGCGGCGCCGACGTCATCATCATATGCGCCAATACCATGCACAAGGTGGCTGATACAGTCGAGGAGAAGTCCGGTCTGCCCGTACTCCACTTGGTAGACGCTGTGGCGGAACGTATAAAGGAGAAGGAGCTAAAGAGGGTCGGCTTGATAGGTACCAAGTACGTCATGGGCCTAGATTTCTATACGGACAGGTTGAGGGATGAACACGGTATAGAAACGGTACTTCCAGAGGGAGCAGATAAAGAGAGAGTCCACGATATAATCTACGAAGAACTCTGCAGGGGTATAGAGAGGCCTGGATCTAAGGATGAACTGCTTCAGATGATCGACGAGCTGAAAGGAGAGGGCGCCCAAGGCATGATCCTGGGCTGCACCGAGATCCCCCTCGTCATAAAAAAGGAAGACGTGGACGTGCCTCTCTTCGACACCATGAGGATACACGCGGAGAAAGCAGTGGAACACTCTTTGCAGTGACCTTTTATCTTTTCTTAGGTCCCCAAATCACTAATATTTCTCATCCCTTACCGAATCGATGCAGAAGAGGATACCCAGCGAGCTGATAAATTACCTCATACTGGACACCATGGAGAAGGAGGGGGCCACCTACGGCTACGAACTGATCAAGAGGCTTCAAGACAAGTCCAACGGTCACTGGGACCCCAGCTATGGCACGATATACGGTGCCCTCAACAGGATGGAGAAGAAGGATCTCATCGAACGGGCAGAAAAGGAGGCGGAGGACAGAAAATACTACCGGTTGACGGGAAAAGGTGAAAGGGAACTGGAGAGGAGAGTGGAGGACATAAAGGAACTGGGCGAGAGATCTCAGGAGATGGTCCTTGGGTTCCTGAACGTCTATGGGAACGTTTACGGGGAGAAGAAGCTGGCCACACTTTTGGATAAAATAAAAGATGAGTTCGAGTTTTGAAGAGGGAACCGCAAAGTTAATGCAAGTCTCTTCAATACTTTCCTACGATGTATCTCACCAAGGAAGAAGAGCGTATATTGGACGGAGAGGAGGGCGAGGGTCCGGCCAAAGCCATGGAGCTCCTCGTAACTTTAGGCGATATATACGAGGCGGAGAAACTGATACCTGTAGAATCGGCCCAGATCGCCGGAGTTTCTTACAAAACCATGGGCGAAGCCGGACTGGAGTTCATAGAGGACTTCTCTAAAAAGGCGAAGGTGAAGGTCAGGTCCATGCTCAACCCGGCCGGTATGGATCTGGAAAGACCGGCCTATGAAACCGATGACTTCAGGACCAAACAGAAAAGACTCGTAGAGGCCTATGCGAGCATGGGCATAGAAATGTCTTGTACCTGCACTCCTTACCTCGCTGGTAATCGACCGGAGAAAGGAACTCACCTGGCTTGGAGCGAGAGTTCCGCCGTTTCTTTTGCTAACTCCGTTCTGGGGGCTAGGACCAACCGTGAAGGCGGCCCTTCGGCTTTGATGAGCGCCGTCATTGGAAAAACACCGTACTATGGGCTCCACATAAAAGAAAATAGAGCCCCTGACATTATTTACGAAGTGGAAGATGGAGTTCCCATGGCCCTTCTAGGTTATCTTGTAGGTGGAGAAGTCGGGGATAAAATACCCTACTTCAGAGGAATATCACCTGCGGAAGACGGTCTGAAGGCGTTAGGTGCCGCCATGGCCGCCACCGGTTCCGTGGCTCTGTATCACGTTGAAGACGTGACTCCAGAGGCCGATGAGTTTTCGACAGGTTCTCTCGAGAGAAGGAAGATCACCTCTGAAGATATCGAGGAAGTGAAAGAAGAACTGGAGGAGGATTTCGAGCCCGAGGCCATAGTGATAGGCTGCCCACACCTTTCGAAAAGTGAGATAGAGAGGATAGCTGAAAAACTGGACGATAAAGAAAGGAAAAAGGGACCCGACCTTTTGGTCTATACGAGCAGGAAGGTCAGAGAGGAGATGCCTGATGCGATAGAGACCATAGAAAGGTACGGTCAGGTCATAACCGACACGTGCATGGTCGTCTCCCCTTTAGAGGAGAAGTATGAAAGGGTCATAACGAACTCTGGGAAGGCCTCTGCTTATCTTCCAAAGTTGGCGAACCAAAGGACGCTCTATGCAGACCTGGATACATTACTGGAGATGATAGTATGATACTCGAAGGCAGAGGCGTCTCTAAGGGAAAGGTCGAGGGTGAAGTGGTCAAAGTCGATAGAAGAGTATCCTTTCTAGGCGACGCGGACCCGGAGACTGGAAAGGTCTTCGAAGATGTAGATATTAGAGACAAGATCTTTGTTTTCCCTGGCGGGCGAGGCAGTACCGTAGGATCCTACGTGATATACCAGCTGAAGAAGAACGGTTACGCGTCTCTAGGTATGATAAACGAGAGCACGGAGACCATAGTGGCTTCTGGTGCTATAATCTCGGACATACCTCTTGTAGATCAGATCGAGATAGATTTACTAAAGATGGGAGACGAAGTCGAACTTGACGGAAAGGAAGGCACCGTTGAGTTGAAAGACGTCATCCAGCAGCCGGTGGTGACCGCCTTCCTGAAAAAAGAAGATAATATATTGCTTTTGAAACGGGGCGAAGACGTGGGCAGTTATCACGGCCAGTGGTCCGCCGTATCCGGTTATCTGGAGGAAAAAAGTCCTCTCGAACAGGCCCGTAAAGAGATTGAGGAAGAGACTGGTATAACGGAGGCGGACCTGATAACGGAAGGCAAACCGGTCAGAGTTAGGTACCAGGACAAGGTATGGGAGGTCAACCCCTTCATCTTTGAGGTGAAAGAAGATAAGATCGATCTTAACTGGGAGAACGTGGAGTGTAGATGGGTAAGACCAGAAGAGATAAAAGAGATGGATACCGTTCCGAGGTTATGGGACGCTTACAGATCAGCGAGGGATAGAAAATGAGGATAAGAACGGAAGACGGTTTTGAAGAGATACAGGCTGTTTGGATGGAAGATCAAAAGGTCAAGATGATCGACCAGAGGTATCTGCCTGGAGAGCTGAATTACTATGCCGCGGAGGACTATGAAGAGGTGAAACGCTCCATAAAGGAGATGATGGTCAGGGGTGCTCCCGCCATAGGGGTGACCGCAGCCTACGGGATGGCCCAGGCGGCTTTACAAAACAGAGATATGGATGAAGCGGCGGAGGCGATCAAGTCGGCCAGACCCACGGCCTACGACCTGTTCTATGCCGTTGACTACATGCTGGAGAACATGGATGAAGATCCCATAAATACGGCGGAAGATTACGCTCAGGACGTTATAGACAAGTGCAGGATGATCGGTGAGAACGGAGACGAACTTATAGACGCCGGAGATGCGATACTTACCCACTGCAACGCGGGTGCTCTGGCAACGGTGGATTACGGCACCGCCCTAGCCCCCATGCGGATCGCCCACCAGGACGGTAAGGACATCTTCGTCTATGCGGACGAAACGAGGCCCAGACTTCAGGGCGCGCGTTTAACGGCCTGGGAGCTATACAACGAAGGCATCCCTCATTCGGTCATAGTCGACAACGCATCCGGACATTACATGCAGAGAGACGAGATAGATCTAGTGATAGTTGGAACGGACAGGATCGTCTCGAACGGAGACATAGCCAACAAGATTGGGACCTACGAGAAGGCCGTTGTGGCAAGAGAGAACGATATACCGTTCTACGTGGCCGCGCCCGTAACTACCTACGATGGTTCGATAGAGGAAGGGCTTGATATACCCATCGAGGAGAGAGAGGAGGAGGAAGTGAGACGGATCTCAGGAAAGACCATCGTTCCCGAGGGCTCAGGTGTGAAGAACCCGGCCTTCGACGTGACTCCAAAGGAATATATAACGGGCTATATAACGGAGAAAGGCGTCTTCTCACCGGAAGATATTGACGAGATGTTCGATTAAGATGTGTCAAATATCACCCTAAATTATTTACCTGTACGTGATTTTATATTACCGGATGAAGGACCCCTCTGAACGATGGATATCGGCGAGCGACGTTGAAAAATACGGATACTGCCCTATGAGCTGGTGGGTGAGCCTGACCGAGGAGGAAGAGGCCGAGAGTGAAGAATTGGAGGAGGGGAAAGAGAAGCACGAGGAGGTCAGCGAGTCTCTCTCCACTATAAAGGAGAAGGAGAGGAACGTAGGGCTCTTGGAGAACATAATCATATGGCTGGCCGTGACCGCTACCGTCGTTTCACTCTTAGGTGTTACTTTCATCACACCAGAGTATAATTTTTCAAGGATATTCAGGGTCATCTCCCTCATCTGGCTGTTAGCAGCTACAGTATTCCTTCTGCTGAGCGAGATCAAGTGGACCAGGATAGAAAAAACGGCCTCCGAGAGGATAATCCTTATATTCGCCATGATTGCCACATTCCTGGCGGTCTACGCCTTCACCCTGCCCATAATGGACGATAGACTGGCGAGGATCGCCCAGATACTTTCACTCTCCTGGCTGGTCGGCGCAACCTATTGGTTGAAGCGCTCCATGGTCCTCCAGCTGGAGGCCGAGGAGGGAAGAGAAGAACTGAACGTGAAAAAGGGGAAGATAGAATACGTTGACAGGATGAAGAGGAAGAGTAAATTACTATCATCCGAAAAGTACCATCTCAGGGGAAGACCGGACTATATACTCGAGATCGACGACCATTTTGTTCCGGTGGAGGTCAAAACGGGCAGGGTCCCGAAGGGTCCGTTCTTCTCCCATGTTCTTCAGACCGCTGCCTACTGTCTACTGATAGAGGAAGATAGAGGTGAGGCTCCCTCTCATGGTATAGTGAAATACGGCGAAGGTGAAGAGGAGTTCGAGATAGAATACGATGAGGACCTGAAAGAACTCCTTTTAGAAAAACTGGATGACATGAGAAAAGCGATGGAGACCGAGGACGTTCACAGGAACCATCACAGAGAAGGGAAATGCAGGAACTGCTCCCGCCGTGAACTGTGTCCTGAATCACTGGTTTGAATCTACTCTTCCTCTTTTTTGGACTCCATCTCCTCGACCATATCTTTGATGTCGTTGACGTCTTTCTTCATCTTCAGCATCTCTTCTTCGAAGGTTGTAAATTCTCTAGCTGAGAAGGCTCTATGGGAGATGAACATGCCCAGGAAGATGGCCCCTATGATCGCCAGTATGGATATGACGACCAGACCGAAGATGAACGCCAAAAAATGAGTGAATATGTCCCCTACAGGGATGAACCCGACGATTATACCGACGGCTAGGAACCCGACGATTATGACCACGGAACTTATCAATATAAGCGAAAAGGGCACTTTTTTCATCTATTTTTCACCTCCTTTCAAGAGGTTCAATTTCTCTACGTAAGGTAGATTATTCCATTTTACTTTGTTGATCTCCCCGTCATAGTAGGTTATCTTGAAAACATACTTTTTTCCTTTGATTATGTCAATAGAGGCGTTGTAATTGTAGTAGTCTTCTTCATGTTGGATATCGACTTCTAGTGAAAAAGAAGACAGATTTGTCCTGTACTCAATGCTGAATCGCTCCCGCTGATTGAATACGACCTCATCGTTTATAGAGATCGATATATTGTCATATCGTACTTCATCCATCCCATGGACATATATAGCGGTCTGGTTTTCACCTTCACTAACCCCCAAATAATCTATCACAAGTTTTGGTATCTCGGAACCTGGCGGTTCAGGAGGGTCCGTACACCCGGAAGAAATTACGGATAGATTTATAATTAAAGCAAGAGCGATGATCCATATCTTCTTCATCAGCTACCTTAGGAAAAAGGGTGTTTATTAACTTTTTTAGAAGAATATTACGCTTTCAGAACATCAGCTATCTAACAAAAACAACTCAAGAAAAAAAGAGAGGAGGGAGGGTGATTATCGTCAGATATGATAGGTGATACCTTGACTGCTTCTCATATAATCAATGTCAAGACCATATTTATATCGCTTACCATATTATCTGCATCTATTTCGAGAATCGATATGCTTTATTTAAATGCTGCCATACATTCGATATCATGAGAATAAAGGGATGAGTGGGGATGGGCCCAGCCGGGTTCGAACCGGCGATCTCCGCCATGTGAGGGCGACGTCATGACCAGCTAGACTATGAGCCCTTGCAGTTTAATCTATCAAATAGATAGTGTCCGTTCCTTTGAGTGATTCCGATAGGGAAATCCGATTAATAAAATTTTGGCCCCTTGAAGGCAGGAATTTTTAGCGTCGTCGGGCTGGTTGATCGGGTGAGTTTGGGGGCTTGCTCAAAAACACAAATGAAAATATATCCTCATGCGAAAACATATATACTAAACTCCTCTTAACCAAAGAACAACTTTAAACACCCTAGGGGTAATATAATGCATATAAACAAAAAAATTCTAACGTTGTTTCTGACTGCGGTGCTATTTTTCTCAGTGCTGCAGGTAGGGGCAAGTGCTCTGGCTGATGCGAGTTCAACTGATGAAGCGGAAAACGATAGAATAATACTGGTGGAACGGGCAGGAACAGATGAGATAAGCACTATAAACGACTTAGATATGAAAATCTTGGATAGGTACAACAACTACGCTTTGGTAGAGGGTAGTGACTCCAAGATAGAAACCTTGAAGCATAGAGGAGTGGAGTTCGATCCTTTGGAAGAGAGAACCGTCCTTTCAATAGGAGGTCAAGAATTTGATTTTACAGAGGAAGAACCAGATGTTGATCTGAAGAAAGAAGACTATGCATCCGGTCTGGAAGGGCTCTATATCGTTCATACCTTAGGCCCTGTAAATCCGGAATGGGTCGCCACACTCCAGAATATGGATGGGGTTCAATTATTGGATTATGTCCCCAACTATGCCTACACAGTCAAGATGAAGCCGAAGATGAGGTCACAAGTGGAGTCTTTAGACTTCATCGACTGGACCGGTGTTTATCACCCAGGTTACAAGATAGACCCTGAGATCAAACAGGTCGACGGCGTGAGAGGCCTAGAGAAGATAAAGGTATTCATGGACGGAACAACAGACCTAAAATCGGCCAGCCAAGTCGTCTCCAACCTTGAGAATATTGAGATAAGTACGAGGTTGGTGACCGGGGAATACAAGCTGGTGGGATACGTTTACGAGAAGAAGGCCGTGAGAGATATAGCAAAGAACCCTGAAGTAACTTGGATCACTCCTTTCAAGGAGAAAGAGTTGAAGGATGAGATCGGCACTCAGATAGTGGGAGGTTTCTTCGATGTTGATAATCCTGGAGACTCGCCTTATAGAGGCGAAGGCAATTATGGGAGTCATGTCAACCAGATAGGCTATAAGGGTCAAGACATAACCATCCAGGTCGCGGATACTGGATTAGGTGATGGGACCACCCCCAATGCAGGTCATAATGATTTCACAGGTAGAGTAAAGGGTGGAAGTGACCTAGGTAGCACGGTCGACGGTTGGAATGACGGATACGGTCACGGCACACATTGTGCTGGCCTCGCAACGGGAGATACATACAACGGAAACGGAGTAACTTATGCGGGATGGACCGATTTCTACGTAGGACAGGGCTCGGCCCCTGAAGCTAAAATTTGGGCCTCTCAGATATTTGAGGACGACGGCTCAGGTGACTTCCCGTCCGATTATTATACGATCTTGGAAGACGGTAAGGTGAACGGTGAAGCTTATATAAGTACCAACTCCTGGGGTGAATCAAGAGGCGACAGCCAGTATTCAGAGATGGACACTTCGTACGATGCAGCCGTAAGAGACGCTGACAACACCACGGCGGGAGAACAGCCCATGAGCATATTCGTTTCGGCTGGTAATGGCGGACCCGGTGAAAATACGATCACCAGCCCTGCGACGGCTAAGAACGTGATCGCGGTGGGCGCTTCCAAGAATTATATGCCTGATTCTACATCTTATGGTAATAGTGGTTCGGATACCACGAATCCCGCGGACATAGCTGATTTCAGCTCTCGAGGGTTCGAGATGGACGGCAGGGTCAAACCAGATGTTGCGGCCCCCGGCCAAGCCGACCTCTCTACACACTCTCCAGACGTTTCAGGTTCCAATCTCTATGGTTTATATACTGAAGACGGTAGATACGAATGGTGTGACGGAACTTCCATGGCAGGTCCTACCGCTGCTGGAGCTGGAGCTGTTATCGCGGGTTACTATGAAGATACCTACGGTGAAAAGCCCAGCCCCGAGATGGTAAAGGCGCTTATGATCAATGCAGCGAAGGATATGGACGATACAGCAGGAAACACTGGTCCGATACCGAATCCTGACGAGGGATGGGGCAGAGTTTTCTTACCACCCATCATGGACCATGATATGTACCCAACGTGGAGATTGTTCGATAGGCCTACTCAGTTAGAGACCGGTGATTCGGAGTCCTATACTGTTAGAGTGGCCGATGATGATCACCCATTGAATATAACCTTAGCTTATTCAGATGCACCCGGTGAACCCGATAGCGGTACTGAATCGAAACCCGCGTTGAAGAACGACCTTTGGTTGAAGGTAACAGGGCCGAATGGCGATGTATGGTATGGAAACGCCTTCGAGAACGGTATGTCCGTTGCCGGCAGTGGAAAGATAAATTCAACGTTCGACCCCGATGGAGATGACAACGATGATAAGAACAATGTGGAGAACGTATTCATACCGAAGTCGGAACTAGAGAGCGGAGCCTACGAAGTAGAGGTCGTAGGTAAAAACGTGGTCGAAGATGCGGTGCCTTCAACTCCAGAAGTAGACCAGGATTATGCTTTGGCTGTCTTCAACTCTGGTGGTGGGCTCGGAAAGAACGGAACCATCGAATTCACCAACATGAAGGGTGAAGGCGAATATCAAGGAAACGACCTGGTTAACATTACTCTCGAAGACAGGGACCTGATAGGTGAAGGAACCTACGATGTGAACGTGACCAGTGATACGGAACCGATGGGAGAGACCGTTACCTTGACAGAGGTTGAAAATGGAACATTCGAAGGTAATATCACCACGAGTTTGACCGATGCACCTGGAGTTCTTCATGTTTCTCATGGCGACACGATCACCGCTCACTACACGGACGAGGATCCTGGTTACGACGGCTCTGGTTACACAATGGCGAACGATGGAAACAATAAACCGATGGCCACCGACGATGTCGGAGTGGCTGAGATCACCTCTCCAGAAGATAGAGTGAATACGAATACACATACAGTGAGCAGCACGGTGCATAATTACGGGACGAACGATCTGACAGGTGTACCGGTGAATACGACTATCGGTGAGATCGTGACGAACAATATAGCGGTAGATGAAAACTTCACAGATGGCCTTCCTGCGAGTTGGTCTGTTACCGATGTCAATGGAAATGCTCACACTTGGAATGAATCATTGGGCCCCTATATGCAGGTGACGAGCAATACTAGCGATGAAGAGGACAACATGACTACTGCCACTTATAATCTCTCTTCTTCTGATTACAAAGTTGAACTAACCTTTGATTCTATGTCTGATGGTTCCAATGACCGTGAGGTTTACGTATCAACCGACGGTGGAACTACCTGGAATCTAGTAGGAGAAGCAAGCACTGATGGTAGAGTGCAAATGGACTTAACTGAATGGGCTGCAGGAGAAAGCAGTGTCCAAGTCCGCTTCAGATTCTATAATGGTTATCATTTCGCGCCAGAATATTGGTCAGTTGACAATGTCACAATAGAGGGCAAGATATTATCAACTGAGTATGCTGATGAAACAACAGTCGATGTGACTGCGGGAGCTAACGCAACTGCATCGTTCACTGATTGGACCCCCTCTGGTGAAGCTGAATACGTTATGAATTCGACGACTGAATTGTCAGGTGAGACAAACACGACCAACGATTATACAGTCAAGACGATCACAGTGGTTGACGATCACGATGTCGCTTCGGATCATGTCATCTCACCTACTGGAACCATAGGTTTGACAACTCAGTCCGTCGAAGCGAACATAGATAATTACGGGACCTTCGATGAGAACGTGCCAGTGAACGCAACGATAGAGAAATTTGTCGGATTGAGTGAAGATTTCTCCGGTACCTTCCCACCGACGGGTTGGACGACCGAGTCAGGTGACTGGTCGCAATCCAGTACCGCTAACGCTGGAGGGTCTTCCCCAGAAGCGAACTTGTATTATTTTGATATAACTGGCGACTATTCATATCTCCAGACACCGGCAACAGACACCACTGGCTCGTCTAGTCTTTCACTGAATTTCAACTCCTACATAGATGATTATGGCGGCGGGTACTATTGTAACGTGTCAGTAAGACCGAATACCACCGCTGGCTGGACTGACGTCACTCCATGGAGTCAACCTGTCTCTGGTGATGTCGGCCCGAGTTCCTATAGTATGGACGTCTCAAGTTATATTGGGACAGGGACTCAGGTGAGGTTCGAATTTGCTGGAACCGCATGGGACATGAACGATTGGTACCTCGACGATGTCCAATTGGGATATCCGACGTCAGAGTACACCGATGAGACAACCGTTTGGGTGAATAAAGGTGAAGATGCAAACGCAACATTTGCCGACTGGACCCCATCGAGTGAAGGTTCTTACATAGTGAATATAACAACTGAGTTAACCAACGACAACGACAATTCGAATGACTATGTTACAGAACAGGTAGATGTTATTCAACTGCATGATTTTGCACCAACAGAGATTACTTCACCACCGAACGTGTTCTTCAACAGGACCAAGAATGTGAACGCAACGGTAGGTAACTTCGGAACTACTGGTGAGACCAGCGTACCGGTCAATACAACTATACATAAGATAGAGGGCATCATGCAGGGCTTCTCAGGAGACTTCCCGCCGATAGGTTGGGAAACTGAATCCGGAGACTGGATCCAGTCTGACAGTTCTGAAGCTGGTGGAAGTGCACCCGAAGCAGATCTTAATTGGAACGCTATCACCGATGGGAGTTCGTATCTACAGACCCCGACCGTAGACACCACTGGAGCGGGAAGTCTAGACCTCAGCTTCAACTCTTACATAAGTCATTATAGCTCAAGCTATGAATACTCCTGTAAAGTTATGGTGAGGGCATCATCTTCTGAAAGTTGGACAGATGTAACTCCCTGGTCCAATCCGATAGATGGAAATGTAGGGCCAGATTCCTACTCGGTAGACATCTCTAACCATACAGGATCTGAAACCCAGGTAAGATTTGAATTCACAGGAGATTCCTTTGGTATCAACGATTGGTATCTCGACGACGTCCAATTTGGAGGAATGTCTATAGAATACATGGATGAACAGACGATAGATCTAGATGCTGGTAACACGACCAACGTGCCATTCGCCGATTGGGACCCCTCATCGCCTGGTTACTACATCATAAACACTACGACAAGACTCTCGACAGATATGATAGGCGGAAACGATACCATAACTAAAGCAGTATACGTGAGGCCGATAATCCATGACCTTGCCACTCAATCAGTGGATACACCAACGGATTGGATATACAGGTATGCAACAGATGTGAAAGCCACGGTGAAGAACGTTGGGAATCAGAACGAGACCAGTCAGCGAGTCAACGCTAAAGCTCAATCCATCGAAAGTATAGCCCCGCCGCAGCCCTATGAGGACTTCAGCGGTGGATTACCTGGAGGTTGGTACACCACTGATACAGATGGAAACGGAAACACCTGGAGTGATGCGTACGGAGAATACATGGAGATCCAGGCTGAAGATGAGTATGAAGAGGGCATGCTGGTTACGCAGACATTGGACTGCTCTGGCGCTACCCACAGAGTTCTGTTAGAATTCAATTCGACAGCGAACGACACAAGCACCAATTCAAGGGACCTGATGATATCATTGGACGATGGAACCACCTGGAGACAGATAGAGGCCAACATAGAAGATGGTCATCATTCTGTTGACCTCACAAGATGGGCCGCTGATGAGGCCCAGGTAAGGCTCGGATGGAGATTCTTCAGTACTGATCCAGAAGCTAATGAATACTGGAGGATAGACGACGTATCGGTCATAGGTGAATACCTGGCCAGTCCAGAATACACATCTGATAAGATCATATCCT
Organism: uncultured Thermoplasmata archaeon; assembly: GCA_964394465.1. GTDB lineage: Archaea > Thermoplasmatota > Thermoplasmata > Halarchaeoplasmatales > Halarchaeoplasmataceae > CAYMXS01. Next base: position 17,189 of record CAYMXS010000023.1, on the reverse strand, counting down.
CGCTGAACTACAGTGAACAGACTCAGGTCAGCTTCGATAGTTGGACGCCTACCTCGACAGGAGAATACCTTGTTACAGTGATGACCACATTATCTAACGATGATGATAACACCAACAATGCATCGACCCAAAGGATACTCGTGAAGGAAAATCTACCCCCAACAGAACCAACGGATCCAAGTCCAGCCGATGGAGCGACTGATGTGACTCATTCACCGGTATTGAAAGTCAACGTGTCTGACCCGAATGGAGACAAGATGACTGTACATTATTACGTAAAGAACGCCTCGTCTGGAGCTGTAGTATGGGAAGGCAACGTGACCGGTGCTAGCGGTCCGACCGTCTCATTGAAGGCGCCATACTTGGAGACCAACACCACCTTTGAGTGGTACGCCGAAGCTTCCGACGGATACGAAACGAACACCTCGGTCAATTGGACGTTCACCACCTATGGACCTGTACCTATGGAGAAGACCGCTACAGCAACGATAAATGCCGAGGCTCCCGATTCTGTTTCCAATGTTAAGGTTGATTGGTACGGGACTTCAACATACAGAGACGAAACGGTCTGGTCCGATGATTTCGAAACGGATAAGAATTGGAACATCAGTCAAGGTGACTGGGAACGTGCCGAGCCTCAGGGTCTAGGTGCGAACGAGCATGGAAACCCCGATCCATCTGAGGCATATTCTGGAAGTAATGTGCTTGGATATGACCTGACCATCGACGGTGACTATGAGAACAGTATAACCTCCACTTGGTGGGCTACTTCGCCTTCCATGGACCTTTCCGGATATGATAAAGCCACACTACATTTCGAGAGGTGGCTGAACGTTGAAACGAATTCATACGACCATGCTTACATCGAGGTCTACGATGGCACCTCATGGCAGCAGGTGTGGGCCAATCCAGGAGCGACTATCGAGGAAGACAGTTGGAATCATATGTCCTACGAAGTATCAGAATACGCAGCAGGCAATTCCGACTTCAGAATAAGGTTCGGTATGGGCCCAACGGATGGTTCCTGGCCTTACTCGGGCTGGAATATCGACGATGTAAAAGTGGTCGGTTCTGAAGAGCTCTACATAGATAATGTCAACGGCAACAAACTGACCTGGGACGCCTCCCCGGATGACGGAGCTGGAGCTGACGATGTTGACCATTATAACGTCTACAGGTCGAGCGATACCTCCGGTCCTTGGGACAGCACGACGATGATCACCCAGGTAAGCGCAGATGACTCCACGAGTTATCAATACTTGGATGAGGGTAAAGGACGAGACGGTACAAGATGGCACTACGTTATCAGAGCGATAGACCGCGTAGGAAACAAGGACATGAACACGGATGTGATCTCAGAGATGCCTCTACCACAAGCCAGTAATCCAGACCCATCGGATGGTAGCACCGTCGAAGGTATGACTCAGACCCTTTCCATAGACGTGACGACGCCGACTGGTGATCCACTCTCGGTGAGCTTCTACAATGAGAATACCGATGAGTTGATAGGAAATCAGAGTGGAGTCACGAATGGGACGGTGTCCGTAGATTGGACGTTAACGGAGAGTGACATGACTGAGACGCACTCATGGTACGTGGTGGCTTCCTATGAAGGTTACAACTACGTAAAGAAGGTACCAGTACCTCAGACTCAGGAAGAATGGAAATGGAAGTATACTCAGAGTCACAGAGCCGAAGCAGACAGCGCCATGGGTATCACCAGTGCCGGTGTATGGCACGGTGGTATAATACAGGACTTCTCGGGTGAAACAGGAAGCTACATCACCGATGTAGGCTACTATGATTTCGGTGCTAACGCTTCGTACGTGAAGGCACATGTTGCTAAAGATAGTGGAGGCGCACCCGGCAGTTGGCTGGCCTCCTCTGATGAATATACACCCACGGGTGCAGGTTGGGTAAACCTTTCCCTGAACTCAGAGGTCCTGATAGAGGACCCAGGTCAATACTGGATCGTCCTCGAAGTTGATGATAAGGGCGCGGACCACTATCCATTCGGTGTGTTAAATGGATCAGTTAACAATGGTCAATTCATCAACCTTGGAGGTGACCCACATAACCCAGGTGACTGGGAAGATCTACAGGTGGACCATGATTACAATATCACTTGGTGTCTAGAGTCCATGATCACAACCTATACAGGTGAGGGCTACACGTTCACCTTGGAAGACACTATCGCTCCTTCCGCTGATGCGGGCTCCGACATGACGGTCAATCAGTTCGAAGAACTGATGTTCGACGCATCCGGTTCGACGGATAATGTGGGAGTAACAGATTACAAGTGGACGATACAAGGGACGAACTACACCGGCAAATATCTCAACCATACGTTTACGGAAGTTGGAACCTACGAGGTCACATTGACTGTGAGTGACGCTGCAGGAAATCAAGCCACGGACACGGTAACCGTGACGGTGAACGACGCTGAAGCCCCGACAGCCGACGCAGGTGCTGCCCAGGCGGTCGGTGTCAACGAAGAATTTACGCTCAACGCTTCCTCTTCGACAGATAACGTGGAGATAACCTCATACACTTGGGTCATCAACGGTACTGAGTACGACGGTGAAGTTATCACCCATTCGTTCTCTGAGATAGGAACACATGAGATAACACTGAATGTCGAAGACGCCGCTGGTAATGTCGGCACTGACACGGTATCCATAGTGGTAATGGAAAGCGGAGAGACGACCCCGCCAGTAGCAGATGCCGGGGAAGACATGACGGTTGGAGAAGGTACCAACGTTACGTTGAACGGTACCAACTCTTCAGATAACGTAGGTATAGCGAATTATACGTGGATAATCGATGGAGAGGAATACTACGGCGAGACTGTCGAACATCTATTTGAAGAACCCGGCCTGTACAATGTGATGCTGTCCGTTAAGGATGAAAGCGGCAACACAGATACAGACATAGTTACTATCACTGTAGAGGATCAGACGGCTCCTGTAGCCGATGCTGGTTCTGACATGTCCGTTGATGAAGACACCGCGGTGACCTTAGACGGAGGTGCCTCATCTGATAATATCGGCATATCTTCCTACACATGGACGATAGACGGAGAAGAGTACAGTGGAGAAGTCATAACCCAGATATTCCAGGATCCAGGAGAATATCAGGTCACGTTAGAAGTGACCGATGGAGGCGGCAACACAGCTACAGATAACATGACGGTTACGGTAGCGGATGTTACTGCTCCGAACGCTGACGCCGGCGATAGTATGACCGTCGGCAGCGGGGAGAATGTAACGCTCGACGGAAGTGCCTCCTCGGACAACGTAGAGGTTGCAGAATACACTTGGACTATAGAAGGAGAAGAACTGACCGGAGAAACAGTTGACTATACATTCGAATCTGTCGGCCAATACGAAGTCACGTTGGAAGTGACCGATGGAGCGGGTAACTCGGCTACGGATACAGTTATGGTCACCGTTGAAGACGCTACCTCACCGACAGCTGATATCGGCGGTAATATGACCGTGAAAGAAGGCAAGATCCTAACACTAGACGCTACAGGTTCCACGGACGACGGTGAGATCGTAGATTACACCTGGACGATAGACGGAGAAGAATACAAGGGAAGTAAGATACCCTACGTATTCGAAGAACCAGGTTCCTACGATGTGACCTTGACCATCACCGATTCGGCTGGTAACACTGATAGTAAGACTACGACGGTCGATGTAGAGGAGACTGAAGAAGCAGCTGATGAAGAAGGACTAGGCATGTCGATCTTCCTGATACCGGTGATAATAATTCTAGTGATACTGTTGATCCTGATGTATTGGAAATATATGTCCGAAACATCGGAAGAACCTTATGAAGAAGAGCCAAGTGGCTTCGAAGAGCCCGGAGCAGGTGAAGAAGGATTTGAGGAGCCAGAGGAAGGACTAGGCGGATTCGAAGAGATCCCAGATGAAGATACAGGAGAACAGGGCTTCGAGGAACCTGACGAGAGTACTGAAGGCTTTGAAGAGCCAGAGGAAGAAACGGCTGAGCCAGAAGGCTTTGAGGAACCATCGGAAGAGGCAGATGAAGAACTAGAGGACCTAGGAGACATTGAAGAGGAACCAGAAGAAGATATCGACGAGGATCTATTCGGTGAAGAAGAGACCAACTGATTTTAAGCCAAAAAACCCCAAAAACCTTTAATTTTCTTGTTTTTAATATATTTACTAAAACCAACTTTTTTATACGATCTTTCTCTCCATTGTGTAGATGAGCCTTTCAAAGATAGAGTATGAAGCCGAGATAGTGGCCCTTGTATATCCAACTGAGAGACTGAATAGGGTGATCGCCTGTCTCTCTCGAGTCTTTCCGGAGGCCGAATGGGAAGATAGCGAGGAAAAAGTAGAGGGTCATACAACCTCTTTGGAGATGTTCAAGGAGATACTGGAGGATATGAAGATAAGGGACACTGCTAGAAGCTACATGCTGAAGAGAGTACAAGGAAACAGGTGCACCATCACCATCTCGAAACAGGCGTGCTGCAGCTCGAAGGTGAATTTTTCCTCGCCGGAGGATCAGCCCCTGGGAGGGGTCGAAGTCAGTATAAAGACGGAGGGGAACGAGGAGCAGATAAAGAAGGTCGTCCACCATCTGACTGAGATAGAGGAATAACATGATAATGGCATCCAACCCCAAGTTTTGCTTGCTGTCCGCAGAGGAGGCCTTGAGAACAGTCGAGAGAAGTTTCGACGGGTGGGAGATCCTAGCCGAGAAGAATCTGGGCTGGGAGAACAGGGGAGAGTTGAAGGACCTGTTGAGCACCACGGACCTGAAGGTCCAGATACACGCTCCTCTGAATGACCTGAACATAGCGAGTCACAACCCCAGGTTGAGACGCGCCGCCCTGTCAGAACTCGAGAGATCATTCGAGATGGCTTCCATGTTCGATGCTGAGATCGTCACTGTCCATCCAGGTATCTATTCTCCTCTAGGCAGGTTCTGGGACGGTGCTCTAAAAACCGCCAAGGGATCATTGAAAGAATTGGATGAGAAGGGCGAGGAGTTCGGTGTGACCGTCGCTCTAGAAAACATGCCCCAGATGTGGGTCTCCATGTGTACCACCCCCTCTGAATTATCGGAGTTCATAGAGTATTCTAGCCTGGAGTTCTGCTTCGATGCGGGTCATGCATATACAGCCGGTCGTTTGACAGAGTTCTTGGATCTAGATATCGTTCCGGTCAACGTGCACCTGCACGACAACAAAGGTGGTGACGATCTTCATCTGCCGCTCGGAGAGGGTGAAATAGACCTTGGGAAGGTGTTAAAAGCGCTATCAGAGAAGGGCTACGAAGGTAACTGGGTCATCGAAGGTAGGGGCGCGGATGAATTAGTCCAAAGCAAAAAGGTTCTAGAGGATTTACTCTCACAGATTAACATTTAAATACCACCCATATCCATCTTTCACGGCTAGCGTTGTGATCTATGAAAGGAACTACCGTAGGAAAGGGACAGCGCAAATGATAGGCCAGATAGATCTGACTATAATCGTGTATCTAGTAGCGACTGTGTTCTGTCTTTACATGAGTGGAAGGTTCTCCGGCTCAGAGACCGCTCTGACGGCGCTGAACAAGATAGATATATCCAAGATGAAGAAAAACAACGAGAAGAACGCCGATAAGATAGAGTATTTGAAGCAGAACATGGACCGGACCATCACCACTATATTGATAGGCAACAACATAGTCAACGTGGCCGCCCCAACCCTGGTTACTGTTATGGTCAAGGACCTATTCGGCAACTGGGCCGTCGGCATAGCCAGCGGGGTTTTAACCATAATACTTCTTATATTCGGTGAGATCACTCCTAAAGGATTCTCGTTGAAGAACAGGAAACATTTCAGCAAGAAGAACGCCACCATGATATATTACCTCTCGAAGATCTGGTGGCCCCTCATCGAAGCCCTGAACGGCATCTCGGACTATTTGATCAACTTGGTCGGTGGAGAAACTAAACTGGACGAACTGTTAGCCAGTGAATCTGAGATCAAGCATCTCGCGTCCATGCTGGAGGAGAAGGGGATCATCAAGGAGATAGAGAAGGACATACTCCACAGGGTGTTCTGGTTCGGCGATTGTAAGGTCGAGGATATCAAGGTATCGAAGGAGGATACCTACGCTCTCGACTCGAATCTTGAGGTTGAGGAGGCCTCTGAGTTCATAAAAGAACACGGTTTCACCAGGTTACCGGTCACGAAGCACGGCACCGACGATGTCATCGGGATCCTCTACAGCAAGGAACTGCTGGGCCAGGAGGGTGGCGAGGTGAAGGACTACATGGGTGAACCCTATTTCGTGAAGAACGATGATGATGTCACGGAGATATTCAAGACCATGAGGAAGGATAGGATACACATGGCCATAGTGGAAGACGATGACGGTGGTTTCGACGGTATAATCACCCTGGAGGACAGCTTGGAGGAACTGGTCGGAGAGATATACGACGAGTACGACTGAGCCAAAAAGTCTAATATATCTATACGTATAAAATCCTATAATGTTCATCCTCAAGGTTATACTTGCCGCTCTACTGCTCTTCTTCCTACCCGGTTTTACCTTGGTCAACGTCCTGTTTCCAAGGAAGAAAGCATTGGACAAAGAGTTCGACCTCCTCTACCGGATAGGGTTCGGCATGGCGACGAGCGTGGTCATAGTCGTCCTTCTCGGCTTCCTTTTGGGCAGAGTTTTGGCATTCTGGAGCGAGATCTTTCTTTTCAAATCGTTCAACATGTTGGTTGGACTGACAGGACTCACGATTTTATTCTTCTTCCTGGGCGCATCAAGAGGGGCTTATCCTTGGATGGTTGTTATACATCCCAAATTTTCACCTGATGAAATAGATTCAGAGCCGGACTATATGGAGGAAGAACGGGAGGAGAAAGAGGTCTTAAATAGGTTACAGGGACTAGTGAACAAGAGAGAACGCCTCAAGAGTAAGATCAAGAACGCTGAAGGGAAGAAGAAGAAAGAACTGGAAGATAAACTAGAGCGGGTGAACAGAGAACTGAAAGAGGCCGAGGAGAGAAGGGCCGAGGACATAGCTGGATAAAGATTGCGAGGTCAAAATATGGGTTTCAAATACAAGATGGTAATAGTTGTGAGGGACGACGTGAAGCTCTCCAAGGGCAAGCTGGCTTCACAGGTCGGACACGCTTCAGTTGCTTGTGCATTAGAGAGCAAGGAAAAGGGGAAGTACTTCAAGGAGTGGTACAGGGAGGGCCAGAAGAAAGTCGTGGTCAGATGCGACGACCTGGAGCACATGGAGTTCCTGAGGGATAGGGCTGAAAAGGAGGGCCTGGTCACCAAGATAGTGACAGATGCGGGCATGACAGAGGTGCGTTCCGGGACCAAAACGTGTCTCGGTATCGGTCCTGGACCGAACAACCTTGTAGATAAGATAACCGGCGATCTCTCACTGATATAACCTTGATATAGAGGAGTGATATGGTGAAGAAGAACGTGAGGGCCTTGGGCGTAGACGACGCACCCTTCGAGTTCTCCGACGAGGACGTCTTGGTCGTGGGGAGCGTGGTGAGAGCACCGAATTACTTGGAGGGCCTCCTTTCGACTAAAGTGGAGGTGGACGGTGATGACGCCAACGAAAAGGTAATCGAGATGATAAACGATTCCAGGTTCAAAGAGCAGCTCAGAGTTATCTTCACGGACGGTACCGCCATAGGCGGCTTCAATCTTTTAGACCTGAGTGAGATATATCAAAGGACCAATATACCGGTCGTAAGCGTTGCCAGGGACGAGCCGGACTATGACGCCATAAAGAAAGCGCTGAAGGGCCACTTCGAAGACTGGGAAGAAAGGTACGAAGGGGTCAAAGAAGGCGAACTACACGAGATAGAAACGGAGTACAGACCGGTCTACGTGCAGTTCGAGGGCCTGGAACTGAAGAGAGTCAAAGGGCACCTAAGATCCTTCACCGTCAGGGGGAGGATACCGGAGCCCATAAGGATAAGTCATATCGTTTCTTCTGGCATAGTGAGAGGTGAATCTAAAGGGAAACCGTGACCCTTCAAGCTGACCGAGAGCCTTCAACCACATATTTTATAACACTGTTAACCCATGGGAGATACAGCCTTCGGCAGACCGACCGTAACCCTCGAAGGTGATCGATATGAGCGAGGATGAGAAGAAAGAGAAGCAGGGGGAGAGGAAGAAAGAGAAGAAGAACGTACCCATCGAGGGTATGCACTGTGCCAGCTGTGCCCAGACCATAGATAGATCGCTTAAAAGACTGGAGGGTATCGAGGAATCTGAGGTCAGTTATGCGACCGAGAAGGCCTCTATAACCTACGATCCAGATAAGGTCGATATGAGAGATGTTTCTAAGGCCGTAGAATCCGCTGGATATTCCGTTTCCGAGGGCGAGAAGATGGAGATGCCCATCGAAGGCATGAGCTGTGCCGCATGTGCCAAGGCCAACGAGAAGGCATTGGAAAGGCTGGACGGTGTGATAACGGCCAACGTTAATCTGGCCACGGATAAAGCCACTATAAATTACATGCCCGGAAAAATCCATAAAAGAGATCTGGTCGAAGCGGTAAAAAGCACTGGCTATGACGTCCCAGAAGGGTGGCTCAGCGGGGAGAAAACGGAGGAGAAGGACAAGGTCGAAAGGGACGTCGAGAAGGTGCAGGAATCCAAGAAGAAAGCGTATGTGGCTTGGGTTTTGACCACCCCTATAATAGCCTGGATGATCCCCGAGATGTTCTTCGGCCTGATGATAGGCGGAGAGGTCGTTTACAACATAGGGATGGTGGTCCTGGCCGTTCCGATACTCTTCTACGCGGGCAGGGAGACCTATACCTCTGCGGTCCGTTCCTTCATCAACCTCTCACCCAATATGGACGCTCTGATAATGCTGGGGACACTCTCCGCCTTTTCAACCGGTTTAGTGGCTTCGCTGCACCAGTTGGGCTATGCACCCAATATATTGAACTATGGGGGAGTGGCCGGCATGATAATGGCCTTCCATCTCACCGGCAGGTACATCGAGAACAAAGCCAAGGGAAGGGCATCCCAGGCCATAAAGAAGTTGATGACACTCGAAGCGAAGACCGCTAGAGTCATGAGAGATGGAGAAGAGAAGGAGGTACCCGTGGACGAGATCCAAATCGGAGATATCATGCGCGTCCGGCCTGGAGAGAAGATACCTACCGACGGAGAGGTCCTGGAGGGCGAGAGCTCAGTGGACGAGTCCATAGCCACCGGAGAATCCATGCCCGTGAGCAAGAAAGAAGGGGACGAGGTCATAGGTGCCACCATAAACAAGGAAGGCTCCTTGAAAGTCGAGGCCACCAAGGTCGGAAAGGACACTTTCCTTTCTCAGGTGATCAGGATGGTCGAGGAGGCCCAGGGTTCTAGGGTTCCCATACAGGCCTACGCTGACAGGATAACGGCCTATTTCGTACCGACCATCATCACCATAGCCATGGCGGCTTTACTATCATGGCTGATCTTCCCGGACCCGTTCCACAACTTCATAACATGGGTGGACGGGAACGTACCGTGGATATTCTGGGTACAGCCCGGTCTTGGTATACTGTCTTTGGCCATATACGCCGCGGTGGCGACCCTGGTCATCGCGTGTCCCTGCGCCCTGGGTTTAGCCACTCCAACGGCTTTGATGGTGGGCAGCGGCAAGGGCGCTGAGAACGGCGTTCTGATCCGTAGGGGGGAAGCCATACAGCTCATGAAGGACATAAACACGATCGTTCTGGATAAGACCGGTACAATAACCAAAGGAGAACCTGGGGTGACCGACATTATAGGCGGTGAAGAGGTCTTAGAGTATGCAGCCTCGGCGGAGAAACGGTCGGAACATCCTCTGGGTGAAGCCGTGGTTAGAAAGGCGGAAGAGATGGGCTTGGAGGTGAAGGAGCCGGAGGAGTTCCAGTCCGTCACGGGCAGAGGTGTCAAGGCGACCGTTGACGGCAAGAAGGTCCTGGTGGGCACCCCCGAGCTGATGGAGCAGTACGATGTAGAGATAAAGCTTCAGGAGAAGTTTTCCCAACTCCAGGAGGAGGCTAAAACATCCATACTGGTGGCCGTGAACGGTGACGTTAAGGGCATCATAGCCATAGCCGATCAGTTGAAGAAGGATTCCAAGAGAGCCATACAGGCCTTGAGAGAACAGGACCTGGAACCGGTCATGCTCACTGGAGACAACGAGAAGACGGCGGAGGCCATAGCCAGGGAGGTCGGCATCGACAGGGTCATAGCCAACGTGATGCCCGACGAGAAACGGAGCGAGATACAGAGTCTGCAGGACTCCGGCGAACTGGTGGCCATGGTGGGCGACGGGATAAACGACGCCCCGGCACTTGAACAGGCAAACGTCGGCATAGCCATAGGTACAGGAACGGACATAGCCATAGAGAGCGGTGATATCGTTTTAGTGAAGGGCGACCTGACGGCGGTGGTGAAGGCCGTGAAACTGTCACACGCCACCTTCAGGAAGATAAGGCAGAACCTGATCTGGGCCTTCGCCTATAATGTTGTTGCCATACCGATAGCCTTCATGGGACTGTTACATCCGCTGATAGCTGAAGCGGCCATGGCCTTCTCCAGCGTGAACGTGGTAACGAACTCAGCCAGGCTTAAAAAGTTAGACCTAGAGATGGAATGATCAAAGAAAAGGTTAATAACACCGTCCCCTTGGGAAGGACCATGAAGCCAGGATGTGGTTTCCATGGATATAGATGATATCAGAGATGATTTTCCCATATTAGATGACGTGATCTACCTTGACAACGCCTGTATGAGCATAAAGCCCCGGCCGGTCATCGACGCGGTGAATAGATACTACGAAGAGTTCCCTGTGTGTGGAGGGGGCAGGAGCACCCACACTCTAGCCAGCAATATAGAGAAGAAGATCGAAGGCGGTAGGAAAGCTGTAAAGAGATTACTGAACGCCTCCCATGGGGAAGTGGCCTTCACGAAGAATACCACTGAAGCGGTCAACCTGGTGGCGAAAGGTCTTGGCCTGAAGAGAGGAGATAAGGTCATAACCACGGACAAGGAACACAACAGCAACCTTGTGCCCTGGATCCAGCTGAAAGACGAGGTCGGTATAGAGTACGAACAGGTGACCTGGGACGAGGAAGGTGAACTTGACCTTGAAGAACTGAAGGAGATGATGGATTCCAGCGTAAAAGTGGTGAGCATGGGTCACACCTCCAATCTGGACGGTACTACCATACCTGCAGGAGACGTGGCGGATATAGTCCATGATAACGACGCTATTTTCATGTTGGATGCGGCTCAAAGCGTTCCCCACCGGCCAGTAGATGTGGAGGAGATAGACGCCGATCTGCTCTGTCTCTCGATCCACAAGATGATGGGACCCACGGGAGTTGGAGCGCTCTACGGTAAGAAGAAGGTCCTTGAAGAAATAGAGCCGATGGTGATCGGCGGGGGTGGAGTCAAGAACGCCCGCTATGGTGAGGTAACCTTCCATGAAGCCCCGGCCAGGTTCGAGAGCGGACTGCAGAACTACGCCGCTCTCTGCGCCGTAGAGGACACAATAGAGTATCTGGAGAAACTGGGTCTAAAGAACATACAGGAACAGGAAGAGAAGCTGAACAGGAAGGCGACGGAGGAACTCGAAGAAACAGTGAATATCATAGGCCCTAGAGACCCGGGGAAGAGGGGCGGTATATTCAACTTCCAACCATCCACTCTCGGCTCCCACGAGGTATCTTTACTGCTTGAGGAAAAAGATATCCTTACCAGAGGGGGCATGCAGTGCGTGCACTCCTGGTATAACTCTAGAGGTCTAGACGGAGGGGTCCGCGCTTCGTTCTATATCTATAACACCCTGGAGGAAGTGAACAAGTTCGTCGAGATGGTAAAGAGATTCGTCGAGCCCTGAGTGGGCACCTTCACCTTTCAAGCAAGTCCAAAACTATCGATCTTATCTCCGGCATGATATCCTCCAATTCTTCCTTATCAGTGGTTTTAAAGAGGAGCTTTCCAGAGGGGTAGAGCCCGACCTCTATATCCCTTGCTTTGTCCACAACCAAAAGGATAACTTCAGAGGAGAATTTTATCCTGTAACCCTGCTCCTTCAGTCTTTCCTCGCACACCTCTAGGTCCAATCTCACTTCCACTTCAGGCTCCGCCACAAAGGCACCGGAGTCGGAGCACGGCTCGATGGTGTCGTACATCACTGTGTTAGAAGAGTTCACCATATATCTTTTTTATTTTATCCTCTTTTTGGTATACTAAATAAGTTTACTAAATTTAAAATAGTAGTACCCCTCAATACTATCACCATGCATTGTGAAAATTTCGTCAAGAATTACCTTCCGTCTATAAAAGCTCGCATAGTCAAAGTCCTTTATACCGATCACGAGTTGAATCAAGAAGAGATATCCAAGATATTAGAGATAACCCAGCCCGCGGTTTCCCAGTACATACGGGAAGAGAGAGGGACTGAAGAACTCTCCCGGAGCCTGGCTGAAAGGTCAGATGGATCCGCACATGAGATATTCGAGCTGTACAAAGAGGAGGAACTGACGGACGAGGCACTGGATGACATCTGGTGTGAGTTATGCCATGAGGTCCGGGACCTGGAGTAAAAGGCCTAAGTAGGGAAAGAAAAAACGCTTCAGAGGGTAGGACATGAAAAATGATAACGTTTTTATCACCGGCCCGCCACGCTCCGGTAAGAGCACCCTGGTGGACGAAGTTATAAATGGATTGGACCTAGAGGCTGAAGGACTGTGCACGCCGGATATAAGGGAAGGAGGGAAAAGGAAAGGGTTCAAGCTGAAGGACGTCAAAACCGGTGAAGAAGGTATCCTAGCTCATGTGGACCAGGAAGAGGGGCCGAAGGTCTCAAGATACAGAGTGGATATGGAGGACCTGGAACGGTTCACGGAGATGTCCTTAGAGACAGTATCCGAAGGTGCAGATATAGTCGTGATAGACGAGATAGGCACCATGGAGCTATTCTCGGATAGGTTCAAGGAAGCGGTCATCGGACTTCTAGAGGGAGATAAACCGGTCCTGGCGGTTCTGCATCGAAATCAAGTCGACGAGTTTGGCCGATATGGAGAAGTGATTAAGCTTGAAAGGGACCGATATGAAGTGGTAAAAGCAAGAGTGATGGAAGGACTTAGAGATATGTTAGATGTGAGACGATGAAAGGCTGGTGGAACAATACTGCCGTAGTGGACCTGACCAATGGAGAGGTTAGATTTGAGGAACTGGATCGCTCCTACTTGAGGGAATATATAGGAGGGAGAGGCCTTGGTGCCAGGATCCTGGCCGATCGTATAGAGCCCACGGTCAGCCCCCTCAAAAAGAACGCACTGGTATTCGCGGCCGGGCCCTTGACCGGGACCATAGTTCCTACATCTGGAAGGTTCTCCGTGAGTTCTAAGTCACCGTTGACCGGCACGATCTGTGATTCTAACGTCGGAGGCCAGCTGGGAAAGGAGTTCAAAAGAGCCGGACTCGACGTTTTGATAGTTGAAGGAGAAGCGGAGGAGCCCGTTGTTCTACATATCCAAGACGACGATATAACCATCGAACAGACGGACATGTGGGGCGAAAGAACGGGTGAGACCTTTGAAAGACTGGACGGCGAGACCGCAGCCATAGGCCCCGCGGGTGAGAACGAAGTCAGATACGCCAATATCGTAACGAACGGCTACCGCTGCTTCGGCAGGGGCGGTCTCGGAGCGGTCATGGGGAGCAAGAATCTGAAAGCACTGAACGTGAAGGGCAGCAAAGAGGTACCCATAGAGGGTAGAGAACAGCTCAAGGACTACGTGAAGAAGGCCGTCTCCAAGATAAACTCCTCGCCGGTCACCTCTAGAGGGTTGAGAAAGTTCGGCACCCCTATACTTGTAAATCTACTCAACTGGCTGGGCATGTTCTCCATGAACAACTTCAGGGAGGCCTCGGACGAAAGAGCCGATGAGCTCTCTGGAGAAACGATGAAAAAGGAGATAGTGGACGAACATACCGGCTGCTACTCCTGCCCCATACGCTGCGGTCTGAAGACGAGAACGGAGAATGAAGAGGGCAAGGGACCGGAATACGAATCTGTCTGGTCTTTAGGGGCTAATCTAGGCATCTTCGACCTGGATGACGTGACCGAATCGAACTACCTGTGTAACGATCTGGGTCTTGATACTATATCCACCGGAGGGACCATAGCGTGTGCCATGGATATGGCCGAGGAAGGGATTTGGGATAGAGTGGATACATTCGGTTCTGAGAATGTGAAGGAACTGATCGAAAAGATAGCTTACAGAGAAGGGGTCGGCCATGAGCTGGCGGAAGGATCTTCTCGACTCTGCGATGGATACGACTGTGATCTCTCGATGTCCGTCAAGGGCATGGAGCTCCCGGCTTACGACCCCAGAGGGGCCGCGGGCCAGGCTCTGTCTTTTGCAACATCGAACAGAGGTGGATGCCACCTTAGAGGGTACATGATAGGTGAGGAGATCTTTGGAGTGCCCAAACTCTTCGACAGGTTCAAGACCAGCGGAAAAGCTCAAGTCGTTAAAAGGTCTCAGGAGAGGAACGCATACCTAGACTCTTTGATAGTCTGCAAGTTCAGTTCCTTCGCCCTGGATGAAAAATACTATCCCCGTTTCCTGAAGGCCGTCACAGGTGTGGATTATAACGTGATGGATCTACATGAAGTGGGAGAGCGTATATACAACCTGGAGAGAGAGTTCAACACTGCCGCTGGTTTCAAAAGAGAAGACGATCTATTACCAGAACGCTTTTCTCAACCCCTGGAAAAGGGCGCCTCCGCGGGGAACGTCTTCGATATGGAGAGTATGCTGGATGATTATTACAACGTGATGGGATGGGACGAGAACGGCATTCCGGAAAAAAAGACCTTGACTTCTTTGGGAGTTCCTAGATTGAGATGATCATAGGTCTTCAAGGACCTCATCACATTTACCAGACCAGAGTTCGGCTCCGGCCTCTTCGAAGAAGTTTCTAGCCTGGTTCACGTATCTTTCACCTTCTTCCCTTTCCCCTTTACAAAGCAGGGACTTTCCATACTCCAACCGGGTACGGGCCAAGTCTAGGTTCATATTCTTTTTCTCAAATATCTTGATGGATCTCTGGAAATGGTCTTTAGCCTTTGGCCAATCCTTATCCGCTGCATAGATCATGCCAAGGGTCCTGAGCACCTCGCCCGTTGTTTCCAGGTCTGCTATCTCATCTATATTCTCCGGCAATCCATCGACCGTTTCCATAGCTTTCTCGACCTTTTCTAGTTTTAAAAATGATTCCGCCAGACCAGCCTTTGATACTATCGCCCATTCTCCAAGATCATTATTTTCAGCTTTTTCGACTCCCTTTTTAAAGAATTCTGTAGCTCTTTCTATCTCTCCTTTAACCAGATTTAAGTTACCCAAAGATACATATGTTGCAGATACTTTCTCTGGCGACCTTGTATCATCGACGATCTCCAAGACTTCTTCGTATGAACTGGCCGCCTCATCTATATGATCCTTAGCCAGGTATATTTCCCCCAGGTTCAGTAATGACATCGCCACCCCCATCTTCTCTCCCCCTTCTCTTCTTAGTTCCAGACTCTCTTCGTGGTATTCTTGTGCCTTATCGAGTTCACCTCTTCTGAGATATATATTACCCAGGTTATTCAATGACGTAGCGATCCCCTCTCTGTTATTGATCTCTTCCCGCAGTTTTAGACTCTCTTTATAGCATTCTTCTGCTCTCCCTAGTTCCTCCTTACTCTTATATGCTAAACCAAGATTATTCAAAATGCTGGCTATACCGTATTTATCTCCTATATCTTTATCGATCTTTAAACCCTTTTCATAATATTCTATAGCCTCATCTGGCCTTCCGGTGTCTCTACAGACTATGCCCAGGTTATTATAGCACCTCGAGATCTGCTTCCTATCTTCTACATCCTGGAATATCTCTAAAGCGTCTTTGTAGTACTCCGATGCTTCCTCCATATCGTTTTTGTACCATTGTATTACCCCTCTGTCAACATAGCTCTCAGCTAGGGTCCGTGTGTCGTCCGTGCTTTCTAGGAGAGATATAGCCCTGTCGCACTCTTCATCCGCTCTGTCGTAATCCCCCTCCATGAGGTGGTTCCAGATATCCACCTTGAGCAGTTTTGCCTTTTCAACCGGATTTCCTTCCACTGGATCTGAAACCGCTTTAAGTCCCTGTTCTATATATCCTCTAGACTCTTCATAGGCCCCCAGTTTATTGTAGACTTCGGCCTTCTTCCTGAATAGTCGGATGAGCTCATCTTCTATCTCCTGATAATGCTCCAGGGCCTTGTCATACTCTCCTTCTATACTGTATATATCGCCCAGTCCTTCCCGGGCTCTCCTCATATCATCTTCATCTCGGGCGAGGTCCAGGGTATGTTTGTAGAACCGCTCCGCCTCCTCATTTGCATATTCCTCCCTTGCCACATCTCCGGCCTTCAGAAGATAATCTACCGCCTTTTCATCTCCAGCCTCGTAGTAATGATGGGCGAGCGTCTCGATGATCTCTTCCCTATCATCGTACAATCCTTCGTACGTGTCCGCTATGACCCGGTGATACTCTTTTTTCAATTCTTCGTTTATATCCTGGATCAGCACTTCTCTTATCGTGCTGTGGTCGAATTCATACCTGTCCTGAAGAGAATGTATCAGCCGGTGGGTCTTCTCGATCTTATTGAGGTTCTCTAAAAGGTCCAATCGATTTAGACCCAGCGCCTTCCCAACGACCTCAGAAGAGAATTCCCTCCCTATCATGCTCCCACAGGAGAGTATCCTTTTCTGCTCCTCTACCAGTCTGTTCAGCCTTCTCACTATAACATCATGTACCTTTGACGGTAGATGTATTGAATCGATGGAATCGACAACCTTCCAGCCGCTTTCTTTCTGAGCTATATAGCCCTCGTCCATCAGTAGTTTAACGGTCTCCAAGATAAAGAACGGGTTGCCCTCCGATCCTTCGTAGATGTCGTTCAGAAACTCGTCCTTTACATCGATACCCTCGAAGATAGAGTCCAGTATCTCTTCTGACTGTTCATTGCTCAACCTTTTCAGTTCTACTTCCTCATACAGACCTTCCCTGCTCATGTTCTGCATCGTTCTGCTGAACTGGTGCTCCTTTCCCTCCCAATCCTCTAGGATGTCCTCCGGC
>CAYMXS010000022.1:0-35153 GCA_964394465.1 uncultured Thermoplasmata archaeon | reverse complement strand
GAGCCAATACCAGGTCCAGGCGTTCAGGCTCGAAATCACCGCCGAAGAACTCCCGAACCATCTCCCTTCAGCCCTTGAACAGCACACCCATGGAACCCAACCTGTATTTCTTCAACTCTTTTGCCCTGGCGAAGTCGACAAAAGCGTCGTTCCACTCTATGTTATCCGACAGTATCACACCCTCTTCTCTGAGATGTCTCCAGGCCAGGGAATACTCGAACATCATCCCCTCGTAGGAATGGTCTGAGTCGTGCAGAAACATGTCTATGGAGCCCAGTTCTTTCAAAACTCTAGGCGTCTCGTAGAACGTGTCCCCCTCCATAAGGGCCCAGTTTTCCCTCAACTCAAGAGGAACGACCCAGCCTGATTCTCTACCAGGGGGTATGACCGCGCTCTTCTTTTCGGTCTCACCGGGCTCTATCACTTCAGGCAGATCAACGGAAAATAACCCACCCTTAGAGTTGTCCTCCAGGGCCTTCAAGATCACCGCGGAGGACAGGCCGTTGCACACGCCCGTTTCAACGACGACTTCAGGTTCTCTCTCTCTGACCAGATTGTACAGACTCTCAGCGTTCTCCCTTCCCAGATGAGCGGGATTGAAGTTCTCGTCCAGTTCAGAGAACTCATCGTCTATCCTCGATATCAATCCTTCCAGGTATCCATCTATATCATACTCTGATCCCAGCGAACACTCGGTGAAATCGTTCCAGTAATCGTCCATACTAGCACCATATAGACCCAATAAGGTAAGTGTTAATAGGTTTTATCTTCTGAAACACTTTCAAACGTCATAACGACAGTAGATTCAGACACAGGTTATAAATACCCACACCACCAATATTTTATTTCGCCGTTATTCTAAAACGGCGAACAAGACCATGGTAGAAGATGAGGGTAACGTGGAAAGGATCATCGATCGATCCCCGGATGGAGACATAGGTCTAAAAAAAATAACCGTTATAGCAGTAGTATTGATACTGTTCTTCACCGGGATAGGTTTCACGGTTTACAACTCCACGGATTACGACGGAGACGGCCTGAGCAATTCTGAAGAGAGGAATTACGGTACCGATCCATATAACAGCGACACCTCCGGTGACGGCATATCCGACGATACCGCCGTAGCTTACCATCTGGACCCCACGGAAAAACATCATCCCGCCTTCGTACGGACATTCCAGAGGATAGAACCCGAGGACGAGAGGACCGCCAAACTTCTCAGTCTGACCCTGTACCGGGACGACACACTCTCAGACGTGGAGATCGATTTCTTGAACAGTCTGAACAATATAGGCTCTCAGTGGACCTTCGAGAACGTCTGTTTCGCCTCAACGAGGGACTACACGCTCCAGGACTGGGATATCGATTTCACCGTGAACTTCTCATCACTCGTTTCGTCGTATCCACATATTCTGGAGAACTTCACAGAGTGGCTCCTGTCCGACGAAGAGATATCCAGAGAGGACGCAGAAAAAGTGACGTATCTGAAGGAAGACATGGACGGGGTGGCCTCGGCCCTGCTGCCGGGTAAGGTACCAACGGAGTCCGAGCTTCACTACATCGATATCCTGGCCTTGAGCCAAAGCAGGTTAAAAGACCAGGTACTGGAACATTCATATCACGAGGACGGCAACATAACGGGCTGGGAGCTCTACTACAGCAGGGACAACGACGGAGACGGACTGATCAACATAAAAGAACTATCGCTGGGTACCTCGACGAACAGGACCGATACCGATAGGGACGGTATATCGGACCCGAGGGAGGTCTTCGAATTCAGAACCGATCCCACCATATCAGATTCGGACTACGACGGACTGGATGACGGAAAAGAAGTAACATTACACAAGACCGATCCCATGGATCCCGATACGGACCAGGACGGTATCTCAGACGGGAGAGAAGTGAATTTCTATTACTCAGATCCCAAAAGTAAGGACCCGTTTTTGAAGGATATAGAGACATCACTGGAGAATAATGGAAAGCTCGACACCTTCGATATAAAGTATATCAAGCTCCTGAACGAGAATCCCAGGAACATAAAAGAGCAGATAATGAGCTATGAGTTCCATAAAGACGGTGAGATCACCATAGAGGAGTACGAGGGCTGCACTGACAAGGACTCCGACGGGTTGATCCAGAGAAAGGAGTTAGAGAAAAACACGAATCCCTTCGATCCAGACACCGATAAAGACGGATTATTGGACGGGTGGGAAGTCTACGGTGTAAAAAGGATCAGGGACAACAGGTCGATGAAGCCCGTGCCTCTGCCGAAGTACGGAGCCGACCCGCTTCACAAGGACATATTCGTGGAGATGATAGGGGAGCTAAAACTGTCCGAAGAACAGAAGGAACTGATAGAGAAAGTCTTCGCAGAATCACCCATATCGAACCCGGACGGTACGCAAGGTATCAATATCCATATAGACGACGACACCGAGAATTATTCCCTGGGAGGAAAGAACATCGAACCGGTTGAAGATCCTGAGGAGGGCATCGGCCGGAGGATAGGCAAGGAACACTACAGGTTCGGCACGTTCTACTTCGGTAAGATAAAGGGCAACATGACCAATGCCGGTCTCGGAGAGATTGCGGGTTCTAACTTCGCCATGAATATAGAGGACCACGGGGACAACGATTTCTTCACCAGCCTGTTCGTGCACGAACTCGGCCACAACATACTTGGGCATCTGGACGGGGACAACGCCGACGACTCCGGCGAAGGCATACACAGCCGGTACGAGGACTACTGCATGTACTCCTGGCCCGGGAACTATACATATCATCCGGATGTATGGGCAGAACTGGACAGGGACGGTCTCTTGGGCCTCCCGACCTCGCCCCTTTCCATGCGCTCTTCAACCGACGATTGGGTCATCAGCTACGAGGAGTAAAGTGAGAAAGTTAGAACTCTTTCAAAACCTATTAATAAATTGAATATACTTTTCTCCTCAAATGGTATCCGCAGACCTAGAAGAGTTGATATTGCTACACCTGCAGGACAAACCCACCGCTGAGAAGAAACTGGAACTCCCGTGGGACGTATCTCTAGCCGGTATATCCAAGGCGATAGGAGCCAAGAGCAGCCGTGTTCTGGAAACCCTGAATGACCTCAAAGATAGAGGACTCATCAAAGAGGGCGAAGGTGAGGTAAGGGGTAAGAGAAGAGTCCGCAACATCTATTTCCTGACCGATGAAGGCGTGGAGAAGAGCGAAAGGATCAGAGGGGAGCTCAACGAGCAGAGCGTTAAGATAAAAACTGAAGAGGGCGTAAAGGAGATAAAACTGGAAGATATCGATGAGTTCCTTGACATCAAGAACCCCCTTCTGACCGTCCTTTCAAAGGAGACGGAGGAAGTATTAGACCTGAAAGAACTCCGTTCTAAAGAAGAGGATGTCTTCGTGGGCCGGGAGGAGGAGATGGACAAACTTCAAGATAATATGGAGAGGGTCAAGGAGGACGGAGCCCGGGCCCTTTTCGTGGCCGGAGAAGCCGGAATAGGTAAGACCAGACTGATATCAGAACTGAAGCCCTATGCTTTAGAGAGAGGGTTCGATTTCCTCGTGGGGGTATGTCACAGCGAAAGGGCCGATCCATATCTACCGTTCAAGGAGGCCTTCAGCAAGTATCTAGAGGCGGAAGACATAGAAGAACCGACAGAAGCGACCTTGATGCTCATGGGCGACGAGATGGGTCCAAAGGCGGAAGACAAGAAGATGTTCGACGCCGAGAGGGAAGCAACGTTCTATGAAACTACGAAATACGTCAAGAACATAGCGAAGGAGAACCCCCTCGTCGTGTTCATTGACGATATACAGTGGGCGGACCAGGCATCTTTGGAAATATTGGGATACATGGCCGAGAAGATAAAAGACGAACCTATACTGTTCATCTCAACCTACAGACCCGAAGACGTGCCGAAGGACCATCCACTGCTGGATATGACACACAGGATAACCAGCGGAGAGAAGGCAGATATACTGGAACTGGATCCCTTAAAAAAGGAGGACACCGGGAGGATCATAAGGTCCGTGGTCGGAAGAGAGGATATACCCGAGGAACATATCGGACTGATCCATAAAAAAACGGACGGTAACCCCCTGTTCGTAAAGGAGTGTATACGCCACATGATGGAAGAAGAGGTTGTCGATCCAAAGAAAGGAGAGTATCCTACGGAAGCCGAGGAGATAAGCATCCCCAAGGTCGTTGAAGAGGTCATCGTCAGGAGGATAAACAGGCTGGAGAACGAGCCGAAGAACGTCCTGGAGATCGGGAGCGTCATCGGCGAAGAGATACCCTTTAAACTGCTAGCTGAGGTCTCCAGCGTTGAAGAGATAGACCTGCTGGACTACATAGACATACTGAGCGATAACAACCTCTGGAGAGAGAGCCCGGACGAGGAGGTGTTCTACTTCTACCACGAGCTGGTCAGAGATACCGTTTACGACAGGCTGAGGAAGGTGAAGCAGAAGGTACTGCACAAGGAGGTAGCCCAGAAGATAGAAGAGGTCTACCAAGACAGTCTCAACGAGAGGTATCAGGAGCTGGCTCAGCATTACAAAAAAGCAAAAGAGCAGGCCAAGGCCATCGACTTCTACAAGAAAGCGGGCGAACAGGCGGAGAACGTCTACGCCCAAGAGGACGCCATCGAGATGTATACCCAGGCGATAGAAGTAGCCATGGAGATCTCTCCGGATGTATCGGACATCAGCAAGACCGAACTGCTGGAAAAGAGAGGGGACGCGTACAAGATAATAGGTGACTACGACAACGCTATAGAGGACTTTGAAAACGCCATCGAGGGAAGTGAGGAAAATAAAAAGAAAGCGGACCTTTACAGGAAAATAGCGGAAGTCTACGAGGACGAAGGCGCCTACGAGGAAGGTCTAGAACAGTGTGAAAATGGCTTCGAACTTTTGGGAGAGGAACTTACAAGCGAGAGGGTCAAGCTCTTGAACACCAAGGGTAGATTGAATACTAGACTGGGTGAGTACGACACCGCTAGAGATATCTTGGAAAGGTGCGTCCAGAGATCCGAAGAACTGGGAGTAAAGAAGGAAATAGCCCAGGCCAACCATGATATAGCAACGGTTTTCCTACGTCAGGGACATTATGAAAAAAGTATAGAGTATCTAGAGAAGGCTTTAGAGATAAGAGAAGAGATCGAGGACCTTATGGGTAAATCCGACACGCTCAACAATATGGCCGTGGTCTACCACAACATGGGCGAGTCTGACAAGGGCCTGGATTACTACGAAAGAAGTCTTGAGATGTCCGAGAAGCTGGGCCTTAAGCGGGGCATAGCCGTCTCCCTGGGCAACATGGCGATAATCTACCAGGAGAAGGGAGACTCAGAGAAGGCTTTAGACCGCTATAAAGAGGCATTGAAGATCTATAGAAAAGTGGGGGATGAGGACGGTACAGCCCTTGTCCTGGGAAACCTCGGCGCTGCCTATCACGATAGAGGAGAACTGGATAAGGCCCTTGATTACTATGAAGAAGCGCTAGAGAAGGATAGAGAGATAGGGGACAAGCACGCCATAGGTATAGTCCTAGGAAATATCGGAAGCACTTACATCGATCAGGGAGACCTAGATAAAGCCCAGGAGTATCTACAGGAAAGCTTGAGGGTCAGGCAGGAGATCGGTAACAAGTACGGTATCGTCCTCGCGCTCGACGGTATAGGATCAGTGAATAAAAAACGAGGGGAGATGGAAAAAGCCATAAGCCACCATGAGCACGCCCTGAAGATAGTCAGGGAGGTCGGCAACAAAAAAGGGATCGGCCACCAATTGACAGAACTAGCTGAAGATAAACTCAAGATAGGCGAAGTAGAAGAAGCCCAAGAAAAGGCGGACGAGGCCCTAGATATAGCATCAGAAACAGAGGCTAAATCACTGCAGGGATTCATAAGGAAGCTAAGGGGCATGATCCACCGTGAGAAGGGGGAATTTGAAAAGGCCGAAGAAGAGCTTCAGAAAGCTGAAGAAATCTTCAAGGACTTCGCAAATATAGAGCTACCGGAAGTCAAGTACCAGGAAGCCCTACTTTTGAAGGATAGGGGAGAGCAGGAAAAGGCAAGGGAAGTGATGAACGAGGCCCTAGAGGCCTTTAAAGAGATAGGTATGTCCCTATGGGTGGAGAGGTGCGAAGAGGCCTTGGAAGATATGTAAAAAACCTAGTACCTATTCTTCACTATACTGAAAGATTATAAGGCTTTGACCTGTTTTCTTACCACAGGAGGTATTATATTGGTAGAAGAAGCGAGCGAACAGGGAAGACTGGAAGGAAAAGTTGCAGTCGTCACCGGCGCATCTTCAGGTATAGGTGAGGCCACATGCGAGAAACTGGCCCGGGAAGGCTGTGACCTGTGCCTTGGATCTAGAAAACGAGGGGAACTGGAGAGTACAGCGGACGGGCTCCAGAACAGGTACGGGATAGAAACGGTGGCAGTATCCACAGATGTAAGAGAAGAGATGGAAGTGAAAGGGCTGATAAAACAGTGTATGAACCACTTCGATAGACTCGATATACTGGTCAACAACGCCGGCATAATCAGATATGGTGATATAGAGGAGTTCCCCACTGAGGACTATAAAGCCATGATGGAGACCAACGTGGACGGGGCCTTCTTCGCCACCAGGGAGGCGCTTCCACATCTGAAAGAAACAGAAGGAAATCTAATATTCGTCGGGAGCTTCGACGCCAACCATCCGAGGTCTTTCAATCCGATATACGCCTCGACCAAATGGTGGATAAAAGGTTTCGCTCACAGCATAGAGTCGATAGCCGGAAAGAACGGGGTTGCGGTCACGTTGATCAACCCCTCTGAAGTACGGACCGCTATAAAGGGGGTAGATGGTAAGGAATACAAAGAAAAGTTCGACGAGGAAGAAGTGACGGACCCGGAGGAGGTGGCCGAGGCCATAGTCTTCGCGGCGAAGCAGGAGAAGACAACCACGCTGAGCCAGATCGATATATACAGGAGAGATAAGCTCTCGGAGTTCTTCTGAGAATCAGTAAAACTTATCAAATAGTCCCCCCTTGAGCTCAATCGGTGTTAAGAGTGCAGAAGAAGGCCCTCCTCAGCGTATATGACAAGACAGGACTGGAAGGTTTTGCAGAGAGTTTGATATCCAACGGCTTCGAGATAATCTCATCCGGTGGAACCGCTGAAAGGTTGAAGAAAGCGGGTATCGAAGTTCAGAAAGTGAAGGACGTAACAGGATTCCCGGAGATACTGGACGGTAGGGTTAAAACGTTACATCCCAAGGTGCACGGCGGCGTTCTTTTTGAACTGGACAAGCACGAGAAAGATATGAAGGAGCACGCGCTCCCACGTATCGATCTGGTGGCGGTGAACCTCTACCCGTTCAAGGAAGTCATCGGCGAAGAACATGAACTGGAAGAGGCCATAGAGCAGATAGATATCGGCGGCGTAGCGTTGTTGAGGGCCGCGGCCAAGAACCATGAAAGGGTGGCGGTCATCTGTTCTCCGGACCAGTACGATGATGTTATAGAGGATATTGAGGAAGAAGAGGCCAAAGAGGATGAACAGGCGGTGAGCCACGCCCTGAGGAAAGACCTGGCCGTGGAGGCGTTCCGACACACCATGGATTATGATACTGCTATCTACAAGTACTTACAGGAGAGGTTCATAGGGGAGGAACTCCCTAAAAACTACCATATCTCCGGAGAGAAGGTCCAGGACCTTAGGTACGGGGAGAACCCGAACCAGAAGGCGGCCTTTTATCGTACCGAGCATACGGACGAAAGTTCCCTGCTGAACGCCACGAAACATCACGGTAAGGAGCTTTCTTACAACAACATCCAGGACCTGGATGCGGCTCTCAACCTTGTGAAGGAGTTCGAGGAACCGACCGTTGCTGCCATAAAACACACGAACCCCACGGGGGTCGGAACGGCCGAGGACCTCTCTGAAGCGTACAGAAAGGCGTATGAATGCGACGACATGTCCATCTTCGGAGGGATCGTTTCGGCAAATAGAACGATTCCTCTCGAGATGGCGGAGATGATGAACGAGATATTCTTGGAATGCGTCATAGCACCTGGCTACGAACCCGAAGCTCTGGAAAAACTGAAGAACAAGAAGAACCTGAGGATAATGGAACTCGACGATTGGAATCCAGAGCGGAGGGGGCATACGTTCTCGAAGGTGACAGACGGCCTGCTGGTACAGACGGTCAACGACTCTGTTATTTCAAGGAACGATCTGGAGGTCGTGAGCGACCGTGAGCCCACCGAAGACGAGATAGAGGCCATGCTCTTCGGCTGGAGGGTCATCAAGCACGTCAAATCGAACTCGATCATATTTACTAGGAAGGACCGAACCGTCGGCATGGGGGCAGGTCAGATGAGTCGTGTAGATGCCGTCAAACTGGCGAAGATGAAGGCTCAGCTTGATACAGAGGGAGCCACCATGGCTTCCGATGCATTCTTCCCGTTCAGAGACGGGATCGACGAGGCGGCTGAGGCCGGTATCACATCCGTTATCCAGCCCGGTGGTTCTATAAGAGACGACGAGGTCATAGAAGCGGTGAACGAGCACGACATGAGCATGGTCTTCACCGGTAACAGGGTATTCAAGCATTGAGCTATCAGTGATGTTATGGGGCAGGAAAAAAGATATCCAGAGGATAAAAAACCAAAGGAAGCGTTCGACAGCCCGGAGGAGTATATGTACTCCCTGAAGAGGATGGGCGTTAAGTTAGGACTGGACAAGATAAGAGACTTCCTCGACCGCTTTGGAAGACCGCAGGAGGATTTCGGTTCCATAATCGTAGGGGGGACCAACGGAAAAGGCTCCGTGTGCCAGGTCCTTTACAATATACTGCTAGAAGCCGATTATGATACAGGTCTTTACGTCTCACCGCACCTGACCTATTTCGAGGAGAGGATCCAGAGGAACGGCGAAAAGATAAAAGAAGAGGAACTCTGGGAACTGATAGAAGAGGTGGAGCCCGAGATAAGGGATATTGAGGAAGAGGACGTGGAAAAGAGGCCGAGCTTCTTCGAGGTCCTGACCACTCTGGCGTTCCTACACTTCTCCCGCAGAAAGACGGACTTGGCCGTCCTAGAGGTCGGCATGGGAGGACGACTGGATGCCACGAACGTTGGGCCACACGAACTCTCGGCCGTCACATACGTGGGCTTCGACCATTCGAAGTACCTTGGAGATACGAAAAAGAAGATAGCCTACGAGAAGGCTGGGATAATCAGAGAGGACAACTATTTCGTGACCGGAGAAAAGGACCCTGAGATAAGGAAGTACTTCGAATACGTTTGTGAGGAGAGAGGAGCTGATTTTCACCACGCCTTCGATAGGGACCATGAGATACTGGAAAAACCTTTACGTCTGAGGACGAAAAAGCATGGCGAGATGAAGATAAACGGTATAGCGCCCTGGCAGGCCAAAAATGTGCTCATAGCCCTTTCATTGGTGGAAGGGCTGAGAGAGAAAGGGTACGATGTTCCCAAGGAAGCCGTTGTAAGAGGAGTGGAAAACACGAGGTTCCCGGGAAGGATGGAGACCGTTGACAAAGAACCGTGGGTAATGATGGATTCCGCTCATAACACCACCGGTATCGAGACTCTTGCTAAAACTTTGAAAGACCTGGACTACGATAGATTACTGCTGGTCATGGGGGTCCTGGGCGACAAGGACTACAAGGGGATGGTGGAGGGTATAGAACCGTATCCAGATAGGGTCTTCACCTGTGAGCCTAACAGTGAGAGGAAACTGGACAGTGAGAAGCTGGCAGAGGCCTTCAAGGATACAGAAACTTCCTCCTTCGGCCCGGGTATAGAGGCGTTAGAGGCAGCGAAGGAAGAGGCCGAGAAGAACGACCTCATACTCGTGACCGGTTCCACCTACCTTTTAGGAGATATAAGAAGAGAGGGTAACTATGACCGATGATCTAAAGGATTGTACAAAGAGGATAGATCACGATTTTGACCTGATGATCCAGAAGCTCCGAGAGGAGTTCAACATAGGTGCCTTTCCGGGTAAGGACCCAGAGGATGACGTAGTGCCCGACAGGAGCCCCTTCGAGGTCCTTATATCCACTATTCTCTCTCAGAGGACGAAGGACGTGAACACGCACCGAGCTTCTGAGGCGCTCTTCGAGGTGTACGATACGCCGGAAAAGCTGGCTGAAGCGCCTCTCGATGAACTGAAAGAACTGATCGAGCCAGCTGGTTTCTATAACGTCAAATCTAAGAGGATAAAGGAAGCCGCCAGGATAGTCCACGAGGAGTATGACGACGAGGTGCCCCCGGACATCGAAGATTTATTGGACCTGGAAGGCGTGGGAAGGAAAACGGCCAACTGCGTCCTGGTCTACGGGTTCGGAGAGCCCGCCGTTCCAGTAGACACTCACGTCCACAGGATAAGCAACAGGATGGGCATAGCCGAAACTAAGGACCCGGAGGAGACGGAAAAGGTCCTTGAAGAGAAGATACCCAAGAAGTACTGGATAGAGATTAACAAGCTCATGGTCGAGTTCGGCAAGAATATATGTCAGCCCAGGAGTCCAAAATGCGATATCTGTCCCTTGACGGATATGTGCCTCTACTACTGCGAGGTGAAAGAAGATGAAGATAGATGAGATAGATTTCATACCCATAGCCATAGACCGGAACGAGGTCTTTCGTATATCCACGGGTTCTTCGCTCACCGCGGAGAACGTCCTGGTGAGAGTTAAAGCAGAAGGAAGAACGGGCTGGGGGAACGCCAGTCCGAGCAGTGTTACGGAAGAGACGACGGAGTCCATATTGAACGCCCTGAAGACGATAAAGGAGGAGATGGAAGGCAGAGACATAAAGATAGAAGAAACGTGGAGATCACTGAGAAAGAAGATACCAAAAGACAGAGCTGCGCTGGCCGGCTTCGATATAGCCCTGCAGGACCTGAAAGGGAATCTGGAAGGCAAAAGAGTGTTCGAACTGTACGACGGTCGGGAAGAGGGCGTACCGACGGACAGAACCATAGGTCTCATGACCACTGGAGAAGCCGAGGAGCACGCCCAACGCTTCATAGAGGAAGGCTTCAAGGCCATAAAGATCAAGATCGGCCTCGGCGTTGTAGAGGACATAAAGAGGATACAAGCCGTCAGGAACATCGTCGGAGAAGATATCGACCTGTGGGTCGACGCCAACCAGGCCTTCTCGCCGGAGGAGGCCATAACGGTCTGCAAGAAGATAGAGCCATTCGATATAGAGTTCGTCGAGCAGCCCGTTCATGTGGACGATCTCGAGGGACTCAAAAAAGTGACAAAGGAAAGCGACATACCGATAATGGCCGACGAGACCATGAAGGACTATCACATGGCGGAGAAGATCTGTGAAGAGGATATCGCGGACATGGTGAACATCAAGCTGATGAAGTGCAGCGGGATCACTGGTGCCAGAAAGATCATAGACGTTCTGGAAGAGAACGACAAAACAGCCATGGTGGGATGCATGGGTGAAACGACTCCCTCCATAGCGGCCGGAGTACATACCTGGTTGACGTCCGATAATATAAAGTACGCGGATCTGGACAGCACTTTCATGCTCTCCGACAACATAGCTGAAGGACTGGAGTTCAAGAAAGGTGAACTCTGGACTAAAAAGGAAAAGGGACTCGGTATAGACGTTCTAGAAGAAAAGGTAGAAGAGTATAGAATGGATATAGAGGCTACATCATGAGAGTAGAGACACCTTCCAGATTGCACTTCGGCATAATGGATCTGAGTCGGACCTTCAAGAGGGAGTACGGAGCACTAGGACCGACCATAGAGGGGGGCTTCACCATCGAGGTTCAAATCTTAGAGAAAGAAAGGTTATCCATAAAGGCTGAAAAGAGAAATGAGAGGGACATAAGGAAGGTTTACGAGGACCTGAAAAAGGAACTGGATATCTCCCACGGCTTCGAAGTGAAGGTGGAAGAGACGATCCCCAGGCACGTCGGCCTGGGCTCAACCACGCAGTTGACTTTGGGAACGGCTCTAGCCATGTCGGAGTCGAGCGGTTACGACCTCTCGACGAAGGAACTGGCGAGGCTGACAGGACGTTGCCGGTATTCCGCGATAGGTACCTACGGTTTCGACAGGGGCGGCTTCATAGTCGAAGGAGGAAAGAAAGAGAAGGAAGAGATACCGCCTCTTACATTCAGAGGGGATATACCCGAGGAGTGGCGCTTCGTCACCGTTTCATCGGAGGATATGGAAGGTTATGACGAAAAGGCGGAGAAACCGATAATGGAGGACGTTACAGTAGAAAAAGGATACGCGGAGAAGATAGCACACCACGTACTCATGGGCGTCATACCCGCTGTAAGAACGAACGATATAGAGGAGTTCGGTCATCATATCTCGAAGATACAGCGTCTGGTCGGAAGGTCGTTCTCCGACTATCAGGGCGGGATCTTTCATCCCTCCATAGAGGACATAGTGGAAAGACTGGAAGTTCTTACGTATGGGGCCGGTCAGAGCTCCTGGGGCCCTTCCGTTTACGGTATAACAGATAGAGAAAAGGTGCCCGACATAAAGAAAGAGATGGAGGATTGGTTGAAGGAAAAGGGAGGAGATTTCGACCTCAGAGTGGCCAAGCCGGATAACAGCGGTGCCAGGATCTACTGATGGATCATATCCTCTATGGCGTCCGCTATCTTATCTGGGTCCTTTAAAGCATCGCTAGCCGGTATCTTGAAACTATCTTTGTACTCGTCTATCCTCTCATGTACCTCTTCTTCGCTCAGTTCTTCAGGGTTGATACCTAAAGCTATCACCTCGGCTCCAGAGTAAAGCTCTATCAGATCCATCTCGTGTTTTACCGTTGGCATCGGCCATTGTATGTCCTCTTCCCTGTAATGCCTGTACTCTCTGCTGGGCGCATGTTGAAGCACCACGCCGTCGGGTTGACTTCCAGCTAACACGGCTCTTGAGCCGCAGACGTAAGCCGGATGAGATATACTGCCCTGGCCCTCTATGAGTATGATGTCTGGTCTTTCTTTTTTCCAGGCCCTCCATATCTGGTGTTCCAACTCTCCCACCATGTAATCGCCCTGGATGGAGTCCAAAGGCAGGCCGTAGTCAGAACCCTGTAACATGCCGGTCTGACCTGTAGCTACCCAGGAAACGGATACGCCTCTTCTCTTCAGTTCTCCGTATACCTCCAAAAGAGCGGTTCTTTTACCTATCGAGCTGTCCGTCCCCAGGAAAGGTATGGTCAGGCAGTCCATCTCCTCCTTCCTGTTTTGGAAGTAGTGCAGCTCTTCTAGTGGAGGCGACTTCCTTATGTCGTCTAGATTCACATCGTACTCCTCGGCTAGAGAAGAGAGCTCCTCGTCCTCGTTCAGGAAGTGGTGTAGACCGGATATTATGTCTAATCCGTTCTTTATGGCTTCCTCCATGTGCTCCCGAAATACCTCGGGCAGGTAGCCACCTATCGTTGCAACGCCGATGATGAGAGCATCAGCCTCTTCTTCCTCCAGAGCTTTAGGAACGCTTTCGTATATCGAGACGGAGTTACAGCTCGGGACCATCTCGTCTGTCTTCTGGCCTGAAAACTTGGAGTCTATGACCCCGGTTATCTCAAAGCGCTCCGAGTGTCGTAAAAGGCCGTGGGAAGTCTTGGCTGTCGATTGATCCAGATAACCCTCAGTGAGTATCAAAGCTCTCTTCATCGTTCCACGGAGGTAGAAAAAAGTCTATATTGATAAGTGTTTGGTTACGTTCCGTTCACGTGGCTCAAAAGTCCATCAGCGACTGCTGAGATTCCTTTTTGTTTGTACTTTTAGATCGGATCTCGCCGTACTCTCCTCCGCCGCCCGGCTTTATCTCGACTTTATCCTCTCTAAAGTCTTGTATCAGTCCCGCCACATCCTTGTTGGAGACTTTCTCGATGCTGTTCGCGGGGGCGTTGCATAAGACCTCTACTTCGTTATCGAAGCTCTGGATGAGTCCATCCCATATCTTTTTCACCTTTTTAGTGTTGGTGCCGGAATGGCCTACCGCTTCAGCTATGATCTCCTGGAGCGGTATCAGTGAGAGATATCCTGGTCTATCATCGGGTCTCTCTTCGGGCGAGGTGTCTTTCAACTCGTTCACCCTGTCCTTCACTCCCTTCTTTATGGTGCCTCCACACTCACATCTCCAGTCCCTGGATACGCTCTCCTCAAAGGAGTAATGTTTGTAGCACTGGTTGCACGCGCTTTCATTGTACTTGCCCTCCCTCGGGGGAAGGCCGACGTTCTTCTTTACAGAGCCTTTCCTCCCCGAGAAGAGTTTCTGGAATGAGTTGTAACTCACATCTAAAACCTCTATCATATTGAACTCCCTTGCCAGACGGTGTGGAAAGGGAGAGTGAGCATCGGAGTTAGAAAGATACGTTATATCGTGAAGTTCGGAGATCTTATCCGCGTAATCCGTGTCGGCGCTCAGGCCCAGTTCAAGGAAGGAAACGTTGGAAGCAAGGTCTCCATAGGCATCGTTTAAAGAATCGTGGATGCCGTACAGACCGGTATACGGTGTGAAGGCGTGAGCCGGACCGAAGAGGCTGCCCGTCTCTACGGCAATGAGAGCGGTTTCTTCTCCGGACAGAGAGAGGTGTGGTCTCCCGTTCTTGTCTATATCCTCCGAGAAGCGCTCCACCCTCTCGTAGAACTCCTCCACCTTGGACATGGAAGGAAAGAGCATCAGATGGTGGACTCTGTCTTTGGTTTCCACTTCACAGGTCAGGAGAAAGGTCATGCCGTCGCTTTCATAAACGCCTTCTTTCCTTCTCTCCAAGTCGGATATCTCCTTCCTCCACTTCGGATGTAAACAGTCTCCCGTCCCTATGATATCGATACCCTTCTTTTTACCCTCTCTAGCTAAAGTGTGGAGTCTCATCTTATCGCTGACGCCGCCGGAGTATCTGCTGTGTATGTGAAGGTCCGCTCTCTTTTCCATGTCCGAGGAAATCCCCCGCTTCTAATAAGGATAACGGTCTCTAAGGATGAACGCTGCGGCAACGATACTAACGGGCAGTAATATCATGTCGAAACCTCTAAGGAAAGAATCCGATGACGAGGGCATAGAACTAGTGATTTCATAATTGTACAGGGTTCCATTTTGTATGTCTATATATATGTTCACTCTTATATGTCCCTGTTCCACCTTCTTCAGCTCCCCTCCAGAGATTATATGTTCGGAAATCTTAGAGTTTATCTTCAATCTGGGTTCTCGGTTCAGATCGTGATGATAGACACTTTTCCTATCGATCCCTTCATACTTCTCGTCGCTGAGAGATATATTGTATCTATCTTTGAGTGCCTTTTTGACCCCACGTTCAGCCGCTATTTTTATCTCTTCCTCGCTCAACATATCTAGAGCCTTCAGATCATGCCAGGGCTTGATCGTGATCCTCTTTAGAGTACCCTCTTGATACCTGAACGTGAACGGAGTTTCT
This sequence comes from uncultured Thermoplasmata archaeon, assembly GCA_964394465.1. Lineage (GTDB taxonomy): Archaea > Thermoplasmatota > Thermoplasmata > Halarchaeoplasmatales > Halarchaeoplasmataceae > CAYMXS01. The sequence goes on along the minus strand of CAYMXS010000022.1, from coordinate 19,699 downwards.
TCGAAGTGTGAAAGATAGAAATCTCGGATGATCCTGCCTTTCTTCTTGTACTCGGTAGGACCTCTAAGTTCTAGGTCTTGGGCATCTCCGAAGTTATCAGCTATCCCTCGAAAATCCTCTTGTTCAGTCCCGTTCATATCAAGCTTTCTCTTATCGTTTTCCGACATGTTTTTTACGGCTAGATGGTCGAAGAAACCATCTTCATTATACTCCATCCTTATCCTGGTCCCCGGCTCATTTTTGAACCAGGTCGTGCTCTTATCCATCGATCGTATATCGCTGTGAAGCCTGTTTTCGGAGTAAGACAGCTCGACCTTTTCTCCCAGGACACCGCCTATCTCTTCGGTCTTCTTACCATATTTAATCTTCAAGATCGACTTCAACATGTTTATCTCGATGACCGTTCCATCTTTCGCTTCCAGTTCGGCGTAGCCCTGCTCCTCGTCTTTCTCTTTTAAGGTGAGTCCACTTTTTATCTGGAGATACACTATCCCGCCCGTACTGTTCTCCAATTTTATCAAATTTTCATGGACTGCAGACTTGTCCATCGATCTTACATCATCTGAAAAATTAAGATCCTGAAATACCGAGAGGGCTAATATTTTCGCATCTTCGAGCGTATAATTATCCTTTGGAAAGATGAGATAATTATCTCTATTAGTTCCGTTCTGTTCTTCAGGAACGGTTTGAAGACCGCTCTGGTCGATAACGGGAGCCGAACCGTTGACTGAAGAGGAAAACACTGCAGAGACTGAAAGTAGTAAAATCACCAGTATAGTTGATATCCACTTTTGGCCAATTATCTTCCTTATCATCGTTCATCTATCTCCTTATGAGCTATTCACCTGCAGCAGATCAATACCCAACATATATGTTGGAAACCAGACCATTTGTAAGGGCCCCACCATGATCCACATCACTTAATTCCTATTTTCCCAACTCCTCAGACGACTATATAATCACGCTTGGTATATATCTTGTGGAAAAAATTCGATAGAGGAATATCATCTTCCATCCTCAGCAACAGATTTATATCACCAGTCAGTGATTTTCAGGAGATGATATCCTTAGAGCTCCCCGACGGATCGGAGATGAAGGTTGAAAAAGGCACGACGGTCGAAGAAGTGGCCTACAGTATAGGGACCGGTTTGGGTAACGATTGTATCGCCGGAAAGCTGGACGGAGAACTGGTGGCGAAGGAAACTGCCATCGAAGAAGACTGTAAACTCGAGATCGTGACCAGCTCTTCTGAAGAAAGCTTGAAGGTGCTGAGGCACACGACGGCACATGTGTTCGCACACGCTCTGAAAAGGATCTACGACGATGCGAAGCTAGCCATAGGGCCCTGGACGGACGATGGATTCTATTACGATTTTTTCGGCGTAAAGATCGAAGAAGAAGACCTGGAAACGATCGAGGACGAGATGAAGAAAATCGTTGAAGAAGACCTGGATATAGAGCGAGTCTACAAGTCCAGAAAGGAGGCGAAGGAGTTCTACGAAGATAATACCTTCAAGAGGGACATAATAGACGAGGAAGCTGAGGGAGAAGAAAAGATATCTTTCTATGAACAGGGTGAATTTGTAGATATCTGTAAAGGGCCGCATCTGGACTCGACTGGAGACGTCAAAGCATTCAAACTACTGGAGATAGCCGGGGCATACTGGAGAGGGAACGAAGACAACGAGATGCTCACAAGGGTCTATGGAACCGCATTCAAGTCCGAGAAAGAGTTAGAGGAGTTCCTCGAGATGAGAAAGAAGGCGAAAGAAAGGGACCACAGAAAGATAGGCAGGGAGATGGACCTGTTCTCCATGAACGACCTGTCCGGTCCCGGGCTGCCTCTCTACCATCCAAAAGGAAAGATCATCTTGAACGAGTTAAAAAAATACATGGAGGAGCTGAATCGAGAGCGGGGCTGCATGGACGTGGAGACCCCTCATCTCTTCAAGACGGACCTCTGGAAGAAGTCTGGACACTATGAGAACTATAAAAATGATATGTTCCTGTTGGACATGGGGAAGACAGAGTTCGGACTCAAGCCCATGAACTGTCCCGGGCACGTGATGATCTATGACACCGGGGTGAAGAGCTACAAGGAGCTGCCCGTTAGATATACGGAACAGGGAAAGGTGTACAGGAAGGAGCAGAGGGGCGAGATCTCCGGACTTTCGAGGGTCTGGGCCTTCACCATAGACGATGGACATCTCTTCGTCAGACCCGACCAGATAGAGCAAGAAGTCAAAGGCATATTGAACATAATCTTCAAGATGCTGGACACCTTCGAGCTCGATTCTGAGATACTTCTTGCAACGAAACCGGACGAGAAGTACGTCGGAAGCGACGAGCTATGGGAGAAGGCCGAGTCACAGCTAAAGGATGTTTTGCACGATCTGGATATCGAGTATGAACTGGACGAAGGTGGAGGCGCGTTCTACGGGCCGAAGATAGATTTTGCCTTCGAAGACGCTCTGGGTAGGGAGTGGGACGGTCCAACCGTTCAACTAGATTTCAACATGCCAGAGAGGTTCGACCTTTCATATATAGACGAGGAAAACGAGGAGAGAAGACCTGTCATGATACATCGCGCCATCTACGGTTCCTACGAGAGGTTCCTGATGGTCCTCATAGAGCATTACAACGGGAATTTTCCCACCTGGCTGGCGCCTGAACAGGTCCGTATTTTGACAGTAAGCGATGATAATATGGAGTATGCCGAGAAAGTGAAGAGAGAACTCTCGGGCTTCAGAGTTGATATAGAAAAGAGGTCGCTCACGCTTGGAAAGAAGATCAGGGAGGCACACAAAGATAACCTGCCCTACATGCTGATATTAGGGGACGATGAAGAGGAAAACGAAAAGATATCCGTGAGGGATAGGCAGGAGAGAGAGGAAAAGGGCGTAGAGATAGAAGAGTTCCACAGCCACCTGAAGAGGGAGACAGAAGAGAGGAGGAACGAGCCCGACTTCCTGGGTTGAAGCCCGTTGACATACTCATAGACCACTTTTACATCCCCCTCTCACCCATCTTTAAATAGCACCCTGACTATCGATGATAGATTAAGTAGAAGGAGGATCTAGGATGGAAGAAAAAGAACTCGCGCCTCATATAGACGATATAGAACAGGCGCTCGAAGGAGAGCTGGATCGTGACGATATAGAGGATGAACTGGACGTTTACCTGAACAGGTACGGAGTGGGCCTCAAAAGCGCTAAGAGCTCCATAGTCAAGAAGTACGGTGGGACCACGGACAGCATGGACGTCAGTACGGAAAAGAAGATAGAGAACATCCAGGGGGACGAGCAGGGCCTTTCACTCAAGGGCAGGATAGTCTACATAGACGATAAAGAGATAGAGCAGGAGGGTGAAAAGAAAGAGATCAAGTACGGCATACTCGGGGACGATACCGGTACGATACCTTTCACGCTGTGGGAGCAGACCTATCGGGACCTCGATAAGGGGGATGCGGTCGGTCTTGAGAACGTTTACGCAACGCTCTATGACGGTGATCCCCAGATAAATATAGGGTCGAAATCCGACATGAAAACACTGGACGAGGAAGATATACCTGAATTCGACCAGGGCAGCAGTGAGTGCAAGATAGAAGGACTAGAAGAAGACATGAACTACGTTGGATTGACCGGAAAGATAGTGGACATCGAGAGGAAGATGGTCCAAACGGACGACGGAGACAAAGAGCTCTTCTCAGGTGTGATCGCCGATGAGACAGGAAGATGCCAGTTCAGCGCCTGGAACGACTACGGTCTGGATGAAGAAGACATAATCGAGGTCAATGGTGCTTATGTGACCACTTGGAGGGGCATACCCCAGGTGAACATGAGCGGCAACGCCAGCGTGGAGATCTTAGAGGGAAGCGATCTGGAAGGAATAACGGATGAGGACAGCCTCACCATAGAAGAGGTAGAGAGGAGAGGTGGAGCCATAGACGCATCTGTAGAAGGCGTTATAGTCGATATAAAGGACAATTCCGGTCTTGTTTTCCGCTGTCCAGAGTGTGGTAGGGTCATACAGAAGGACAACTGCAGGGTCCACGGCCAGGTAGAGGGGAACGAGGACCTGAGGATAAAAGCGGTCTTGGACGACGAAACCGGCACTTTAACGCTCATAGCTAACAGGGAATTGACTGAAGACCTGTTGGGCTACGATCTGGAAAAAGCTCTAGAGATAGCAAAGGACGAGATGACAAAGGACGCTATCCGAGACGACCTTATAGACGTGCTTCTGGCAAAGCATGTTAAGGCCAAAGGTAACGTGACCAGCGACGAATACGGCCTGATGCAGGTAGCCACCGACCTTTCATTCCTGGAGAAGGACATCGATAAAGAGGCGAAAAGCCTTCTAGAAGAAGAGGTGGAGGGATAAAGATGACTCAGTTCGAAAGAGAGGTGGCGAGAAGGATATTCGCCAAGGAGTTCAACGATTCAACTTTACTTGTGGAAGGTGAAGAGGCCCGTGACCCGTCATATCTGATTACTCCAATGGGCGAGAAGCTTAACAGAGTCTATGCAGTGGGAGTGCTCACCGAGAAGGAGAACATAGGCGGTAGAGAAGAGCCCTTCTGGAGAGGCAGGATTTCGGGGCCGACCGGAACGTTCTTCATCTCCGCCGGACAGTATCAGCCTGAAGCGGCCGCCTCCATAAGAGAACTGGAGATACCCAGGTTCGTCGCCGTGGTAGGAAAAGTGAACACCTACGAGCCAGACGAAGATACTTTCTTAACGTCCATAAGGGTCGAAAACATAGTGGAGGTGGACGAGAACGAGAGGGACCTCTGGATACTGGACGCGGCTTCCGGCCTAAAAGGTAGATTGAATCGATTGAGGGAGAGAAAGGAGATGCTGAACCGCGAAGGTGACGTTACAAAAGAGGAACTGGTCGAAGAGGGACTGGACTGTTCACTTGCGGACGGTATCAAGGCCGCATACGACCACTACGACCACTTCAGAGACGAAACCTTTCCTCCTTCAAAGTACACCGACATGTTGGTCGATGCACTGAAGTTCACGCTTCCGGAGTACGAAACGGCAGAGGAGAAATCGGAAAGTAGTCACAAAGAAACGGACGAGAAGGAAGAGGGGATACAGGAAGCCATACTGGGGGCCTTAGAAAAACTCGATCCCCAGCGTGAGGGCGTGGAGTTCACCGAAGTGAGAGAAGAAGCGAGAAAAAAAGTGGACATGACGGACGAGGAGTTCAGAGAGAACGCCGACGCCTTGAGAGAAAAAGGGAAGACCTACGAGCCGGCACTGGGAATGATAGCAAAGCTGTGAGATACAGTTAAAAAAGAGAAGAGAGAGGAATAGTTTTTATCTCGATCTACTATATACGTAGGTGGCCACGGAGGCCGAAGACAGCATCAAAAGGATGCCAAATCCGGGCAGTCCAGAGGAATCATCTCCTCCGTTGGATCCGCTGGATTCCCACGATCTCAGTATGTCCGTTCCGCCTTTTTCAGAACCCATGATCTCGTGTGATGCAATAAACAACATATGGAACTCGGACAGCTTTGAGAAGGCGTCTTCAGGAACATTTATCGTCATTTCACCGCCGCTGATAGAGCACTCCGTGTCCTTGGTCTCGCTTGTGTTATAGACCCAATAGGAAGCGTTCCCGTCATACCAGACATGGACTCCTACATCGTCCTCAACGGCTGAAAGGTTCCCTCTATTGAGCACATGGACGTCGTAGTTATAGGACTCGTTCTCCGGTGACGTCTTCCTTATCTTTCCGTCGACCTTTAAGGTGAAGACAACCTCACTGCCCTCTTTCTTCGTCTCCACTTTAGTTAGGTCGATATCTGGATTGTCCACCGGTTCGTTTTCGTTAGATAGGGGTTTGGTACCTACGTCACCTTTCTCGTCTTCATAGCTGTGCTCGTATTGTATGGCGGTCCCCAGGCCGCTGAAGAGCAGCATGGAAACGATCAAAATCGCGCTCACTACCATCCATCTTCTTGTCATATCCATATCTGGTTCACCACTATTATAACAAGAGAAAGAATAATACTTTAAAATATATATCTTAGGGTCTATGCCAAAAAAAGAGCGCCGTCGGGCGGATTTGAACCGCCAACCGCTCGGTTAACAGCCGAGTGCTCTGCCGATTGAGCTACGACGGCTTGTGAGAAATCATTCGACCCCTGTCTACAAAATCATTTGGAATCCAAGGGCCGATCAAAGTTATTAATCGCTTAGTGAGATGTGATATTAAAATGTTTTTAAAACCTCACGCCTCTATCTTCTGCCGGAGGTCCACGATGGTCTCGTTCAAGTTCTTCAAGTGCGAACATAAGTCATCCTTGAACTTACCATAATCATCGGTCAGGACGGCACCTCTGGCCGTGGGCTTGATAAGGTTCTCTCTCTCCAGCATCCTTAGAGAGGCCCTGACACGATGCTCCTGGATATCCAGCCTCTTGCTCAACTTCGTTATGCCTATAGGGTGCTCTTTCTCCACCACTTCCAGGATCCTTATGGTGCGTTCTAACGCCTCTATCTCGGAGTCCATCTTTTCCGTAAGGGAGGTTTTAGCCATGGTATATCTCACCTATAAACCAACATATGCCCATCGGGCATTTATGTATGATGTTTAGATATATAAATCATAGTGGTCATTTATGGTAGATCCAGGCCGTTCCTGAAGAAAAGAAGCTCAGTCCCAGCGCTTGTAGAGAGTATTATCCAGACCCAGATTGTCCAGTATCTTACCCACAACGAAGTCGACCATGTCTTCCAGCTCCTCCGGTCCATGGTAGAAACCAGGTGCCGCGGGAAGTATCGTCACACCTTCCCTCGAGAGGGAGGTCATGTTCTCTAACCAGACGGTGGAAAGGGGCGTCTCCCTCGGCACGACCAAAAGTTCTCTAGACTCCTTCAAGGAAACGGCTGCAGCTCTGGTTATCAGGTTGTCGCTTATACCCGTGGCTATCTTGGAAAGAGTGGACATGGAACACGGTACTATGACCATGGCGTCGTAGACCACGGAACCGGAGGCCGGTGGCGCGGCCAGGTCACCTATCTCAAAGGTCGTATCGGCCATCTTTTCCAGGTCTCCGACCGAAAAGGTCAACTCCTCGTCAACCAGTTTTTTTCCGGCATCGGAGATGACGAGGTGAACGGTTATATCCTCTCTCTTTGCAAGCTCCCTCAATAATCTCTCACCATACCCCACTCCAGAGGCACCGGTGATCGCTAACAGTAGGTTCATAAAGATGATAATGCAGAACTTGTATTAAATCTTGTTTTTCTATCACTACATCGACATCTCCATCTCCTCGAACAGTTTTCCAGAGCGGCCGACTAAAAGCACCAATTGAAGGGCCGCTAGGTCACCAGCTAGTATCAATCCCAGTATGCCGAGGAATTCGTCTCTCAAGTATATCGTCATGGGTACAGAAAGGTAAGCAGCGGAGAAGATAAGGCATATTATCAGCACGGTGTACATCGTTATTATATCAGGAGAACCTCCGTCGAAGTTGGGGAACCGGGCACCGGCCCATATCCCGATACCGCTGAGACTGAATATCATCACAATACCGGCGATGAATATGAAGAGTACCTTGCTCATAGAATAACCTAGCAGTATCGGAAGGGGCAAGGATATCAGGAGAGGGATGAGCGGCGAGAAGAGTAACAGGCTCAGCGTCTTACCCCAGGCTATCTGGTCAGGAGAAGACGGGAGTATCTTCAGAGCCCACATGTTCTCCCCCTCCCTTCCGTAAACTGAGAGAAGAGGCAAAACTATCTGAAGGACGATAGCTAGATACAAAGATATGGCTATCAGCATGGGATAGATAAATGCGCCCATCTCCAGACCCAACTCCGGGTCAGGGCCCAATTGATAGAAGAAAAAGAGAAGGCCGCCAGAGATCAGACCAGTCACCCCGAGCGATGCGGGTATCTGCCTCCGGCGCCACCTGGTAAGGAAATCCTTCTCGGCGACCCTCCTGATAGTTTCGGGGACGACCTTCGGTAAAAAATCGCCAGCATCGTGGAAGTGGAACGATATATCAGTTGATGTGATTATCCCTCTCTTCCAGCTCTTGAAGAACAGTTGGACTGAACACAAGAGCACCAGGAAAGAAGCTACGCCGATCAGCGATAGAAATAGGGATAGATGTAAGGGCTCCAATCCGGCCTGCAGAGCCTTCCATATAAGCGTTATATTCTGCCCATAGAGGACGAGGAGCAATATCTTTTTCCATAAAGAGTCTATATGTGAAAGGATAGCCATGTTGAAACCTATAAGGGGTGCTATAACGAGCAGGATGTAGAGATGAGGGAAGAAGTAGGGACCTATAGGCAGGCTTATGCCGAAGCCGTAGATGACCACGGTTACTATAAACATGGCTAGAGCCACGAGAAGCAGATTATACCAGAAGACCTTGAGGAAACGAGCTAAAGATATGTCCTTCATGTCCACAGGCGAGGTGAAGATGTGCTTGAGTTCTTGATTTCTCAGGGTGTTTTCGACGGTCTCCACCGAAGCCTTGGACATTATCACGATGAAGAGGGCGAAGAGTACGTCTCCCCTGGTGGGCTGAAGGAGAGGGTCCTCAAGAGTTGCGGCGAACTCTATCAGGCGGAGGGTCATCCAGAATCCGCCGAACAGGAGTATCAAAAACCAGGCCGTCATGAACGGATGTTCTTTTATCCTCTCACACGTAGAACGATAGGACTGGATTATTTCCCAAGAGAACAGCTCAACCGCGGTGCCTTTCATTGTGCACCACTTCCACGAATACATCTTCAAGGCTGGAGCCGTTGTCCGCCTGTTCCATCAATTCTTTGACCGGCCCATGTTCTACCACGTTCCCATGGTCAATTATGGCTACACGGTCGGCAACGACCTCCGCAACCGAGGTTATATGGGTACTCATCAAGACCGCCTTTCCCTTCTCGGCCTGAGATATTATCCGATCCTTCAGGTACTTCGTGAAACGGGGGTCTAGGCCGGTCGTCGGCTCGTCCAATACGAGGTTCTTCGGATCCGGTATTATAGCGTTGGCGAACATGACCTTCTGCTTCATGCCCTTGGAATAGGCACCCATCTCCGAATCCAGCATATCTCTGAGTTCCATCTCCCCTGCCATGTCGTTTATCTTTTTTTCGAGGACGTTCGGTTTCACCCCTCTAAGGGAACCCATCATCTCGAGGAACTCTCTACCGGTCAATCGCCTGTAAAGGTGAGGCTGCTCGGGCATGTAGCCGAACCGTCTCTTTATGTCCTTATCTTCCTTCACGGGCTTGCCGTCTATGAGTGCCTCTCCACCAGAGGGATTCAAAAGACCGACCAAGGTCTTGATTATCGTGGTCTTTCCCGCACCGTTGGAACCCAAGAGGGAAAAGATTTCACCGTCCTCAACCTTAAAATTGATATCTTGGATGGCTTGAAAGTCCCCGTAACTTTTGCTCAGATTTTTGACCTCTATCATCAGATAGCCTCTTTTCGATGTCCGAAATACCCTTTAGAGATGATATCTTCTAATCATCATTTATAATGTTTTGCTATCAATACTAAGAAGGCCTTTTATCACTTTATCCACTCTTCTATGGCATAGCTGAGTCCACTTTCGCTGCATGAAGGCAGCACCACATCCGAGACTTCCTTCACATGTTCTGGAGAGTTCTCCATGGCCAGTCCCTTCCCCGCTTCCTGCAGCATCTCTAAATCCACCTCGTCGTCTCCTATGGCCAAGACGTTTTTCCAGGGTATATCGAGCCGTTCAAGGACAACGTCCAGACCTCTCTTTTTGGACACCTTGGACGAGTAGATGGTCAGAGCCAACAACTCACCCCAGCGGTGATGTCTATCCAGTCTTATCTTCGAGACGAGGTCGGTACTGTCCTCGAGAAAGTTCATCACCTCTTTGAGACCGTTCTTACCGTTCTCATCATCGTGCATCATGAAGCTTATTGGGGTGCCTCTCTCTAGGGCGTGTTTATTCTTCTCGACGATCCGGATCTTCGGGTCCTTTTCGTAGGTGCCTAGGTCTTGGCCTTCCCTCTTTCTCCAGTAAACGTGTTCGCTGAAAACCGTGGATAGTTCGTAGCCCCTGTCGTCCACGAAGGCGGCTATCCGTTCCGCCGCTGAACCGTCGAGTTTCTCCAAAAGCCATTCCTCACTGGCCTTATCATCGTATGTCGAAACCCCCCATCCCGGAGAAAGAACCCTAGCCCCGTTGTTGCATACCAGGGGCTCCTTGTCGATATCTATCTCTTTCAATATCTCATGGGTAGAACGACGTAATCTCGTGGTTGCCGGCACGACGTGGATGTCCGTCTCTAAGACCTCAGATAGACTCCTCAGGTCCTGCCGGTTCGCTCTCCCCCCATCGACGAAGGTGCCGTCTAGGTCGATGGCTAACAGCTCGATATCCATGCAACAAGAATGATGATTCTAGTAACATTAATACTTTTTCTATAGAGAGTCTGGAAAGTCTGGATACGCTCAACTAGAGAAGTGATATCCATTATAGAAACCCGAAAAGTATAAATTAGGAGATTTAGGTGCTATTATCCCTGTAAGAAGGGTACATTGATACCTTTGAATTGACTCTGCTTAATCGGAGATTGGTTATCCTTTGGACAAGAGGAGATGTTTAATTTGTGTGGAAAGTACCTCAAGGCTCGACAGCTGGCAAAAGAGATGGAAGAGAAGGCCAAAGAAACCGCTGAATTGAAGGAGAAGGCCAATGATAAACTTGAGGATGTAGAAATTTTATTGGATATATCCAAAGATAATGGGGTGGCCGTAGAGGACATAGAGGAGAAACTGGAGGGTGCGAAAGAGAAATTAGATGATAAGGACTTCAAGGACGCCATAGAACTCTTTGAGGAATGCCTCAAAGACCTCCGGGAAGCAAATATAGAGAATATAGACCAGGAAATGGAGGGCGTGAAGAACTTCTACTCCTCGCCTTCATTCGATAAGAGAGTGAGCTCGTTAGAGGAGAAACTGGAAGAACCCAAAGAACTGGTAAAAGACGACCAGCTAGAGGAGGCCTACGAGAAACTAGAGGAAGTAAAAGAGGAGACCCAGGAAGGCGTTAAAGACACGCTCGAATCGATGATAAGCGACACGGGATCGTTCAAAGACATGGTCAAAGGACAGGGGTTGGACACAGAGGACATAGAGAAGTCACTCTCAAAGGCACAGGTAGCTTTCGAGGAAGAGGATTATGGAGAGGCCCTAGAGCAGACGCAGGATGCCCAGAAAAAGGCGGAAGATAAGATAAGTGACGTTCTGCCGGAGATAATCAGCGAACTGAACGAGAAGAAGCAGAGTTTAAAGGAAGAAGGGGCCGATACAGCGGATATAGACCAAGCATTGGAAAGAGCAGAAGAACTGCAGAGCGAAGGGGATATAAAGGCAGGTATAAGCGAGATAGAGGAAGCACAGCAGCAGATACACACCATATTTGAACAGATAGTCCAGAGCAAGTACAAAAAGCTCAAATCGGACATAGACGAGGCGAAGGACATCGATGCCGAAACAAAAAGCGTGGAACTGGTGGCCGATAATATAGAGGATGCCCTTGATAAAAACGATCTAGAGAAGGCCAACGAACTCCTCGATAAAGGACTGGATAAGGTGGAAGATGTCAAATTCGAGAAGGTGCTCACCACCATAGCCGAATCTAGAAAGGACTTCATAAAAGCCAAGGAACTGGGCGCCGATATAGAGGAGCCGATGAACCTCCTGAACAGTGCCAGAGACTCGCTGAAACAGGGCGATTACAGAGAGGCCTTGAAGTGGGCTAGAGTCGGCAGAGAGAAGGTCGAAGAACTCGTGAAGGAACATGAAAGTGCGAAACAGAAGATAGAGAAGAAGAAGAAGGAGATAGAGGAATTCTCAGACATACTGGATATGGAATTCTCCGAGGCCCAGGAAATCGTCGATGAAGCTGAAAAGAAGCTGGAGGAGAGGGATTTCGACAAGGCAGTGGAACTGGCGGAAAAAGCCGATGATAAGATAGACGACGCCGCCTACGGACGCATGATGGACATCATAGAAGAATTCGAGGACACCCTGGAAACGGCTAGAGACCTTCAGATAGACATAGAAGACTACTCGACAAAACTTGAGGAGAGCAGGAACCAGACAGAGGCCTCAGATTATATCAATGCGGCCGGTACCGCTATCAACAACAAGGATGAACTACAGGACAAGATAGAGGGGGAGATAAAGGACAAGATAAACGCCATCAGAGATAAGATGATGGATGTCTCCGACCTAGAAGAAGACATAGAAGACGAGGTCGAAGACCTGTTGAGCCAGGGTAAGAAGGATCTTAGTAAAGGAAGACATACGGATTCCTATGGGAAAATAGTGGAGGCGGAAGAACTGCTGGAGGGGAGCCAGATCGAGAGAGCTAGGGAGCATCTCTCGGAGGCCTTCGAGCTTTTAGACTTGGTGGAGGACCTCGGTATAGAGGACGTCGACCTTGAAGATCTCAGGAGCATCTTGAAGGAAGCAGAGGATGAGCTGGAATCTGACTATATGAGGGTCATAGAAAAGACTGGCAACGTGATAAACACCCTGAACAACAATCTGAAGGACGAAGCCGATTCCCTGTTCTCTGATGCAAAGATGGAGGTCGTACAGGCCAAGAAGTCGGGCTGTGATATAACCGATCTAAGGAACGAACTCATCAACTGTAAAAAGAACATCAAGAAGAACAACTTCGCAACATCTGTCAGACTGGCTCATGAAGTGAAAGAGGAGGCCGTGAATAGAAGGACCAACCGTAAAGACGCCTATGAGGTGATCTCGAACACGGCTTCAGACATAACCGAGGCCAAGAAGGAGGGAAGAGTCGAGGACATCAGTTCCGCTAAGGACCTGCTTCTTCAGGCCAAGGAAGAGTTCAAGAGCAAGAATTACTCTGAAGCGAAAACCCTTGCAGAGGATGCAAGCGAACAGGTCAAAGGGCTCCAGAGGGTCACCGATTATAGACGGCAGAAGGAGAGCCTGGAGGATAAATTGAATAAGACAAAAGACACCGCTCTGAGCTATGTAGATATAGAAGACATAGAAGATGAGATGAGATTTGCTGAGGAGCAGGCCGACGACGACGATTATGAAGAGGCCGTAGAGACCTTGAAAGAGGCCGAAGCTACCCTCCTTGAGATGTTGGAGGAGACCTACAGAGAAGAGCTGGGTAATACAAAAGACATGGTGAACTCGGCCAAGGAGATCGGGGTCAACACTACGGAATATGAACAGACGATAGAGAAGCTGGAATCCCAGATGGACGAAGGCAATTACTGGGAAGGTTTCGAGAAGATAGAGCAGTACCAGAAGGAGATAAAGAAGCTGAGGGAACAGAGCAAACAGGCTGAAAACGAGGTCAAGGACGCCCAGCAGATGATGGAGGAAGCGAAACAGATAGGAGCTAAATTGGATACTCCACAAGAGATTCTTAACAGGGCAGAAGAGGCCCTTGAAGAGGCAAAATATATAGATGCGATAGATAAAGCAAAATTAGTCAAGAAGCGCATAAAAGATGCGAAGGGTAAAAGGATCGACAAGATACTCGACACGTTCAAGGATACGATCGAAGAGGTCCGAAGTGAAGGTGTAGACACTGCATTAGCGGACAACCTGATGACCAAGGCCGAGAAGGCAAAAGAGAAAGGCGAATACAAAGAGGCTATAAATCTGGCCATGCAGAGTGAAGGAGAACTTGAAAGGATCAAACTTCAGCAGAGGATAGCAGCAAAGAGTATATCCACGGCGGAGGAGAAGCTGAAGGAGAGCGAGGAGAAGAACCTACCCCTGGACGAAGTCGAAGAACTATTGGATGAAGCCAGAAACTCCTATCAGGGCGGTTTCTATGTCAAGGCCTTCGATAACGCCTTTGAAGTGGGCGAAAAGCTGACCAACTACCTCCGGGCCTTCAACGAATCGCAGGAACTCCTAGATGATCTCAAGTTGGTAAGCGAGGAATTGGACAGCATAAGAGAGGAGGAAGATATAGATATAGAGACGAAGAAGATCAGGGATAAGAAAGAAGCCGCCGAAGAGGAATTCAAAAAAGAACGATACGAGAATACCTACAACCTGTGTCAGGAGGCCGAGAAGATACTGCTCGACGAGGAACTGAAGATAGAGAGAGCCATTGATAAAACGAGGGAAGAGATAGAAGGGATAGATAGGGAAAAGGTAAAAAGCGACGTCGAAGAAGCGGAAAAAAGATTGAACAGGGCTAAAACCGTCATGGATATAGGGAGGCCCTTCAAGGCTATAAAACTGATATGTCAAGCCAAAGAGATATCCGGGCTGAAGAAGAGAGAGGAATACAACGAGTTGATACAGAAGGTAGAAGGCCTGGTCGAAAACGCAAAGAAGTTTGGTGCGTCGGTCGGTAATATCGAAGAGATGGTGGAAAAAGCGAGGGCTGCAGAAGAAGGGGGTAAAACCATCGAGGCCTATGAACAGGCCAAAAAGGCTCACGAAAAGGTGGAAGAGGCCCTAGAGCCCTACAGCCCAAGACTGGAGTTAGATATCGATGCTATGGTACAGATCGACGAGTGGAACACTGTGACCGCTGAACTGATGAACAAGGGCAATGGAGTCGCGAAGAGTCCACACCTGGATATCGAGGGGGGAGAGATAGAAGAGGTTGACCTCCCCAACATGCTCAAAAGTGGAGATGACTTAACAAAAGAGATAGATATCAAGCCCATGGGTAGGAACGCAACTGTAAAATTCTCAGGTATAAGGATCTTCGATAAGAAGGAGATAGTAGTAGAACAGGGACTCAGAATCAAGGGATGGTTCGAGATAAAGGGAGCAGAAGGAGGAGAGAACTGCGATATATGCGGTGGAACCCTCTCGGAAGGCGAGGGCATGTACAAGTGCAGCTGTGGAAACGTATATCACGAGTCCTGCGGCATCGACGAGAAAAAATGTCCTGAATGCGGCACCCAATTCATAAAAGAGGGGGATAAGAAGGAAAAAGAGGAAGGGAAAAAGAAGAGCCGAAGATTGTCCTTGGATATCTAAATAAATACACTCATCCTGTTTATCAAGCTAGAAAGGTTGTTAAACTCTGAAACCGATCGGATAGCAGCTAAAAACTATTCTTCTCTGTAGAAGTCCCCTTTTCCGCCCCTCTCTTCCATCCTTTTCACGGCGTCCTTCGCCTGGCTCTCGAAGATCTCCTCCGCAGTCTTATAGTCCTGAGCGCGGATATCAACGCGATATTTTGGAGCCGCGACGTAACTGACTTCCACCTTAGTGTCTTCAGTATCCTCAAAGGCCGAAAGTGCGTACTTGATGTCTTCCACACCGTTCGATTCGGTAGTGCTCATGTCTAAGAATCCCTTGATGCTCACATATGGTGGACTGATGTTTTCCTGGGCCACGTCCTTGAAGGTTTCCACCCAATCGCCGTCGAAGCCCTTCTCTTTCAATCCTTCTTCGTTGAAACTGCACTCCTCGAAGGCCTGGTAAAGACTGCCGAACTCCCTGCTCAGGTCGAAGGCGAATTCATCATAGCACTCGTCAACGGTCTTGTCCAACCTGTCGGCGATGATAGACAATAATTTATCAGCCTTTTTCTGGTTCTTCCAGGCCTGGATCTTCTCCCTCTTCTGGTGCTCGTTCACCTGCTTCAGTGAAAGGTCGATATGTCCTTTAGATTTATCTATGGATAGGACCTTGCAGACCCTCTTTTCTCCCTCGGAGATGTGGTCCTCTATCCTCTTGACCCAACCGGACGATATCTCGGAGATGTGGACGAAGCCTTCCTTGTTGTCGTACTCCTCAAGTGTTAGAAATGCTCCAAAATTCTTTACAGTCTTCACTTCACAGATGACAAGTTCGCCCTCGCCGGGCCACTCATAAGCACCTTCTGGAGGAGTCATCATTCGACCTCTTCTTCTACTCCGAGTTCTTCAACAATCTCTCCGTGGAGTTTTGCTTGGCCTCCAGTGGGCTCGGCCAATCTTGCTCCACATATCTGACAATCGACGTTGGAAGAAGCATGTCTGAAAGTTATCTGCTCGTTTCCACAGTCGACACATTTAAGCTTCAGGAACGATTTCTCCTCTTTCTCTTCTTCTGACATTGAGATCTACTCCTTGAACTCGAACCGCTGTGCTCTTTGGCATTTCTTCTGCCAGGTCTTACCGCATTCGGTGCACGTGTACTTAAGATACACTCTCTTCACCGGTTTCCCGGCTCCAGAGGGCTTAGACCAAGGGAATCCACCATATCCTGAGGTGACACGACGGAATCTGCGCTGACCCTTCCGCAGTTCACTTCCGGGTCTGTTCTTGCCCTTGGTGATCTCCATGGTTGTATGTGCGTCGCAGTTCGGACAATAATCCTTTATCTTACGTGGTTTCTTCATAGTGATTCATCTCATAAAATCAATGACTATTAAAATCTTCCCCTTCCAGCCAGTCCGCCTCGGCCCTTTCCAGCTGTTCTAGCACCCTATCCCGTATCTCATCTGGCCCGGGATAGTCCTTGATGATCTCGCCGTCCTCCATAAATTTTTCAAGCATCGGTCTCATCTTTCTGCCGCAGCCACACTCCGGCGCTTCCTTCTCAGCCCAGTCGGTCATCTCGTATTCCAGACAGGATGGACACCGATACACTCCTTTCTTTGAGCTGAATTTACCTCTCTTTGCAACGGGCTCCCCTTCTTTCTCGACGATGTCCATGGCGAAATTGATCGTCTTGGCGTTCGATATGCTGGTCCCCACTCCGAAGGCCTCTATGCCGGCCTCTTTCAACTCCGGTATGCTGTATTCGTCCATCCCCCCAGAACAGACAATCTGTGTCTCAACACCTCTCTGTTTCAGTTCCCATCTCACCTCTTGGGCTATGGCTTTTAAGTCACCCCTACGTGAAGAAGGCGTGTCCAACCTGACCGCGAAAAGGTCCTCTCCCATGGTCTCGGCAGCCATCAAGGACTCCATCTTCTCATCGTGATATGTGTCCACGAGAGCTACTCGATCCACGTCTTCAGGGAGAACGTCGTCGAAGGCCTGGAAGGCCTCTCTCGGCGAGCCGAACATTATAGTTAAGGCGTGTGGCATGGTCCCCTTGGGCTCCTTTCCCACGGTTTCAGCTCCGATTATACAGGATATCTCGTCGCATCCACCGATGTACGCGGATCGATCTATTACGGGGGCCAGTCCTGGATGCATCCTCCTTATGCCGAAGGACATTATCAGGGAGTCTCCGGCTACTTTTTTCACCCTAGCGGCTTTTGTGGCAACGCCCGATGGGTGACATACCAGTCCCAAAATGGGCGTCTCATAGATGCAGAATTCGGTGTAGGAGCCCTCTATGACCATGGTCGGAGTGAAGACGCCGTTCCTCCCTTCCGGCCTGAAGATGGTCCCCTCTGGGAGTGCATACAGATCTACATCTTTGCCCTCCAAAAGGGTCAGCACCTCGTCTAGCCCCGTAAAGACCGCCCAACTCCAGTCCTTTGGAAGTGAAGACGCCGTGAACTCCGCTACTACACTTTCGTCGCCCACACCCTTCTTCTTGAAGATGTCCATGGTGTTCTCGAAATAGATATCGGTGGTCCTTCCATCCTTTATATCCAAGGCGTCAGCGATATGGAAATCTTTGGGGCCCTTCATATTATCCTCGTCGATGTAAGATACTGTATAATTAAATAATTATGGGTCTCGGTGGAGGAAAGGTTTATTATCTGTATCAATTTAAATCACCCTAGGAACTGATAAACATGAACAACATGAGCAGAACCGAAAGGGACGGCGTTGTTTTGAAATCAGAAGAGGTAGAGATGGAAGAGGTCGAACGAGCCCATAACGTATTCATACAGAGATTGATAGTCGACGATGAAGGAGCGGAAAATTGCTATCTCAGAAAGTTCACCATGAAGCCTGGGGCCAAGATGGGGATGCACAGACACGAGGAAACGGACCATGTGCAGTACCTCCTGGAAGGGAAGATGGATATGAACCTGGCCGGGGAAGAGAAAGTTGCGGAGAAGGGCGACGCCATGTATATCCCAAAAGAATTGCCACATTCCTACGAGAACCCTTATGATAAAGACGCGGTTTTCCTGTGTGTTGTCCCGGCCGGCGAGATGAGTACGGAGATGCTATAATAGTCTATAACTGGATTATCTCATCCTGTACCCCTTGGCTTATACCATAGAATTTATATATGAGGATAGAAATTAGGACAAGAGAAATGGAGGCCTGAATAATGGCAGCTGAAGAAGAAGAAGGATCTAACTATGGAAAGGTGCCCCTCGCTTTGGGCATCTTGATAATTATCGGAGTGTTAGGGATGAAGCTGGCAGCTATGGCACAAGGTTCTACGATAACCGTTGCCGGCATTGACTGTCCGCCCGAAGTGTACACCGGCGGAGATTACTTCTCCGGATATTTCTTCGGTGGACTGATCATAGGGATAATCGTACTGATCATAGGCGCAGTAACTAGTGGCCGCGGTGCAGCAGAGGAAGAAGAGATTGCCGTTGAAGAAGAGTTCGAAGAAGAATTCGGTGAAGAAGAGGAAGAAGAAGAAGGCATCTGTCCCACCTGCGGAGCAGTCATCCCGATAGACAGTGACACGTGTCCAGAATGCGGTGAAGAACTAGAGCCACCAGAAGAAGAGGAAGACGAAGAGGAAGAAGACATCCTCGCCGAAGAAGAACTCGAAGAAGAGGAAGAACAGGAAACAGTAGAGTGCCCCCTCTGTGGAGCAGAGGTCCCAGCAGGTACTGACGAATGTCCAGAATGCGGTGAACCACTAGGCGACGAAGAAGAAGACGAGGAAGACATCTTCGGAGACCTATAAGATTCCTAACACATAAAAAACCCTTTATTTTCTATTTTTACACCTTCTGTTTACATAATCTGTTTTTCTACTCGATCCTATATCAGTAGCTCTTCAAACGGTATGACGATCAATATAAGAGCGGCAACGCAGAAGGATCAGGATCAAAAATACATTATCCAGCACAGTATTCGATCAACGACCCATAAACCCCTTGACCTTTCCTTTGAGCCATCCTATTATATCCAGGACCAATGCTCGGACGTCCCTCAAGAACTGGAAACTCTTCTCGTAGTACATCAGGGCCGCGACACCCAAGGTGAAGAACAGCCCTGAGGATGTTTCCGAAACGCTGGGGTAACTCGTTGCCGTATCCGATGCGCCCATGTTCTCGCTGACGATCTGCGTCGTTTCAGCCGCCCATACACCCATCTCTATGTGTAAGTCAGGGACAAAAAGCGGGCCCAACGATTGGAGATACAGAGATACTCTAAAATAATAAAAATCTCTGACGAATGGATAAAAGAGTGCGACGCTGGTTCCAAGGTCGAGGATCAGCGATGCTATAATGAAGAAAAAGGCTATCCAAGCGTACTGAAAATGTTTGGGTTTGTATTTATAAACCAGTATGACTATGATCAGCGGGATGATGAACGCGACAAAAACATTATGAAATAGAGATCGGTGAAGTCCTGGGAAAAATATATCCAAATCCAAAACGAGGGTGAAGGGAAGCATCAGTAGCGCTTTCCTTGTATCTACACGGGCCGCCAATACGATAAGGAATGGGATCATTATCTGGGCGAAGGTATCCATCAGATAAGATATAGATTCTAGAGTTATTAAAATCTTTAGACGATCTTGTAACTGGAAAATCTCCAGACATCTGGATGTAATC
>CAYMXS010000021.1:0-35196 GCA_964394465.1 uncultured Thermoplasmata archaeon | reverse complement strand
TAGCCTCTTCCTGACCGTAGAAACCCAAGGCTAGACCTGAAAGTATCATGGCCACTCCCCCAAAGATGGCCGCGTTGGTACGGTTTACCTTCTCGCTGATCACCATGATGTAGGTCGCGATGAGTATACCGAAGGAGACGTATATGTCAACAGACATGACTCAGCCACCGAAGACGTATTTAGAGTAAAAACTGATATCGAGAAAAATTTGAGAGCTTCCCGAGTCCTTCAGATGAAAATTTGAGTAGGCTACCATTTCATCTGATCTTTCTGGGACTCCATCGTGCATAAAAATTCACTAAAGGTTCTCATATTTACCTATTATCCCTGGTGTGAGGTCTTAGAATGCATCTTAAACCGATCACATCCGCCATATGAACCCGAAGAAGAACCACAAAAGACCGAAGGAAAGGAAGAGTGCGAAAACTGTTATGGGTAAGGATATCTTTGTGAATTTCTTGAAGGATAGGGGATACCCCATCTTGCTCGATATATTGGAAACGATTATGTTCGCCGGGGCGCTTATCAATGTCCCGTTACCGCCGAAACAGGCACCCAACGACATGGCCCACCAGAGTGGGTTTATGGGATACTGAGCGCCTATACTAGTGTGGTTTATGAAAACACTCACCACGGAAACTAAGGTTATGGCAGCGGGTATATTGCCCACGGCCATGGCGAAGGCCCCGCTTATCATCAATACCAGGAATAGAGCAACTATCAAATGACCTCCCGATAATGTTTCTATCTGGACGGCTATCAGTTGGATCCAGCCGGCTTTATCCAATCCACCTATAACGATGAAGAGACCGGCGAAGAATAAGAGGGTCGACCAGTGGACGTGACTGAGCGCTTTTTCAGGGTCTGGGAGCGATAGGATCATCAGCATGCTTGCTCCTGCCAGAGCGACGAGCCATGGCTCAAGGCCCAGCATATGGTGTACCGTGAAGAGGACGAGTGTTCCAGCTAGGACTCCCACCGACTGATAGAGCAGAGGCCAGTTGGAGATGGAACTCGTCTCGTCCATATCCATGATCTTCTCGAAGTTGGTCATCTCCTGCTCGATCACGTCTTTATAGAGCAATTCAAAGATGAGCAACGTGACGAAGAGCACGATGATCACTATGGGAGCCAGGTAAACTATGAACTGGAAGAAGTGGATGTTGCCGGCGCTCCCTATCATGATGTTCGGTGGGTCTCCTATGAGCGTCATCGTTCCGCCGATGTTTGATGATATTATCTCCGCCATCAAAAAGGGAACGGGATCGATGTCCAGCTCCTTTGCGATGGTTATGGTGACCGGTGCCATGAGTAAAACCGTGGTCACGTTGTCCAAGAAGGCCGAGGTGAACGCCGTCACAAGAACGAAGAGGGCCAAAAGCCTGTAAAAACTGCCCTTAGATAGTTTTGCTGTCTTGATCGCCAGGTAGTGAAAGAAACCGGTCTCTCCTAACATACCGACCAGTATCATCATCCCCAGGAGTAAACCGATGGTGTTGAAATCGATATACTGGATGATCTCAGTCGTCTCGTGAAAGAAGTCACCGACCGCGTGGCCGAAAATTATCATGGCCACTGCGCCGCCCATGGCGGCTATAGTCCTATGGATCTTCTTGCTGATTATTCCGTAATAAGTCACTACAAAAATCGCGATGGAACCGCCCAGTACTAAAGGGCTGCCCAAATCAGTCCCCCACCATCAGGAATGGAATCTTGCTCTCTGCCAGCAGTTCCTTCTCTATGTTGCTGAGCGAGAACCTGGGAAATATGGATTTTAGCTTGTAAAGTATTCCGCTTCTCCCCCTGCTGCCTATCATGAAATCGAACTTCTGGGACATCTTGATTATCTCCTCATCGGTGGCGTTCCTGTTCTCTATTATCCTGTAATCTATCTTGTCCTTCTTGGCCCTTTTCTCGATCCTTCTTGCTGAAGCCCCAGGATCCGATTTACCTATGTGGTAGGTGGTCAAACTCGCTCCCGTGTACTCCGCCAGTGAAAGCGCCAACATCGTCGCATCCACTGAGTAACTGCTGAACGTGGTTGGATTGAAGATCTTGTCCGGGACCTTCACATCCACTTCACGTGCGAATATCAATGTCGGTATATTGGTCACCTGCAGAGAATTTATCGCCGTCTCACCGATATGGACCTTCTGAGATCCAGACGTCGAATGAGTTGCCATGACGAGCAGGTCTATCTTGTTGTTATTCACGTATCCGAGGATCTCTTTTGAGGGAGTTCCTTCCGGCATGGCCTTCTTAACGTCGTCTATCCCCATGTTGTTCAATATCTTCTCCCCCTCTTCCAAGGCTTCAGCGGAGATATCGGTGAGCCTGGACTTCATCAGCTTGGTCTGGGGTATACTCCCGTCGCTCGTGTTCACGACGTTGATGAGATGGAACTCCGAGTAAGGGAAGAGATTGGCTGTATATTCGATGGCGTTCCTTATCAGGGGCGAGTTATCCGTTGCTATTAATATTTCATCGAACATATTTGGACCATATATTCATCGGATGGGGGCTATATAGTCTTTCTGTTGATAAAAGTATTTAACAATCAACCCTAAAATATAAAAAGGAGTTTACGTTAATAGTAAATGATATATACCACCATTTGAATATTTCAATAAGGAAAAAGGTGGAAAACATGGCAGAAGAGGAATTATCCGAAGAACAGGAAGAGTTGATCGATCGACTTATCCGCGCTGGTATACAGAAGAACATCGCCCGCACCTTGGTCTTCGTCGCGGGACAGGAAGAGACCAAAAGCAGGGAGATCGAAGACGCTACCGACTTGAGACAGCCAGAGGTTTCTATCGCTATGCAGGACCTTAGAGAAAAGGGATGGGTCACGAAAAGAGATATAAAGAAGGAAGGAAAGGGTAGACCGGTTCATGGTTATCAGCTTGACAAGACCCTCGAAAAGATCATAGAAGAGATAGAGGAGAAGGAAAAAGATAGGATAGGAGAGATAGAGGACAATCTAGAGAAGATAAACGAACTAGTCGAGTCAATCTACTGAGATCTCCTCGAAATCCCTTTCTTTCCCTATTATTATTTTATCCGCCCTGCTTGTGAAAAGACCATTTTCTAGAACTCCTGGCATCGAGTTCAACTTTCGTGAGAGTATCGTGGGTTTATCTATCTTCTCGAAGTCACAGTCTATTATGAAGTTGCCGTTGTCCGTTCTGTATTTTTCACCGTTCTCCTTTCTCAAGATGGTCTTACAGTCCAGCCGTTCAACCCACTCGGAGATCGCTTCGTGCCACAAGGGTATGATCTCCACAGGAAGGTCGAAGTCGGCGCCCAGTTCCTCCACCATCTTGGAAGGATCGACGATGATGATATACTCTTTAGAGTTCTGAGCGATTATCTTCTCTCTCAGTAAAGCGCCTCCTCCGCCCTTTATCAGGTTGTAGTCTGGACCCACTTCGTCGGCCCCGTCTATCGTCAGGTCTATCTGTTTGGCTCTTTTCAACTCTACCAAAGGTATGTCTAGACTCTCCGCCAGTTTTTCTGTTGCCTTGGAGGTCGGAATCGCCTTTATATCTAGATCTTCTTCCTCTAAACGTTCACCCAGCCGTTCCACGGCATGTTTAGCGGTTGAGCCGGTCCCGAGCCCGACGGTCATACCGTCCTTAACGTACTCGGCGGCTCTTCTTCCTGCATTCCTCTTCTGCTCGACCACTAGTTCCTCGCTCATCTTATCGGTACAGTGATTTGAATATCTGTATTTATTTCATTCGTTCTCTCTCATCAACTCACTTTGCACTGTTTCTATTATCTTCTCGACCACGTAGTCGTGTATCCTTTTCCCATCCTCTTTTGTGGCGTTGCCTGCGTCCCCTCTCATGCCTTCTGTGAGATATTCACCGTAATCCTTTACCACGAGATATTTGGGATAGGATATCTCCTCGTGTGGTCTATCGTCATCGACCAGTTCCGGCACTATGTCCAGCATCTTGGAGGTCTCTATCTCTCCTCCGTGGCCGTCCGTTTCCGGGACATCTTCACCTTTAAAATCGTAGGCGAAGTAGTAGTCCGATAGGACAACGATATCTGCGTCCTTTTCCTCGACTATATCTTCTGCGGCCAGCTTGAGAGCGGTCATGTGGCTGTTGCCAGCGTGTCCCGAGATCATGATCATCTTTTCGAAGCCCTGTTGTACCGCACTTTCCAGGATGTCGTAAGTGATATTCCGGAGTGAATCGAAGGAGATGGACAAGGTCCCGGGAAGATGCTTCGTGGCTCTGCAGTTTCCGTACTTCAGCACCGGGCCTACCACCGCTTCTCTCTCCATCTCATCGGCCACTCTATCGCAGATGTGTTCTGCCTGGATCGTATCGGTACCCACGGGAAGGTGTCTACCGTGGCCTTCGCTTATACCTACCGGGAGTATGAATATAGCATCTTTTGATATCTTCTCCCTCACTTCCTCCATGTTCATCTCGTTCATTCGATCTGTCATGGGTGCCCATCATTATCATATATTTAAAGACTTTACCGATGTTAGAGAGACGAAGGATTAATATTGACCATACCTTTTTTGACACACATGGTGGAAGAAACACCGAGCTATTCTTTTCAAACTGAATTGGTAGGAAGAGAGGAGGAGATGGAGAGGTTAAAGAAGGTTTTCGATGAGGTCCGGAATGGTAACGGGGAAACTATTTTCATCTCGGGCGAAGCCGGCATCGGGAAGACAAGATTAGTGGAGGAATTTGAGCGAGCTCTTTCTGATGAAGTGAAATTTCTGAAGGGTAAATGTATAAATGAAAGTATGGAGCCTCTGTTGCCTTTTCGTGAGGCCTTTCGGAATGGAGAAGTAGAACATCTTATCTCTGCAGACCCTCCACCCAAGGTCATCTCTACTTATCTGATAGATGATGCGGGTCTACTCATATCCGAATCTGAAAGAGAGCGATCTGATCTGGAAGCCGATATCTTCGCACCGATGATGGATACTGTCGAGAGCTTCGTTAACGATTCCCTCTCAGAGATGGGAAGAAAAGATGGAAGTGAAAAGGGCCTCAATACGATAGGATACGGGGATTACAATATATTGGTCCAATCCGGTGAAAGATTTTCTTTGGTCGCTTTAATCGAAGGGGCCAAAAATGAGATTCTTATAGATGATATGAGAAAGAAGTTGTCGGAGGCTGAAAACAAACTTCGATCATGGGATGGAAATATCTTAGAGGCTGAGAAAGTGGAAGAATATGTTTCCTGGTTCACGAACACTGACAAGTACCAGGGTGAGTATCTGGTGGACGACCCTGAGATAAAGCAGGAAAACCTATTTGAAAATGTACTTCTTGGATTAAAAAGGCTCACCTATGAAAAACCGGTCATACTATTTTTGGACGACCTTCAATGGGCCGATCCTACTACCTTATCGCTTTCACACTACCTCTCTAGGAACACTAAGGACGACGAGATATTGATCATAGGAACCTATCGGCCAGAGGATATCATAAATGATGAAGATGGGAAAGAACATCTTTTGAAAACCACCAAACAGAATATGAGTAGAGAGGGTCTGTATCAGGAGATCGATCTAAAAAGGCTCACAAGGACTAACTCTGAAAGGATCATCAATTCCATACTGGGAGAAGTGGAGATAGAAGATGACTTTTTGAAGAGGGTATATGATAAAGCAGAGGGTAACCCCTTCTTTATTTTGGAGATCGTCAAGTTCCTGGTCGAGGAAGGCCACCTTACAGAGAACGAAGAGGGGTGGGTTCTTGATAAGAACATAGTGTCCATCGAGCTGCCCGTACGGCTCAACGAGTTGATCTCTAGAAGGGTGGAGAGACTCCTGGAAGATCAGAGAAAGATATTGTTCTGCGGAAGCGTTGAGGGTGAAAAATTTTCTTCTACCATAATCGAAGAGATATTAGACCTTGAAAGATTAGAGATCCTTCAACAGTTGAACAAGATAGAGAACAAGCATGAGCTTATACGCTCTTTAGAGGATGGATATGAATTCGAACATAAGAGCGTTCGAGAAATACTCTATCAAGATATGAACGTAGAACTGAGAAAGGAATATCATAAAAGGATAGCCGAGACCTATGAGAAGGAACTAGAAGAAGAATCTGACGAGAATCTGGAACTCATCGCCCGTCATTATCACAAAGCGGAGGATAAGAGAGCCATACAATATCTCTTGGAAGCCGCTGGAAGGTCTAAGGACAGCTACGCCAACAGAGAAGGGATAACCTTCTATCAAAAAGTACTCTCGCTTGTCGACGAAGAAGGATCCGAAGAACTCGCAGAGATATACAGAGGCCTGGGAGAATTATACGGGGTCACGGGAGAATATGATAAGGCTTTAGAGAACTACAAAAAACTAAAAAAGATGACCGATGACCAAAAGATCAAGGCTGAGGTCTGTGGAAAGATAGCTGGAATATACAGGGATGTTGGAGAATATGAAAGATCTTTAGAATATGTTGACAAGGGACTAGATCTCCTTTTCGAAGACGAGGGATTGAGATCTGAATTACTAAAAGTAAAGGGTTGGGCTCTGATCCGGCAAGGTGAGAACGATAGAGCTGAAAAGGCATTAAAAGAGGGAGAAGAACTGACGGGACAGATCGGTGACAAGAAAGAGAGGGGCAATATCCATCTAGCCCTTGGCGCCCTTTATTATCACCGCTCAGAATATGAGAGATCTGAACACCACTTAAAAGAAGCCGTCGAGATATTCAAGAAGATCGAGGATATAAAGCAGCTCAGTGCTAGCTATAACAATTTGGCCTTGATATATTCAGCTAGGAACGAGCCCGATAGATCTTTAGATTATCACGAAAAAAGCCTTGAGATGAGTGAAGAGATCGGGAGGAAAAGGACGATCGCCATCTCCCTGAACAACATGGGCAACCTATACTTGGATCTGGGCCAGATCGATAAGGCATTAGAGAACCATGAAAAGAGTCTAGGTATAAAAAAAGAGATCGGTGATAGGTTAGGTATAGCGACATCTCTTAATAATATAGGAGACATATATTTAACAAGGGGTAGACTGGATAAGGCCTTAGAGAAGGAAGAAAGAGCCTTGGATTTAAGCGGGGAGATCGGTTACAAAAAGGGGTCTAGTATAGCTTTACATAACATAGGTGAGATCCATCTGAAGAAAGGTGAACTCGGGAAGGCATCTAAATACTACCATGAAAGCCTCGAGCTGAATGAGGATCTGGGTAGGAAAAAGGGAAAGGTTATTACTTTGAGTAGGTTAACAGAGGTCTACATTAGAGAAGATGAGCTTGCAAAAGCGAAAGAAGATGCCGAGAAAGCGTTAGATATCTCAAGGGAGATAGATTCAAGAGTGGATAAGGGAAAAGCAAAGAGAGCGCTTGGGATGGTTTATAGAGAACTAGGTGAGTGGGAAAAGGGAGTGGGGATCTTCAAGGACGCCATAGAGATATTCGAGGACTCAGATAGTAAAAGAGACCTATCGAAGATATATTTCGAGTATGGGGTACTTTTGAAACGAAAAGGGGAGTGTGAGGATGCCCAAGAATACCTGGGGAGCGCACTGGATATCTTCAAAGATATGGGCATGGAGATCTGGGAGGACAAGGCTGAGCGTGCTTTAAAGGAGATTCAAGTGTATAGTCAATGACCCGACTTTTTAAGCTAATTAAGGGTCATTGACTAGTTGTGGAGCTCGTAACTTAGTTCAAAAAGTTACGAGTTCCACTATAATGGTAAATTTCAACTCAATATCGATATATTTTTAATATAAGAATAGATTCCTTTATAATATGCAACTGTCGAACGTAGGGTTAGCTCTACTCATCACCCTTTTTGCGGGACTATCAACAGGCATCGGCAGCATAATAGCGTACTTCATCAAGAAACCCAAGATGAGCTATCTTTCTTTCTCTCTCGGTTTCTCCGGAGGCGTGATGATATACATCTCTTTCATGGAGCTTTTAGTCGGCTCTATAGAAACATTGGGAGAGTTAACCGCCATAATGGCCTTCTTCGTCGGTATATTGTTCATAGCCAGCATCGACCTGCTTATACCGGAGAGGGAGAACCCCCACGAGTTCAGGTCTCCGGATAAACCGGCCATAGATGAAAATGCACAGGAACTCCTCAGAGGAAGTATATTGACCGCGGTGGCGATAACCATACATAACTTTCCAGAGGGGTTAGCGACCTTCGGCACGGCTCTTTCCGATATCCGTTTAGGCGTGGTTATCGGCATCGCTATAGCCCTGCACAACATCCCAGAGGGGATCTCCGTTTCTGTCCCTTTTTATTACGCAACAGGTGATAGAAAAAAGGCATTCATCTACTCATCTCTGTCTGGAATGGCTGAACCTATGGGTGCTGTCGTAGGCTATCTTATACTCATGCCGTTCCTTACGCCTGCACTGCTTTCCTCACTGCTCGCCTTCGTCGCGGGCATAATGGTGTATATATCTCTCGACGAACTGCTACCTCTGGCGCACGACTACGGCAGGAACCACATCGTGATCCTGGGTATATTCCTTGGCATGCTCGTTATGGCCCTGAGCCTTACTCTTCTATAGCTCCTATGAGATGATGGCCTAAAGACCTAAATAGAGCACTCATCTTTTACATCTAAGATCTAAAGAAGGGGGCAAAAACATCAGCGACGACAATACCGTTTATATAGGTAAGAAAGAAACCATGAATTACGTCATGGCCATCTTGACACAGTTCAACACTGGCAATGAAGAGGTGGTTCTGAAAGCCAGAGGTTCCGCAATAAACAAGGCGGTAGATGTGGCCGAGATCACTAGGAATGACTTCATAGAAAGCGCCGAGATCGAGGATATACTGACGGATACGGAAGAGGTGGAGAACAGGGAGAGCCCGGGTACCACTAACGTATCTTCGATCGAGATCACGCTGACTAACGAAGGTTAAATTATTTTTCTTTTCTGTCCGCATATATAACTATTTTATATCGAACTTCGAAATGCATGTCGAAATGTAGATAAAGGATATATGCATCAAGACGCAATCAGCACCCCCAAAGAGAGATACAAAACACAGAGAGGTACTGAAGATGAATGAAGATGAAAACACGATATATATAGGAAGTAAAGAGACCATGGACTATGTGATGGCGCTTCTGACTCAATTCAACAGTGGAAGCGATGAGGTAGTAATCAAGGCGAGAGGCCGCACCATAAGTAAAGCGGTAGATGTAGCCGAGATCACCAAGAATCGTTTCCTGGAAGACGCCGACATCGATGACATCCTCACCGAAACTGAAGAAGTGGAGAACGAGGACGGAAGCGGGACCACGAACGTCTCCTCCATCGAGATAACGATGGGGAAAATATAGGCTTCCTTCCTCTAGACGGTGTACGGTTCAAAACTATTTCTCTTTTATTCTGACTTTTTCTCAAACTCCTCTTCTATCTCCCCATATCAGTTTGTGCAGCTGAGGTAGTACTCTAACATCGAGCTCTTTCTCCAGCACTGTCTCTGCCAACTCTTTAAGATCCTTACCGCCCTCGGGCTGGAATATGACGTTTGCCACGTCTACGTGTTCCTTCAATATTTCCACGGCGTATTCAAGATCTTTTTTGTCGGCTATGACGAACTTCAGTTCGTCCCCTTCCCTCAGTAGATCTATGTTCTCCTCTAGCATCTCGTCCTCCATGGCAGAGGACGGAGTTTTATAGTCCATTGAGACGGAGACGTCTTTGTCGACTAGATCACTTATATCCAGAGAACCGTTGGTCTGGACGCTGATCCTTTTTTTCCTCCTCAGAAGCTCGTCTATCAACTCGTCCAGATCGTCCTGCAGTAAGGGTTCACCGCCGGTTATACATACCCTCTCAGCAGCGTAATCTTCCACTTCTTCCACGACTTCCTCCACACTCTTCTCCTCTCCGTCCCCCCAGGCGTACTTCGTGTCGCACCATTCACACTTAAGGTTACAGCCGCTGCACCTGATAAAGACGGAAGGTAGGCCTATGTCGGCCCCCTCGCCCTGTAACGAGTGAAAGATCTCGATGATGTTCATGGATACCAAATCGTTTCACATTATAAAGACTTTAATCGGATGTGAATGACAGGCTTTCAAACCTCATGTGTGGTATGAAGAAGTGTGCATCACCGCCCATTATGGCCGGTGTGGACTCCCACTCTTTGGATATGCCGGTTATGCTCTTCATCATCTCGAATACGTTACCCGAGACCATGGTCTCTCTCACCGGGTACTTCCTCTCGCCGTTCTCTATCATGTGACCGCCCTTTACCGCACCAGAGATGTCTCCGCTCACAGGATCGATGTTACCAGAGAAGCGGTTTATGAGTATGCCCTTATCGACCTCTTCGATGAGTTCTTCCTTTGGTTTTTCCCCTCTAGAGACCACGAAATTAGATGGTCCGATCTTGGGAGGCTGGCTCGGTCCACCGAAGGCGTGTCCCGTAGAATCCATGCTCTCCTTGTTGGCGGTATAGGAATTGTGGTAGTAGTTCTTCAACTCACCTTCCTTTATCATATCGATTGGAGGTGTGGGCAATCCCTCTCTATCGAAGGCCCTGCATCCCAACCCTTCTTCCAGGGTGGAGTCGTCTCTGATGGTCAGACTGGGATCGGCTATCCGCTCCCCCATCTTACCTTCCAGCTTGCTCATGCCCTTCTGGACCCTGTTTGCATTCAGAGGGAATGCGAGCCCCATAAAGAAGATGTCCATCAGGCTGAAAGGCGTGAAGACAGCCGTACCCTCGAAGCTCTCAGCTTTTCTAGCTCCAAGGGAATTTACGGTGCTCTCGGCTATGCCCCTGCCCATGCCTTCGACGTCTATATCGGAGATATGATGTGTCCCGTCGACCTTGAAATCGAAACTAGAAACTTCGTCGCCGTCCACGGCCATACCCATGGCGTAGTAGGTGAAGGCGCTGCTCTTTTCCTCTGCTTGGATACCCTTGGAGTTCACAATGGCTCTTTCCTTCACGTCGGCTGTAAAGACGCCGGTGCTCATCTGCACCCTATCGTCATAATCCTTCGCGGATTCGAGCAGCCTCCTGCCGTATCTGAGGCTGTCCTCGGTGTCGAAGTCCTCCGCATCGGGGTCGAAAACGTTACTTTTTTCGTCTATCTTCTTCGGGCCAGGGATGATGTTATATCTGTCCTCCACTGAGGTCTTAGCTATGCTTACGGCCTCCTTCACCTTGGGCAGTATATCGTCTTTATCGAAGCTGTTCACCGAGGCGAACCCGATCTTATCACCGATCAGAACTCT
Organism: uncultured Thermoplasmata archaeon; assembly: GCA_964394465.1. Lineage (GTDB taxonomy): Archaea > Thermoplasmatota > Thermoplasmata > Halarchaeoplasmatales > Halarchaeoplasmataceae > CAYMXS01. The sequence continues at coordinate 23,953 of CAYMXS010000021.1, read as the reverse complement.
TATACCCACCTCCTCTTTCTCCATGGACTTACCGATCTGGATCTGGTTCTTTTCGATGGTTATGTCGTCCTTATCTTCACTGACCATGTACACCTCGGCCTCGTCGGCGCCGTTCTCCTTTGCCCGTTTGACTAGTGTGTCTCCCAAAGACAGTAGGTCCGCCATCTATCTCCCCTCCTGTTTGCCGCCGACTATGGCTTTACATCTTATATGCGGGCCGCCTCCATCCACCTTGGCCATCTGGGTCTTGCCGCAGTAGCCGGCCCCCATATCTATCTTGAAGTCATTCCCTATCGCGTCCACGCTTTGAAGGACCTCGAAGGCTGACCCTGATATAGAAACACCTCTTAACAGATCGGTCTTCTCTCCGTCCTCTATCCTGTATGCCTTTTGAACACCGAACATGAATTCCGCGTTCGCATCGGCCTGGCCGCTTCCTGCCCCTTCCAGATAATAACCATCATCGACTTCCTCTACCAGTTCCTCGGGTTTACGATCACCCGGGTCGATGAACGTGTTGGTCATCCTCACGATGGGCTCGTCGGAGTATTCGAAGGCCCTCGAGTTCCCCATGGGCACCATATCTAAGATCTTGGCTGTCTCTCTATCACACAGATAGTTCCTGAGCACCCCGTCCTTGATTATCTCGGTCCTTTCCGCTTCCGTTCCTTCATCGTCGATGGGCACCCATCCGCCGGCATGTGGTGTCACGGTACCGTCGTCTACCAAGGTCACTAACTCGCTGGCCACTTTTTCACCTATCTTACCCTGGGCGATAGAACCGGAAAGAACGAAGTCCGACTCGACGGTGTGGCCTATGGCCTCGTGAGATATTAAAGCTACCAGTTCTGGGTTGAGTATAACGGTAGCTCTTTCACCCTTTGGGTGATCCGCCTTCAATAGATCCTGTGCGTCCCTCACGGCGCTCATGGCCATCTCTTCCGGGCTTTCTTCTCTGAAGATGTCGTTCCACCCTCCCGTAACTCCTTTGGCCTCCCGACCCATGATCCTCTCACCGTTATCCAGTGAGAATGCCTGAACGTAATAGACCAGTTTTTCATCCGCTAGTTCCGCTTCTGAGCCGTAGGAGTTCACGATGAACTTGTCGTCGTGCATCTCGTGCCATCTGCATCTACCGGACCTGATCTTATCCTGCTCTCTCATGCTAGCTTCGTTCTCTTTGACCATCTTCATCTTCTCTTCCATGCTGTGGTCCTTGGCGGAGTCGTTCACTTCGGCCTCGTACCTGCCCTCGGCTATCTTTCCCTCCTTAAGTCCTTCGACCTTCTCCTTTTTAGCCTGAGCGCATAATTCCGCTGACTTCTCCGCCTTCTCCAGGGTCTTATCTAACGCCTTATCGTCAAGTTTGCTGGTACTGCTGAACCCCCAGGCGCCGTTCTTCAGCACTCTTATGCCCACTCCGGCCAAGAGTTTGGAGTGAACATCCTCAACTTCACCCTTGCTTATATCGATGAGCTTTTCATCCCTTCTATGATACCTGGCTTCGACATAATCTCCTCCGCTTTTCTCTATCGATCTTGATAATCTATCTTTCATCTTACCTCAGGCTCCGACCCTTAAATAAAGAAATATGTAATAAACCTTTTTAAGTATCAAAAAATCAAAAACCTTATCTTATCAAGCCCTTTAGAAAATCGAGAATATGAGAGTCGGATTCGTTATCAACCCGATAGCTGGGATGGGCGGTAGAGTCGGTTTGAAGGGAACGGACGGAGTTTACGAAAAGGCGGTTGAACTGGGAGCTGAGCCCGTGGCAACAAAAAGAGCTGAAGAATCACTCCAGAAGATGAAGGGAGAGCATACTTGGTTCACGGCCGGGGGAGTGATGGGGGAGAGATCCCTGAAGAAGTACTTTCTTGAGCAGGAGATAAACGTTATCTACCGACCGGAAAAAGATAGTATCGGTAGAACCAAAGCGGAGGAGACACACGAGGTCGTTCGGAGGTTTATAGATGAAAAGGTCGACCTGATACTCTTCTGTGGGGGCGACGGGACCGCTAGAGATATCTACGAAGAAGTGGACAAAGAAAAACCGATCTTGGGGATACCGGCCGGCGTGAAGATGCACAGCGGCTGCTTCGGTATAAATCCAGAGGGAAGCGCTAGACTCTTCAACGATTTCGTAGACGGGGAAGCCGATACCGGTGAAGTCGAGATAATGGACCTGGATGAAGATAAGTACAGAGAGGGAGACTGGGAGATAAAGATGCACGGGGAGGCGATCAGCATCTACGAACCGCATTATATCCAGATGGGGAAGCAGAGCTACAGAACGGTAGATCAGGAAGACCAGAAGCACGATATAGCTTCACACATCATCGAGGAGATGGAGGAGAACCCTGAGCATCTCTTTTTACTCGGCCCCGGTTCAACTACAGCGAAGGTCCAGGAACTCCTAGATCTGGACCACACGATATTGGGGGTCGACATACTGAAGGATAAAAAGGTAGTCGCGTTAGACGTGGCTGAAAAGGACATACTCGAATACGCTGAGGACGCGAAAGGTCTCAAGATCATAGTATCGATGATAGGCAACCAGGGCTTCTTCTTGGGTAGGGGAAACCAGCAGATCAGTCCCGAAGTAGTTAAAAGAGCCGGTCTGGACAACATATTCATCCTGGCTACGCCGACCAAGCTGAAGAGGACGGAGCATCTGAGGGCCGATACCGGAGACCACGACCTAGACCAGGAGATAAAGGAGAAGGGCTACATGAAGGTGCTCCAGGGCTACCGAGAATACAAGTTAGTGAAGGTCCAGGTATAGACTACGAACAGAAAAACTCATTTTTCAGTCCTTATCGGGAGTAGCAGGACTATAACCAGTAAGACCACGCCTCCGAAGGCGAAGGAATAGCTTATGCTGTAGGTTGCAAGGAAACCGAGTGTGGGAGCTATGACCATGCCTATTATAGAACGGACCTGCTTGTGTGTGCTCAACAGGGTGGCTCGCTTCTGAGGCTCTATATTGTCTGATAAGTAGCCGACGACCATGGGCTTTCTCAAGTTATACAGGGTGAAGAAGAAGAAAAACGCCAGTATGGAAAGCAGAACGATGTCTATCTGGAGGAAGAACGCCACCAAGAAGAAAGCGCCGGCTAGCATGAAATAGAGGATATTCAGAGCTCTGCCCATGTTGCCGATCTTTTCCATCAGATCAGAAGATTTTCTAGAAGAGATGAAGCTGTTCATGTAGACGAAGAAGTAGACGATACCGACCAAGATAGCCGTTCTCTGCTGAACGTTGTCTATGAAGAGTAAAAAGGGGATGGATAATGCGAAGGCCTCGACTATGGGAGAAAGGTAGTCTTTGGAGACCTTGAAGAAGGAGTCGTAGACCGAGGCGTTCAGGACCATCCGCAGAAGGTTCAGGTTCTCGTACAGCTGTCTGAAACTGTCCGAGGTGTGCTCCCACATCTCTTTCAAAGACGTCTTCTCCGAGATCTCCCCGTCTAATTCTTTAGGATATGTGAGCATCAGGACGAAGCCCAAAGAATAGGGGACGAGGGTTACAAGGAACACAACGTTATAGCTCTGGAAGAAGAAGACTATAACGCCGGCTAGGACCGCAGCTATCGCAGAGCCGAGTCTAGAAGCCGATCTTGTTTTGCCGTAGTACGCGACCTTCTCGTCCTCCATGCCCTCCTGGTCTAGGTGCTCCATTATCATGGACTTGTGAGTTCCAGACCGTAACGCTTCTCCTATCGCGAATAAGAACATCGCCGGTATGAAAACGAGAAAGGAACTGAAAAAGTAGAAGACGGAGAAAGAGACGATGTAGGATCCAAAGGCGGTGGCCATGGCCCTTCTTCTACCCGTCAAGTCGGCCATTATACCCGTCGGTATCTCTAGAATAAAAACGGAGAACTCTCTTATACCTATCAGTATACCTATCTGGAAGAACGTCAGACCGTTTGCTAAAAAGAAGAGATAGAGGAAGGGCTCGAAGAACCTCAGATTCTTAAGGAACCCGTAGGCCGAGAACTTGAACAGCATCTTCTTGCGGTGGCCCCACATCACAAAATCCTAAGCGAGACGGAATATAAATGCGTTATGAGTGAATACAGCCCTAAAGTATTATAGACCCGTTCAGTTACAAGAAGGAAGAAGGTGTCCTCACGTGATAGAGAAAGGAGAAAAGGTGGTGCTCTGGAGTCCAGATCAGATATGTCTGTGCGAAGTGGACGGAGAGACGAAAAGGATAACCGGCATCGGCATAATCGATACCGGCAGGTTAGAGGGGAAAGAGTTGGGTTCCTCGATCAAATTGGGGGATACAACTTACTATCTTCTCGATCCCTCGCTGAAGAACGCCGATGATCTGATAGATAGAGGACCCCAAGTGATACAGCCGGAGATGGCCGGCCAGATGGCTCATTACTGCGACATAGGATGTGGGGATACGGTCATAGAGGGAGGCGCGGGGAGCGGACTACTTGCGGCTGTCCTGGCCCAAAGAGTTGGAGAGGAAGGAAAGGTGGTCAGCTACGAGATAAGAGATGACTTTTTAAGATTGGCGGAGAGGAACCTTGAAAGGTTGGGTCTGAAGAGAAGCTGGACCGGTAAGAACGGTGACATAACGAAGGACGTGGAGGAGAAGGATGTGGACGCGTTCATGGTGGATATCCCGGAGCCCTGGGAAGCTTTAGACATGGCCGAAGAAAGTCTCAAGCCGGGCTCTCCTTTTTGTGCTTACGTCCCTTCCACTAATCAATTAGAACAGACGGTAAGAGTTTTGAGGGAACGGGACTATATAGACATAAAAGCCTTCGAGAAGATGGAGCGTGATATGATCGTGACAGAGAAGGGGATAAGGCCCTCCTTCGAGGGTTTGGGGCACACGGGTTATGTGGCGATCGGCCATAAGACGCCTTGACTTCACCGTATATATAGAGTAAAATCATAACACTTATATCCCTAATTTTTCTTCCCCCTAACGTGAGGTATCAAATCATGAACACTAAAACTACCATCGGTCAGCTTTTGCAGGATAAAGCGGACGAACATCCAGATAAAGATGCTATCATCTTTGACGGTAGAAGGATAAGTTACAGAGAGTTGGATGAACAGGCCGAAAAGTTGGCCAATTTCCTACAGAAGAAAGGTATAGGAAGGGGCGATAAGGTATCTATCTGGCTTCCCAACTTACCTGAATGGATCGTCGCTTGGTTCGCCATACCCAAGATAGGCGCCGTGGTCGTTCCTACTGACCCATGGCTGAAGGGCGGCGAGATCGAGTACATGTTCAACGATTCCGATACTAGGGCAGTCATAACTACGGATGAATACGGGAAGTACGATTTCTTGGATATACTGGAGGACAAGAAAGAAAGTCTTGACAAACTGGATACCCTCGTACTGTTGGACGGTGAGTCCGATGATTTCAACTCATTCACCTACGATGAAGCCCTGGAGGAAGGCGAGGGCTGGCAGGAGAACGAGGAATATATCGAGAGGAAAAGAGGGACAGAACCTGACGACGTCACTTTCATACTTTACACTTCTGGAACCACGGGCAAACCGAAGGGAGTCCAACTCACTCACTATCAGATAGTCAAGAACGCCCATGACCAGGGCGAGATACTGCATACAAGTGAGGATGACAAGCTCGTGATTCCAGTCCCGCTCAGCCACTGTTTCGGCAACGTGATGAGTATCACACTGATGGTGAGCTTTGGAGGCACCATGATACCTCTGGTCGAGTTCGAGCCTCACAAGGCATTGGACCTCGTGGAACGGGAAAAAGCCACCATGCTCCATGGTGTACCAACGATGTTCATCAGGGAACTAGAGGTAGTAAAGGAGGAGGACTACGACACCGACTCCTTGAGAACAGGGATAATGGCCGGTTCCAGCTGTCCCGTGGAGACGATGAAGTCGGTCATAAACGACCTGGGCTGTAACGTTTCCATAACTTACGGGCTGACTGAAGCCTCTCCCGGTGTGACTATGACCAGGTTCGACGACTCTGTTGAGGATAGAGTCCAGACCGTCGGTAGAGTCATGCCGGACCAGGAGATAAAAGTGGTCGATGATACAGGAGAAGAAGTGGAACCAGGCGAGACCGGTGAACTCTTGGTCAAGGGATACAACGTCATGGTCGGCTACTACAACAAGCCGGAAGAGACCGAACAGACCATCGAAAACGGTTGGCTCCACACCGGTGACCTGGCGGAGATGGACGAAAGAGGATACGTCAAGATAGTCGGCAGGAAGAAGGACATGGTCATCGTCGGCGGTCTTAACGTTTATCCTAGAGAGATAGAGGAGTACCTCATCGAGCACCCACACATACAGGAAGTTGCGGTCGTAGGAGTGCCCGACGACGAGCTGGGTGAGGTCGTAGCGGCTTCAGTTGTTCCAACGGAAGACGGTAACATAACGCCCCAGGAGGTAGTCGATTTCCTCTATGGGGAGATAGCAAGCGCTAAAGTGCCGAGGTACGTCATAGTCTCTGACAGCCTGCCCGTTTCTGGAAGAGGCAAGGTCCAGAAGTTCAGGCTGAGAGACAGTCTGGAGGAGAAGCTTGAACAAGGAGAGCTCGAGAAGATCAAACCTAGTGAGATCAAATAAAAAACCCTTTCTTTTTCCTTTAATATCTAGCCTTCAATACCTAGAACCCATCGAATCTGATAAATATAAATAACAGAGCTTCTTTTTCGGTATATGGTAAGTAAATCTTTATAGTATCTGAATTGAAGAGGGTCATATAGATGGACGGTCAAAAAAGACTGGAAAGGACTGACGGAGTTTTCATCGGCAGGGAGAAAGAACTGGAACAGTTGAACGAGCATCTACGATCGGTCAAGGAGGGTGATGGAAGACTCGTTTTCGTAAGCGGTGAGGCCGGAGTGGGGAAGAGCTACGTCATAGAGCAGTTCATAAAGGAAGGAAAAAACCAGTACGCAGATCTCAAGGTCTTCAGGGGCAGATGCCTTTATACCGACAGTCCGAAGCCATTCCCGCCCTTCATCGAGGCCTTCGAGGACTACATCAAGGAGAAAGGGGGCGGTGTTGATAAAGAAGACATAAAAACCCAACCTAAAAATATAGGTGTGGCCGCGATCGCAGAGGAAGACAATGAGATGGAAGATTTCGAGATATCTATCTCGGACAAGCGGGAGATATTCTTTTCCAAGATCACATCTCTACTCCAGAGGTTCTCTGAAGAAGCTCCGGTTATACTTTACCTGGAGGATCTCCACATGCTCGATGAGTCCTCCTCTTATCTTTTACACCACCTAGCCAGGAACCTGTCAGATCATCGAGTTCTGATCCTTGGCACCTACAGACCTGAAGAGCTGATGACCGAGGAGGATGACCTGCCCTTGGAGGTGATACTGGACAGAACGAGGGAGGAAGGTCTGAGGAACGAGATCGAGCTAGACAGGTTCGATCGGGGAAACATACAGAGGATCATAGAGGGTTATCTGGACTGGGACGATTACCCAGAGATGTTCTTTGATAAGGTCTACCAGGAGAGCGAGGGCAATCCCGATTACGCCCTGGAGATGTTGGAGTCCTGGGAAGAAGAGGGCCTCATACAGAAGAACGAGCGGGCCGGTATTACGAAGGCTGAGATAGAAGAACTGACAACTCCGGAGCTTCTTACGGACCTTATAACCAGGCGCATAGACCAGCTGGACAAGGAAAAAAGAAAACTAGTTGAATACGCCGCCACCATGGGAACGACCTTCGATTTCGAGGTCCTGGAAGACGCCATGGATATGGATGTGGTAAGACTCCTGGATATAATGGACGAACTGATGGCTATGGATCTTATCGAAGAGGTCGAGGAGAGAGATAGAGAGATATATCGTTTTACCCATGTCCAGATAAGGAACAATATATACCAGAGTATGGGTAAGAGCCGTAAAAGGGTCATGCACAACAAGATAGGCAAGGAGTTCGAAAAGGTATACTCTGAAGAACTGGATGAGCACTATTATGACCTGAGTGATCATTTTTATAAAGGCAACATATATGATAAGGCTTACCGTTATTCTAAGAAGGCTGGAGAAGAGAGTGCCAAGAGCCTTGCTATAGCCGTATCTATCGAGTACTACGAGAGAGCGTTGGATGCTTTGAGAAGATGCGGTGAAGTCAAAGACGAAGAGGAGAAAGAGAAGGAACTCTTGGAAAAGATAGCGGAGTACTCCTTCGATATAAGCAAATGGAAAAAATCATTGAAGGCATGGGAAGAATTGAAAGACCTTATCCAAGATGAAAAGAGTCTGCTCTGCCGGGTCCACAGGAAGATAGGCACCATACATAAAGAGTTCAAGGAGTACGATAAGGCGGAGAAAAACTTCAATGTATCTATCACTCTCGCCAACGAGATAGAGTCCGAAGAGCAGCTGGCAAAGTCCAACCTCGGACTCGGATTGATAGACTGGAGGAAAGGAAACCTAGATGACGCACTGAAGCACTACAGTAGAGCGGCGGTCATAGGGGACAGGATGGAGCGTGAGGAGATACTGGCGGATGCGTATCTGAATATCGGAGCTATCTACGCTCATCAGGGCGACTTCGAACTAGCGACCCAGTTCGAGATGAAGAGCCTGGATATATACCAGGAAGAGGGTATCAAGAAGAAGATGGGTAGATGCTACAACAATATCGGCGATACCTATCTTAGAAGGGGTGAGCATGAAGATGCGCTGGGCTATTTCGAACAGACCATCTCGGTGGGTGAGGAACTCGGTAATCAAAAGATCACAGCCTGGGGCCATTTCAACAGGGCTCAGGCCCTGGCCAATATAGGCAGAACGGATAAAGCTTCTAAAGCAGTGAAGAAGGCACAGAGGATACTCAAAAAGATCAACCATCAGGTTGGTATAGCGGCCTGCGAGAGGACTAAAGGGATGATCGAGAGGGAAAGGGGAAGATATAACAAGGCTATAGAGCATTTTAAGGAGAGTCTTAAGGATTACAGTGAACCTGATGTCCCGTTCGGAAGGGCCAGGTGCAAGTTCGATCTGGGTACGATATATAAGATGAAGGGTAACCACGATCGGGCGAAGGACTATCTTGAGGATTCAGTAGATATATTCGATCGTCTCGGTTCTAAGGTTTTTAAAGACAGGGCGAAGAACGAGCTATCTGAGCTCGATACCCCAAGAGAGGAAAACAGTTAATACCCACTTCAATATGTAAAACCATGCGCTGCCCACGGTGTGGCACCGAGATGAGTGACGACGGCAATTGCCCCAACTGCGGTTTTTCCTATACCGCTTCTTCTTCCTCAGGAGGGAGAGATCTTCCGGGAAGTAGAGCCTTGAACTTCTTCAAGAATTCACTCAGTACAGCGGCCATCATCGTATTCCTAGCCTTTCTTGTTCTTAACACGGCTATACTTATATGGTCAGTGGGCGTTGTCCTCCCAGAGACCCAAACGAACTCCACCATATTATATGTGGTTCTCATAGACCCCATCGGAGTGTGGGAGATCACGGGAACCACCTTCGCTGTCTATTTCATAGGACTGGTCTCCGCCATACTCGGCGCCTTCTTTCTGCTGTTATACCAGGGTTTGAAACCCTTTATCTTGTTCTTCAAGGACTTTGCAAGTAAACCGGGTAAGGATTCTTCCAATCTTGAAAGTCCTCTTCTCAGATTGACGGCTATCTTCACGGCTCTGATGTTCATAACCCAGATATATTACATGATAGTCCATGCTGCCGGCGGTTCGCCGAGTTCTTCCGGCTTGAGTCAGCAGGCACTTTGGGTCATTCTGTACACATTGGCTAGGGCGGCGGTCTGGGAAGAGCTTGTCATCAGGGTGGCTTTCCTTGGCGTTCCGATGCTTATCTATGGGGTCATGAAAGGCAGAAAAAAACTTTGGAGATATCTATGGGGTGGATTCGATTTCAAAGAGAGGTTCGTGGTGGTCCCGATCCTTATATCGTCTTTACTGTTTGCCGTGGCACATCTGGGAAGCTGGGATTATTATAAACTCATACCCACGTTTATCGCGGGTCTTGCCTTTGGCTATCTCTTTACGAAGGATGGGTTACATTCCGCTATATTACTTCACTTTGCCTGGGATTATCTCTCGGTCCCGGGTGAGGTATTCGATATACCAAATTACGACGTCTACATATCCATAGTGATACTATTCTGGATGGCTGTAGGCGTTTACTATACCTATCATTTCACGAAGGAGGCCTTCCACTGGTTGGGAACACCGCTCAAGAGTGAGCAAGAGGTCAAGACGGGACAGCAGCACGAACCTGAAGAGGGAACACTCACCGCGGGGGTGACCGTCGGTTATGTATGCCCCAATTGTGGCTATAATATAGCCAGTTACATGGATAAAGGAAGGTTGAGGTGCAAGAGATGCGGGACCGAGAGCGATCCAGTCGTGCCAGCTTCTCAGAGACGCCATGACCAGTCTAGACAAACCCCTGAGAGGCAGTGGCCTCCAAAATAGGACTGTAAAGTTCGAAAAGTTTTATATCATGGAGAGTTTTCGCCCCCATGGTATGATGTCGAAGAGAGTAAAGATAACCATCGATAGGGAGCTCTGTACCGGCTGCGGTATCTGTATAGAGTTCTGTCCCGTAGACGTTTTAGGTCAGTCTGACGACTTGAATCAATACAACAATTACTTTCCAGAAGTTATAGCGGAAAACGAGTGCATCGTATGCAGAAGGTGTGAACTGTACTGCCCTGATTTTGCCATAGAGGTAGAGGAGGAAGAAGAATGAAGGAACCTGGCGAACACTTTTTAGAGGGTAACGAGGCCTGCGCCGAGGGTGCTTTAGCCGCCGATCTAGGTCTTTATGCGGCCTATCCGATCACACCGGCTTCCGAGATCATGAACCACTTAGCCGAGGAACTGCCGAAGGCCGGAGGACGCTTCATCCAGATGGAGGACGAGATCGGCAGCATGGCCACCGTAACGGGAGGATCCTGGACCGGTCTGAGGACCATGACCGCGACGAGTGGTCCCGGCTTTTCACTCATGCAGGAGAACCTGGGCTATGCGATAATGACGGAGACGCCCTGCGTCCTCGTGAACGTTCAGAGGGCCGGACCATCGACTGGGCAGGCGACCAAACCCGGTACTGGCGACGTCATGCAGTCCCGCTTTGGCAGTCAAGGTGATTATGAGGTCATAGCACTTTCGCCCAACTCCGTACAGGAGATGTTCGATTTTACCGTGAGAGCCTTCAATCTAGCGGACAGATACAGGACACCGGTCGTTATAATAGCCGATGCGGGCGTGGGACACATGAGAGAGAAAGTGAAGATCCCTGAGGATGTGGAGAAGGTGGAGAGAAGAAGACCGAAAGCATCTGAAAACGAGTTCTTCGACACGGATAGAGAGGACCATGTACCTCCGATGCCCAACTTCGGAGAAGGTCACGAGTTGCTGGTAACGGGCTCCACACATCTGGGGGACGGGACCAGAGATACATCGAGCTACGAGGCCCAGGATAACCTTGTTAGAAGACTCGTTGCAAAGATAGAAGACAATAGAAAAGATATCGAGGATTGGGAGGAAAACAACGTGGAGGATGCGGACCTTGTAGTTGTCTCCTACGGCTCGATGTCCAGGCCGGTCAAAGGCGCCGTTAAAAGGGCCCGCGAAGAAGGACACGATGTGGGCTTCTTCAGACCGAAGGTTATGTGGCCCAGCCCGGAAGATAGGCTGAAGGAGATAGGTGAGAACTCCGAGATCCTTTTGGCTGAACTCTCGCTCCGTGGCTACAGGATGGAGGTAGAACGGTGCGTCGGCTCAGAAAACCTTCACGTGTACGACAGGCTGAATTCATTACCCACGATAGAGCAGGTGTACCAGGAGATAAAGGAGGTGATAGGATGATTAAGGCCTCAGATATAAAGGAAAAATACATCAGGAGACATCCTTCGCCCTTCTGTCCCGGCTGCGGCGGAGGTATGGTCTTGAACGCACTTTCCAGGTCCGTTGAGAACAGCGAAGTTGAGAAGGACGACGTCGTGGCGGTCAGCGGTATAGGCTGCGCGGCGTGGATACCTTCCCCTCACTGGAGAGTGGACACGTTACACACGACTCACGGTAGGGCCATTCCACACGCTACGGGCGTGAAAATCGGGAACCGTGACTTGGAAGTCATGGTCGTTTCAGGCGACGGCGACTGCGCCGGTATAGGCGGCAACCATCTGCTTCACGGAGCTAGGAACAACATCGACCTGAACGTTCTGATGATTAACAACGGTCTCTACGCCATGACTGGAGGCCAGGTCGCACCTACGACAGAACACGGCGAGAAGACCCTTACGACACCCTATGGAAATCCCGCCTCGGGTCTTAAAGCGGCTAAGGTAGTGAAAGCGGCCGGAGCCTCTCACGTAGCCAGATGGACCACCTACCACATGAAAGAATTGATCTCCGAGATAGAGGAAGCTATAGATACAAAGGGCTTCTCCTTCATCGAGGTCATGACTCAATGCCCTACGAGGCAGGGTAAGAAGATGAAGATGGACGGAAAAGAGATGCTCCAGTGGTACAAGGAGAACACGACCGAAGACAGGGAAGAGGAAGATAAGATCTACGTTGGAAGATTGGTCAAGGAGGATAAACCCGAACTCACCGAAGAGATCTACAGGCAGATAGAGGAGCAGGGAGGTGAGCCCAGATGATGAAGATACGCATCGGTGGATGGGCCGGTCAAGGCACCGTTCTAGCTGGAAGTATATTGGGTAAGTCACTGGCCATCGAGCAGGGCTACGACGTGGTCCAAAGACGTTCTTATTCCGCCGCAGTGAGGAGCGGTATCGCCTACTCTGACGTTATAGCCGACAAAGAGGAGGTCAACGAGCTCACCATCGATGTACCGGACTACCTTTTGGTCCTCTATCAGAAGACCCTGGATGAGTGGGAAGAGACAGCGAAAATGAGTTCTTGTCTCATCGTGGACTCAACGCGAGTGAATTCCGTCCCGGATATATCTGGGGATGTTTACAAGGTACCAGCCGGTGAGATAGCGGAGGACATAGCCACGTCGAAGGCGGCCAACGTCGTACTTTTAGGGGCCATAGCCGGCGTGGTGGACGAGATAGATCTAGAGGCCTTGAAGAAGACCGTGAAGGCCGAGTTCCCGGAGAAACACGTCGAGATGAACCTAGAAGCTCTACAGAGAGGCGCCCAGGCTGTACGATAATTTTCGTCTTATTTGACCTTCAAAAGGGAAAATATTATAACTGATTTAGACCTACGATGAACACAGGTTGAGAAGCGATGGCAGAGGAAGAAGAGGACCTCGACCCAGAGATGATCGGGAAGGCCGAAGAGAAATTCCAGCGCTTTATAGACAAGAGGAACGAGCTCAACGAGGAAGCCAATTTCTACCGCGATGAGAGGGACAAACTGAACGAGGAGAAGCAGAAGGTACTGGAAGAGCTCAACGAGAACAAGGAGAAGAGGAACGAACTGGGCCAGAAGGCCAAGGAACACAAGGAGAAGAGGGACGACCTGCAGAGAAGAGCCAAGGAACTCATAGAATTCAAGAAGGATAAGCGTGACAAGATAGAGGAGAATCTGGCGGATAAGGTCAACGCCTTGGAGGGCGAGATAAAAGCACTGGAGATGGAGCATCAGACCTCTTCTCTTTCGGTCGAGGAGGAGAATGAGCTTTTAGATGAACTGAGACAGAAGAAGGCCGAGCTCGACGAGAAAAGAGAACTTCTAGATGAACAGAACGAGATAATCGACGAAGTCGAAGGCCTCGATGAGAAGATAGACGAACTGTTCGAAAAGGCGGACCAGGAACACGAAAAAGTGGTCGAATACTCCAACAAATCTCAGGAATATCACCAGAAGGTTCAAGAGCTTTACGAGGAGGTCAACGATCTTTCCAACGAAGCGGATAACAACCACCAGAGGTTCGTCGAGATAAAGGAACGAGCGGACTACTATCACCAGAGAGCCATGGACATGAAAGGGAAGATAATCGAGCTTAAGAAGGAGAAGGAGCAGGAAGAACTGGAGAGACTTAAGAGGCTGGAGAAGCAGAACAAGGCCGTCGAGAAGGAACTTGAGGACGAGGAAAAGCTGGAAGAGAAGAGGGAGAAGACGATCCAGAAGCTCAAGGAAAACGGCGAAATTGAGATGTGAACACTTTTTCTTTCTGGTTTACCAATCTCTGATTTCAATCCTTATAATAAAATATAGTACTATTATCGTAAATTACTATTATACCTGAGTGCCGTATCTATTACTACAAGGGATGTAATCCGGAGTTATAGGTATGGAAGGAAGAGACTCGATTCCGAAGGAGATAGAATATTATCTCTCCGACAAAGAAGGGCATTCGCTTCTTATAAAGGGGGAACCGGGCAGTGGAAAGTCCACCTTCGCTGTCCAGGCGATGGAGGGTCTGTACGGGGCCTATAGGACCGAATACATCTCGATACGGACGAGCGAGGAAAGCCTCTACCGTCAGTTCCCCTGGCTCCAGGACGAGATGAGGAAGAAGGAGATACTTGAAGACGCTAGGAATCTACTGGATAATTTCTACTCCGAGGAGTTGATCGAGGCCGTATCACTGGAAGAGGTCCAACAGAGTCAGATATTCTTAGCTAGACAGTTCTTGAACAGTATATATGAACTGGAGGAGGAAAGGAAGGGCGTGGAGAAAGAGGCCCTGGAGAAACTGGAGGGAAAGGTTGAGAGAGGAGAGATCATAGCCGATGAGGACGAACTGAACGATAAGCTGAAGAACGAATTCGTTCTAGAGATCGGTAAGACACTGCCGGAGTTGGAGAGAGCCTATGACCTGGTGAAGAGGTATTCGCCCAAGAAATGTTTGGTGATAATCGACAGTATCGAGGCCCTGAGCGAGCATTATGGGATACCTGAAGAGAGATTGATAGATACGCTCCAGCAGGACCTGTGTGAGAAGAGCGGAACGGACCTGCTGATCATATCCGAAGAGCGGGGAAAAACAAAGATGGACTTCATCGTTGATGGGATCGTCGAACTCTCAAGAGATACATTCAAAGGAAGGAAGATCAGGAAGCTGGATATCGTCAAGCTGAAGGGAAGCTCTGTAAGCAATACATCGGCTAAAAAGCTGTACACCCTTGAAGATGGAAGGTTCCGGGTGATCGAAAGTGAACTCCGTTTGCCCGAAGAGCTTGGCATCGAGCCACGACTGACGGAACAGGAGGGCTTCATCTCCACCGGCTTTGAAGACATCGATGAAAAACTTGGGGGGTTGAAGGCCCCCGGATTCAACTTGTTAAAGGTAGAAGGGCATGTTCCGAGTATAGCCCTGAAAACTCTAATGGAAGGTATCGTCGTGAACTCATGTTTACTGGACCGCGGGACCATCGTTCTGCCTCCTTTTGGAACGAGCGCCGCAACGTTCAGACATATGATATCTAGGTCGTTGCCAGAAGATAAGATGGACAATCTTCTGGTGTTGCAGCACGGAGAGATAGAGGCAGAGAAGAACAGCAAAGAGATAGACGGTAATGAACTTGCGAGAGAGCTGAAGAGAGAGATACTGGAGTACGAGCTCAGTGGCTCGAAGAAGCCATTCACGGTGTTGCTCAGCTTTGACACTCTACAGTCCCTATACGGTGAGGATATAGCCTCTTCTTTGGGAGAAGTTATAGCCGACTGGAAGGAAGACGGTCATTCCATGGTAGGTATAGCGCCGAAGACGCTTTCATTTCTCGACAAGATCGAGATGGGTACCGATCGAGTCTATGGACTTGATATGGTGGAAGACACGGTCTGCATCTACTCCGAGAAGCCCAGAACCGAGGTATACGGACTCTCTTTTGAAGACAGAGAAGTGAAGTTGAAGTCTGACCTGGTCCCTTTTAGATAGCTCGACAATCAGGAAATACTAATACTAGTTGGTCATAGGATTCTGTACAATGAAAAGAGCTTTGATAACTGGAGGATGCGGTTTCGTCGGTACAAACCTTGTTGAGTACCTTCTAGAGAGGACTGATTGGTACCTGACCGTACTGGATAACCTCGATGTGGGAAAGCTGGAATATCTTCAAGGGGTCAAGGGCTACACAGAAGAGAGGGTCACATTCATCCAGGGAGACATAAGGGATGAAGAGGCCGTGGACGAGGCGGTGAAAAACGTTGACTATATCATAAATCTGGCCGCCCAGACCAGCGTGATAGACTCCATCGAAGAGCCGATGAGAGATGCTGATATCAACATCGAAGGGACGATCAACCTTCTCGAGCACGGATTGGATGAGGACATCGACCGTTTTATCCAGGCGTCTTCTGCGGCCCCTCTCGGAGAACAGGAGATGCCCATCCACGAGGGTAAAGTTCCTCAGCCCATGGCGCCATACGGTGCCAGCAAACTGGCCTGCGAGGGCTACTGCAGCGCTTATTCCGGCAGTCATGGACTCGAAACTGTAGCGCTCAGGTTCTCCAACGTGTACGGGCCAAAATCTTGGCACAAGGGCAGCGTCGTTTCCAAATTCATCAAGCAGATTATCGATGGTGAAACGCCCACCATATACGGTGACGGCGGACAGACCAGAGATTTCATACATACAGAAGATATCTCGCAGGCGCTCCATCTGGCCTGTGTAGAACAGCTGGATCAGAAGTACGAACTGTTCCAGGTGGCCACCGGAAGGGAGACCAGCATCAACGAGCTGTACGACTTGATAGAGGACAAACTGGAAAAGCATGAAGTCGAGGTTCCAGAGCCGATATACGGAGATGCGAGGAGTGGAGAGATATACAGGAACTATGCGGAGATAGACAAGATAAAAGAGGAACTGGGCTATGAACCTAAAGTAGGATTGGAAGACGGTATAGAAGAGACCGTCGAATGGTTCATGGAGAACTATTAGGACTTGAAAAAGGGGCCTGAGATATGAAAGTCACGATCCTAGGCACATCTGGAGGAATACCGATACCCGGGAGAGCACAGTCGGGCATACTGGTGCAGACTGAAGATGTGAACATCCTCCTAGACTGCGGTATGGCCGTACCCTTAAGACTGGCCGAGGCCGGTCTAAGGCCGGAAGATATAGATCTGATCTGTCTCACACATTCACATCTCGACCATATACAGGATATACCTTCGCTCACCAAAGGTTCACTCCTCAGTTCTGGAAGAGCGGAGTACGACGTCATATGTCCTCTGAAAACGAAAAAGCGGGTGAAGAAATTACTGAGGTCTGTGGGTGAATACGAAGATACGGACTTATCTTTTTATCCTTTAAACAAGGGAGAGGGCTTCGAGTACGGGCTGACAGAAGATGTCATAGAAAACGAATCCGACCTGCATGTCAAAACGTTCGAAACGGATCATATAGAAGAGAGTCAGGGATATATCATCCAGGAAGGGAACACGAGGATGGCTTACACTGGCGATACTTCTTCGAGTGAAAACATAGCGAGAGCCGTAGAGGGAGTCGATCTTCTAGTGACCGAACTGTCGCTCCCCGATCTTGAGGACGGAGAGAAAAAAGGAGTGAAGCCTAAGGATTCTGATAGAGAGGCCGTAGAACATATGAGGCCGGAGAACTTGGTCTCTCTTCTACAAGGCATGGATGAAAAAGTGGAAAGGTGTGTATTGATCCATTTCTATCCAGATGTAGAGAAGATGATCGAAGAAGTGGCTGAGAGTATAGAGAAGAGAGTAGATATCTCTATAGAAGCGGCCTCAGACCTTCAGTGCTTCAGGCTAAAATAATAAATACTCTTAAAGAACAGTTATTATGGGCTAAAGACCATGAGATTATTGGTGATCCCGACCACGGACTGGACCGGTCATCCGGTCCCCAACCGTCTCAACTTCATATTCGACAGGCTGGTCGAACGTTCTGGCATAGACGTAGATGTCTGTCACTTCAAATTATTCGACGAGGAGAAGAGGGAGACGGCCTGTGAA
This sequence comes from uncultured Thermoplasmata archaeon, assembly GCA_964394465.1. Taxonomy (GTDB): domain Archaea; phylum Thermoplasmatota; class Thermoplasmata; order Halarchaeoplasmatales; family Halarchaeoplasmataceae; genus CAYMXS01. Next base: position 6,062 of record CAYMXS010000021.1, on the reverse strand, counting down.
CTGATAGATATGGATCGGGCCCCCTGCACCGACGTCAAACACTACTATCTTAACAATCTCTGGCATCACGGGGCCGTATTAAGGGAGATCGCCCCGAAATACGATGCTATAGTTTCCTCTAACATAATACCAGGCGGCCTGGCCAGTCTTCAGGAGGTGCCGATCATCATAGACTATCTAGATCACTTTCCCGAGAGTGCTAAGGCCTATTATTCCAGTCCCATGGACTTAGCGGCCGAGAGGTTCGCCTCCTGGATAACCACTTTCAATCTAAAAAAGGCCGAGGGACTTATAACGCCTACCGAGAACTTCAGGGATTATCTGACTTCTAAGACCGATATACCGGTGGAAGTGGTGCCCAACGGTGTAGATACCGATATTATCAAGCCGGTCGACAGTACATCAGTAGAGGACGTTTATGACCTTTCTTCGCCGGTCCTGGGGTATGCCGGTTCACTGGAATCCTGGCTCGACCTGGAGCACATACTTGAGATCTTCCCGACGATAAAAAGAAGATACCCCGACGCGACGCTTTTGCTCGTTGGTCCCGGTCTACATACGGACTATTCAGAAAGACTTGAAGCCCTAGCTGGAGAACTTGGGATAGAAGAAGACGTTGTCTTCACCGGCCAGATACCGTATGAGGAACTGGCGCCCTACATCTCCGCAATGGACATAGGACTCAATCCTAGAAAACCGATAAAGATGAACACCATGACCATGGGCAGTAAAGTTTTGACCTATCTGGCCTGCGGCGTTCCTGTCCTCAGCAAGAACATGCCAACTGTAGAGGATGACCTGGGCGAAGACAAGGGCGTCTACAAGTACAAGACGGATGAACAGTTCTTGGGCGAGCTAGCCCGGGCACTTACAAGAGATGTCGACCCCTCTGTAGTCGAGGAATATGACTGGGACGTTTTAGCTGATGATTATCTGAAGAAGATAAAGAGTTTTGTCTGACGTATTTTTCTACAGCTCTTCACCGCACTGGTTGCAGTATTTTGCTTCTTCTGGGTTGAGTTCGCCGCACTCCCTGCACTTGATCATTATCCTTTCTCTACCCCTTCTTCCCTTCAAGGCCTCGCTCAGTTTGTCAGAGCCTTTCTCCACTATCTTCGAGATGTAGATTATATAGGCTGTAAAACCCCCTCCGATTATCAGTATCAGGCCTATCGCGATCCTCCACATGCCGCTGAGCGTTTTGTCCTCCACTTGGGAAACATCTGGACTGGAGTGCTGGTCCGGGTCTGTAGATGTAAGGTCATCGAAGACGCTCGTGATTGAATTGAAGCCGCTGAGGACCAGAAAAGTCCCGATCAGCATCACCACTATCGAAACTACTATCACTATAAAGAATTTATTTTGGAGAAGACCTTCCTTCTCTTCCTTTTCCTCTTTGTCTCTCTTCATCTTATTCTTTCTACTCCTATAATATATGTATGACAACTTATAACGGTTTTCACTCTAAATTGGTGATAAGAGGCAAAAAAGATTTAAATTGTTAAATCATTTCGGGTAGCGATTGATATGTTAGAAGAGGCATCTGAACTCATAGGTATACAGGTTTACACGAAGAAAGGTATGTTCTTGGGAACGATCAACAACATCGTAATGGACCTTGAAGAAGGCAAGGTCAACGGTCTGTTCGTAGGAGATACCAATCCTCTCTTAGTCGAAGATTCAAAGAGTGTGAACGTTCCCTTCAGATGGGTCAATGCGATAGGAGACATAGTCATCCTGAGCCACTTCCCCGAAAGGGTCTCCATCTCTGAAGGGTCTGCGGAGTAGAGATATCCTTAAATTTATCGATCATGAGGGATTGATCTGTCTCCAGAGGTTCACGGATCCTGTTACGTCGTCGAGGACGCTACCATCATAGGGGACGTAACGCTGAAAGAAGGGTGCAGCGTCTGGCACAAGGCTGTTCTTAGAGGGGATCAGAACTCCATAACGGTAGATGAAGGGACGAACATACAGGACCTCGCTATGGTTCACGTAGACTCGGAAAACAGTGCCCATATAGGGCAAGACGTATCCGTCGGACACGGGGCCGTGGTTCACGGCTGCGATGTCGGTGAGAAGACGATAGTTGGAATAAACTCGACCGTTCTCAGTGGTGCAGTCATCGGAAAGGGCTGTATCATAGGGGCCAACGCTCTCGTAACGTCTGGAACGGAGATACCGCCCTACAGCATAGCCATGGGTGTCCCGGCGGAAGTGGTCAAAGAGGGAGATGAAAGCCTTATCGAGAAGACGAAGGAGAACGCGGAGCACTATCACGAGTTGAGGGATGAGCACAAAAAAGGGAAGTACGAAAGATACAGCTAATACTCTATACCCTTTCTGGCTTCTAATCCACCATCGTAGGGATGCTTCACGGCCTTCACTTCGCTTACGAGGTCCGCAGTCTCTATCAGTTCTTCTTTTGCCTTCCTCCCAGTGATTATCATCTCCGTTTCAACGGCTTCTTCTATGACCCCTAAGACCTCTGCCGTGGAAACCAGGTCGTAATAGAGAGCCAGGTTCAACTCATCTAGAACTAAAAGGTCCCACTCTTCCCCTTGAAGAGCCTTTTCCGCTCTTTCTAGACCTCTTTTCGCTTCTTTTCTATCTTCTTCACTGGTTTCTCCCTTCACGATGAATTTTCCGGTTCCGAATGATTCGATATCTATCTCCGGAATTTTCTCTATCGCTTTCCTCTCACCGCTCTCCCTGGTCTTAAGGAACTGGATTATCAATGTTTTCATCCCATGACCTGAGGCCCTTAGAGCCAATCCTAGAGCGGCTGTGGTCTTACCTTTTCCCTCTCCGGTATACATCTGGACGATGGGTCTTTCCATCCTATCACTCTCTTTTAAGTGACTACAGAACCGTCGTTAAAGACGGCCATATCATCCCATTTAACAGTGTTTCGAAGCCACCCAAGAACCAGATTGCCCCGATCAGTATAGCGATGAATATCAGGAAGACGACCAGTTTGATCAGATTCCAGACGAACCAGACCACGAATATCAAGATCACGATCGCGGCCAGCGCTATCAAAGGTATCAGCAGGAGCATAGTAAGGTAATTTTCGACCTCATAAATAAAATATTGGATTTGGGGAAGTTGACCAAAGTATATATTTCACCGTTCTTACTTTGAACTGTTAGGTAACATGATCCTCCCTGTAAAACCGGAAAGATTCGTAATGAAGAAAGGTACTGGACGGAGCAGTAACTCTCGACTCAATGCCGTTGATAGGGCCATGCTGGATGCGGATGTCGGAGAATACAACCTGGTGAGTGTTTCATCAGTTCTGCCCAAAGGTATAGTAGAGAATGAAGATGTACCTCCCCACCTGAAGAGAGGAGGCTTCTATCCGTGTGTCATGGCTAGAAACACCGGGAGCGGTGAAGTCCTGGGAGCCGGGATAGCTTCTGCTTTCAGGGAAGACGACGAGGGAGGTTACGTGGTTGAACACGTCGCTTCCACGGATTGTAAAGACCCTGAGGTACTCGAAGTGGAGATAAGAAAAAAACTTAAGGATAAGTTAGTCGAGATGGGCGACGCTCGAGATATAGCGGTAAAGGATATAGAGTCGAGGATCTGTACCGTGAAAGCTGAAGAGGACGAGTACGGCTGCGCCATGAGCGTTCTGCTCTATATCCAGAATAAATAAGGACGAATAAAGAGAGATGAGATAGATGGGGAAGGAGTACGGTGTAGTGGTATGTACCAACTGTCGCAACGCTAGGACGGTAGACCTATCTAAGAAGACGACGAAATGCAACTACTGTGGGAAGAGGTTGAAGATAGAGAAACTGCGGATAATCCACAGGACCACTTCTCAAGAAGAGGCAGCCGAGATGATCGGTGAAGTGAACGCCAAGATAAGAGGGGGAGAGCTCCTGGTCATGGAGGAGAAAGAGGAATCGATCTATTCTAAGGCCGTTAAAGAGGGAAAGAACGGTAACAGCGAGAGAGAAAGACTCACGATAATGGCCAGGGTCCTGACCGAAGAGATGGATTCCTTCGACTTGGATGATATAGAAAAGCTGCAGGAGAGATCGAGTTTTGATTCTTTAGATGAGATGGTGGAGAAGTTCAGAAAGCTGGACGAGGTCTACGAACCCGAGAGGGGCAGATTCAAGGCAATAATGTGAGATTTTGCGTTTTAGAGTGATTTGACCATGTAGTGGCCTTTCGATCTGTATCCGTTCTTCCTGTAGTATTCCCTGGCTCCTATACCGCTCGTGACCCTCACCTTTTTATCCTCTTCACTCGCTAATTCCTCACACCTTTTCAACAATCTTTTTCCCAGACCAGAGTGCTGATAGTCCTCTCCTTCTTCCTCAACAGGTGTCATGGAGCCGACTACCTTCAGTTCTCTTATCGTGGGCATAGCCTCCGGCTCGACCCTAAGTCTTGCGTAGCCCGCGATTATATCGCTAGAGCCTATCTCCAGGAAATGTTCCGTTCCTTCTGAAGCGTTGTAAGTTGTCGTGTTTATCTCCGCTTCCCGAAGATCGATTTCTTTCTTTGAATGACCGACCTCCCTGCATCTGATACAGTCACAGGTCAACCCTTTTCTTTCGAGTTCTTTTCTCGCGTACTGCCTCAGGTTGCTCTTCTTGACACCACCGTCCACCAGAGGTGAGGGGATATCCCTCTGGACCCTCTGGATCCGGACGTATCTTGGAACAGAAGCCTTTATCTCCGCGATGAGTTCCGCGGCTTCTTCTGTGGAATACGGTTCGTATTCCTCCTCTTTCCACATATCGTAGAGTTCGGTGCCCTTGACGACCAACGTAGGATATATCTTCAGCATGTCCGGTTTGAACCTGTCGTCTTTGAACAGGTTTCTGAAATCTTCTAGGTCTTCTTCTCTCGAAGAGCCAGGGAGTCCAGGCATCATGTGGTAGCAGACCTTGAGACCCTTCTTCTTGGCCAGTCTCGTAGCTTCCACTGAATCCTTCACGGAGTGCCCTCTGTTTATGTTCTTCAAAAGTCTATCTTTGGTGCTCTGGACACCTATCTCGACCCTCGTAGCTCCCAAGGTCAGCATCCGCTCCAGTTCCTTCTCCTTGCAGTAGTCCGGTCTGGTCTCTATGGTGAGTCCTATACATCTCTTTTCAGAGGTCTCGTTGATCTTCTGCGCTTCTTTTAAAGTACTAGACTCTTCATCGTTCAGGGCGTCTAGACATCCTTTGACAAAATCCTTCTGATAACTCCAATCCCTGGAGGGGAACGTACCTCCCATGACGATCATGTCTATCTTATCGGTCGTGTGGCCAATAGCGTCATACTGCTCTAACCTATCCCTCACCTGCTCTTCCGGGCTGTATTCATTCCTAGCGCCTCTCAGGGCGGCCGGCTCCTCTCCAGTGTAAGACTGAGGGCTAGGTTCTTTGTCCCTTGGCCCACCCGGACACATCTTACATCTTCCGTGTGGGCATTCCGCCGGGGACGTCATGACCGCTATGACTGCAACTCCGGATTTCGTCCTCATGGGCTTTCTCTGGAGTACGTGCAGAACATCGTCTCTGGATACGTCGTCCCTTTCATCGACCCTCTCCAAGATCTCTGCGTTCTTCGGTAACTTGTCACGACTGTACTCTCTACACAGCCGTATCTTCGCCTTCTGAAGGTCATCTGGGGACTTTACCTTTCCGTCGATTATCTCATCGATGATGTCGTCGAAATAGCCCATCGTTAGACCTATTTAAGCTTGGACTATAACAATCTTTCTAGATGATCTATATATGGATACAGGACCAAAATCGTATTATTGGGCTTAGGTGATGGTATGATAAAGATGATGTTCTCTAAGATCGGGGAAGAACTTCTGGTCGTTTTGACGGTGGTACTGATCATTTCAGCCATCACTGGTGTATATCATAAAACTGACCAAGTCGTTGAAGCCGCTGAAACCTCGGGGATAAATTGGCACGATTATGAGGAGGGATTAGAACGTGCAAAACAGACAGATAAACCTGTTTTCATACATTTCGGTGCCAGTTGGTGCGGTGTATTGTCTGCAAAAAATTTCGTCAAGATTTAAGTAGTGATGATGATAATCC